>NZ_CP026101.1:2458763-3073454 GCF_002902945.1 Paraburkholderia caribensis
GTTCTATCGTGGGGTCACACGGTCGTCACGCCGCATGCTGCTGGAACTGGATGCGATGCAGATGCGCGTACAGCCCGTTCTGCGCGAGCAGTTCGCGATGGCTGCCTCGCTCGACGATGCGTCCCGCGTCGAGCACGAGGATGCGGTCCGCGCGCTCGATGGTCGACAGCCGGTGCGCGATCACGAGCGTCGTGCGGCCCTTCATCAGCGTTTCGAGCGCGGCCTGCACGTGGCGCTCGGATTCGGAATCGAGCGCAGACGTGGCTTCGTCGAGAATCAGGATGGGCGCGTCCTTGTACACCGCGCGTGCGATCGCGAGACGCTGGCGCTGGCCGCCCGACAGCATCATGCCGTTGTCGCCGATCAGCGTCTCGATGCCGTTCGGCATCGCCGCCACCGTGTCCCACAGATTGGCCGCATGCAAGGCCGCCTTCACGCGTTCGGCGTCGGCCGTCTGCCCGTAGGCGACGTTGTTCGCGATCGTGTCGTTGAACAGCACGACGTCCTGGCTCACCATCGCGATCTGGCTGCGCAATTCATGAATGTCGTACTCCGGCAACGCGACGCCGTCGACCAGCACCTGCCCGCCGCTCGGATCGAAGAAGCGCGGCAGCAGGTTCACGAGCGTCGTCTTGCCGCTGCCCGATGGGCCGGCCAGCGCGACCATTTCACCGGGCGCGACCTTGAACGACACGCTATCGAGCGTCTGCCGCTGCATCGGTCCGCTCGCGCCGTACCTGAACGACACGTCGCGGAATTCGACCTCGCCCGTCGAACGCTCGAGTTTGCGCCCGCCGCCCGGCGGCTCCGACGGCTCGTCGATCAGTCCGAAGATCAGTTCGGCCGCCGTCATCCCGCGTTGCAACGGCTGATTCACGTCCATCAGATGCTTGAGCGGGGAGATGATCAGCAACATCGACGTCACGAACGCGACAAAGCCGCCGACTGTAGTCTGGTCGTGCGACGACTGCACGACGGCAATCGTGATCACGACCGCGAGCGCGATCGATGCCAGAAACTGCGTCAGCGGCTGCGCGAGGCCGCCCGATACCGTCATGCGCATCGAATAGCCGCGCAGCTGCTTGCTCATTTCCGTGAAACGGTCGATCTCGTACCGCTCGCCGTTGTGCACCTTGACGACCTTGTAGCCGCCTACCGTCTCCTCGACGATATAGGACAACTCGTTGGTGAGCGTCTGATGCTCGCGGTTCAGGCGACGCAGCCGGCGGTTGATCTTGCCGACCAGCCAGCCGATGCCCGGCAGCAGCACCGCGACGATCAGCGTCAGGCGCCAGTTCAGGTAGAACAGGTAACCGAGCAGGAACACGACCGTCAGCGAATCGCGCACGAGCGTCACCATCACGCCGATCAGCACGTTCAGGATCTGGTTGACCTCGAAGACGATTGCGTTGATGACCGTGCTGGCCGTCTCGCGCTGAAAGAACGAAACACTGCTGTGTATCATCCGGTTGAACATGGTCAGCCGCAGATCCAGCAGGATGCGGTTCGACACGTAGGACAGCAGATAGCCCGACGCGTACTGCGTGACGCCGCGCAACAGCGCGAGGCCGATGATGGCGAGCGGCACGAACCATTTCGCGCTGTCGCTGCTGTGCGCGCCGAAGCCGTGGTCGAGCAGCGGCTTGAGCAGTGCGGGAATCCCCGCCTCGGTGGCGGCGACGACGCCCATCGTGAGGATGGCGGCGACAACGGTCCAGATGAGCGGCTTCACATACGGCCACAGCCGGCGCAGGACGACGACAGTCGACGTTGCTTCACGGGAGCCGATGGGCTTGCTTAACGTTGGCTTGGCGCTCAAGACTTCCTCTGAGAATGCGGGCGCGCTTCACGGCACCCGTAGGCCGCCCCTGGGGCGGATTGCGAATGCGACATTGTAAACCGTTCGGCATGCCATCCCGACGCGGCTAAATGATTGGAAATCCACGCGTTTGCAGATTTTCACGGCGCGGTGCGGGCGAAACGGGCTGAGGCGCCCGTTCGCCACGGGCCGGCGCCTGGCGCCGGCCGCCATCCCGCTGTGCGCCGCTGTGTATATACTTGCGCAACTTTCGTTGGGCGACGGTACCCCGGCAGCAGGCGGGGCGGACCGTGCGCCGTCTCTCCCGGCATCCATTCGCATGACACAACCCACACTCGGCGTCGCGCTCATCACGAAGAACGCCGCGCTCCGCCTCGACGAATGCCTGCGCGCCGTCGCATTCGCCGACGAGATCGTCGTCGTCGACAGCGGCAGCACCGACCGCACCGTCGAGATCGCCCGCGCACACGGCGCGCGCGTGCTGACACACACCGACTGGCCCGGCTTCGGCCCGCAGAAGAACCGCGCGCTGGATGCGCTCGGCACGGCCTGGGTGCTGTCGATCGACGCCGACGAGATCGTCACGCCGGAACTGGCCGTGTCGATTGCGGGCGTGCTCGCCGCGCCCGCCGCCGATGTCTATGCAGTCGACCGCCTGTCCGCCTTCTGCGGACATTGGGTGCGCCACGGCGGCTGGTATCCCGACTGGATTCCGCGCCTCTTCAAACGCGGCGCCGCGCGCTTCTCGGACGACCTCGTGCACGAGCGGCTCGTGTTCGATTCGCCCGCGAAGCGGCTGGAAGGCAAGCTGATGCACCACTCGTACGAAGACTTCGAGGCGGTGCTGCGCAAGCTCGACGCGTATTCGACGGCAGGCGCGCAACAGCGGCATGCGGCAGGTCAACGCGGCAGCTTCGGCAAGGCCGTCGCACGAGGCGCCTGGGCGTTCGTGCGAACCTATTTCTTGCGGCGTGGATTTCTCGACGGCCGGGCGGGTTTCATGATCGCGATGTTCAATGCGGAAACCGTGTATTACCGGTTTCTGAAGCTTGCGCAACTCGGCCGCGAAGGCGCTTCGGGTCGTTGAGCGCGGGCGGTCCGGTTAATCGGATTCGATTCATCGACAACCATCAACACCCGCCGCCCGGCACCGGCATCAATACACGATCTCGATCGCGCTGCCCGAAAACTCGCTGCGCAATGCGGCCAGCAGTTCGTCCGTCGGCCTCACGCGCCATGCATCGCCAAGCCGCACTTCGCCTTCCGCGTTGTCGCTGCGATAGACGATCTGCACGGCAAGGCCGTTCGGCATCGGCGCGGATTGCCGCTGCCCGCGCCCGCCCGAATCGCCGTTGCCGCCGAAGCCGCCACGCCCGCCGCCTCGCGCAGCGGGCGGAGGCGCAGCGACTTCCGCGTCTTCCGGCTTCGCGCGATAGGCTTCGAGCACGGAGCGCAGCACGAGCGCATTCGCGTTGCCGTTCATCTGCACCTTCACTGCTTGCGCGTAACGCGTGCGAGCGCGGCCGAGGTCCATCGGCGTATCGACGGTAAAGCGGATGCCGCCCGTGAACGCGTCATTGCGCGCCTGGCCTTGGACGACGAGCAGTTCGTCTTCCTTGAACAACTGCTTGTGCGCCTCGAATTGCTCGTTGAAGACGGTCACTTCGCACTGGCCCGTGCCGTCGTCGAGCAGTGCGATCAGCATCTTGCCGCGCTGGGTCATCTGCGTACGCAGCGACACGATCACGCCCGCCACCAGTTTGTCACGCCCTTCCTTCAATTCGCCGATCTTCTGACGCACGAAGCGGCGCACTTCGTCCTTGTAGGCATCGAACAGATGGCCCGACAGGTAGAAGCCGAGCGCCGTCTTCTCTTCCTGCAAACGGCGCTTTTCCGGCCACGCGGGTTCGTCGATCAGTTCATGGCCCTGCGACGGTGCGTCGCCCATATCGAACAGGCCCGCCTGCATCGCGTTGGCGCTCGCCTGATCCGCGGCTTCCATGGCGAGCGACACCGACGCGATCAGTTGCGCGCGGTTCTCGTGCAAGGAATCGAACGCGCCTGCGCGAATCAGCGCTTCGATCGTGCGGCGATTGACGATGCGGCGATCGATCCGGTTGCAGAAATCGAACAGATCGACGAACAAGCCTTCCTCGCGCGCGCGCAGGATTTCTTCAATCGCGTTCTGGCCGCTGCCCTTGATCGCGCCGAGACCGTAGCGGATCGTGCGCGAACGCTTGCCGTCGGGTTCCGCGACAGGCTCGAAGCGGTATGCGGACATGTTGATGTCCGGCGGCAGCACGGCCATCTTGTTCGCGATGCAGTCTTCGAACAGGATCTTGACCTTGTCCGTGTCGTCCATCGCGAGCGACATATTGGCCGCCATGAATTCGGCGGGATGGTGCGCCTTGAGCCACGCGGTGTGGTACGCGAGCAGCGCATAGGCAGCCGCGTGCGACTTGTTGAAGCCGTAGCCCGCGAACTTCTCCATCAGGTCGAAGGTCTCGTCGGCCTTCTCGCGTGTCAGGCCGTTCTTCGCCGCGCCCTCGGCGAAGATCTCGCGGTGCTTCGCCATTTCCTCGGGCTTCTTCTTGCCCATCGCGCGACGCAGCAGGTCGGCGCCACCCAGCGAATAGCCGCCGATAATCTGCGCCATCTGCATCACCTGCTCCTGGTAGACCATGATGCCGTAGGTCTCTTTCAGAACAGGCTCGACGCGCGGGTCTGGATATTCGACCGTTTCGCGGCCGTGCTTACGCGCACAGAAGCTCGGAATCAGGTCCATCGGGCCCGGACGGTACAACGCCACGAGCGCGATGATGTCCTCGAAGCGATCGGGCTGCGCGTCCTTCAGCATGCCTTGCATGCCGCGGCTTTCCAGCTGGAACACGGCGACCGTGTTCGCTTTCTTGAGGATCGAGAACGACGCCGGGTCGTCGAGCGGCACCTGCGCGAGCGACCAGTTCTCCTTCGACGGATCGAGACGGCGAATATAGCGCTCGGCCCAGTCGAGAATGGTCAGCGTGGTCAGGCCCAAAAAGTCGAACTTCACGAGGCCGACGGCTTCGACGTCGTCCTTGTCATACTGGCTCACGACGCCGCTTTCATCGCCCTGCGTATAGAGCGGACAGAAATCCGTCAGCTTGCCGGGCGCGATCAGCACGCCGCCCGCGTGCATGCCGACGTTACGCGTCAGGCCTTCCACGCGCTGCGCGAGTTCGAGCAGCTGATGCACTTCGTCTTCGTTGTCGAAGCGCTCCTGCAAGAGCGGCTCTTCCTTCATCGCGTCGGCGATGGTGACGTGCTTGCCGGGCTTGAACGGAATCAGCTTCGCGACCCCGTCCGTGAACATGTAGCCGAGATCGAGCACGCGGCCGATATCGCGCACGGCGGCCTTAGCGGCCATCGTGCCGAAGGTGGCGATCTGCGACACGGCGTCCGCGCCGTACTTCTCCTTCACGTACTGGATCACACGATCGCGGCCGTGCTGGCAGAAGTCGATGTCGAAGTCGGGCATCGACACCCGCTCCGGATTCAGAAAACGCTCGAACAGCAGGTTGTAGCGCAGCGGGTCGAGGTCGGTAATGCCGAGCGCGTAGGCGACCAGCGAGCCCGCGCCCGAGCCCCGGCCGGGCCCCACGGGCACGCCGTTGTTCTTCGCCCAGTTGATGAAGTCCGCGACGATCAGGAAGTAGCCGGGAAAGCCCATCTTGATGATCGTGCCGCATTCGAAGTCGAGCCGCGCGTAATACGTTTCGCGCTGCGCGTCGCGTTTATCCTGTTCCGGGAACAGTTGCTCCAGACGCTTTTCCAGCCCTTCTTTCGACAGTTGCACCAGGTAGTCGTCGAGCGACATGCCGTCCGGCGTCGGGAACAGCGGCAGCTTTGGCTTGCCGAGTTCGAGCGTCAGATTGCAACGCTTCGCGATTTCGATGGTGTTGGCCACCGCCGACGGAATGTCGGCGAACATCTCCACCATCTCGGCCTGCGTGCGGAAATACTGGTCTGTCGTGAAGCGCTTCTGGCGACGCGGATTCGCGAGCATGTCGCCTTCCGAAATACACACGCGCGCCTCGTGCGCGGTGAAGTCGTCGGGCGTCATGAACTGCAGCGGATGCGTGGCGACCACGGGCAGCTTCAGCGACGCCGCGAGCGCGACCGCCTGCTGCACATACGCCTGCGCACCGGGCTGGCCGCCGCGCTGCAGTTCGATATAGAAACCGTTCGGAAAGATCGCCGCCCAGCGCTGTGCGTTGCGCCTCGCGGCTTCCTCGTTGCCCGCCGCGAGCGCCATGCCGACGTCGCCATGCTGCGCACCCGACAGCGCGAGCAGCCCTTCGGCGAGCCCGCCTTCGAGCCACGCGGTGTCCACTTCCGCGCGCCCACGATACTGGTTCGTCAGCCACGCCTTCGACAGCAGTTCGCAAAGATTCAGATAGCCGGTCTTGTTCTTGACCAGCAACAGAAGCCGCGAAGGCTTGTCGCGGTCGTCGGGATTCGTGATCCAGACGTCGCAGCCGGCAATGGGTTTGACCCCTTTGCCACGGGCTTCCTGGTAGAAACGGACGAGGCCGAATGCATTGCCGAGATCGGTGAGCGCGAGCGCGCCCTGACCGTCTTTGGCAGCGGAAGCGACGACGTCGTCGATACGCACGATGCCATCGGCAATCGAGAATTCGGAGTGAACGCGGAGATGGACGAAGCGGGGATCTGACATGGGCGACATTGTAACCCCGCCCTCCTGAAATTTTTCGGCCAAAGCGCGTCCGAACGCCCCTGTTGGCCACCCGGCCAGGCGGGCTCGCGCGCCGGCCTTTGTCAATGGCCGTGAGCGCTTGCGCGGGTCGGCCGTGCGGCTATTTCGACGCAGGTCAATATGCTGTCCGGCGGATTGCGGACCGACTGCCAGGATGAGGGATAATACGCGTTCGAATCCATTTTTCTGCCGTACGCGTGCTGCGCCAGCCCTTGATGCGCGCGCCGCGCACGGCGCTTTGTCGCTGGACCAGCATGAATATCCTGAATCTTTCGTCCTACCAGTTCGTGACGCTCGACAAAACCGTCGAATGGCGGCCGCTCGTCACCGCGCGCTGCAACGAACTCGGCCTGCGCGGCACCATCCTGCTCGCGCCGGAGGGCATCAACCTGTTTATCGCCGGTAACATTCCGCAAGTACGCGAATTCATCAACTACGTTCGCCACGACCCGCTGTTCGAAGGCAAGTTCGCCGAACTGCAATTCAAGGAAAGCCTGTCCGAGAAACAGCCGTTTCGCCGTATGCTCGTCAAGCTCAAGCGCGAAATCATCACGATGAAAAAACCGGCTATCCAGCCGGAACTGGGCCGCGCGCCGGCCGTCGACGCCCGCACGCTGAAGGCATGGCTCGACCGCGGCCACGACGACGCGGGGCGCCCTGTCGTGATGCTCGACACGCGTAACGCATTTGAAGTCGATGTCGGCACGTTCGATAACGCGCTCGACTATCGGATCACGAAATTCAGCGAGTTCCCCGAAGTGATCGAGCAGAACCGCGCGGACCTCGAAGGCAAGACGGTCGTGTCGTTCTGCACGGGCGGCATCCGCTGCGAGAAGGCAGCCATCCACATGAAGGAAGTCGGCATTGACAATGTCTATCAGCTCGAAGGCGGCATCCTGAAGTATTTCGAGGAAGTGGGCGGCGCGCACTACAACGGCGAATGTTTCGTGTTCGACTATCGCACCGCGCTCGACCCGAACCTTCAGCCGACAGCGACCACCCAATGCTTCGGCTGCCGCGCCGTCGTCACGCCGGAAGACCAGAAGTCGCCGTTCTACGTGCCGGGCAAGACCTGCGCATCCTGCCATCCGGAAGCGCAGCGGCAGGTCGGTGCGGCGCACGCGGCGTAATCGCGGCGCTCGCATCGCGTCATCGTTACTCGCATGAACCCGTTGCGCATAGGCGGCGCCGCTGCCGCTCGCCACACCCTCGCATGACGACCGTTACCGAAGCACCCTATCGCGGCCGTTTCGCGCCGTCGCCGACAGGCCCGCTGCACTTCGGCTCGCTGGTCAGCGCGCTGGCAAGCTGGCTCGACGCCCGCGCGCATCGCGGCGCGTGGCTCGTGCGCGTCGAGGACATCGACGGCCCGCGCACCGTTCCCGGCGCGGCGGAAGATATCCTCGATACCCTCGCCCGCTTCGGCATGGTGGCCGACGAGCCGCCCGTCTGGCAAAGCCGGCGCATGCCGCTCTACCAGCACGCGTTCGAGCGCCTGCAAGCCACGGGCCTCGTCTATCCGTGCGGCTGCACACGCAAGGAAATCGCCGATTCGCTCGTACGCGCGCACGCGCGGCATACGACCCTCGCCTATCCAGGCACCTGCCGCAACGGCCTGAACGGCAAGCCCGCGCGTGCATGGCGCCTGCGGGTGCCGGACGGCGACGCCGCCATCGTGACCTTCGACGACGGCTGGCAAGGCCGGCAAACCCAGAATCTCGCCACCGAAGTCGGCGATTTCGTCCTGCGCCGCGCGGACGATCAATGGGCCTATCAACTGGCCGTGGTGGTCGACGACGCGGATCAACGCATCACGCACATCGTCCGCGGCGCGGACCTGCTCGACTCCACCGCGCGGCAGATCTACCTGCAACATTGTCTGGGCCTGCCGACGCCCTCTTATCTGCATGTCCCCGTCGTGACGAATGCCGACGGCGAAAAACTCAGCAAGCAGACGGGCGCATTGCCGCTGAGCGCGACCGACCCGCTCGTTGCGTTGACCGACGCAGCGCTGCATCTCGGCCTGAAGCTGACACAAACAGCGAAGTCGCTGGATTCGTTCTACGCGGAAGCGATCGCCGCCTGGTCGGAGCGCGTCAAACGCTGACGCGTCCATCACACTGGCCACAAAACGGAAACGGCGCCTGCAAAGGCGCCGTTTCCGTTTGAGATCATCGCTATTCGCGCAAGCACGCGAACAGCGGCACGACATCAGTTCGAGGGCGTCGTCTTGCGCGGCATGCCGAAGCCGCCCAGCAGCGCGGCGAGCGGCTGCTTCGACGCAGGCTTCTGCGGCGCAGCGGGTGCTTCGTCGCGCTTCGCGGCAGCCGAGACCGCAGAAGGCGACGGCTCATACGGCTTCAGGAAGAAATCGTCGACAGGTTGCTGACGATGGTGCGTCCCGTGCGCCGGACGCTCGTGCGCGCCCGTCGTACGGCGGCGGCTGCCGCGATCGTCGCGTTCGCGTCGCGCGCCGCGCTCGTCGTGATGATGACGCACAGGCGTATCGACGGTCAGGCGCTGCACGTCGAGCGGCCGCTTGATCAGCTTCTCGATGTCGGCAAGCTGCTTGCGCTCGTTCGGGCTGAACAGCGACAGCGCATCGCCCGATGCGCCCGCACGGCCCGTCCGGCCGATCCGGTGCACGTAGTCTTCCGCGTTGAACGGCAGATCGAAGTTGATCACGGCGGGCAACTCGGCAATATCGAGACCGCGCGCCGCCACGTCCGTTGCAACCAGCGCCTCGATCTCGCCGCGCTTGAACGCGTCGAGCGCCTGCATCCGTTCGCTCTGCGTGCGGTCGCCGTGAATCGCGGTGGCAATCACGCCGTCGCGCTCCAGCTGACGCGCGAGACGGCTCGCGCCGATCTTGCTGTTGCAGAACACGATCACCTGCTTGAGGCCGCGATCGCGGATCAGTTTCACGACGGCGCCCGTCTTGTCGCCCTCGGCCACTTCGTAGACGATCTGCGTGACGTTGGTGGCCGTCGAGTTGCTGCGCGCCACTTCGATCGTCTGCGGATTGCGCAGATACGTGGCCGCCAGCTTCTTGATTTCCGGCGAGAACGTCGCCGAGAACAGCAGCGTCTGACGTTCGGCGGGAAGCAGGTTCAGGATGCGCTGCAAGTCGGGCAGAAAGCCCATGTCGAGCATCCGGTCGGCTTCGTCGAGCACGAGAATCTGCACCTGGCCGAGATTGGCTGTCTTCTGCTGCACGTGATCGAGCAGGCGTCCCGGCGTCGCGATCAGGATTTCGACGCCGCGCCGCAGTTCCGCCGATTGCGGATTCATGTCGACGCCGCCGAACACGACAGCGCTGCGCAGCGACGTGTGTTTGGCGTACGCCTGCACGTTGGCGGCGACCTGGTCGGCGAGTTCGCGCGTCGGCGTGAGGATCAGCGCGCGGACCGGGTGGCGGGCCGGCGAGGCGCTCGTGCTGGCGAGCGGCAACAGACGCTGGATGATCGGCAGCGAGAAACCGGCCGTCTTGCCCGTCCCGGTCTGCGCGGCGCCCATCACGTCCCGGCCGCCCAGTACGACTGGGATCGCCTCGGCCTGGATCGGCGTCGGCGTCGTGTAGCCCTGTTCCGCGATGGCTTTGAGAATGTCGGCATGCAGGCCGAACTGGTCGAAGGTCGCGTTGGTAGGCGTGGTTGCTGTGTCGGACATGGTGGCTTTCGCTAAAAATGCGCCTGCGCTTTGCCGCTTGCGCGTTGCCAAAGGCGGCCGCGGGGGCGTCCGCTCAGATTGTTTCTGCAGCTTCTTCTGCAGCGGCCGCGGCCGCGGAGGGCATCAGGACATCAGGATGAAGGCGGAGCCACGGCGTTCCGCACAAGGCCCGAACTCGCGCCGCAAACGTCGGCGAGTGTCGGCAAGCATGCGGCCGGCTCCGGCCGGCGGAAACATCCGCCGGAAAGGGCGGTATTGTAGCACTTCGGCACTAATACCCATGGCGCGTGCGCGGAGTTTCTGCTTGTCGCGCCCGCGCCGTCATGAATACGCCATGTTTCAAGCAGGGACGGACCACGGCCGACGCGGGCAGCGTAGACGGGCAACGAGTCAATCTGGTGACAGCGCGCCGACCTGCGCCCGACGCCGCCCGGCTCACGTTGGCCCGTTCACCACGTTTCGCGCATGACCATCAGCCGCAGCTCCGTCATGTCCTCGATCGCGTAGCGGATGCCTTCGCGCCCAAGCCCCGAGTCCTTCACGCCGCCATACGGCATATTGTCGACGCGGAACGACGGCACATCGTTGATGACCACGCCGCCCACTTCGAGTTCATCCCAGGCCTGATGCGCGTGCGCGAGCGAATCCGTGAAAATGCCCGCCTGCAGGCCGAAGTCGCTGTCGTTGACGGTCGCGAGCGCCGTTTTGAAGTCGTCGAACTTTTCGAGGATCGCCACCGGCCCGAACGCTTCCTTGCGATACAGATCGGTGTCGCGCCCGACGTTTTCCAGCAACGTCGCCTCGAACATTGCGCCGTCCACCTTGCCGCCCGCGACTATCTGCGCGCCCGCCTTCACCGCGCTTTCCATCCAGCCCGCGAGGCGCCGCGACTCCGACTCCGAAATCATCGGCCCGACGAAAGTCTTTTCGTCCTTCGGATCGCCCATCTTCAGCGACTTCGTCTTCGCGATCAGCTTTTCGCGCAGCGCGTCGTACAGCGACGCATGCGCGAGAATCCGCTGCACGCCGATACAGCTTTGGCCCGACTGGTAGAACGCGCCAAACGCGAGCCGGTCCACCACGTAATCGAGCTTGTCACGCTGGTCGCCATCGACGATCGCGGCGGCGTTGCCGCCCAGCTCCAGAATCACCTTCTTCTTGCCGGCCTTCGCCTTGAGGTCCCAGCCGACGGCGGGCGAGCCGGTAAACGAGAGCAGCTTGAAGCGTTCATCGGTGGTGAAGAGATCGGCGCCGTCGCGATGGGCGGGCAAGACCGAAAACGCGCCTTTCGGCAGGTCGGTTTCCGCCAGCACTTCGCCGATGATCAGCGCGCCGATGGGCGTGCGGCTCGCGGGCTTCAGCACGAACGGCACGCCCGCCGCCAGCGCGGGCGCGACCTTGTGCGCGGCCAGATTCAACGGGAAATTGAATGGCGAGATGAACGAGCACGGCCCGATCGGTACCCGCTTCACATAAGCGTGATAGCCCTTGGCGCGCGGCGAGATTTCCAGATTGACGATTTCGCCGTCGATGCGCACCGACTCTTCCGCCGCGACCTTGAACGTATCGATCAGCCGCGTGACCTCGCCGCGCGAATCGTTGATCGGCTTGCCCGCTTCGATGCATAGCGCCATCGCCATCTCGTCGAAGCGCTCGCGAAAGCGTTTCACGCAATGTTCGAGCACGGCCTGACGCTTGAACGGCGGGATCGCGCGCATCGCGGGCATCGAGTCGGCGGCGAGGCCGATCGCCCGGTCGATGGCCTGCGCGTCGGCGAGCGCCACGCGCGTCGCCACTTCGCCGCTGAACTTGTCGGTGACTTCGAGATCGGTGTTCGCGGCGACCGCGACGTTGGCGAGGTAGTACGGGTAGCTCTTCTGCAACATGACTCGTTCTCCTTGATTGCAATCGGCTTGCGCAGCGAACACGGGCAGCAAGGACCATTCCGCAGCGGCCGCGCCGCGCGCCGACGAAGACGGCGCGATGCTCAAAGCTGCGCCGAAAGCCGCTTGATCTCGCGGTTGAGCACGCGCTCGTTATCGGAGTAATCGATCGGCACGTCGATCACATGCACACCCGGCGTCGCGAAGCATTCACGCACGAGCGGCGCGAGTTCCGCCGCCGACGCGACGCGATGCCCCTGCGCGCCATAGCTCTTCGCGTAATCGACGAAGTCGGGGTTGCTCAGCGTCATTCCGTAGTCCGGAAAGTTCATGTTCTCCTGCTTCCAGCGGATCATGCCGAACGCGTCGTCGCGCACGATCAGCACGACAAGATCGAGCTTCATCCGCACGGCCGTCTCCAGTTCCTGCGAGTTCATCATGAAGCCGCCGTCGCCGCACACGGCCATCACCTTGCGCTCGGGATGAACGATCTTGGTCGCGATCGCCGACGGCAGCCCCGCGCCCATCGACGCGAGCGCGTTGTCGAGCAGCAGCGAGTTCGGCTCGTGCGCACGGTAATAGCGCGCGAACCAGATCTTGTACATGCCATTGTCGAGACAGATGATGCCGTCGACGGGCATCGTCTCGTACACGTCATGGACGACGCGCACCGGGTACATCGGAAAGCGGTCGTCGTGCTGGCCCTTCGCAAGATGCGCTTCGAAATGCTCCTTGATCTCCTTGAAACGCGCGAAATCCCAATGCTCGCCCTTGCCTTGCAGCGCTTCTTTCAACTGCCAGACAGCGTTGGCGATATCGCCGACCACTTCGATCTGCGGGAAGTACACGGTGTCCACTTCCGCGCCGAGAAAGTTGACGTGGATCACGGTCCTCTCGCCCGCGTCGGCGCCGCGCATGAAGAACGGCGGCTTTTCGATCACGTCGTGACCGACGTTGATGATGCAGTCGGCGTGATCGATCGCGCGGTGCACGAAGTCGCCGTCCGACAGCGTCGCGTTGCCGAGCCACAGCGGATGCGATTCGTCGATCACGCCCTTGCCCATTTGCGTCGTGAAGAACGGGATGCCGATCTGGTCGACGAATTCGCGCAGCATCTTGCGCGTGGTCTTGCGGTTGCCGCCCGCGCCGATCATCAGCAGCGGATGCTTCGCCTCGACGATCGCCTTCACCGCGTGCGCAACCGCCTTTTCCTCGGCAACGGGACGCCGGCTGTAGCTCTTTGGAATCGGCTTGCCGTCACCCTCTTCATGCGCGACGTCTTCGGGCAGTTCGAGATGGGTCGCGCCGGGCCGCTCTTCCTCGGCCTGACGGAACGCCTCGCGAACCGACGCGGGAATGTTGGCAACCGACACGATCTGCCGCGTGTACTTGGTGAGGGGCTCCATCATCCGCACCACGTCGACGATCTGGAAATGACCCTGCTTGCTCGATTTGATCGGCTTCTGGCCGGTGACCATCAGCATCGGCATGGCGCCGAGCTGCGCATACGCGGCGGCCGTCACGAAGTTGGTCGCGCCGGGCCCGAGGGTCGCGAGACACACGCCCGTGCGTCCCGTCAGACGGCCGTAGGTCGCGGCCATGAAGCCCGCTGCCTGTTCATGGCGGGTCAGCACGAGCTTGATTCTGGAGCGGCGCAGCGATTCGAGGAGATCGAGATTTTCTTCGCCGGGAATGCCGAACACGTACTCGACGCCTTCAGCCTCCAGCGATTTGACGAACAGATCCGATGCTTTCATGGGGAGTCTCGCTTGACGAACGAACGCAGACCGGGCCGCTGCGACGTATGCAGCGGCACGCGGACAAGGATGATCGGAGACGATGACAGCCGCGCCGATGCATCGAGACGGGGCGCGGCCTGTGCGTGGCACACAGCTTACTACCGGAGGCGAAAACGTGTTGCTTCACGCGCAGGCGGTGGGGATGCGCGGCGAGCCGCGTGACCAGCGAGAGAGACTGGAACTGCGAAACGGCAAAAAAATCAGCGGACGATCGTCACGCAGTCGGACAGCAACGGCGGCGCGTCCTCGCCCTGCATCGCGTCATAGAGGGTGGCCTGCGGGCCCTTGGTCCACCACGTGTAGCTACCCGCCTGATACTTCGCGCCGGAGCCGGACAGCACGTTGACGAACAGCATCTGCCGGCCTTTCACCGGCAGCACCGCGAAGCTCTGACCGTTGGTTGCGTTCAGATAGGTGACTTGCAGGATGCGCCCCGTCGCGCAGGTGTACTTCTGGATCACGCGGTGCGAAGTGCGGATATCGGGCAACGGCGACAACCCGGCGGCGCGGGCCACGCCCGACGCCGCGACGAACGCCAGCACGCCCACCGATGCAACCCACCGTCTGCTCATTGAATGCCTCGCTTCGTGACGCTCTTTTGTTATGACTACGCGACCCGGCCGAAGTTTGCGGCTCATGGATCGATCACGTCGGCGCATGCGTCGGTCGGCGCGGCGGCCACGTGGCCGACCACGGGAACGATCTTGAGTCCCGCCGAGGCGATGCGGCACGGCGCAGCGGCCAGCCCGCAGCCGCTCAACGCGGCCATCAACCCAATCGACGCTGCCAGCGACGCGATACGCCGCGCGACCTTGCTGCCTGACTGTCTAGCTTTCACACGCACTCCGCTCCTGGTCCGCCCCGCGATCTACCCGCCTCGAGCGGCGACGTGCGAATCGCCATCCGTTCTCTCACTTCGCCGACACCGGCTTGACAGCGGCAGCCGCCTGCTTGGCGCGCTGCAGCGCTTCGCCGATATCGCTGCCCGTTGCGAGCGCCACGCCCATGCGGCGCTTGACGAAGCTCTCGGGCTTGCCGAACAGGCGCAGGTCCGCGCCCGGCACGGCGAGCGCCTGCGCGACGCCTTCGAAGGCGATGCCCGTTTCGTCCAACCCGCCGTAGATCACGGCCGACGCGCCCGGCGCGCGCAAGGTCGTATCAACCGGCAAGCCGAGAATGGCGCGCGCGTGCAACTCGAACTCGGAGAAACGCTGCGACGCGAGCGTCACGAGCCCGGTGTCGTGCGGACGCGGGCTGACCTCCGAGAACCATACGTCATCGCCGCGCACGAAAAGTTCCACGCCGAACAGGCCCCGGCCGCCGAGCGACGTCGTCACCTTGTCGGCGATGTCGCGCGAGCGTTCGAGCGCGCGCGGGCTCATCGGCTGCGGTTGCCACGATTCGACGTAGTCGCCCGCAACCTGCACGTGGCCGATCGGCTCGCAGAAACTGGTGGCCGTCTGCTGCGTGGCGGAATCGATCGCGCGCACGGTCAGCTGCGTGATCTCGTATTCGAAGTTGATGAACCCTTCGACGATCACGCGCCCGTGATTCACGCGCCCGCCCGCCATCGCGTATTGCCATGCCGGTTCGACATCGGAGTCGCTGCGCAGAACGGACTGCCCTTTGCCTGACGACGACATGACCGGCTTCACGACGCACGGATAACCGACCTTCGCGATGCCCGCCTTCAGTTCGTCGATCGAATCGGCAAACGCGTACGGCGACGTGGGCAGGCCGAGTTCCTCGGCGGCGAGGCGGCGGATGCCTTCGCGGTTCATGGTCAGTTGCGTCGCGCGCGCGGTCGGGATCACTTCGGCGACGCCTTCCGTTTCGATGGCGGCCAGTGCGTCGGTGGCGATGGCCTCGATTTCCGGCACGATCAGATGCGGGCGCTCTTTTTCGACGAGCGCGCGCAACGCCTTCGCGTCAGTCATGTCGATCACGTGCGAACGGTGCGCGACCTGATGCCCCGGCGCGTTCGCGTAGCGGTCGACCGCGATCACTTCGACGCCGAGCCGTTGCAACGCGATGATCACTTCCTTGCCCAGTTCGCCCGCGCCGAGCAGCATGACGCGCGTAGCCGAGGTCGAAAGAGGTGTGCCGATGCGTTGGCCGATCATCATGGAAGCTCCAGAGAATTTGTGACAAAAAGCGGGTGGAATGAATGACTGCGCCGATGTTAACATGCGCGGCCCCTGCGGCTGCGCCCGCCGCGTGCCGATAACCCGTGTGGGGAGCGCGTCGCGGGCGACCTTGCCGGGCGTGCTGTCAGGCGGCTGGGGCGGCGGCGAGCCATGCCGGTGAAACCGTTGCGCAACGGACTGCAACCGCGGGGCGAACGGCGTGGTCGCGGCAACCCTGCGTTTTTGCCGATGCCGCCTGTACCCGCCTTACCGCCTATACCTTTTGTTCACCCGCGTTTGCGCTCGCATGCGGCAAGCGTAGTGCGATACCCTTACGCCTTCGCCAGTTTAGAGAGGAACGACGATATGCAGCCCACGTCTGCCACGCAACGCGACGCACGCTCGAGCGCCACCCCCGACGCATCGTCGCATGCACCTGACACGGCTGCGCGCGTGTCGCTGCGCCGGCGCGCGGGTCATGCGCTGGCCGTCGTGTCGATGGCCGCGTCACTGTCCCTGCTCGTCGCCGCCTGCTCGATGCCGAAACATCCCGACACGGAAGCCCCGCCGCCCGATCCGTTCAACCCCGCGGCCACGCAACTGCTCGACAACACCGAATGGCAACTCAGCGGCTGGAAGCTCACGTCGGGCAGCACGCGCGAAGTGCCGGACGGCGCGAGCGGCGAACCCATCACGCTCCAACTGTCGACGCAAACAGGCCAGCGCCGCGCCAGCGGCTTCTCCGGCTGCAACCGCTATACGGGCACGTACATGCTGAAGGACGGCAAGCTGAGCTTCGGGCCGCTCGCGGGCACGCGCATGGCATGCGCGACGCCGGGCGGCAAGATCGAAGGCGCGTATCTCGCCGCGCTTGCGCATGTCGAGCGCTCGGGCGTCGACATGCGCAAGCCGCAACAACTTGAGCTGATCCTCGACAACGGCGACACGCTCGTGTTCGCGCGGCGCGGTCAATGACCGCGTGGCCGGCGAACGTCAACTGTATCGGGACGCCGCGCGCCGCGCGGCATTCGCTCGCGGATACGGCCCGCTTTGCCCAGTTAAACTCGATGGATCGCGCGCTCGCGCATCCGTCATTCGTTGATGTCTAGCATGCAAACGGTAGTTTTCGGCTGGTTCGGCGCTTCCGCCGTCTGGTTTCTTCCCCTGTTGTGGCGTCTCGTGAAGTCCGTGCTGCCGGGCGGCGCGGGCCTGCGCGGTCCCGGCACGATCCGGCTGTGGCTCGGCTTCGTCTGCGTGCTGATCGCGAGCTGCACGCTGGAGGCGTCGCTCGTCAACGTGCAGGGGCTCGACGGCTTCGGGCATGGACTGTCGGCGGGTCTCACGCATCTGATGGGGCGCGTCGCGACGCCGCTCGTGATGCTCGGCCTGTTCGCGGTTTCGCTGCCGTGGCTCATCGGTTTCAGATGGCCGTCGTTCTTCGCCTGGGCCAACGAGGCATTCGGTCTTGGCCTGTCGCGTAGCGCGCGCGAAGACGAACCGCGCGGCCACGCCTCGCGTGCCGTCGAGTCGGCGCCGTCCCATAGCAGCGCGCCGATCAATACGATGGCGCCAAAAGCCAATGGGCGTTATGCGCGGCCGACCGTGTGGCGGCCGCCTTCCACGACGCGCGCCGCGAGCGCTACGAGCGCCGCCGTCGCGGCGGGCGAAGCGATGGGCATGCCGGGTGGCTCGGCAGTGGGTAGCGGCGGCGGCGTACGCAACGCCGGCGGCCATGCGGCGGGCGGTGCGCAAGCAAGCCCCGCCTCCGTCCATCGGCCGGGCGCACCCAGGCCGTGGACGCCCGCCGAACCGGTCGCGCCCTCCGGCTGGCTCAACACCGACACGCCGCGCGCGCATTCGCGCGACACGGTGGCTCCGCTGATGGAAGCCGCGCGCGTCGCGGCCACGCCGCCGACGGTCTTCGGCAGCACGGCGGCCCTGCAATCGTCGAAAGCCGCGGCGGCCAATGCCGGGGCGCGCGGCCCGTCGGTGAATCCCGCCGTCGCGTCGGCGCGCTCGGCGGCCTTGCGCGGCGCGACGCTCGCGCAGAGCCGTCAGACGGCATCGGTCGGCGCGGCAACGCCCGCCGCGCCGACGCGGCGAGCCGTCGCGCCGTCCGCTTCGCCCGGCATGCGCCGCGACACGCCGAATCTCAAAGTGCCCGCCTACACGCGCGCCAACCCACCCGCCCAAGCCGTCGCGCCCGCGTCGAGCGTGCAGGAAACCCTGCGCAGCATCGAGGAAAACGCGGCGCGCTGGACGACCCTCGCGGGTGCGAGTCTCGCCCGGCGCACGGCGAGCGATCCGGCGAAGGTCGTCGACACGCGCAGCATGCCGGTTCCTGCCGATGGAGTGCATGCGCAGACGCCGTCCGCTAGCGGCACGGCGGTCGAGGCTTCCATGGGTTCCGCGAGCGCGGTGGGCGTATCGGGCGTGTCGGGCGTGTCGGGCGTATCGGGCGCGGCGGCCGTCGCTGCCGTCGATCAGGCCGTGTCCGCACTCGAAGCTGCCATTGCCACGCACACGACGCCCGCTGCGGAAACAGTTGCGCCTTCGGAATCAGCAAACGCAGCCGAGCGCAACGAAGAGGCGGCTCAAGCGCTTGTGGCCGCGCCATCCGTGACGCCGTCGGCTGTTGAGCAATCGCAGGTCGCGGGGGCAGAGCCGCCAGCGCAAACCGCCGCCGCCGAGCAAACGGATTCGGCTCGCGTGGAGCCCGCGGTTGCGCCCGCTCAGCCGAGCGCAATTGCCAGCGATGTGACGGCAAGCGCAATTCCCGTCGAGCCGCACACGCAGACTCACGCCGCGCAGGAGATTGAACAGGCCGTTGCAACGGCTGTGTCCGAGCCAGTTGAACCGCAACGGCAGGCCGTTGCCGAACAGATCGTGACACAAGCGATCGCGCAACACGTGGCGGCCGCTGTCCCGACCTCCACGCCGTCCGAACCGGCGACCAGCATCGCATCATCCGGGCAACCGGCGGCGCCTTCGACGCAGGCATCGACGCCCGCCGTCGAATCCGCGCCCGCCGATGCAATCGCAACGCCCGCACAACTCGCTTCGACGCAGTTCGACGCGCACGAAACGGCAGCGAGCCAGCCGGAATGGCCAGCGCCAACCGCCGTCGCGCAGCAGCCAGCGACTGTCGCTCACGCCGTCGAGTCCGCAACCGCCGCTGAAGCTCCCGTTGCGCCGTCAACATACATCGCGAGCGACACTGCCTCGCCCGCAGCGGACGAGCCCGAGTTCGCCGAACAGACTGAGACCGCCCCTACCCCGCTTGCGCCATGGGATGCGATCACGCAATCCGTGTCGCTCATGCGTGTGGCTTCGGCAACCGGTCCAACGGGACAACAGGCGCATCATGCATCGGTGTCGAACGCGCCTGCATACGGCGAAGCTGACACGCCTCGTGAACCTGTCGACGCGTCGACCGCGCTCGACGGCACATCGAACGAGACCGCACCCGAAGCAGCTTCGAACATCGTGCGCTTCCCGGGCCCGTCCCTCGTTGCGCCAGCGCCTGAACAGAACGCGGCCGACGAATTCGAGCCAGACCTGACGCAAGACGAGCCCGTCGACGCGCAACAGGCGCCGCCTGCCGCCACCCCGCCCCGCCCTGCCGTGCGCGGCCACAGCGGTCCCGCTTTCGAGTTTTACGCGCCTGCCGCCTCGCACATCGAACTGCCGGCGCTCGATCTGCTCGCGCCCGCCTCGTCCGACGCCGAGCCCGTCAGCGAAGAAAAGCTCGCCGAAACGGGCGCGCTGATCGAACAGCGCCTGCAGGAATTCAAGGTACCCGTGACGGTGGTCGGCGCATCGGCGGGACCCGTCATCACGCGCTTCGAAGTCGAGCCGGCGCTCGGCGTGCGCGGCAGCCAGATCGTCGGGCTGATGAAGGATCTGTCGCGGGGTCTCGGTCTCACGTCGATCCGCGTCGTCGAGACGATTCCCGGCAAGACCTGCATGGGTCTCGAACTGCCGAATGCCAAGCGTCAGACGATCCGTCTCTCCGAAATTCTCGAAGCCAACGTCTATCAGAAGTCCGCGTCGAATCTGACGCTGGCGATGGGCAAGGACATCACCGGCCACCCGGTCGTCACCGATCTCGCGAAGGCGCCGCACATGCTGGTCGCCGGGACGACGGGCTCGGGCAAGTCGGTGGCGATCAACGCGATGATCGTCTCGCTGCTGTACAAGGCGACGCCCGAAGATGTGCGAATGATCATGATCGATCCGAAGATGCTGGAGCTTTCCGTGTACGAAGGCATTCCGCATCTGCTCGCGCCTGTCGTGACGGACATGAAACTCGCCGCGAACGCGCTCAACTGGTGCGTCGGCGAGATGGAGAAGCGCTACCGGCTGATGTCGGCCGTCGGCGTGCGCAACCTGCAAGGCTTCAACCAGAAGATCCGCGACGCCGCCGCGAAAGAGAAGAAAATCGGCAATCCGTTCTCGCTGACGCCCGACGCGCCCGAGCCGCTGTCGCCGCTGCCGCTGATCGTCGTCGTGATCGACGAACTGGCCGACCTGATGATGGTCGCGGGCAAGAAGATCGAAGAACTGATCGCGCGGCTCGCGCAAAAGGCCCGTGCGGCGGGCATCCATCTGATTCTCGCGACGCAGCGCCCCTCCGTCGACGTGATCACGGGTCTCATCAAGGCGAACATCCCGACGCGCGTCGCGTTCCAGGTATCGTCGAAGATCGACTCGCGCACGATTCTCGACCAGATGGGCGCCGAGTCGCTGCTCGGCCAGGGCGACATGCTGTTCCTGCCGCCCGGCACCGGCTATCCGCAGCGCGTGCACGGCGCGTTCGTCGCCGACGAGGAAGTGCATCGGATCGTCGAGCATCTGAAGCAGTTCGGCGAACCGGAATACATCGAAGGGATTCTCGACGGCCCGGCGACGGATGGCGGCGGCGCGCAGGACCTCTTCGGCGAAACGCCGGATGCGGAAGCCGATCCGCTGTACGACGAAGCCGTCGCGTTCGTCGTGCGCACGCGCCGCGCGTCGATCTCGGCCGTGCAGCGGCAGTTGCGCATCGGCTATAACCGCGCGGCGCGGCTCGTCGAACAGATGGAGACGGCAGGCCTCGTGTCGGCGATGGGCATCAACGGCAGCCGCGAAGTGCTCGCGCCAGGGCCGGCGGAATGAGCCGCTTCCAGAATGGAACAGCGCCGCTGCGAGAACGACAATAGCCGGACGCAGCGGCGACACCCGCCTCTTTCACACTGCCGTCATCACGACGGCGACACCCACTTGAAGTCGACAGGCGATCCGATCTCGATGCGTTTCGGGTTCGCTTCCAGCAGCCCGCTTTGCGGATCGCGACGAAACACGTACGCCGTGTCGCTGTTCTGATTGCCGACGATCAGCCATTGTCCCGTAGGGTCGATGGAGAACTCTCGCGGAGATTTTCCAAGACTCGACTGCCGGCCGACTTCCCGGAGATGGCCGTTGCCGGGATCCACCGCATAGATGACGATTTCATTCGCATCGCCGCGATTGCTGGCGTACAGAAAGCGTCCGTCCGGCGACAGATGGATCGCGGCTGCGCCTACCTGCCCCTTGAAGCCGGGTTTCGTCATCGGCACGACCTGCAGTTGCGTGAGCTTGCCGTCGTCGTAGTGAAATGCCGTGACGGTCGCCGTCAGCTCGCTCGTCAGATACGCGTATTTGCCGTCGGCGCTGAACACCAGATGGCGCGGGCCCGAGCCGGGCTTCACGTCGGTATAGCGCTTGTCCGTCGGGCCGAACAGGCCGCGGCTGCCGTCGGGCGTGTAGCGGTATGCGTAGAGCTTGTCGGTGCCGAGATCCTGCGCGAACAGATAGTTGCCGTCGGGCGAGAACACGGTCGAATGCACGTGCGCGTTGTCCTGGCGTCCTTTCACGGGACCGCCGCCTTCATGATGCACGGTTAGCACCGACGCGCCGACCTGGCCGTCCGCCAGCAACGGAAACACCGCGAAGCTGCCGCCCGGGTTCGCGGCGACCGAGTAGTTGGCCGTCGTCAGATACTTGCCGTCCGGCGAGATGCTCAGATAGCACGGATCGTTGCCGTCCGACGACACGCGGTTCAGGAACGTTAATTGCCCGCTTTTCGCATCGAAGCCGAACGCGCTGATGCCGCCGCGCTGCCCGGCGGGGCCGTTGTCGCCCGGCTGCTCGTTGACGGAATAGACGTAGCGGCCGTCGCGCGACGCGATCACGTACGACGGGTTGTCAGTCTTCGCAGACGCCACCTGTGTCGCGTCGCCCGACTTCGTGTCGAAGCGATAGACATAGATGCCTTCGCTCTTCGGACCGGTGTACGTGCCGACGATCAGATCGTAGACGCCGTCGGCGGGTGCGGCGGTCGTGCCTTGAGCGAAAGACTGCGTGGCGGCAATCGATACCATCAGTGTCAAACCTCTTATGATCGAACGGGCGGACAAGCGCGGATTCACGCGCAAACTGAAAGACTGTGGCACGGCACACGCTACTGCTCGGGTACGACGCTGCATGACGACCTCCTGGCGAGACGGGTTATTCGGTTCGTGTGTGTCGCTGGTCTGCCGCGCGGCTCGATCGGAGCGTGCCGTTGTCGTAACGGATGCATGACGATCGCAGCGTGCGCGTCGTGCGCCCTCGTGGCCCGGCCGCCGCTGATCGTCGATGTCGTATTTGGGGCAAGTATAAGAGCGTTGCCCGCGCCAGCACAGTCTGATCCGCGAACCCAGGCTATCCGACAGGTTGTCTCTTTCCGTCGTCAATTCCAACAAAAGGAGTCGCCATGAACATCCATCTCACGCTCGGCCCGCTCGTCGCGCTGATCGCCGGCATTCTCATTCTGATCGTGCCGCGTTTGCTCAACTTCATCGTCGCGCTTTATCTGATCATCATTGGGCTGATCGGGCTGTTCGGCGTCGGCGGCACGGCGCACTTCTGACGCGCGTGCACGGACGCGTCCACGCAGGCGCGCTGCGCATTGCATTGGTGTTGAACGCGCCGCGTGACGGCGCTTCCGGCATGTCAGACGCTCACGAACCCACGCGCAGCGCCGCGCGGGCCGCTTGTCGCGGTCCGCGCGGCGCTGCGCGTGTTTGACTGGAAGCGTGCTCGTTCGGGATAACGCGCGTCGCGTCAGCCGTTCGACAGTTGATCGAGACGCAAGCGCCCCTGCAAGGACAGGCCACCGACGGCATAATGACCGTCGGCTTCGCTATAGCGCTTGAAACAGGCGCGTTCGATCAGAAATGCAGCGGCGGTTTCCATCCCGTTGCGCGAGATGCCGAGCGTGCGGAAGTCGAGTGGAAGAAGCGAATCGTCAGGCAACTGACTCGCGGCGGAGAGAATCGTGATGCAGTCGGATTTCGACGGGTTCAGCATGGCTTATCCTCGAAAACGGCGCCGTGGCTGCATGCTGCAACACCGGCCGCCGGTGGGCTGCGATTCATCAGAACTCACGTTTGAATCCGATTGTAAGCATCAAAAAATTGGATTGGCAATACGCCCGGATGCTCGCACGCGTATGCACCAGAATGCACCGCGCAAGCCCGGTAACTACGACGCTCGCGCACCGTTTCGCGCGCGCAGGAACGTACTAATTACACGGTGACCGACGGCTTTACCATGTCTGCCTCTATCGAAGACTATGCACTCATCGGCGACGGTCACACGGCCGCGCTGGTTTCGCGCGATGGTTCCGTCGACTGGCTGTGCTGGCCACGTTTCGACTCGGGCGCTTGCTTCGCCGCGCTGCTCGGCACGAGAGACAACGGCCGCTGGCTGATTGCGCCCGCACTGGACGATCAAGCCGAAGATGCCGCTGATGCCCCGTCTGCGTCGCAGGAAGAAACGCGCGAGGAAGGGCGCGCAGAACCCTGCAGCAAGCCGGTGCCGCGCCAGGCAGACAAGCCGGGCGCCGCGCGCACGGCGACGCGCGAAGGCGCGACTGAAGCGGCTCAGGCGGAAGCACGCGACGCATCGGCCGCCCGCGACGCAGGCGACGCAGGCAACCCCGGCATCAAAATGGGTTTCGCGCGCGCCACGCGCCGCCGCTATCGCGGCGAAACGTTGATCCTCGAAACCGACTTCGAGACACCCGACGGCGCCGTCACGCTGATCGACTTCATGCCGCCCGGCAACGGCTGGTCGGAGATGGTCCGGATCGTCGTCGGCAAGCGCGGCACTGTGAAGATGCGCATGGAACTCGTGCTGCGCTTCGACTATGGCTTCTCGATTCCCTGGGTCAGCCGCCTCGCGCGCGAAAGCGGCATCAAGGCGATCGCCGGACCGGACACGGTCGCGCTGCGCACGCCTGTCGATCTGCGCGGCGAGAACATGAAGACAGTCGCCGAGTTCACCGTCTCGGAAGGTGAACGCGTGCCGTTTTCGCTGACTTACTCCGCGTCGCACCTGAACATTCCGCCCGCGCGCGATCCGCACTCGGCCCTCGCCCGCACTGAGAACTACTGGCTGGAGTGGTCGTCGCGCGGCACCGTCGAGGGCAAGTACGCGAGCGCCATCCGCCGCTCGCTGCTGACGCTGAAAGCGCTCGCCTACGAGCCGACGGGCGGCATCGTCGCTGCGCCGACCACGTCGCTGCCCGAGAAGATCGGCGGCACGCGGAACTGGGACTACCGCTACGTGTGGCTGCGCGACGCAACCATCACGCTGCTCGCGATGATGCGCGGCGGCTACTACGAAGAGGCGCGCGCGTGGCGCTCGTGGCTGGGGCGCGTGATGGCGGGCTCGCCCGAGCAGTTGCAGATCATGTACGGCCTCGCGGGCGAGCGGCGGCTGCCCGAGTTCGAAATCGACTGGCTGCCGGGTTATGAGAACTCGAAGCCCGTGCGTATCGGTAACAACGCGGTCGGGCAATTGCAACTGGACGTTTACGGCGAAGTGATGAACGCGCTGCATCTGGCGCGTGTCGGCGGTTTGCAGGCGGACGAAACCGCGTGGAACGTGCAGTGCGAGATGCTGCGGCACCTCGAAACGATCTGGCAGGAACGCGACGAAGGCATCTGGGAAACGCGCGGCGGCCGTCAGCATTTCACGTTCTCGAAGGTGATGGCATGGGTCGCATTCGATCGTGCGATCAAATCGGCGGAAAAATTCGATCTGCCCGCGCCGCTCGAACACTGGTACGCGGTGCGTGCGCAGATTCACTCGGACGTCTGCGCGAAAAGCTGGAATGCGCAGCTGAACGCGTTCACGCAGATCTACGGCGGCGACGAACTCGATGCGAGCGTGCTGCTGCTGCCGCTGCTCGGCTTTTTGCCGCCCTCGGACCCGCGCATCGCCGGCACCGTCAACGCGATCGAGAAAAACCTGATGCACGACGGCTTCGTGATGCGCTATCGCACCACCGAGTTCGACGACGGCCTGCCGCCCGGCGAAGGGACGTTTCTCGCCTGCAGCTTCTGGATGGTCGACAACCTCGCGCTGCAGGGGCGCATCGACGACGCGCGCGCCATGTACGAGCGGCTGCTGTCGCTCGCGAACGACGTCGGGCTGCTCGCGGAGGAATACGATCCCGTCGGCGGACGGCTTGTCGGGAATTTCCCACAGGGGTTTTCCCATGTGGCCCTTGTTCACACCGGACTGAATCTGATGAAACACGAGCAAGAGATGGCACATGCGACTGGCCAGCCGCCGCATGACGGCGAGAGCGGACAAGCTGCTGCGCCGCCCTCTGGCACGCCTGATGCTGATATCTCGGCACCTCCCGTCGCCTAAAGAAAACGGGCGAATTGTCGATGACGTGGATATGACATCCGTGAGTGTGCTAACGCACTGTTGTTGCATTGCACAAATCGTATGCCTTCTATATCATCACCCGAACCAGACGGCCGATAATCGTCACCACCAACAATTCCACACGTAACCAGAACCGGCCCGCCTCGTCGCTGCGCGTTCAGACACGCTGCCCTGCGCGAACCGTTATAGCTGGAGCACCCATGCTCTATCAAATTCACGAATTCCAGCGGGCATTGTTGAGCCCGCTCACCGCCTGGGCTCAGGCTGCCTCGAAATCGTTTGCGAATCCGGCCAGTCCGCTCGCCTATGTGCCGGGCGCCACCCGCCTGTCCGCTGGCTACGAACTGCTGTACCGGCTCGGCAAGGATTACGAGAAGCCCGAGTTCAACCTGCACCAGATCGTCAAGGACGGCCACAACATTCCCATCGTCGAGCAGACGATCGTCGAAAAGCCGTTTTGCCGGCTGATGCGCTTCAAGCGCTATTCGGACGACAGCGATGCCGTGACGCAGCTGAAGGAAGAACCCGTCGTGCTGGTGTGCGCACCGCTGTCGGGCCACCATTCCACGCTCCTGCGCGACACCGTCAAGACGTTGCTGCAGGATCACAAGGTGTACATCACGGACTGGATCGACGCGCGCATGGTGCCGATCGAAGACGGTACGTTCGATCTCGACGATTACATCGCGTACATCCAGGAATTCATCCGCCACATCGGCGCGAAGAATCTGCACGTGATCTCGGTGTGCCAGCCAACCGTCCCGGTGCTCGCGGCCATTTCGCTGATGGCGAGCCGAGGCGAGGACACGCCGCGCACCATGACGATGATGGGCGGCCCGATCGACGCGCGTAAGAGCCCCACGGCCGTCAATTCGCTGGCGACGCAGCATTCGATCGAATGGTTCGAGAACAACGTCATTTACAACGTGCCGCCGAACTATCCGGGCTTCGGCCGCAAGGTGTACCCGGGCTTTCTGCAGCACACGGGCTTTGTCGCGATGAATCCGGAACGTCACGCGGCTTCGCACTGGGACTTTTACCAGAGCCTGCTGCGCGGCGACGAAGAAGATGCGGAAGCACACCGCCGTTTCTACGACGAATACAACGCGGTGCTCGACATGGCCGCGGAATACTATCTGCAGACCATCCGCGTCGTGTTCCAGGAGTTCAGCCTCGCCGAAGGCACGTGGGAAGTGAACGGCGAACTGGTGCGCCCGCAGGACATCAGGAAGACCGCGCTCTTCACCATCGAAGGCGAACTCGACGACATCTCCGGCAGCGGCCAGACGCGCGCCGCGCATGAGCTGTGCACGGGCATCCCGGAGAAGGACCGCCGTCACTTCACGGCGGAAAAGTGCGGCCACTACGGCATTTTTTCGGGCCGTCGCTGGCGCACCATTATCTATCCGCAGCTGCGCGACTTCATCCTCGAGCACACGCCGAAAGCGCCCACGCGCAAGACGGAAGAGCGCGTCGAGGCATAGGCGCACGGCGGCGCAAGCCGCGTGCGGCGGGCGCAGCCAAATGTTGCGCCTGCATCCAACGCATTCCAGCGGATACGAAAACGGCCTCTTGCGAGGCCGTTTGTCCGTCAGGCGATCACGCTTAGCGGCGCATCAGATACGCGAGCAGGATTTCGGTGTTCATCTGGATCACTTCGCTGCGCTCGGCGGCCGCGCTGAAGTCGCGGCCCAGTGTGGCCTCGAGCGTGAAGCGGTTCGACACGATGTAGTAGCCCATCCCCGACAGCGTCACATAGAAGCGCAGCGGATCGACGTTCGTGCGAAACAGCCCGGCGCGCTGGCCGCGCTCGAGTATCGAGCCCAGTGTGGCAACGATCGGCGAGATCATTTCGCGAATGCGCGTGGACTTCTGCATATAGCGCGCCTCGTGCAGATTCTCGTTGTTCACGAGTCTCAGCAATTCGGGGTGATCGCGATAGTAATCCCACACGAAATGCGCGAGCCGCGTGACTGCCTCGACAGGCGCGACGCCTGCGAGATCGAGCGTGCGCTCGGCTTCCGTGAGCGCGCTGAACGCGTGTTCGAGGACTGCCGTGAAAAGCTGCTCCTTGCTACCGAAGTAGTAGTAGAGCATGCGTTCATTGGTCTCCGCGCGGCGGGCGATCTGGTCGACGCGTGCGCCGAACAACCCACCATTCGCGAACTCTTCGGCCGCCGCGAGCAGAATGCGGCGACGGGTGCCTTCAGGATCTCTTTTGATTTTCGGCTGATTCATGGTGGCATGTGCTTCGTGAGCCGCGTTATCCGGATCGCTCGCCGTCCAATTGCCTGGCCTTGCAACGGCGGCGCTGCGCGGGGCTGGTTGGTGGGATCACCGTCCTGCGGTCTTACAAAAAAGCGCTTCGATTATGGCACATGCTTCGGTAATAACAACTGGGGAAATCGGCGATAATACGCATTTGACCGATCGCACGGTCACCTTGGCGGCCCGGCACTCCACGCGGTTTGCGCAATGTCTGCGAATCCTGCCTGGCGCGCACCAGGGTGCGGTTCAAACCGCATCCATTCGATCACACGCATTCGCCACGCCGGTGAACGGCAACAGCATGTCCCCCACGTCTTGACCGTGACAGAATCCAGAACATTCGCGGATCTCATCGAAGATCTGCTGCCCCAGACGCAATGCACGAAGTGCGGCTATCCCGACTGCCGCGCTTACGCCGAAGCCATCGCGCGAGACGAGGCCAGCTACAACCAGTGCCCGCCCGGCGGCGCGGAAGGCGTCGCGCGGCTCGCGAAGCTGCTCGGCAAGCCGGTGATTCCCCTGAATCTGGATCATGGCGTCGAGCGGGCACGGCCAGTCGCGTTCATCGACGAAAACCTGTGCATCGGCTGTACGCTGTGCATGCAGGCTTGCCCCGTCGATGCAATCGTCGGCGCACCGAAGCAGATGCACACGATGGTCGCCGAACTGTGCACGGGCTGCGACCTGTGCGTGCCGCCCTGCCCCGTCGACTGCATCGAGATGATCCCCGTCACGGGCGACAAGACAGGCTGGGATGCGTGGAGTCAGCCACAGGCCGACGCCGCGCGCATGCGACACGACCGTCGCCGCGCCCGCCTCGCTGCGGAGCGCGAAGCGGCCGAGGCGCGCGCGGCGGCCAAACGCGCGGCGGCGGTATCGGCCAGTTCGCCGGTTCCGGCGGCGCCCGCCGCTGGCCCCGCCCCGACAGAGGCAACAGTCGAAACAGCCGCCGCGCCCGTCGCCGACGCCGAAGCCAGGAAACGCGCGATCATCCAGGCCGCGCTCGAACGCGCGCGCGCGAAGAAAGCGGAAAACGCCGCGCAAGGTCTCGGCCCGAGGAACACGACCCATATCAGCGCGGAAACGCAAGCGCAGATCGATGAAGCCGAGGCACGCCGTCGCCGGTTGGGCATGACTGACGACAGTTCCGAATCCGTTCCCACGCAAGACGTCGATCAACCCAAAAAGTCCTGACCCAGCCGCATGAACGCGACCAAACGACGGGCGATCTACGACACGCTCCAGAGCCTGAACCCGCATCCGACGACCGAACTGGAATACTCGACGCCGTTCGAGTTGCTGATCGCCGTGATGTTGTCGGCGCAAGCAACGGACGTCTCGGTGAACAAGGCGATGCGCCGGATGTTCCCCGTCGCGAATACGCCGCAGAAGGTGTTCGACCTCGGCGAAGAAGGCGTCGCCGACTACATCAAGACGATCGGCCTGTATCGCACGAAGGCGAAGAACGTGATCGCCACGTGCCGCATCCTGCTCGACCAGTACGGCGGCGAAGTGCCCGACGCGCGCGAAGCGCTGGAGAGCCTGCCGGGCGTCGGCCGAAAGACGGCGAACGTCGTGCTCAACACGGCGTTCGGCCAGCCGACCATCGCCGTCGATACCCACATCTTTCGGGTTGCCAACCGAACCGGGCTCGCGCCAGGCAAGGACGTGCGCGCCGTCGAACTGGCGCTGGAAAAATTCACGCCCGCCGAGTTCCTGCAGGACGCGCATCACTGGCTGATTCTGCACGGACGCTATGTGTGCAAGGCGCGCCGGCCGGAATGCTGGCATTGCGTCATCGAGCCGCTGTGCGAATTCAAGCCGAAGACGCCGCCGCCCGATCTGTGAAGCGCAGCGGCGCGTCCGGGCGTCGGGTCATCCGTCTGCGCGCGCTGCAGGCGCGGCGTAAAATGCAAGCCTGCCAGGCGCAAACAGCCTGCCCCACTCGCTTGTCACCGTCCGAAGTCCATCGATGTTCAATCCCAGCCGCGACGAAGTCCGCCGTTTTTTCACCGACACCTGGCGCAAGCAGCGCGCGGGTGAAATCCTGACGCCGCTCGAAGCGATCGCCGCCGACTGGATCATCGAGCATCCCGAGTATCACGCCGAACTCAAGGACGCCGAAGCCGCCTCGGCGCAGGATTACTCGCCCGAACGCGGGCAGACCAATCCGTTCCTGCATCTGTCCATGCATCTGGCGATCAGCGAGCAACTGTCGATCGATCAGCCGCCCGGCATTCGCGCCGCGCACGACCGGCTCGCCGCGCGCCTCGGCTCCACGCACGACGCGCAGCACGCGATCATGGAGTGTCTGGGCGAAACGATCTGGGAAGCGCAGCGCACCAACACGCCGCCCGATACGGACGCCTATCTGCAGCGCATCGAGCGCCGCGCGTCGCGCGACTGACTGACGGCGCGACGTTTCGCGCCAGCCAGAATCCGCCACAGGAAAACAAACACCCCGCCGTGGCGGGGTGTTGGTCGTGAGCCGTCAGCGGGCGTGCAGCAGCTTACTTCTTCTGCACGAGGTCGCCATCGAGCGATTCGATGTAGGCGGCGATGTCCTTCATGTCGCCCGGCGACAGGCTTTGCACCTGCGCCTGCATGATCGCGTTGTTACGGCCGAGATGCGGGTTGCCCGTGCCCATCTGATACTGGCGCAGCGCCCAGTAGACGTAATCCGCGTGCTGACCGGCGAGCTTCGGATACTCGGGCGTCACGGGCTTGTTCAGGTTCGGGCCGTGGCAGGCCGCGCAGTTGTGGCTCTCGGAGAGCGCCTTGCCGTTGGCGACATCCGCCGCGTGCGCGTTCGATGCGACGACAAAACCGGCCAGCGCAAGCGTCGCGCATGCAGCCTTGACCACCGTATGAAGTGCGTGGGGATGCTTCTTCATGGATTCTCCTGTGTCGACGGACGTTTGCGCTTTAGCGCCTACCGCCGTCCCATGCAAACTGGTTGCGCCGCGAACTGAATGAGCCGATGACGCGCTGGCGCGCGCCGCCATTCATTTGTCGGGATTATTCTTCGAAGAGGCCGTCTGCACCGAGTAATACGCGGCGATGTCGGCGATGTCCTGGTCGGTCAGCGTCACGGCAATTGCGTGCATTGTGTCGAAATGGCGGTCGCCCTTTTTGTACGCATGCAGCGCGTTTTCGAGGTAGGTCCGGTTCTGGCCGCCCAGCATCGGCACCCGGTACACCTCGGGATAAGCCGTGCGGTAGTCGGGAATACCGTGACAGCCGATACACATCGCGACCTTGCCCTGGCCCGCCTTGGCGTCGCCCACGATATCCGCTGCCTGCGCAGTTGCCGCCAAAGTTGCCGCAAAACCCGCGGCCACCGACATGGCAGCGACCACGACATGTTTGCCAACGAATTTGTTCATAGCTCTTTTAACCTGGCTTGAGGGGGAACGGGCGCCCAAAAAGGCTACGGCCTGCGCCGTTTTACTTGTCTGGGTTGCCACGCAGGCCAAAAAAATCGGCCCAATTGTACCGCGACGCCGCGCGGGGCGTCCACCGGACCGGACCCGCGCCCTGCCCCGGCAGAGCGCCGCGCCACAAGGCATCGCGCGAAATGCCGAAATGGGACAGCCACAACGGCCATCCGTCCGGGCGCGGCGGATTGCCGCATGCGGAAATCCGCCTCTTGCGCGCGCCGCGCATACCGTCCGATGCGGCTGACACCTTACGCGCGCCCCGCGGAGCGCAACAGGGCTTCTGACTTATACTGGAATTTTTCCCGAACGAGCGTCCTGTCATGCGTTTCGAAGGCTCATCGCAATACGTCGCCACCGACGACCTCAAGCTCGCGGTCAATGCCGCGATGACGCTCAAGCGGCCGCTGCTGATCAAAGGCGAGCCGGGCACGGGCAAGACGATGCTCGCAGAGGAAGTCGCGGCGGCCCTCGACATGCCGCTGTTGCAATGGCACATCAAGTCCACCACGAAGGCACAGCAGGGTCTGTACGAATACGACGCCGTATCGCGCCTGCGCGATTCGCAACTCGGCGACGAGCGGGTGAAAGACATTCGCAACTACATCGTCAAGGGTGTGCTGTGGCAGGCGTTCGAGTCGGACGAGCAATCGGTGCTGCTGATCGACGAAATCGACAAGGCCGACATCGAGTTTCCGAACGACCTGCTGCGCGAACTCGACCGCATGGAGTTCTACGTGTACGAGACGCGCGAACTCGTCAAGGCGAAGCACCGGCCGCTCGTCATCATCACGTCGAACAACGAGAAGGAACTGCCCGATGCATTCCTGCGCCGCTGCTTCTTCCACTACATCAAGTTCCCCGATCCGTCGACGATGCAGCAGATCGTCGAAGTCCACTATCCGGGCATCAAGCAGGAACTGCTGCGCGCCGCGATGGAAAGCTTCTTCGAGTTGCGCAACGTATCGGGCCTGAAGAAGAAGCCGTCCACCTCCGAACTGCTCGACTGGCTCAAGCTCCTGCTCGCCGAAGACATTCCGCCCGAAGCGCTGCGCTCGAAGGATCAGAAGCAGATCGTGCCGCCGCTGCACGGCGCGCTGCTGAAGAACGAACAGGACGTGAGCCTGTTCGAGCGGCTCGTATTCATGAATCGCAATAACCGCTGATTGCGCCGTCAAGACAGGCGAACACGGACGGAGACACCGGCATGCTGATCGACTTTTTCTACACGCTGCGCGCCGCAAAGCTGCCCGTTTCCGTGAAGGAATACCTGACGCTGCTCGAAGCGTTGAAGGAAAGCGTCATCCAGCCGTCGCTGGACGAGTTCTACTACCTCGCGCGCATGACGCTCGTCAAAGACGAGCAGTATTTCGACAAGTTCGATCAGGCGTTCGGCGCCTATTTCAACGGCGTCGCGCAGAAGGCCGATCTCGCGCTGGATGTGCCGCTCGACTGGCTGAAAAAGAAGCTGCAACGCGATCTCAGCCCGGAAGAGAAAGCGCAGATCGAAAAGATGGGCGGCCTCGACAAGCTGATGGAGCGCCTCAAGGAACTGCTCGACGAACAGAAAGGCCGTCACGAAGGCGGCAACAAATGGATCGGCACGGGCGGCACGTCGCCGTTCGGCAACGGCGGCTACAACCCGGAAGGCATCCGGATCGGCGGCGAGTCGTCGGGCAGCCGGACGGCCACCAAGGTGTGGGATCAGCGCGCCTACCGCGACTACGACGATCAGGTCGAAATCGGCACGCGCAACATCAAGGTCGCGCTGCGCCGCCTGCGGCGTTTCGCACGCGAAGGCGCCGCCGAAGAACTCGATCTGCCCGACACGATCCGCAGCACGGCCGCAAACGCCGGCTGGCTCGACCTCAAGATGGTCCCGGAGCGGCACAACAACGTGAAGGTGCTGATGCTGCTCGATGTGGGCGGGTCGATGGACGATCACATCAAGCGCACGGAAGAGCTGTTCTCGGCGGCCAAAGCCGAGTTCAAGCACCTCGAGTTCTACTACTTCCACAACTGCGTCTACGATTTCCTGTGGAAGAACAACCGCCGCCGTCATGTCGAGCGGATCGCGACGTGGGACGTGTTGCACAAGTTCACGCCCGACTACAAGCTGATCTTCGTCGGCGATGCGACGATGAGCCCTTACGAAGTCCTCCAGGCGGGCGGTTCGGTCGAATACAACAACGCCGAAGCGGGCGCCGTGTGGCTGCGGCGGCTCGCCGACCATTTCCCGCATCATGCGTGGCTGAACCCGGAACCGGAAGGCTTGTGGGAATACCGGCAGTCGGTTTCGGTTATCCGTGAGGTGCTCGGCCACCGGATGTATCCGCTCACGCTCGCCGGCCTCGAAACGGCGATGCGCATGCTAAGCAAGTAAGATCCCGGCTTTGCCTGTCTGTCCGACGAGCCGCGGCACATTGCCGGCGGCCGCAGCGGCATTGCGCATGCGCCCCGGCAGGCACCACGACACCAATTACGCTACATAGAGACACGCAGGATGACCTCTTCTTCCCCCGACTTCTCGCGTGCTGCGCGCACACCGCTGCGGCCACTCGCCGATACGTCCCTGTCCGCGCTCGTCGCCGGTTTCGTCGCGATGATGACGGGCTACACCAGTTCGCTCGTGCTGATGTTCCAGGCAGGCCGCGCCGCGCATCTGAGCGATGCGCAGATTTCTTCATGGATCTGGGCGCTGTCGATGGGCATGGCGCTGTGCACGATCGGGCTGTCGCTGCGGTTTCGGGCGCCCATCGTGGTCGCGTGGTCGACGCCGGGCGCGGCGCTGCTCGTTTCGTCGCTGCCGCACGTCGCCTATCCGGAAGCGATTGGCGCGTTCGTCGTGTGTGCGCTGCTGTTGACGCTGATCGGCCTCACCGGCTGGTTCGACACGCTGATGAAGCGGATTCCGGCGGGCATTGCAGCCGCGCTGCTGGCGGGCATCCTGTTCGAGATCGGCATCGAGATTTTCCGCGCTGCGCAATTCCAGACCGGGCTCGTGCTGGCGATGTTCTTTACCTATCTCGTCATCAAGCGTTGTGTGCCGCGCTATGCGATTCCAGCGACGCTCATCGTCGGCACGGCCGTTGCAGGCGCGCTCGGGCTACTCGATTTCAGCCGCTTTCAAGTCGCGTTCGCCGTGCCTGTGTTGACGCTGCCTGCGTTTTCACTGTCGGCGGTGATCAGCATCGGCATTCCGCTGTTCGTCGTGGCGATGGCGTCGCAGAACGTGCCGGGCATCGCCGTGCTGCGCGCGGACGGCTATCAGACGCCTTCGGCGCCGCTGATCGCGACGACGGGCGCCGCTTCGCTGCTGCTCGCGCCGTTCGGCTCGCACGGCGTGAACCTCGCGGCGATCACCGCGGCCATCTGCACGGGACGCGAAGCGCACGAAGACGCGAACAAGCGCTACATGGCGGCTGTCTGGTGCGGCGTGTTCTATCTGATCGCAGGCATTTTCGGCGCGACGATCGCCGCGCTGTTCGGCTCGCTGCCGAAGGCGCTGGTCGTGTCGGTGGCGGCGCTCGCGCTATTCGGCTCGATCATGAGCGGCCTCACCAACGCGATGCAGGACGCACGCCAGCGCGAAGCCGCGCTCGTCACGTTCATGGTGACGGCATCCGGTCTCACGCTGCTGTCGATCGGCTCGGCTTTCTGGGGACTGGTCGCGGGGCTGGTGACGCACGGCGTGCTGAACGCGCGGCGCGGCTGACGAAGGCAACGGGTGAGCGGCAAAACGAAAGGCGGAAAGCGCCTGGCGACATGGCGCGAACGGACGGAGGGGGTCCCTGTCAAACCACCATCATCCGATCCGCCATAGAATAGAAGTATCGGGCGGCGTTCCACGGTAACATCCCCGGTTTCAGACGTGGACATCGCAGATGACGCGCCGGCGCGGGCGCTTCCGTGGCAACGCGCGACGGACGGCGGCCTCGGGCCGCGTCATCATTTCCTGGACCATGGCGCGCGTGCGCCTCGAAGCGAAGGCTCGACATGACTACTGCACTCGATCAACTCAAGCAATACACCACGGTCGTCGCGGACACCGGCGACTTCCAGCAACTCGCGCAATACAAGCCGCAGGACGCCACGACGAACCCGTCGCTGGTCCTGAAGGCCGTGCAGAAGGACGAGTACAAGCCGCTGCTCGAAAAGACCGTGCGCGATCACGCGTCGAAGCCGGTCGGCGCGATCATCGACAACCTGCTGATCGCCTTCGGCACCGAAATCCTCAAGATCGTGCCGGGCCGCGTGTCGACGGAAGTCGACGCCCGCCTGTCGTTCGACACGAAGGCGTCGATCGAGAAAGGACATGAACTGATCAAGATGTACGAGGCGAAGGGCATCGGCCGCGAGCGCGTGCTGATCAAGCTCGCGTCGACGTGGGAAGGCATCCGCGCCGCTGAAGTGCTGCAGAAGGACGGCATCCGCTGCAACATGACGCTGCTGTTCTCGCTGGCACAGGCCGTTGCATGCGCGGAAGCGGGCGCGCAACTGATTTCACCGTTCGTCGGCCGTATCTACGACTGGTACAAGAAGAACGCCGGCAGCAACTGGGACGAAGCGCGCGATGGCGGCGCAAACGATCCGGGCGTGCAGTCGGTGCGCCGCATCTATGCGTACTACAAGAAGTTTGGCTACAAGACGGAAGTGATGGGCGCGAGCTTCCGCACCACCAGCCAGATTCTCGAACTGGCGGGCTGCGATCTGCTGACCATCAGCCCCGACCTGCTGCAAAAGCTGCAGGAGAGCACCGACAAGGTCGAGCGCAAGCTGTCGCCGGAAGCCAGCAAGAATGCCGACATCGCCCGCGTGCCGACGGACGAAGCGTCGTTCCGTTTCCTCGTCAACGACGAGGCGATGGCCACCGAAAAGCTCTCCGAAGGTATCCGCGTGTTCGCTGCAGATGCGATCAAGCTGGAGAAGGTGATCGAAGGTCTGCGTTAAGACCGGTTCACCTCATTCACCGCGCAAGCAAGGCGCGCGTGGCCCGCAAGGCCACGCGCGCTTTTTTGTTGCCGCTCGTTTTGCGCCGCCTCTCTACCGCTTCGCGCGCATTCTTTTCCCAATATGTAAGCGTGCTTTCTGCGCTTCGGCAGGTTTTACTTCGGTCAACACAGTTTCACATTCGACGCTGTAACGGCGACTACAATCGTCGGCACGCGTACGTTCGGTCGCACTCCGTCACTGCGCGTTCGCGCGAAACGACGTCCCAAATCAATTGACGGGAGACAACGATGCAAGTCCAGCCCTACCTGTTTTTCAATGGCCGTTGCGAAGAGGCGCTGAAGTTCTACGGCGAGAAGCTCGGCGCGCAAGTGCTGTTCCAGATGCGTTTCAGGGACGCGCCGCCGAACCCGCAGCAACCCATTCGTCCCGGCACCGAAGACAAGATCATGCACGCGTCGGTCAAGATCGGCGCGACGGAGTTGATGGCGTCGGACGGTAACTGCGATGAGACGTCCGGCACGCACACGGGCTATGGCCTGTCGATCACCGTCGACGATCCGTCGCAAGGCGAGAAGACCTTCAACGCGATCGGCGAAGGCGGCAACATCGTGATGCCGTGGCAGGCGACATTCTGGAGCACGGGCTTCGGCATGGTCGTCGACAAGTTCGGCGTGATGTGGATGGTCACCAATCCGCACGAAGGCGACAAGCATCCGAGCTGATTCGTCATTGACGTTCGGGCGCATCGCTCGCGCCGCGTTCGATGTTCCAGTTCGTCTCGCTCGCCGCAAGCAGCGCGCGCAAGCGTTCCACCTGTTCGGCAAAGCGCTGAGCGAGCCAATACGGCCCCTGTAAATCAGGGGCCATGTCTTCGCATGGCGACCGCGCGCCCTGCTCCGCTTCCAGCCTGGACGACCAGGTCGCCGCGTCCGGCATCCGAAACTGCGTCGCACCCGCGAAGCGCAACGCACGTGCGGTGGCGAGCAGCGTCAGGCGCACCGCGTTCGCCTCTGCGCCGCACCGCTGCGCGAACGCATCGCGCCGCTCCGGATGCGCGAGCGTGCCCGTCGACAGCATTTCCAGTGCGCTGAGCATCGAACGATGCAAGCGCTGGATCTCGTCGAGCCGCGCAATAGGCAGGTCGATCTCCTTCGCGACCGACGGCATCAGCGAACGCAACTGCACGAGCCGCTTGCCCATGCGGATGAACGTGGCAATCTGCTCGTCGCTGCCGACGGGCACGCCCGTCGTCATCCGCGTGTAGATGCGCGCGCATTCGCGCAGGTTGTCGGCGAGCAGATAGCGCCATGAGTAGGTCGCGTGCAACGGCAGCGCGAACGAAAACGCCAGCGCAATGACGATGCCGATCAGTACGTTCAGTGTGCGCCAGAGCCCCGTGTCGATCATGTTGTCGCCGTGTCCTGCGACGATGCACATCGTGATCGCCGTCAACAGCGCCACGTAACCCGCGCTGCCGATCGCAAACCATGCGCAGACGGCGGCGATCACCGACATCAGCACGTAGGTGAGCGTCAGCGAATCGAACAGGTTCTGCTGCAGGATCAGCGCAAGCCCGAGCGTTGCGCCGAGCAGCGTGCCCGCCGCGCGCTCCGCCGCCTTCTTGCGGATGTTGCCGTGATGCTGCAGCCCGCCGATCACCACCAGCAGCGTCACCGACGACCAGATGCCGTGCGGAATATCGATGCCCGTCGTCGCGAGGATCGACACGAGCATCGCGAGGCCGACGCGCAGGCTATGAAAAAACTTGGCGTGCCGATAGCGGTAATACGGCGAGGTGACCGCGCGTGCGAGCCGGCCGATGCGCGTGCGGCGCGGTGCGAGCCGCGCGGCGACGGCGTCGTTGGGTCCCGGCGGCGTGCCGGTGACCGGCTTGCGCGGCGGCTTCGGTTGCGGGTCGGAGAGAGCCATCCGTCATCCCAGGTTGCGGTTGCGCGGCAAAGGCAGCGAACACACGAGCTTAAACGATGTCGCGCGAGCACAGCACAGCCATACGGCCGTTCGCGTCCGTAGATGCAGGCAGATGCAGCGCGCCGCGCCAGAAAAAAAGCCCGCAGCATGCGCTGCGGGCTTTTCTCCGGCAATCAGCCGACGCGAGATCAGGCTTCGTGCACGTCCAGATAATCTTCCGGACGCGTGCGGTCTTCAGCATGCTTCATGCCGCTTGCTCGCACCACGAGGCTGGCGACGATCGACACCACGAGGTTGACGATCAGCGACCACACAGCCGCATAACCCGGAATTGCCAGGCCGCCGATATGGATCGTGTAGATCGAGCCCGCGAGCTTCAGCGAAATCGCCATCCACGTGCCGACGGCAATGCCCACCGCCCAGCCGAGCAGCAGGCCGCGATAGTCGAGCACGCGGGTGTAGAGACCGAGCACGATGGCGGGCAGCGTCTGGATGATCCAGATGCCACCGAGCAGTTGCAGCTGGATCGCATACGTGAGCGGCAGGCCGAGAATAAACGCGACGGCGCCAACCTTCACGATCAGCGACACGAGCTTGGCGATGTTGGTCTCCTGCTCGTGCGTCATGTTGCGGTTCACGAACTCCTTGTGGATATTGCGCGTGTACAGGTTCGCCGCTGCAATCGACATGATCGCGGCGGGCACCAGCGCGCCGATGCCGATCGCCGCGAACGCGACGCCGACGAACCACGACGGGAAGAAGTGCAGGAACAGCGCGGGCACCGCGAAGTTCGGGCCAAATGCCTTGAAGTACGGCGCGAACTCCGGCATGTCCTTCACGCCCGAGGCGAGTGCCATGAAGCCGAGCAGCGCGAGCAGACCGAGCACCAGCGAATACGCGGGCAGCATCGCCATGTTGCGGCGGATCGTGTTGCCCGACGACGACGACAGAACGGCCGTGATGGAGTGCGGGTACAGGAACAGCGCGAGCGCCGAGCCCATCGCCAACGTCGCGTACGCACTATAGCCGTTCAGGCTCGACACGTCCGGCGCCTTCAGCAGCAGCTTGGCGGGCGGCACCGCGCCGAAGATATGACCGAAGCCGCCCAGTTGCGGCGGAATCACGATGATCGCGGCGGCGATCGTGATGTAGATCAGCACGTCCTTGACGACAGCGATCATGGCCGGCGCGCGCAAACCCGACGTGTACGTGTACGCGGCGAGAATCGCGAAGGCGATGATCAGCGGCAGATCGCCGACGAAGCCCTTCGTGTCGAAACCGAGCGCGCCGATCACCACTTCGATGCCGACCAGCTGCAGCGCGATGTACGGCATCGTCGCGACGATGCCCGTCACGGCGACGGCAAGCGCGAGCATGCGGCTGCCGTAGCGTGCGCTGACGAAGTCGGCGGACGTGACGTAGCCCTGACGCTTCGAGATGCTCCACAGCTTCGGGAACACGACGAACGCGAACGGATAGATCAGGATCGTATAAGGCAGCGCGAAGAAGCCCGTCGCGCCCGCGCCGAACACGAGTGCCGGGACGGCGATGAAGGTGTAGGCGGTGTACAGGTCGCCGCCCAGCAGGAACCATGTGACGATGGTGCCGAAGCGCCGGCCGCCGAGTCCCCACTCTTCCAGATGCGCGAGATCGCCCTTACGCCAGTGCGCGGCGATGAAGCCGAGAATCGTGACGCCGATAAAAAACAGAACGAAGACGAAGGTTGCGGTGGCGTTCATCATGCACCTCCCTTCGAGCGGGTTTTGGTCTTGAAGTACACGACGGCCGTAATCACCGCGCTGATCAGCACCCACAGGAGCTGATACCAGTAGAAGAACGGGAAGTCGAACAGCACGGGTTCGATCTTGTTGTAGGACGGCACCCAGATCATCGCGATCCAGGGTAACAGCAACAGCCACAGCCAGTGCTTGCTGGCCTTGTTGGCGTCGGCGTCGTGAGCCATGACGTCTCCTCTTACCTATTATTGAATTGTGTCCCGCGTCTGGCGGGCAGATGGACCCGGCTGCGGATAACAGACTGGGCGCCCCGAAAGCCCCGAAAGAGTATCGGAGTGGCGAACGACCGGTCAAGCAGGGCTGACCCTAAACGCAACGGTGTTGTCAATAGACGAAACGTCGCAGAGTGCGAGATCGGATACGAAAGCGGACATCTCCGCTGCTTCGTTGAGACGCGCGGCGCGATGCCGGCTGAATGAACGTCGAGCCCGCCGTGCCGAGCGGGGCACGGCGGTTGCGCAAGCGCCGGCGTTGCACCAGCGCGGGGATTGTCAGATCGCGAAGGTGTCGCTCTGGCCCGTCGATTCCTGCAGGCCCTTGACCCACTTGCGCGCGGGCAAGGCGAGCTTTGCCTCGATCAGCTTCGCGCGCTCCTGCAACTGCTTGAACGGCACGTCGATCGCCGGGCCCGAGAATGCGATGGCGATGCGGTTGCCGTCGTGCACTTCGGGCAGCGCGATCACGCGTCCATCGAAGGCTTCGTTCAGGCGCTTCATGTTGCGCACGAAGCTCGGATGATCGCCGAACAGGTTGATCGTGGCGACGCCCGCTTGCGTCAGGCACGCGCGCGCGGCGCGATAGAAGGCGACGCTGTCGAGCACCGGGCCGCGCGCCGTCGCGTCGTACAGATCGATCTGCAATGCGCCAATCGTGCCGTGGTTCGCGCGGTCGTTGACGAATTCCCATGCGTCGGTTTCGCGCACGGTGAGGCGCGCGTCGTCGGCGGGCAGGCTGAACATCGTGCGCGCTGCGATCACGACGGCGGGATTCAATTCGACGGCTTCGACCTGCGCGCGCTTCAGGAAGCGGTGCGCGAACTTCGTCAGCGAGCCGGTGCCGAGGCCGAGCTGCACGATGCGGTTCGGCGTTTCGAGGAACAGCAGCCACGCCATCATCTGCTGCGCGTATTCGAGTTCGATGTGATCGGGCTTCGACAGACGCATCGCGCCTTGCACCCACTCCGTACCGAAGTGCAGATAGCGCACGCCACCCTCTTCCGAGAACGTGACGGGCGCGAAGCGCGGTTTGCGCGGCGCTTCGATCAGCGACGCTTTCGCGACGTCGCTGAAGTCGTCCTCATCGCGCGATGCGCGGGTTTTTGCGCGCGAAATGCGTTGCGCGGGTGCAGCGGACTGCTTGTTGCGGAAAGCACGCGCCTCGGCCGAAGCGCGCTTGATCAGTTTCGTCATGTGAGGATCTCGCGCCACAAGCGCAATTTTTGGTCGAACGAGAGCATAGCATTGGCGGGGCTGGAGGACGGCAGCACCAGCGTCTGGTAGCCCGCCTCGGCGATCACAGGTGCAAAGCGCCCCGCCGTCTTGCCGTTGAAGCAGACCTTCTTCAACTGCGGCGCGTACTCGCGAAACGATGCAAAGTCGTTCGGGGTCGCGTTGCGGATCGCCACATCGAGGCTGCCTTCGCGTGTGCATGCGGCCAGTACGTCCCACACGCCGATGCCGTGCTTCAGCACGTGCTCAAGCCGCGTCGGGTAATCGAATTCGTGCAGCGGCTCTCCGATCACCGCGCCGAGCAAACGCCAGAACTGGTTGCGCGGATGCGCGTAATACTGCGTCGCCGCCAGCGACGCCTCGCCGGGAAAGCTGCCGAGTATCAGCGTATGCGTGCTCTCGGCGACGACGGGTGGAAAGCCGCGCAGCATCAGCGCACCTCGCCTTGCTTGCCGACGCGCTTTGCATTGACGTCGGCCCGCGATGCCGTGTGATCGAGCGCCTGTCCATGATCGCGCGGCACGGGATGCGCCGCCGCATGCTTGTGACCGCGCATCGCGAGACACGTCCACAGCGCGGGCAGCATCACTTCCGTAACCATCAACGGCTCGCCGTAGCGCTCGAATACGGAACGTCGCGCGAGCAACGCGTGAACGGGTGCGTCTGCGGTTTCACGCGAAGCAAGACGATACAACGGATGCCGCGCCGTCAAGCGCCGGCTGACCAGCGACGAGCGCGACACACTGCTGTCGCTATACAACAGTTCCGCGAGCGGCCGCGTGCGCAGACGGCGCATCGCTTGCCACACGCCCGTGCTCGCAGCCAGCGGCACGATGCTGTGCGCGGCGACGAACGGCTTTCCATCGACCGATAGCACCACTTCACGCACCCACACGGGCGTGCGCGGCGCGATGGCGAGCGCGGTGTATTCGTCGTCGAAGGGCAAATCGACGGCCTCGCGCGTCACGCGCACCGCGACGGCGCCGAGCGTGCGCAAGTGCGCCGTCAGCGAACCGCCGCGTGTGAGCCAGTCTTTTTGATCGGGCGAGAAACCGGGAAGGGGGGCAACGCGCCAATGCGCGTCGGCTGCATCGAAACGGATAGGCATGGCCCGCATTATAGGACGCGCGGCGTATCCGCTCCTTTCGGCTCGAAATCTCCTGACTCACGCGCAGACGATTCCCGTATGCAGTTCAGAACGGACTGCTACCCGTGCGAAAAGCCGCCGTTGAAGATAACGGCGAGTCGATCCATCCCGTCGATGGCAATCGCTCACTCATCCCACTTGCACCTCGGAGGTTCGTATGACCGCTCATGACAAAGCCACTTCGGATCGTATTGCCCATCTCGCCGCGCTAGTTCTGAAGCGAAAGCCCGTATCGGAGACAGAAAAGGAACTCGCAGGTTCTGCGCTCGCTCAGCATCACACCAGTAAACACACGAGCGCGCGGATCGGCAAGGTGGCCGGACACGTACTCGGCGATTCGCACGCATGCGCGGAAGCCAGAGAACTGGCGGGCTCGGTGCTCTCTCAGGTACGCAAGCTCGGCGGCGGCTCGCCCGAGCGTTGAGTTCGCCCGGCGCGAAAACCGCGAGCAAAAAAATGCGCTGCCGAAGCAGCGCATTTTCATCATCCAAAGTGAGCTAGCCGGCCACGCCGATCACCGCGCCAACAACAACGCATTCGTCCGCTTCACAAAACTCGCCGGGTCTTCCAGCGAACCGCCTTCCGCGAGCAGCGCCTGATCGAACAACAGATGGCACCAGTCATCGAAATGGGTATTGTCCGCGCTGAGGTTCTTGACCAGCGCGTGCTCCGGATTGACCTCGAGAATGGGATGGAACGCCGGCGCGTTCTGCCCTGCCGCCTTCAGCATGCGCTGCAGATAGCCGCTCATATCGCCTTCATCGGCGACGAGGCACGACGGCGAATCCGTCAGGCGGAACGTCAGTCGCACATCTTTCGCCTTGTCCTTGAGCGCTTCCTTCATGCGCTCGACGAGCGGCTTCAGTTCTTCGCCGACCTTTTCCTGCGCCTGCTTCTCTTCATCGTTCAGCTGGCCCAGATCGAGATCGCCACGCGCGACGCTTTGCAGCGGCTTGCCGTCGAACTCGTTGAGGAACGACAGCATCCATTCGTCGACGCGGTCTGTCAGCAGCAGCACTTCGACGCCCTTCTTGCGGAACACCTCGAGGTGCGGGCTGTTCTTCGCGGCCTGATACGTATCGGCCGTGACATAGTAGATCTTCGACTGCTCGGGCTTCATGCGCGCAACGTAGTCCGCGAGAGACACCGTCTGCGCGGACGAGTCTTCATGCGTCGACGCAAAACGCGCGAGCTTTGCAATGCGCTCCTTGTTCGCGAAGTCCTCACCGATGCCTTCCTTCAGCACCTGGCCAAACTCCTTCCAGAACGTCGCGTACTTTTCCTTTTCGGCGGCTTCTTCCGAGTTCGCCAGCTCTTCGAGCATCGACAGCGCGCGCTTGGTCACGCCTTCGCGGATCGCCTTGACGTCGCGGCTTTCCTGCAGCAGTTCGCGCGACACGTTCAACGGCAGATCCGCCGAATCGACCACGCCCTTCACGAAACGCAGATACGCGGGCAGCAGTTGCTCGGCGTCGTCCATGATGAACACGCGCTTCACGTACAGCTTCAGGCCGCCGCGATGATCGCGGTTCCACATGTCGAACGGCGCGTGCGACGGCACATACAGCAACTGCGTGTACTCGCTGCGGCCTTCCACGCGGTTATGCGTCCACGTCAGCGGGTCCTGGTGGTCGTGCGACAGGTGCTGGTAGAACTGCTTGTACTGCTCGTCGGTGATGTCGCTCTTCGCGCGCGTCCACAGCGCGCTCGCCTGATTGACGGTCTCGTCTTCGTCCTTCGCGACCATCTCGCTCTTTTCGGCGTCCCACTCTTCCTTCTGCATCAGGATGGGCAGCGCGACGTGATCCGAGTACTTCTGGATGATCGACTTGAGCTTGTACGACGACAACAGCTCGTCTTCGTCGGCGCGCAGATGCAGCGTGATCGTCGTGCCGCGCTGCGCGCGCTCGATCGTATCGACCGAGAAATCGCCCTCGCCCGCGCTCGTCCAGCGCACGCCTTCCGACGCCGGCAAACCGGCGCGGCGCGTCTCCACCGTGATCTTGTCCGCGACGATGAAGCCCGAATAGAACCCAACGCCGAACTGGCCGATCAGCGCCGCGTCCTTCTGCTGGTCTCCCGACAGCTTGCCGAAGAATTCCTTGGTGCCCGAGCGCGCGATCGTGCCGAGGTTCGCGATCGCTTCGTCGCGGCTCATGCCGATGCCGTTGTCGTCGATGCTGATGGTGCGCGCCGCCTTGTCGAACGACACGCGGATGCGCAGGTTCGGATCGTTCTCGTACAGCGCGCTGTTTTCGATCGCTTCGAAACGCAGCTTGTCCGCCGCGTCCGACGCGTTCGAGATCAGTTCGCGCAGGAAAATTTCCTTGTTGCTGTACAGCGAATGGATCATCAGGTGCAGAAGCTGTTTCACTTCTGCCTGAAAGCTCATGGTTTCTTGTGCCATGGTCAGTGTTCCCCTTCTATTGCAGGTTGATTCGTGGATTCGAAGCTGAATGTGTCTGGAAGCGCGGCGCGCTTTCAGACGTTGCCGGGTCAAATGGGGGCAGGCGACGCCAATTCAAGGGGCTTCATGCGGCCCCCATGTGGCCCTTCATGCGCCCCTCAGGAAGCCCGCCGCGCGACGGCGTCCAGATAACGGCACAGGAATGCGGGCAGCGCCGGGTCGCCGCAGTTCGCGACGTTGAAGCGCATCCACGTGGTTGGCGACTGCTGCGGCGAAAACAGGCTTCCCGGTGTCAGCAAAAAGCCTTCCTCGTGGCCGGCGGCCGCCAGCGCGTCGGCATCGACGCCGGTATCCGCCCACACGAACATGCCCGCCGCGGGCGTCTGGAACATGCGCAAGCCCGTCTTTTCGAGCATGCGCACGGATTTGTCGCGCACCCCGTCGAGCCGCGCGCGCAGCCGCTCGACATGCCGCCGGTAGTGCCCTTCCGTCAGAATCTTGTACAGCACGCGCTCGTTCAGTTCGGGCGTCGTCATGCCGACCAGCATCTTCTGGTCGGTGACGGCCTTGGCGACGTCCAGCGACGAAGCGATGAAACCGACCCGCAGATTTGCCGCGAGCGTCTTCGAGAAGCTGCCGAGATAGATCACGCGCTTCAACTGGTCGAGGCTCGCGAGCCGCGTCGCGGGAAAGCCCGGCGGGCATAGATCGCCGTAGATATCGTCTTCGACGACGATGAAGTCGTACGCCTCCGCGAGCCGCAGGATGCGGAACGCCTGCGCCGCCGTCAGCGACGTGCCCGTCGGGTTTTGCAGCACGGAGTTGAGCACGAGCATTTTCGGCCGCCACGTCTGCACCAGCGTTTCCAACGCGTCGAGGTCGGGGCCTTCCGGCGTGTAAGGCATGCCGACCAGCCGCGCGCCCTGCGACGCGAAGCGCCCGAACATCTGGAACCATGCCGGATCGCCGACGATCACGGCATCGCCCGGCTGCACGTAGAGCCGCGCGATCAGGTCGATGGCCTGTGTGATGCCCGACACGAGCACGATCTGCTCCGGCGACGCGCCGATCTCCAGTTCCTCCAGCCGCGTCTGCAACTGCTGGCGCAGCGGCAGGAAGCCTTGCGGCGTGCCGAAGCCGAGCATCTGGGCGCCGCTTTGCCGGCCGAGCGTGCGCAGCGCGCCCGTGATCAGCTCGCCGTCGAGCCAGCGCGACGGCAGGTAGCCGAGGCCGGGGCCGCGCTCGGGACGCGTCGAGGTGTGCAGCATGTTGCGCAACAGCCAGACAACGTCGATCGTGCTTGGCGCGGGCGCCGCGTCGGGCGCGGCGGCGCGGCGCTCGACGGGCAGCGGCCCGGCCGCCAGCCGCTCGCGCACGTAAAAGCCCGAGCCGCGCCGCGAATCCAGATAACCCTGCGCGACCAGCCGCTCGTACGCCTCGACCACCGTGAAGCGCGACACGCCTTTGTCGAGCGCGAGCTTGCGGATCGACGGCATGCGCATGCCGGGGCGGAACACGCGCTCCTCGATACGGCGGCGCGCCCACTGGACGAGCTGATCGACGAGCGTCAGCGCCGAAGCGTCGTGAGGAGCGGGAATCAGGTCGAGCGGGACGGACATGGCGATCTCCAGCGGGTGCTGCAAGGGCAACGTCGGAAGCGGCGCGCAGCGGGCTATACCCGTTGCGAGGACAGATGTCTATCAGACGCGCGGACAACTGTACCGAACAGTATCGAAGCGATTGTACCGTTACTGTGCCGGTCACTGTCGGTACATTTGAATCGACGCTCAGCTTTTTCCGACCGGTTTTTTCCCGTTTTCGACCCGTTCTTGCCTCATTTGCGCGCTCCATCCGACGCAGCGCAAAGCCCGCTGTACCGGCCGTGCCGCACTGCGCATGGTCCGGCCGCAAGCCAAACGGTATCCTTTCGGATTAGCCTGGCCGCCGGCACGCGACAGACAGTTGCCTGCCGCTGCGGCCTTCAGCAGAACGACCGTCCACTTGCAGCCATGACCGCACACACGCTACGCATCGATCACCTCGTTGTTTCCGCCCGCACCCTCGACGAAGGCACGCAATACGTCGCCGACACGCTCGGCATCGCGCCGTCGGGCGGCGGCGCGCATCCGTCGATGCGTACGCACAACCGCTTGCTCAACCTGTGGGGCGGCGCGTATCTGGAAGTAATCGCGATCGATCCCGACGCGGCGCCATCCGCGGAGGCCCGTCCCCGGCTCTTCGCGCTCGACGATCCCGCCGTGCAGGCACGCCTCGCGAAGGGTCCGTATCTGTCGCACTGGGTCGCGCGCGTCGATCGGCCGAAGAATCTGGCGCTGTGGCAACAGCAGTATCCGGAGCGTATTTCGACCGTCGTGCCGATGACGCGCGGCGATTTCACCTGGAGCCTGACGGTCGCCGACGACGGCGCATTCCCGTGCTGGCAAGGCGTGGGCGACGGTGTCGTGCCGTCGCTGATCCAGTGGGACACGCCGCGCCATCCGTCCGACCTGATGCCGGAAACGGGCCTCGCGTTGAAGGCGCTGAAAGGCTGGCATCGGCAGGCGGACATCGTCGCGCAGCAGCTGCAATGGCTCGGCGCTGCCCCTTTGATCGTGCTGGAAAGCACGGACGGCGCGCCCGCGTTGGCGGCTGAAATCGAAACCCCGAGCGGACTGCGTACGCTCGAATAACCCCAAACATAGAGAGACAGAAGCAATGAAGCGCGAAACCCAGGGCATGTTGCTCGGCCTGATCGGCGTGGTGATTTTCAGTCTGACGCTGCCGATGACCCGCATCGTCGTCGCCGAATTCAGCCCGCTGCTGAACGGCCTGGGCCGCGCGCTCGCCGCCGCCGTTCCCGCCGCCGTGCTGCTCGCCGTCCGCCGCGAAAAGCTGCCGACGTGGCCGCAACTGAAAAGCCTGGCTGTCGTGTCGCTGGGCGTGATCGTCGCGTTTCCGGTGTTTTCCGCGTGGGCGATGAAGAGTGTGCCGGCTTCGCACGGCGCAGTGGTCAATGGCTTGCAGCCGCTGTGCGTCGCCATCTACGCGGCGTGGCTGTCGCACGAGCGTCCGTCGAAGGCGTTCTGGGCGAGCGCCGTCGCGGGCAGCGCAATCGTCATCGCGTTCGCCTTGCAGGCGGGCGGCGGCGCGTTGCAGGCGGGCGACCTGCTGATGCTGGTCGCCGTCGGTATCGGCGCGCTCGGCTACGCGGAAGGCGCGCGCCTCGCGCGGCAGATCGGCGGCTGGCAGGTGATCTGCTGGGCGCTCGTCGTGTCCGCGCCGTTCCTGCTGATTCCCGTCGCGTGGCTCGGCTGGGAACAGCACGTCACGCATCCCGGCCCCGTCGCGCTGCAAACATGGCTCGCGTTCGGCTATGTCACGGTGTTCTCGCAGTTCATCGGCTTTTTCGCGTGGTACGCGGGGCTCGCCATGGGCGGGACGGCGCGCGTCGGCCAGGTGCAACTGCTGCAGATCTTCTTCACGATGGCGTTCTCCGCGCTCTTTTTCGGCGAGAACGTCGCGCCCATCACGTGGATTTTCGCGGCGGCCGTGATCGCCACCGTGATGCTGGGCCGCAAGGCCGCCGTGCATACGGCCGTGCGGCCGGTTCGCGCGGCCTGACGAGTTCGCGCGATAATCCTTCTTTTGACCGACCACCTGTTCCCGCTACACCGACGAGGAGACCATGAATCAAAGCGACCTCAATGCCCCGACCTGGCAATTGTCCGAACGCGCTCGCAAGCTGACCAGCTCGGCGATTCGCGAAATCCTGAAGGTCACCGAGCGGCCCGAGGTCATTTCGTTCGCGGGCGGTCTGCCGTCGCCGGCCACGTTCCCGGCCGAAGAAATGCGCGCGGCCTCCGACCGCATCCTGCGCGATTCGCCCGCCGCCGCGCTCCAGTACAGCGCGACGGAAGGCTATCTGCCGCTGCGTGAATGGGTCGCGCAACGCTATTCGGTGAACGGCGCGCAGATCCGTCCTTCGCAGGTGCTGATCACGACGGGCTCGCAACAGGCGCTCGATCTGCTCGGCAAGGTGCTGGTCTGCCCGGAAAGCCCGGTGCTGGTCGAAACGCCGACCTATCTCGGCGCGCTGCAATCGTTCTCGATGTACGAGCCGCGCTACGTTCAGGTGCCGACGGACGATAACGGCCTGATCCCCGAAAGCCTCACGCCCGAGCTGACCAGGGGCGCGCGCCTGCTGTACGCGCAACCGAACTTCCAGAATCCGACGGGCCGCCGCCTGCCCATCGAGCGCCGCCGCGCGCTGGCCGAATTCGCGAAGTCGGCGCCCTTCCCCGTCATCGAAGACGATCCCTACGGTGCGCTCGATTACCGCGGCGAGCCGCTGCCGACCATGCTGTCGATGGCGCCCGATCACATCGTCCACCTGGGCTCGTTCTCGAAGGTGCTGGCGCCGGGTCTGCGCATCGGCTACATCATTGCGCCCGAGGAACTGCACTTCAAGCTCGTGCAGGCCAAGCAGGCCACCGATCTCCACACGCCGAGCTTCACGCAGCGCATCGTGCATGAAGTCGTGAAAGACGGCTTCCTCGATACCCACGTGCCGAAGATTCGCGCGCTCTATCGCGACCAGTGCGAAGCGATGCTCGGCTCGCTCGAACGCTACATGCCTGAAGGCGTGACGTGGAACCGGCCGGAAGGCGGCATGTTCATCTGGGTGACGCTGCCGAAGCACATCGATTCGATGAAGCTGCTCGAAGAAGCCGTCGCGCAGAACGTCGCGTTCGTGCCGGGCGGTCCGTTCTTCGCGAACGAAGCACAGCACAACACGCTGCGTCTGTCGTTCGTGACCGTGCCGCCCGCGAAAATCGACGAAGGCGTCGCGCGTCTCGCGGAACTCATCCGCGCGCGTGTCTGAACACCCACGGTAAGATGCGCCATCGCGCGCCTCTCCCGGCGCGAGCGCGCGGCCAGCAGCGAATCGCCATCGGTCGCGCGCACGCTTCACGACTCTTTCCATTCATCGACGAGGACCCGTCATGGCTCAATCGAATGTGTATGACAAGCTGAAGGAACTGGGCATCGAACTGCCCGTCGCGGGCGCGCCCGCTGCCGCGTATGTGATGAGCGCGCAAAGCGGCAACACGGTGTACCTGTCGGGTCACATCGCGAAGAAGGACGGCAAGGTGTGGGCCGGCAAGCTCGGCGACAACGTCAGCACAGAAGAAGGCAAGACGGCCGCACGTTCGGTCGCGATCGATCTGCTCGCCACCTTGCACGCGCATGTCGGCGACCTGAACCGCGTGACGCGCATCGTCAAGGTGATGAGCCTCGTCAACTCGACGCTCGATTTCACCGAGCAGCACATCGTCACGAATGGCGCGTCGGAGCTGATCGCCGACGTGTTCGGCGAGCGCGGCAAGCACGCGCGTTCGGCATTCGGCGTCGCGCAGATTCCGCTTGGCGCATGCGTCGAGATCGAACTGATCGCCGAGGTCCAATAAGCGGCGCGGAACCACGCGTGAGGCGTTCGTCGTTGCGAACGCCTTTGTCGTCGCAAACCCGCCCCGACGCTAACGCGCCGTCGATGATGTGAAAGCGTCATCGGCGGCGTTTTTTTATCGACGTTCGACTTCGCATTCGCATCGACGTTGTGCCGTCACAACACGACACGCGAACATCGCACTGCGCACAAACCCCAGGTCATACACCGAAAAGAGACACACGATGCAAGAGCACACCGTCCGTTTCAAACAGGTGGACGTATTCACGTCCGTGCCGTTCAAAGGCAATCCGCTCGCGGTGGTTTTCGATGCGGACACACTCGACACCGAACAGATGCAGGCCATTGCGCGCTGGACGAATCTGTCGGAGACGACGTTCCTGTTAAAGCCGACCGACCCGTCGGCCGATTACCGGGTGCGTATCTTCACGACGGGAGGCGAGTTGCCGTTCGCCGGTCACCCGACGCTCGGCAGCGCGCACGCGTGGCGCGAAGCGGGCAACCAGCCGAAGCAGCCGGGCCGCCTCGTCCAGCAATGCGCGGCGGGCCTGATCGAACTGACGGAAGACGATAGCGCGCGCAACGTGTGGGCATTCGCTGCACCGCCGGCGCGCGTGACGCCGCTCGCGCAAAGCGAGTACGCCGCGCTCGCCGACGCGTTGCGCAGCGATGCAATCGATTACACGGCGCAACCGTGCGGTGTCGACAATGGTCCGAAATGGCTCGTGGTCCGTATGAAATCGGCGAGCGCATGTCTCGCGCTCGACCCCGATGCGGCAGCGCTGCGGCGTGTTGCGCAAACGGCGGGCGCGTCCGGCCTCGCGGCTTACGGTCCCCATGAAGCAGATGGCCCGGCGACCTTTGAGCTGCGCTGCCTGCTATTGGGCGGCAACCTCGGCGTAGGGGAAGACCCTGTCACGGGCAGCGCAAACGCCGCCGTCGCGGGACTGCTCACCGCGCAGAACACGCGGCCCGGCAATCAGTACACGGTGCGTCAAGGCACCGCGATCGGCCGCGCCGGCGATGTCCACGTGCGCTATGACGACGCAGCGGGCAAAACGTGGATAGGCGGCGCATCGGTGACGATCATCGACGGCACATTCCGTTTGCCGTGAATCTGCACATGCAATGGGTGGGAATGGGCGGCGACTGAATTGACATTTGCGCGTCACCTGGATGTTCTAAAAATCCACCAGATGCGCACCGATAACATGCCCCAATCCAACGCCAATGCGGCCATTCATGCACACAGCATGAATGGCCGCATTGCCATGATGGCTGTCGAACTATCATTGCGGCATTCGACCATCCTTTCCGCGGTTTCGACAAAATCTTTCAAACGCCCGCCTGATGCGCCTGTTCGGGCTACGCACGCGACCGCGCGAACGTTGCCCGTATGCCCGCCAGGGACAGCGTATACCCGATGCGCCAGCCCTTCCTTAATTATTGCCCATTCAGTAATATCAAATCGTAACCGATGACCGATGGGTGGTCTGGCTCGCCACCGCGCCCCTGCACCCACGCCGCCACTGCGGCGTGTCAATTGTCAAAGCAGCCGGTTGCTTTAACATTCGCGCAGTCAACCTGAACGCAAACACCGCAACACAAGTACAGCCGCAAGGCACAGGGTCACGGTCCAGCCGATGAATCAGTTCCGCCACGCTTCCGCCCGCGACGTCAGGCACCGCCTCGATCCGGCGGGAACACGCCGACGCGCGCTGCTCGCGATTCCCGCGCTCGGCGTGCTGGTGCTCGTGCTGCTGTGGACGGTTATCTTCGCGCGGCTGTCGGTTGAGAAGGAAACGACGTATCGCGAAGCGATGGCCTCGGCCGCGATTCTGTCGGCGGCACTCGAACAGCACACGGTGAAGGCGATTCACCAGGTCGATCAGATCACGCGCTTCGTCAAATTCGAATTCGAAAAAACGCCGGGGCATTTCGATCTCGGCAGCACGGTCGAAAAAGGCGTCGTGCAAAGCGAAACGCTCGTGCAGGTTTCGCTGATCGACGAGCACGGCAAGCTCATCGCGAACACGGCCGACCCCAATCCAAAACCGATCGACCTGTCGGACCGCGAACACTTCAAGGTGCACGAGCACGAGAACGATGACCAGCTGTTCATCAGCAAGCCCGTGCTCGGCCGCGTCTCGGGCCATTGGACCTTGCAGATGACGCGCCGCCTGAATCACCCCGATGGTTCGTTCGCGGGCGTCGTGGTGGTGTCGGAAGACCCGAGCTATTTCACCAGCGACTTCTACAACAACGCAGCGATCGGACGCGAAGGCGTGATCGCCGTGATCTCCGACAGTGGCGCCGTGCTCGCGCGCCGCACGGGCAACGCCGACCATGCGCAAGGCGTGTTTACGGCGACGGGCGTCTATCCGACCTCGGAGCATGTGTCGGGCACCTACGTCGATTCGATCGACAACGTCACGCGCATCGTGTCCTACCGGCATATCGACGGCTACCCGCTCGGCGTGCTGGTCGGCCTGTCGCAAGCCGAAGAGTTCGCCGACTACAACCACACACGCAACGTCTATCTGCTGATGGCGAGTTTTATCTCGCTCGCGATGCTCGGCTTCTTCGCCGTCGCCACGGGGCTGATCGGCAAGTTGCTCGGCCGCGAGCGCGAGATGACGCATCTCGTCGAGTTCGATCTGCTGACGGGTCTGCGCAACCGCTATTCGACGTTGCAGAGCCTGCGTCACGACGTAACGCAGCCCGCCAACCTCGGGCATCTCGCGATTCTCTTCATCGACCTCGACAACTTCAAGACCGTCAACGACACGCTCGGCCACAACGCCGGCGACATCGTGCTGCAGATGACGGCCGCGCGTCTCGCGGATGCCGTCGCCGACGCGGGCGCGTTGTCGCGTATCGGCGGCGACGAGTTTGTCGTCGTGATCAAGGGTGAAGATGTCGAGAAGCGCTCGGTGACGCTCGCGGAAGCGATCGCCGACGTGTTCGCGAAACCGTTCGAAGTGCGCGGCAGTTCGTTCGTCTTGCACGCGAGCATCGGCATCGCGCTCTACTCGGTCGCGAACGAAAGTGAAATCGACCTGCTGAAGAAAGCCGACCTCGCGATGTACAGCGCGAAGGACGCGGGCAAGAACTGCTATCAGTTCTACTCGCCGCATCTGTCGCATCGCGCGGACCATCTGATGAAGTGGGAACAGCAGTTACGCGTCGCGCTCGCCGACCAGCAACTGTTCCTCGCCTATCAGCCGAAGATCGATCTCGCGCGCCGCTGCATCACGGGCTTCGAGGCGCTCGTGCGCTGGAATCATCCGCAGCACGGCCTGATTCCAGCGAACGAGTTCATCCCCGTGGCGGAATCGACGGGTCTGATCGTGCCCATCGGCGATTTCGTGATCCGCACCGCGTGCCGGCAACTCGCGCAATGGCAGCAACAGGGTTACGACACGCTGTCACTCGCTGTGAACATTTCGGCCGTACAGTTCTGGCGCGGCGATCTGTTCGAGACGATCTCGCAGGCCATCGAGGAAACGGGTATCGCCGCGCGGCGTCTCGAACTCGAAATCACCGAGACGGCGATGATGGAGTATCCCGATCTCGTCTCCGAAAAAATCTTCGCGTTGAAGCGGCTCGGCGTGCGCATCGCGCTCGACGACTTCGGCACGGGCTATTCGTCGCTGTCGTATCTGAACCGCTTCTCGGTCGACACGCTGAAGGTCGACCGCTCTTTCGTGCAGGCCATTCCCGGCGACCGCAGCGTGTGCGTGATGGTGACGGCCATCGTCAATCTCGCGCGCTCGCTGGGATTGACGGTGGTGGTCGAAGGCACGGAAACGGAAGAACAGATTGCGTGGCTCGCGGCGTTGGGGCACATCGAAGCGCAGGGTTTTCTGTTCTCGCGGCCCGTGCCCGCCGATGCCATTCCCGCGCTGCTCGAACGTTTCGGCGTCTGCGGCACCGCGCTTCATGCGCACGCACGCGACGTCGACAACAGCGACGCCGCCAGCACCAGCACCAGCAACGAATCGGCCTGAGGGGAGCGGCTCCCTTGCGCGCGGCTTTGCTGCTGCAAGGACGGCCACGAGACATTGCGCCGGCAGCCGAGAAGCGGTATCGACACATATCGGGCGAACGCGCTCGACCTCGCATGACCTCAGCGTGCGCTGCCGCGGCCATCGTGGGCGCGTGCGAGATAAGAAACCAGCCCAACAGGTGTTCACATGCGTCCAGCTCAGCACATGACGGCGCTCGATGCGTCGACGGGAGACGAAGTCACGCGATGCCACGAGCGCGAGCCGCTCTGGACGCTCTTTCGCGTCGTGTTTGGATTGTCCGCGCTGTCGTGGGGCGGACTCGCGCTGATGGCGCAACTGGAGAACCACTACGTTGAGCGCGAGGAGCGTCTCACGCGTCTCGCGTTCTCCGACATCGTCGCGCTCGCGTGGATGGTGCCGGGGCCCGTCGGCTGCAACGTCGCGGTGCAACTCGGCCATGTGCTGCGCGGTCGCGCGGGCGCGTGGGTGGCGGGCGTCGCTAGCGTCCTGCCCTTCTTCATGCTGATGACGGCTTTCGCGATCTTCTACCGCACGCCGATCGTGCGCGAAGTCGCCTCGCAGACGCTGCTCAATCATTTCAGCGTCGTGCTCGCGACGCTGATCGGTGTCACCTGGTACAAGCAAACCCGCGCGCTCGTACGCGGGCGTCTCGAATGGACGGCGGCCGTGCTCGGCAGCATCGCGCTGGTCGGCGCGCACACGCCCGCCGCCTATATCGGCATTCTTGGCGCGGCGTTCATGTCGGGCTGGGTGCGCAGCGACGCGCGCGGCGCGCGCCTCTCGACCACGCTCAGCGCGGGTGACTGGCGCCTGCTGATCGGCCTGTGCGTGCTGCTGCTGATTTTCGCGGTGCCGCTTCCGCATCGCTATGAACTTGCGCTGTTGTGGCCGCGTCTCGCAGGTGCGGGATTGACGCTGTTCGGCGGCGGCTTCTCGGCGTTGCCCGTGTTGAAGACGCTATTCGTCACGCCCATTGTCGGGGTGACAGACAACGACTTCACGCTGGCGTTTTCGCTATCGCCCTTGTCGCCGGGACCGCTTCTGAACGTGGTGCCGTTCTTCGGCTATCTGGTCGAAGGATGGCGCGGCGCGCTGATCGCGACGATCGCGCTGTTCGTGCCGTCGGGCTGCCTTGTCGTGCTCGCTCAACGCCACCTGCATCAATTGAAGACGAACCCGCGTTTCGAGCACGGCATGCGCGTGCTGCGCGCGGTAACGACTGCGTTTCTGGCCGTCGCGGTGCTGCGGATCGTGCGCAACGTGCCGTTAGAGCCGGCGTATCTGTTGACAGCCGTGTTCTCGGGCGTGTGTTTCGCAAAGCTGAAGCTGCCCGTCTATGCGGTGTATGGGACGGTCGCTGTCGCATGCGGCGTGTGGCTGTTCGTCGGGCACATGAGGTAACGCCGTCTGCCTTCCCCGACTGTGGCGCGTCGCACTGTAACGATACGTGACGTTAATTTGGATACCGTACTGATATTTTCAGAAACCGCATTGGCAGTTTTATGATTCGAGATGCCGGTAATTGGCCGCGCCCATCTGCCGCGCACTAAACAAAAAGCGCCGCGAAAGCGGCGCTCATGCGGGGCTGCCGACACGTCGCCGCCTTCAGAACCCGCGCGACAATGCTGCTACGCCGATGGTCACGACACCCAGGACCAGATTGACGACGACCAGACGCCGCACGGTCGCGACGGCGCGCGCACCATCGGGCCATTTCTGCGCCTGCACCGCGCGACGGATGCGGGGAAACACTGCGAAGCGGATATGTCCGAAAATCAGCATCATCACAATGCCGATCCCGGCCATCGCGTGAAGTTGCCATGTGGCGTGGCCGCCGCCAAACTGCATCAGCAGGAAACCGCCCGTCAGCAGAATGACGAGCACTGACACGCCGACCCAGTTGAAGAACCGGCCAAACACCGATTCCCATAGCGGCAACCGCAATTGCGGCGAGAGATCCTCAAGTGCGGGACGCAGGCAGAAATGCGCGAATACCATACCGCCGATCCACACGGCGACACCCAGCAGATGCAAAAAGAGCGCGAGTTCGATCGCCTTGTTCATAGTTGTTTTCCTTTGCCGATGTAGCGCGCTGCCGTTATGTCCTGTCGAAACACGCGGCATTGACATGCGCCAATGACCGCGTTCGACTCGTGACATCATGCGCAGTTCATTCGCTGCGCTATTTTCTTCGTTGTTTTTCGTGTCGCGCCGTGAGACACCCCGCTCACGGCGATTGCCTGCATCGCCTGCTCTATGCGCCCAACACCGGGCGCAGCGACGTCACTTCTTTCAGCTTCGTATCCGGCGCGCGGCCCTTGCGAGCACGCTTGCCAACATTCGGAGCAAGCGCGGCGCCCGACAATTGTTCTTCCGCTGGCTTGTTGCGGTACATGCCTTCCAGCACGACGCCCGCGTTGTTGATCGCGAGCGCCTGCGTCAGCGCTTCGTTCGGATCGAGCGCCATCAGGATCACGCCACGTCCGCCGCCCGAGAGCGTCTTCATCTCGTCGAGGCCGAACACCAGCAGACGCCCGCCGCCCGACAGACACGCCACTTGCGTCGCGTCGGGCAGCATCGGCATCGGCGCGAGCGGCGTCGCGCCCTCGTCGATCGTCATGAAGGCCTTGCCCGCCTTCACGCGGCTCACCATATCGCCGACCTTCGCGATAAAGCCGAAACCATTCGACGACGCCAGCAACAGCGCCTGTTCCGCCGACGCCGCATAGTAATGCATCAGATGCGTGCCCGATTCCAGTTCGATCAGCGACGTGACGGGAACGCCGTCGCCGCGTCCCCCCGGCAACTGACCGACCGCGACGGAATACACGCGGCCGTTGCTGCCCCACGCGATCAGCGTGTCGGGTGTGCGGCACTGGAACGCGGCGTAGAGACCGTCGCCCGCCTTGAAGGTGAAGCCGGCGGGATCGAGCCCGTGGCCCTTCAACGCGCGCACCCAGCCCTTTTGCGACACGACCACCGTCACCGGTTCGTCGACGACGCGCGCTTCGAACGTTGCGCGCTTTTCCTGCTGGATCAGCGTGCGGCGATCGTCGCCATATTGCTTCGCGTCGGCTTCGATCTCCTTGATGATCAGGCGCTTCATCGCCGATTCGCTGCCGAGCAGTTCTTCGAGCTTGGCCTTCTCGTCTCGCAGTTCGGACAATTCCTTCTCGATCTTGATCTTTTCCAGGCGCGCCAACTGACGCAGCCGGATTTCAAGAATGTCTTCCGCCTGACGATCGGACAGGCCGAACGCTTCGATGAGCGCCGCCTTGGGTTCTTCAGATTCGCGAATGATGCGGATGACTTCGTCGATATTCAAAAAGACGATCATCCGGCCTTCGAGGATGTGAATCCGGTCGTTGACCTTGCCGAGACGATGCCGCGTGCGGCGCGTGACGGTCGCGAAACGGAAGCCGACCCATTCGCGCAGGATCTCGCCAAGTCCCTTCTGACGCGGACGGCCGTCCGCGCCGACCATCACCAGGTTCAACGTCGCATTCGACTCGAGGCTCGTATGCGCAAGCAACGTGGTGACGAACTCGGCTTGATCGATGGTGCGCGACTTCGGCTCGAATACGAGACGCACGGGCGCATCCTTGCCCGACTCGTCGCGCACGGCGTCGAGCAGACCGAGAAGCGTCTGTTTCGTCTGCAACTGTTCCGGGGTCAGCGACTTCTTGCCAAGCTTGATCTTAGGATTCGTCTGTTCTTCGATCTCTTCGAGCACCTTCTGGCCGGAGGTATTCGGCGGCAACTCGGTAATGACGAGCTGCCACTGCCCGCGTGCGAGATCTTCGATCTTCCAGCGCGCGCGGACCTTGAGACTGCCACGGCCCGTTTCATACGCCTGCGAGATTTCCGTTTCGCTCGAAATGATCTGGCCGCCGCCCGGGAAATCCGGACCGGGCACATGCTGCATCAACTCGGCGTGCGTGATGTGCGGATGGCGGATCATCGCGACGGCGGCCGCCGCGACTTCGCGCAGGTTGTGCGACGGGATTTCCGTCGCCAGGCCGACCGCGATGCCCGACGCGCCGTTCAGCAGCACGAACGGCAAACGCGCGGGCAGCAGCTTCGGCTCTTCGAACGAGCCGTCGTAATTCGGCATGAAATCGACGGTGCCCTGACCGATTTCGTCGAGCAGCAGTTTCGCGATCGGCGTCAGGCGCGCTTCCGTGTAGCGCATCGCCGCCGCGCCGTCGCCATCGCGCGAGCCAAAGTTGCCCTGCCCGTCGATCAGCGGATAGCGCATCGAGAAGTTTTGCGCGAGGCGCACGAGCGCGTCGTACGCCGACTGATCGCCGTGCGGATGATACTTACCGAGCACGTCGCCGACCACGCGCGCGGACTTCACCGGCTTCGCGTTGTCGGCGAGACCCATCTCGTTCATCGCGTACAGGATGCGGCGCTGCACGGGCTTCTGACCGTCGCAGACGTCGGGCAGCGCGCGGCCCTTCACCACGCTCACCGCGTATTCGAGGTACGCGCTTTCAGCGTAATCGCCCAGCGTCAGCACATCGCCTTCGGGCGCGGCCGGCTCGGTGAAAAGATCGGGAGTGTTGTCGTCCATCTAGATTCCGTGTCCTTGTTCGGCGGCGCGCGCTCCGTGCTTCCCATGCGTTGCATGGGTTCGCTGGCACGAAGCGCGGCGGCGCTCAGATATCCGCTTCGACCTGGTTGCCCTTGTCCTCGAGCCAGCTGCGGCGCGACGCCGCTTCGCCCTTGCCCATCAGCATCGTCATTCGCGCGACGGTCGCGTCGAAGTCGAGCTGGCCGAGCGCGACGGGCGACAGGCGCCGCGTGTCCGGGTTCATCGTCGTGTCCCACAGCTGCTCGGCGCTCATTTCACCCAGGCCCTTGAAGCGGCTGATCGACCACTGCGAGTCGCGCACGCCGTCCTTGCGCAGCTTGTCGAGAATCGCTTCGAGTTCGCCTTCATCCAGCGCGTACAGCTTCTGCGCGGGCTTCTTGCCGCGCGCGGGCGCATCGACCCGGAACAGCGGCGGACGAGCGACATGCACGTGACCGCGCTCGATCAGTTGCGGGAAGTGCTTGAAGAACAACGTAAGCAGCAGCACCTGGATGTGCGATCCGTCGACGTCCGCATCGGACAAGATGCAGATCTTGCCGTAGCGCAAATTGGACAGATCGACCTTGTCGTCCGGGTTGTGCGGATCGACCCCGATCGCCACAGAAATGTCGTGCACTTCGTTGTTGGCGAACAGACGATCGCGCTCGGTTTCCCAGGTGTTCAGCACCTTGCCGCGCAACGGCAGGATGGCCTGATACTCCTTGTCGCGCCCCATCTTCGCGGAGCCGCCCGCAGAATCGCCCTCGACGAGGAACAGTTCATTGCGGCCGATTTCCGTCGATTCGCAGTCGGTCAGCTTGCCAGGCAGCACGGCGACACCCGAACTCTTGCGCTTTTCGACCTTCTGGCCGGCGCGCGTGCGCGCCTGCGCCTGCTTGATGACGAGGTCGGCGAGCTTCTTGCCGTGCTCGACGTGCTGGTTGAGCCACAGTTCGAGCGCGGGCCGCGCGAACGACGACACCAGCTTCACGGCATCGCGGCTATTCAGACGTTCTTTGATTTGCCCCTGGAACTGCGGATCGAGCACCTTCGCGGACAGCACGAACGACACGCGGGCAAACACGTCTTCAGCCAGCAGCTTCACGCCCTTCGGCTGCAGGTTGTGCAGTTCGACGAAGCTCTTCACGGCCTGAAACAGACCGTCGCGCAAGCCTGCTTCGTGCGTGCCGCCAGCGGGCGTCGGAATCAGATTGACGTAGGACTCGCGCGTAAGCGGCCCTTCTTCGCTCCACGCCACGACCCACGCCGCGCCCTCGCCTTCGGCGAAGGTCTCTTCATTGGACCGCGAGCTTTCCGCGTAGCGCTCGCCTTCGAAGAGGGGGATCAGCAGGTCGCTGCCCGCCATGCCTTCCATCAGATAGCCGCGCAGGCCGTCTTCGTATTTCCAGCTTTGGCGTTCGCCCGTCTTTTCGTTGACGAGTACGACTTCGACGCCTGGCAGCAGCACGGCCTTCGAGCGTAACAGGCGCTGCAACTCGCCAAGCGGCAGGTTCGGTGAATCGAAATATTTCGCATCGGCCCATGCGGTGACGCGCGTGCCGGACTTCTTCTCGCCCTTCGCCGCGGCGCGCACCTGCAGTTGCTTGACGACGTCGCCATGCGAGAAGCTCAGTTCGGCGACCTTGCCGTCGCGCCATACGGTGACGTCGAGGCGCGTGGACAGCGCGTTCGTCACCGAGACGCCGACGCCATGCAGGCCGCCCGAGAAGGTGTACGCGCCGCCTGCCGCCTTGTCGAACTTGCCGCCTGCGTGCAGGCGCGTGAAAACGATTTCGACGACGGGCACGCCCTCTTCGGGATGCATACCGAACGGAATGCCGCGCCCGTCGTCTTCGACGGACACGGAATGGTCGGCATGCAGCGTGACGGTGATCTGACGGCCGTAGCCGCCAAGCGCTTCGTCGGATGCGTTGTCGATGACTTCCTGGATGATGTGCAGCGGGTTTTCGGTGCGCGTGTACATGCCGGGCCGCTGCTTGACCGGCTCCAGGCCCTTGAGCACCTTGATCGATGCTTCGCTATACGCGGCGTTAGGCTTTTTCGTTGACATGGCTTGCTCGGGTCCGTCGGTTCATCGTTGTCCACATGTCCTGTGGACAGGTGCGTGGACAATGCGTTGAGTTTTCAAAAAAAGCGAAACGAAACAACGGAGTGTGTGCGCTGCGCGACTTGCGTGCAGCAGTTACGGTTTGCCTTGTCTGCTTTCCGCGGCCCTCCTGCGAGCCCGGTTTCGGGCAATGCGCTGGAACGACCGTGGGAAGCAGGTTCGCGGGTATTTTACTGATTTCGATGCGCGGGGCAATTTAGATGAAGGGCGTAGGACGGTTAGCAAGAAAGCGGAGCCTGTCCGCATTTTTGTGGGCGAGGCGGTTAAAGGAATCGTTAGCCGCGCGCCTGCGTAAATCGATCGCCAAACAGAATAGCAAACTGGTTCATGGCTGACTTCCAGTCGAAGGCTGAGCGCACGTTTTTGGCCAGGACGTTGCGCAATGCCAGCCAGAGTAGCTTGATTGCAGCCTCGTCATTGGGGAAGTGACCGCGGGTCTTGATGATCTTGCGCAACTGCATGTTCAGACTCTCAATGGCGTTCGTGGTGTACACGACCCGCCGGATCTCGGGTGGAAACACGAAGAACGGCGTGACGTGCTCCCAGGCGCGCTGCCAGGACTGCACGATAGTCGGGTATTTCGCGCCCCATGGCCCATCAGCAAAGGCCTGCAGAGCCTGCTTCGCTGCCTCTTCGCTGGCAGCTGCGTAGATCGGACGCAGCGCCTGGGCGACAGCCTTGCGGTCCTTCCAGCCAGCGTATTCCAGGCTGTTGCGGATCAGATGCACGATGCAGGTCTGCACCGCCGTCTTCGGGTAAGCTGCGCCGATCGCGTCGGTCAGCCCCTTCAGGCCGTCAACGACCGCAATCAGGATGTCCTGGCAGCCGCGGTTCTTGAGTTCGTTGAACACCTTGAGCCAGAACTTCGCGCCCTCGGTCTGCTCAATCCACAGGCCCAGCACATCGCGCTGGCCGTCCGCCTGAATGCCCAGAGCCAGATACACCGCCTTGTTGCTGACCACACCGTCATCGCGGATCTTGACCCGCAACGCGTCGAAGAAGACCACCGGATACATCGTCTCGAGCGGACGGTTCTGCCAGGCCAGCGTTTCGGCCATCACCTCGTCGGTGACCGAGCTGATGAAATCGGGCGACACCTCGGTGCCGTAGCTCTCGGCCAGAAAGGCCTGGATCTCGCGCACGCTCATGCCACGCGCGTACATCGCGATGATGCGCTCGTCAAAGCCGGTGAAGCGGCGTTCGTGTTTGGGGATCAGGATCGGCTCGAAGCTGCCGTCGCGGTCGCGCGGCAACTCGACCCGGACGACGCCACGATCGGTGATGACCGTCTTGCGGCTGGCGCCGTTGCGCTCGTTGGCCTGGCCAGCGGGTTTGGATTCGCCCGGTGGATACCCCAGATGCAGATTCATCTCCGCACCCATCGCGCGTTCGATAATCGCCTTGTTAAACGCCAGCATCAGATCCTGCACCTCGGTCGGCGTCATCGGCCCCTTGACCAGCTCGTCCAGCAGTGCTTTGGGCAGTTCAGGCAGCGGCCCTCGGGCCGCTGCCTGAGACGCCACCGTGCGTTTCTTCTTCATTGGCATATCCATGACTTTTACCTCTCATGATATGCCTCGCCCACAAAATGACGGATAGGCCCAGAAAGCGCTCTATCCCCAGTGGACGTGCTACTTCCGCTTACTCTCCAACTCATCCCACCGTTCAATCGCCACGAGCAGTTCCTCGTCGATGGCCGCGTAGCGCTCGGTCAGCCGCGCGCCCTCCTGTGCGTCCTTCACGAAGATCGAGCCGTCCTCGATCTGCGCGCCGATCGCCTTCTGCTCGGCCTCTAGCGAGGCGATCTTCTCAGGCAGCGCCTCCAGCTCGCGTTGTTCCTTGAATGAAAGCTTCACCGTGCGCTGCGCGTTACGGCCTGCCGCGCTGTCCTTGGCGGCGGCTTCCTTCGGCGCCTCTTTCGGCAAGTCTTGTTGCGCGATCTGCTCGGAACGCTCGCGCTGGATCTGCCAGTCGGTAAAGCCGCCGACATATTCGCGCCACTTGCCCTCGCCCTCCGACGCAATCACCGACGTCACCACGTTGTCCAGAAACGCACGGTCATGGCTCACCAGCAGCACTGTGCCGTCGTAGTCCGTCAGCAGCTCTTCGAGCAGTTCGAGCGTGGGGATGTCGAGGTCGTTGGTCGGCTCGTCGAGCACCAGCACGTTCGCCGGACGCGCAAAGAGACGCGCGAGCAGCAGACGGTTGCGCTCGCCACCCGACAGCGACTTCACAGGCGAACGCGCACGCTCCGGCGCAAACAGGAAGTCGCCGAGATAGCTCATCACGTGCTTTCTCTGGCCATTGATCTCGACCCAGTCGCTGCCGGGGCTGATGGTGTCGCCGAGGCTTTTTTCCAGATCGAGTTGTGCGCGCATCTGGTCGAAGTAAGCGACTTGCAGGTTGGTGCCGATGCGCACCTTGCCTTCGTCCGGCTGCAGTTCGCCGAGAATCATCTTGAGCAGCGTCGTCTTGCCCGCGCCGTTCGGACCGATGAAGCCGATCTTGTCGCCACGCATCACCGTTGCCGAAAAACGGTCGACCACCGTGCGCTCGCCATAACGCTTCGTCACGTCCGTCAGTTCGGCGACGATCTTGCCTGACTTCTCGCCCTGCCCGACGTCGAGCTTCACGTTGCCTTGCACATTGCGTCGTTCGGCGCGTTCATTGCGCATCTGCACGAGCCGCGCAATGCGCCCGACGCTGCGCGTGCGCCGCGCCTCGACGCCCTTGCGAATCCACACTTCTTCCTGCGCGAGCAGCTTGTCGAACTTCTCGTTTTCGACCCGCTCCACTTCCAGCTGCTGCGCCTTGCGCGTCTGATAGGCGGAGAAATTGCCCGGATACGACAGCAGACGCCCGCGATCCAGTTCGACGATGCGCGTGGCGACCCGATCGAGAAACGCGCGGTCGTGCGTAATGAACAGCAAACCGGCGCGCTGCGCGATCAGCAGTTCTTCCAGCCAGCGAATACCGTCGAAGTCCAGATGGTTGGTCGGCTCGTCCAGCAGCAGCACGTCCGGCTGCACGACGAGCGCCCGCGCCAGCGCGACGCGCTTTTGCATGCCGCCCGACAGCGAGCCGACCCGCGCGTCGCCATCGAGGCCGATCTGCGCGAGCGTCGTGGCGACGCGGGTGCGCCAGTTCCATGCGTCGGTGGCATCGAGCGACGATTGCAGTGCGTTCATGCGCGCAAGCAACGCGTCGTGCTGCGCGCCTTCCGGCGTTTCCGCCAGCTCGTGCGCGACCGTGTTGTATTCGTCGAGCAGCGCGCTCGCGTGCGTGAGGCCCGCCGCGACAGCGTCGAACACCGTTACGTCCGCGTCGAATTCGGGTTCCTGCGGCACATACACGGTGACGAGATCCTGCTGGCGCGTGACGAGACCATCGTCCGGTCTGGCGAGCTCGGCGACGATCTTCAGCAGCGACGACTTGCCCGCGCCGTTGCGGCCGATCAACCCGACGCGCTCGCCGGCTTCGAGAGAGAAATCCGCGTGATCGAGCAGCGCGACGTGGCCGAACGCCAGTTGCGCGCCCGTGATGGTGTAAAGCGACATGGGAAAGGAAGAACCAGCGATGAGTCGGAAGCGCTCATTGTACCGGTCGGCGGCCCGAACACTGACGGGATGCGGCCCGGCAGGATGGCATAGGACGAATGACGCATGCCGCGCACGGCCGGGCGAGAACGCGAACGCCTGTCCCGGCGTCGGCGTTCGCACCGGCAAACCACTCGATGAAGAGAACCTGTGCGAGAAAAGAGCGCAGCAAGTGCGCCCGCCTCACTTCACGTGAATCGTGATCGTCTTGCTCATCTCCGGGCCATACGAACGGTGCGCGCCGTCGCCGAAATCGAGCGTCAGCGTGTGATCGCCCGGCGGCAGCGTGATCTCCGTCTCCGTCTGGCCCTTGCCGAAATGCAGCGATTTGTCGTTGGCGGGAATGACCTCGCCCTTCGGCAGCGGCTGCCCGTCGATGATCAGATGATGATGCCCCGTGCCTTCCGTCATCGTGCCCGCGGGAACGATCTTCATGCCTTCGACGGCAAACTTCACGTGGATGGGATTGCTTACGGTCGCGCCGTCCTTCGGCTCGACGAACGAGACGCCCGCGGCGTGCGCCGCGCCCGACAAGACCAGCATGCCCGCGCACGCTGCACCGGCCAACCATCTGTTATTCAGCATCGTTTTCTCCTTGGCTAAAGCGGCTCGATGGGCACGGCGCACGTCAGCGTTCGCGCACGCCACATCGCACTGAAAGAATACACGTTGGCGCCGGGCTCGCAGGACGTCGAATCGCCGGGATGGACGCTGCTTCGTGTTGATCCGAAACGGTAAACCGCTGGGGCGGCGTGGGTCTTCGGACGAATTCCGGTAATATTGCGGGTCGCCGCCAAATGCACTAAAAAGGGGCAGATTGGCGGATTTTGCATTGAATCAATGAAGAGCGTGTGTCGTGAGTGAAGTGATCGAATATAAGAGCTGGGTCTGTCTGATTTGCGGCTGGATCTATAACGAAGAGGAAGGTTTGCCCGAGGAAGGTATCGAAGCGGGTACGCGTTTCGCCGATATCCCCGTGGACTGGCGCTGCCCGCTGTGCGATGTGGGCAAGGCCGAATTTGCAGTCGTGGAGTTCTGATCGGCGGTTCTGTTAGAGAAACGTCGTTCGTCGAGAGCGGTCCGCGGGTCGAACGCCTGCGGACCGCTTTGCTTTTGGCGGCCCGTCCCGTCCCCGTCAGTCGCGCCTTGCCACGACGATCAGTTCGCGGCTCGCGTGATCGATGGGCGATCGGGACCAGTCGCCGAACCATTCCAGGCCGCTGAAACCCGCTTTGGTGAGCGCGCCGCTGAGCGTGGCCTGCGTGCGAAAGCGTAGCTCGCTGGACGCGACGACCGTGTCGGCGTCTCGCAGGAAGTGATAGTGAGTGTCGAAGCGGACGCGTTCCTGCCGCACTTCGATGAGTTGCTGCCAGATTTCGACGGCGCCGTAGCGCGGGTCGTCGATCACGCGGCGCGACAGTTCCGGCGTCCACGCCGCCCAGGGCGACACGGATGGATTACGGCTTTCGAAAGCGAGTAGACCGCCGGGGCGCAACGCGGCTCGTGCGGCGTCCAAAACGGCGTCGAAGCTCGCGTCGTCGAGGAAAACCTGCGCGACGTGGCCTGTCATCACGGCGAGATCGGCGGACTTCGCGCCCAGTTGCGCCGCGTCGCCTGCGATCCACTCCACCTGGTCGCCGCCCGGCCGTCGGCGTGCAACGTCGAGCATCGCCGGCGACGGATCGACGCCTGTCACCCGATGGCCGCGCCGGGCCAGCTCACAGCCGAGCAGCCCCGTGCCGCAGCCGATATCGACGACGTGCGTAGCGTCGGTGCGGGCGGCCAGGTCAAGATAAAAGCGGGTGTCGGCGGAGAACGGGTTGAGCGCGTCGTAGAGCGCGACGAGCCGCGGATCGGTGTAATGAGATTCGGCCATCCGCCGATGGTAGCCGTGTGGCGCGCCAGCCGCCACCGTGCTGGCGCGCGATGCCTGCTTCGAAAGCCGCTTTGGTCAACGGGCGATTTGCTATACTCTGCGCTCGTCGGCGGCCCTCCCCGTAGTTCAGGGGGTGGAATGACAGGTGCAAAGCCCGTCAGATATGAATTCCCACCCCTGCTATAGCAGATCTGTAGCACGCAAAACTTCCACTCATAGCAATAATCGGCTGTTTCGTGGCCCGGACTCGCGCTCGCATGCGACGGGCTTCGGCCAGCTGCGGCCCTTCACCTGTACGGTGAATTGACACTCTAACGTCGGCTATGCCCCAGAGACCGGACGAGCGCTGGGTCCGCATGAACCGGAACTAGTCACTGGCACTTTTTACCGACATGCGGATAGCGGCCACAAATAGGCCTGTTGCGAAACTACGATGCGGCATCTGCTGAAGGAGATTCATTGCCCACGACATTTACGTTGCCGTCAATACGCTTCAATTCAGCAGGGATTTCATACCCGGTCGAACTATGTGCGACGTTGGCGATAATTTGAAGCAACGGAACGAATCCCTGGAAGTGTTCGCTGTTACGATCTTCTGCGCAGATTTTTTGACAAAGGCGCATCTTGTTCAAAGAACGAATGGTCGTATACGTTCCATTTCCCTTATTATTTTGTTTTGTGTCAAAGACATGTTCTGTAAAAACGCCCAAGGGGAGCATGTTCTCAATCCCAAAACGCATTTCTGCGTTATCCGGGTTGGTTGGGATAGTTCGGATTGAAAGTTGACCGTCCTCCACATCGGCTTTTCGAGCGTCGTTGTCGTATAAGAAGCAGACGGGCCGTTTGATCAGTTCCGGCTTCGCGCGAAGGAAGTTGTAAGCCGAATTAAGGGAGTCTTTGCCAGTATTGAAGCCTTCTCCTCGCTTTGGATCCTTCGCACCGATCCACTCAATCTCAACGGCATCAAGAAGACTGGCGAAGCCCAGCAATTCAATGGCGGTCTTGATGTAAAGAGGATCCGTTTCGCCTTCGACGAGAACCAAAAGCTTACCGGGCTCATTTGCGACTTTGCGAATTTGATCGTTGAAAGCATGCGTCTCTTGCAAGATGTCAAGCGCGCGCCCAAATTCCGTATAGGCCTCCGCTTGCACCGGTTCGCCAGAGGGCATATCAAAGAGGTCGAATGCCCCTTCCGGAAAAACCTTTTCCATGCCTAGGACGAACAGCGGGGAATGGCTGGACAGGATGAATTGAACCTTCGGAAACAGTTTGATCAGGGCAGGGATCGCACGATACTGAAGATCGATGTGCATATGCGAATCGATTTCGTCCACTACGCACATACCCGCGATGTTGCCAGACACCGGAATTCCTCCGGCAGTTGTGCCATCGCCATATCGCATTAGCGTGCCAAAGATGTTGAAAAGGGTTCCTTGCCCGGCGGACAACGACTCCAGTGGAAGCGACGGGGAGTGGTCCGTCATCGCGTATCCAATGGCCGCCTTGTTATATCGTCCGAGCCACGTCAGCCGCGCGGTCGGGCTATCAAGGATTGTTCGCAGGATCGCGTTGAGGTTGCCCCACAGTGCATGTGCAGGTCCAATCTGAGCCGTATTACCAGCTGCGATCCAATGTACTTGGTTGTTCGCGATCAGAGGCTGCACATCAGCGCGGACGTCGAGCAACACCGAAAGCAACCACTGCTTGAGCTTTTCTAGGCCCTTTTCGACAAAGATCGGCTTGTTAAGCTGCTGAGTATATCGCTGCGTAAGATCGAATCCTGTAGGAGGAAGGCTCCCCTGATTCAACCAATATGGCGTTTCCGAACGACTCGATGGAAAGTAAACATACGCTCCTTCTTCGTAGCTGCGTTTAGCGACATCCGAAGAGATGGCACATGCTTTCGAATTTCCATCGGTTTCCCACGCTACAAAGTGCCGAAGCGAGGCCGGAACTCGTTGCTGAACATCAGCGGCAATGAGTCGACCGGCCTTCTCAACATAGGCGAACTCGGAATCTCCATGTGCGAGGCGCAATATCGCGGCCGAACCGGGAGAGCCAGCCTTTACAGTGGTATTGCCCACTAATCTGAACCACGCTCTTCCACCTTGACCACTCGATGGGGTTACGTCGGTGTAATGGCCAGCTGCAGCCTCGAAGAGAGCGTCTGCAACCATGGACAGAACATTTGTCTTTCCGCTGCCGTTGCCACCCACCAATACAAATGGTTTTGGTTCCCCGTTCTGCGCGAAGCCGGGCGAAAGGTGCAGGCGTTCGATCACCCCGTTGTTCTCAACGTAGATTTCTTTTAAGTACATATGACTTCGGTCTCACCTGCTCATTTACAGTTGTCAACGGCTGATATGGCCACTAAGTTGCAGACACAAATCCGGGATGCGGGAGCGCAGGCCGAGGAGATTGTATTGGCGAATATCGCTCGCGAGGGCCAAGGCTCGCCCTCTTCTTTCATCTAAGCTATCGCTATTCAATTCTAAACCAGCGCTTGCCCAGCTATGGCCTAGTGTCGCTTTCACTGCTGGAAGCCGCCGTTGACGGGATTGCCGCAGCAATGACAGGAATGGGTCGAGCCGGGATGGTCAAAGTGACTTTGCCGAGCCTTCCCCGGCGGCGATAGCAAACCGGTCGAGAAGAGGCAATTCGTCGACACGGTGCCGCGCACGCTGCAGTGCGCTTGCCGCTCGTAAGCGGTCCGCCTGCCGGCAGAGCGGGCACCCGTCCAGCGACGAGCACGCCGATGCTGCTATGAAGCAACCGAACCCTCAAGTCGCGACCCGAGGTATCTTCACTGTGAAAACGGTCCCGCTCTCGCTAGATTCAACTTCAATCGTTCCATTGTGAGCGTGAGCAATGCAGCGGCAGATATATAGGCCGAGGCCCATGCCCGGCGAAGCCTTCCTAGATTCTGGCGACGGTTGCGCGCGCGTTAACGGGTCGAAAAGCGTGGGTAGTGCGCGCGCCGGTATGGGCTGACCACCATTGGAGACGGCAATCGTAATCCACTCGTTGTCACCAACAGCTTCTACGCCGACGCGACCGGAACCGTGCTGGACACCGTTTGCAACCAGATTGACGATGAGTTGGAGCATCCGCTCGGCGTCACAAGTGGCGGTAAGTCTGCCCCTCGCTTTAACCCGAATATGCGCATCCGGATGTGTGGTACACACCTCGTCGGCCGCGTCGTGGCATATGCGCTCAACATCGCAGTCGTCGAACTGCACTGGAAGCGCGTTTCCGAGGCGCGTACTCGTGAAGACAAACAGATCATCGACCAGTAACTTTACTCGTATGGCGCTACGTTGCAGGTTGGTACCTGCCCGCAGGCTTGTAGGTGACAGGTTCTGGTCAGCCAAGATGGCGCGCGTCGAATTCAGAATCGCGCCCACCGGCGAGCGGAGGTCATGTGCAAGGACGCCGGTGAAGAGGTCCCGGATACGCTCTGTAATCGACGAAAATTCTCGCACCGACTCGGCAATCATCTGATCGACCGCCTCGTTGAACCGGATCATTTCCTGAACCGCCGTAGCGTCGAGTTGGCACGCCTCCTGCCATCGTCGCAGGACACTCGCTCGCAGCGCACGGTATTCCGCTACAACTCCATTGATGTCGAAACCGTGTGACTGTCGGTCATCCGCGTGTCCGCGCGCGATCCTGTTGAACGCCGAATCTCGGTCGAGCCGCTGGCCGTGTGACTTCTGACGCTGCTGCTCGGTAGTTTGGCTCTCCCTCATATCCGCCGCGATGCCGGTTAAAAGCTCGCGCGCAGAATTGCGCAATTGCGCGTCGTCGAGACGGACATCCTCCGCGCTGATCGTACGGGCGTACTCGATCCAATCGTCAATCAGCCCGTCCAGGTCCGATTCTATGAAGTCTGACAAAGTCATGAGATGCCCCTCGATGGATGCCGATGCAGTATCCGTCGCAAAATGTTCGCCAGCCCTGCACGTTTTCCCTAGGATTCTTGCCGCCGAACCGCAGGACCGGTGAGAGGCCAGCCCTGCGCGCGGACAGACGGTTAGAACAAGCCCGCAGGCTCGGCCGCGTCGTCCCAGCTAAAGATGATTAGCTCCTTCCGCGATGCCTCTCGGCCGCCACCTCCGACGATATACTTTATGTCGACGGTCTCAATATAAAAGCCGTTGAACGCACGTCGGATCTCTGAATGATCATTCAGGCTGACAATTGCCTTACCTTTCAGCGATCGAAGGCAGGCAGCCATTTCCTCATACTCCGAAAATGGGAACGGTACACCATAGCCTTCAGTTTGCCAGTACGGCGGGTCCATGTAGAACAGCGTATGAGAGCGATCGTAGCGATCGATACACGATTTCCAATCGAGGTTCTCGATGTACGTGCTGGAGAGCCGGAGATGTGCCGCCGAGAGGTTTTCTTCAAGCCGCAGCAGATTGAGTCCCGGCGGCGCTGTCGTCGCGGTCCCAAACGTCTGCCCCTCCACCTTGCCGCCAAAGCAACTTTGCTGCAGGTAGTAGAAACGAGCTGCGCGCTGGATATCGGTGAGCGTTTCGGGCACCGTGTCTTGCAGCCATTTGAAAACTTGACGGCTGGAAAGCGCCCACTTGAATTGCCGCACAAACTCCTCGAGGTGATGCTGCACAATCCGATACAGGTTGACCAGCTCGCCATTGACGTCATTGATAACCTCGACGGCAGCCGGCGGACGCATGAAGTACAACGCGGCCCCACCCGCGAAGACCTCGACATAGCACTCATGCTTGGGAAATCGCGGGATCAGATGATCTGCGAGACGACGTTTCCCCCCGATCCAAGGAATAATTGGACTCGCCATAGTGATTGCCTTTTCTGGATAAGTTAGAATTCGGCCCGCCTACCGGTAGGTGTCAGGGCCTTGGCCGATTCACTGGCGTGTGCAGTGGAAAGACGATCAGCAACGTGTTCCCGCACGTCGCTGGTCGCCCTGTCTCTCCCCATGCATGACGCGCAGGGACGAGAATGCGCTTCAAACACAATGGGTCGATTTACTGTATGTTTACACAGTAACCAGCCCATGCGCGCCTATGTCATTAACCGATTTCACACCGCCGCCGCTCGAAGAACTGCGCGCCTTGTGGTGCACGCATCGAGGTGTGACGGACGTCGAACGATTGATTCTGGAAGTCCAGCACCAACGCCAGACGCTGCTTCAGATGCGCGCCTTGAGCACCGCCGGCATCGCAGACGCGCGGCATACTGATCCTCTCGCCATCGACGCGGCGTCACCGCTTCGCACCCTTGAAGCGCGGATCCTGCAGGAATTGCTCCGCATCGAACAGACCAACCTGAAGCCGGCCGTGACTCAATATTGCCGGTGTTCGTGAATGGAGCCGATCCCATTGAACCAGCGGGAAGTGAAATGATTGGAAAGAGCCACGACGGATGGCGTCCACATTTTGTCGACAAATGACATGGGTGATTGTCTAGACTCCCTGCAAATCAACCGACCCGGTTCTGGAGTCGGGACAGAGTTTGCCGGGGATATATGAGCACCGCTTTATCGATTGTTTCGAAGCTTTGCTTTGCGTGGGTCGTCGCCTACCTCGTTTTCAGCGAGTGGTCCGCCAGATGGGTAAGCGCGCGACATGCCGGTGAATACTTTCATCTCGAATTCCAACCACGTCGGGCGCGGGGACGAACTGAGACGAAAAAAGCTGCTCTGCTCAAACGGATGCTCTGGGGCGCCATCGTTGCGCTACCGCTGGGAGTAGCAGCAATGGTCGCCTCCGCACTACTTTCTTCGTAGTTCGCCAATGCAGATGAAGACCTTTCACGTCAGAGATATCGCGGCCCGCAAGTGCGGGCCGTACTTTTCCCGGCTCTGAACGCTATCAGTGGTCTTGAGCCAAGCTGCAAGCTCCCTCGATCATTCCTTGCTGCTGGAGGACGCAGACGAATCGCTGAAGGTAATCCGCTTTGGCGCGGGCGTCGCCGTCGCCGTCGTCGACGATCCCGAAAAGAGCGACTCCAAACGCTGGTGATAGCTCGGCTGTGCCACTGGTACCATCGCCCACGCTGCCGGTGCCGGAGCTGGAATCGGCTTGGCCGCCACCGGCTGGACGGAAGTTCGACACTGCGATGCGCAGCCGGCGAGAGCCGTCAGCAATAGCAGCGCGATTGCGGGCGTTGTCAGCTTCATGGGCTTCCTTCTCCTTGGTCAGTTGGTCGTCGAGGGTTGCAATCATTCCCTCCGCGACGGTGTGTGCGTCGATCGCGCGTTGTTCGGCGTCGAGCGCCGCCTTCGAGATCGCATTCAGGTCATTGGCGTGCTGCTCGTCGTCGTGCGCATGCGCGGCCCGCTCAATCGCGAGGGCACGGCTCTCGTACGTGTACGCACCGCCCGCGCCAATGGCAATGCCGAGCAGGCCCGCAGCGACGCCTGTTATCAGGTATGGACTCATGGGGTTACTCTCCCAAACAAGCCGCGCGCTCGGCGCGGCGTCGTGTGTAAATGCCATAGCAGCCGTTTGCGCGGATCGCGCAGTCGAACCACTCCCCGTTGCGCCTTACCTTCGCCCACTTGACGAACATCTCGCACGCGTCAGGAAAGTTGCGCGCGACATACGCGGCACGCACGTCGGGGCCGACCCTCGTGTCGGTCGCTCGCCAGGCGCCGACGCCCCTGTTGTATGCGTAGTCGATCGCGGCAATCTTCTGCCCATCGGTCAAGGTGTCGAAGCCAGGTGTCGAAGCGCGCACCGCATCGGCGTATCCGGCGAGGCTCCCTGCCAGCATCCTCTTGCACTCGGCCAGCGTGTATCGATGCATCGGCACGTTCGTTTCACCGAAGCAAACCGTCTGCACGTGTGCGCCGATCGTGTCGCTGTACGGCTCCAAGCTCACGCCTTCGCTCGAGCCCGTAAGCGCGATAAGACCTGCAGTGGCTGTCGCACCGATGATCACAACAAGTGACTTTTTCCCGAGATTAGGCACTGCCACCTCCGGACGAACTGCGGAGGAAACGGTCACGCACGAATACATAGAGATGCAGGGTCGCGTAAATGCCGCCCATCCACATAGTCCAGACCGGAAGCCATTCAGTGATCGATTGAAATACCGCAATGGCAGGTGGTGCCAACCCTTTAAAAATCGTAAACAACTCCTCTTTTTTCATGAGCACCCCGGGATGTCAAAAAAAAGGCCGCGAAGTGGCGGCCAATAAAAAAGCCGCCCAATGGGCGGCTCACCAAAACTCAGCATCGCAAGAAGAAACAGCTAAACCATCGTCTTTCCGGAACAGACAATGTTTTGTCACGGCTGAAGATCTATCTACACGTAACATTAGCGCGCGGGCGCGCTTTACGCTGGGCCATATTCCTTTCGACCAATCACCGGACTGAAACGTTTGGAGGCAGACGCATGAGCGGAAGTCGTAATGACAGCATCGATATCGCCAGGGGACTCGGCATCATTCTTGTCGTATTTGGGCATACGAAGGGGTTGCCAGATGAACTGCACCGGCTTGTATATTCATTTCACATGCCGGCGTTCTTCGTACTTTCCGGGTATCTCTTCAACAGCGACAAGGCTAGTCGAAATGCGCTCAGTTATCTGACAGAGAAATTCAGACGGTTGATCGTTCCCGCCTGGTTTATTGGTGCGACTTGCGGGCTGTTATTTTTATTGAAACTGGTCGCTCATAAGATCACCGCTCTAGCGTTCATTCATCTCCTTTTCGGTACATTCGTCGGATTTCCTCGCGCGGACGGGAACTTCCTCACCACTCCCCTATGGTTCCTCTTCTGCCTGTTTTGCGTTGAAGCGATAGCAACCGGGATCGTGTGTAAGATCAGGGGTCGATCAAGCGCCATTGCAATGTGCATCATCGGCGTGACAGCGATAGGATTTTCAACGAGGTTGCGTTTCATTCCATTTGACATGCATGTTGCGCTAGGTGCGTTGCTCTATTTCGGACTCGGCACAGCAATACGACATTCGACTGGTTGGACCTTTGAGGCCCTAGCTACATCATCATTGAGCCGGTTCGCGATCGTCGGAACGATAGTCCTCGGGTGGTTCGCATGTGCGCATTTCATGCGTGAGCCAATCAGCATGTCTGATAACTTCTTCGGCTCTTACCCGTTCTCGATAGCACAGAATGTCGTCACATCGTTTCTCGGAACATTGGCCTTTTTCTTACTAGCAACATCGCTGCCTCGATCTGATTTATTGCGATGGCTTGGCACCCATACGGTCCCCATTCTCGGCTTCAACTATGTCGTGAGCGCTGCCGTAGTGCATCTCCTTGATCACATTAACGCCAACCTTTGGTGGCTTTCGTTTGTGTTGCAGGCGGTGTTGCTCGCGACGCTCGCATGGTTGCTCGACCGAACCGGAATAATCGGTGACATCGCGAACGGACGACTCGCTTCACGGCGCCCAGTAGCGGCGGCACCATCCCGCCATAGGCCGACCTGAGAACGACCCGCTCCGTGCGAACCCATAGGCGCCCGTGCCGCGCTTAACCTGCCATGTACCAGGTCGATCCTTCGCGGCGCCATGAATACACAGAATTTACGGTCAGTTGCATGTTCGCATTCGTGCGGGTCCTGAGTGTTGCGCTATTCACAATGGACGTGTTGCTGTCACCAACCAGCAGGTGAACCCATTGTCCACGAGTACCACCGACAAAGTCAGAAATAGCCGTCGGTGTCGAGTTGTTGGTGCGAAAGTTTTCGTATCCAGTTACGGTCGGAGCGGTCGCACCGTCGCCGAAGGTGATTCCAGCCCCTGAGTTATAGCGGACACCTCCTGACGTTGTCTGTGATTGATAAACAGGGGCTGTGCCAAAGTTTTTTACCTTGACATCTATATCCGACTTGTCGGCAGGATCCGACGCCGCACCAACCTCGTCTCGAACTCCATATCTATGTCGCGTCAATACGGTTTCCGTTACGACATCCGCCCACACTTTGGCTCCCTTACCTGTGGACTCGATAACGATGGCGTCGTACGTGTTGTCAGCGGCGATACCGTTGTTCCACGCGTGCGTCCCGTCAACCACGCAGTTCGCAGAGCGGATTACGATGCCGTGGCCATTGTTTCGATCTGCCCGTCCTCCATTTACGCGCACACCTTTTTGGTTCAGCACAAGGCCGACGTCAGACCCCTCAACGACACAGTTCGTGATGAAGCTATTCGCGCGGGCCGTGTCACCGCCCATCAACACCGCTGCTGCGAACAGACTGGCACTCGTGACTGCTCCGTTATTGAAGTTGGGTCGTGAGCTAAATTCACAATTGAACAGATGCGCGTCGTTTGAATAGAGCGAGACGGCGGCTCTCTGGACCGAAAGATACGCATCGTCCTTCAGGCAGTTTTGCGTGAAGCAATTCGTCATCCGCAAAGAGGATCCATTCTCTTGAAAAAACGCTTCCTGCCTGAATCCATCAAAAAGGCATTGTTCAAAAGTGAACTTGCCAGCCAAATGATCAGGAAGGGCAGCATATTCTGGAAACGGTACGATACCGAGACCTAAAGTCGAATCCTTTCCAAGCCAGACACCTCGTGCGTTACCTGCCGTAACGGCGGTATTTTTAAAGATGACCCCGATCGCTCCAGCCCCGGACACGCGCGATGCCGTATAGCCGATGACGCCCTCCCCCGCAAGCGCAATGACACTCGTGCCACTGAACGCACTCGTCTCCGTTATGACTCCGTCACCGACCAAGACAACACCGTTACGCCAGATGAATTTAGTGACGTTAAACGTCTTCCCCGCAGGGACTCGCAGCCGACCTCCACCGGCACTCGACACCGCGTCCATGGCGACCTGGAACAGCGCGGTCTCATCCCCGGCTCCGACCAATCCGAAATCGTACAGGCTATATGATTCCCGGAGTTTGTCCTGCGCGGTACGCTGAACCGCCCCGGTACCGCTTTGACGGAATCCGATTAGCGATGCACCAGCAGGGGCTGCCAGAGACTCGACTGTTGCGCCTTGATGGATTGTCATCCGGCCCGCCGCAATATCAGCCGCAATGTCGTTCGAGACGAACATGCTCGGAGAGATTGCCACATATGCAATCCCCGCGTGCGTCACCAAGTCTTTCATCGACAGAAGGATTCCCGCTTCCCAGTCACCCCGTACATTGAATGCCTTGAGCGAAGTAATCGCGTTCGCCGCCGTTGGGATCTCTCCGCCTTCCGTCACGATCGTTTGAGTAGCGAGCCCATGGACGATCGAGTGAAACAGATCGCTATCCGTGGAAAGGCGATCAATCTTCTGGATTGTCGAAAGCGCCATTTGAGAATTTCCCCGTCTGAAATTGAAAAGGCCGCGATGACGCGGCCTCGTTTGCAATACAGAACTTCATTGAACTCAGTGGTCTCCAGCGCCGCCCCCCCCTGAGTCCGGGTCGGCGGGCGTTGCCGTCACAACCGTCGCCAATGACTCGCTAAGCCAGTCGTTGTATGCCGTAATGAAATAAGTTCCGCCTGCCGCGACCGTGCAGGTGGCTGCGGAGCCTTCATATACAACCGCGCCTGAGTTGTCGCGCACACGATACCCGGTGACGTTCGCGTAGCCCGCTACTGACATCGTCAAAGTCACTGTGGGTGCTGCGCCGGAAACGCTGACCGATGGAGCTGGCGGCGGCGCATTCTTGACAATGATCGTCGCGGGATTCCCGAGCCCGGCGATATTGCCTGCCTCGACCCGGACATCGAACGTATCTGCCAGTGCTTCATACTGCCGCGCCTGATCCAGCGTCCACGTGAAGTTCTGCGCAGTAATATCGGCTCCGTATTTGACGACACCGCCCACGACGACATCGACATGGAAATAATCCACGTCAGCGCGTCGCTGGATTTCGATCGACAGCTGGTTGCCGACGAAAGGCTCGCGCAGTGAGAGCGTCGGCGGCGCAGGCGGATATTTGAACTCCGTTACTGTACCCGTCCATGTCGTGTACGGCCCCGGCAAGCCACTCGCACCGAAAGCGCGCACGCGGAACCTCCATGTACCGATTGCAACGGGCACATCGAGCACGTTTGAACCCGTCGCGCCGAGCTTGGCCCACGTGACACCACCATCAGAACTGCCCCAGTATTCGTAAAGTAGCGCCCCCGCCGCCGGCGTAGCCGTGATGGACACGCGCCCCGGTGTGATCTGCCAGTTCGCAGAAACCTGGGCAATGATCGGCGCGTGTACCACGGTTGGCAGCAACGATGGTGACGTCGGAGCGGGCGGACTCAGGCCCGTCTCAGCCGTGTGCGGACTGGCTGCATTGTTGACAAACGTGAGTTCCACCTTCCCATCGCGCGGCACCGCCCTGATCAACCGGACATCCTGTGACACCTTGTCGATCGCCGGACCAAAGGAGAACCGGGTCGGCTCTTCCAGGTGCCCGTCACTGAACTCGAAAAACTCAGGCAGCGGATCGATCAGCAGCATCGAGAGACCATCGTCGGCGTCAGGCTGCACGACCCTCAACGCTGCCGTCGGCATCCCGTTGCGTTGCGCGAAGTAGACGTAATGCTGCGCACCCGCAGTCCATTCAAGCTGCTCGCTCACATAGAGATGCGAGCCCTCGACGTCCTCCACCACCCCAGAAATCCCCCACCTCGGCAGATCGTGCGAGATGCCGACGAGGTCTCCATACAGCGGAATCAGTCCGTCGAGCTCAGCGGTAATCGACACCGTCTTGCGCTGGTCACGGTTCGCGTACGCCATATAGATGCCTTCGCGAAATGCCTGCGCGCGTTTCGTCGGCCCGACCATCTGCACGCGTTTCTCGACGAGCGCGGGCGAGCCAGTCGGGATACAGGCGACATCCTGCCAGCTCCACGTGGTCTCATCCATATACTCGACCGTGACGTAATCCGGCGAATCGACGCTAAAGAAGCCGTAGTCCGCTTCAAACGAGCCGGCGACAATGTTGTCCGGCGTGAACATCGCCGTTCGCACCGTCTTCAGTTCGTCGCGGACAACGCTCACGACCCCGCCGAAGTACATCGGTATCGCGCGGCCCGCGCGGCAGATGGTGGTGAGCGCGTCCCAGAACGATCCCTTCGAGTCGAACACACCATTGAACTCGTCACCGCGCGACGCCCACACGGCATCCAGTCGAACCAGCGCGTCGAGATCGAGTCGCCGGTCTGGAAGACCGAGACTGTAATCCGTGTTGCGTACGGCATCCGCAATGGCCCATGCAATGCTCCTGGTCGGCTGCGGCGCACTCCATCCGTTGCCCGTCCAGACAGGCAGCTTTCGCGTTCCGATGACGTGCACGTCGTGCGCGGTGCTCGAATTCAGCGAGTTCGTCGCTCGGGCGCGCATCGCAAGCAGCGTGACATTGCCGTAGTAACGCGCGCTCGGCAGATAGGCACGCAGTGCTGCCCACTGGATGCGGTTCTGCGCCCGCGAGTCTTCATTGAGGTTGGATGTGCGCCGCATGCGCACCTCGTAGCGCCCGCCTGCGACAGGATAGCGATACGACACCATCTGCGGCTGCGCCGTCGCCATACTGACCGTGCGCACGTCGAGCGCGATCCAGTCCGCCAGCGCATGCCCTGCATCATCGATCAGCCGCGCCTGCGCCTCGAACGTCAGCGACAGCGACTGCAGCGAGCCGTCGTCGGCCGCATAAAACAGGCCGGACGGCAAGGTGATATCGACGCCGATAAAGTTGGCCGCGCTGCCCGCCGGATTGGCCACGAACGGCCCCACCCAGTCGCCACTGTCATTCGGTGCCTGCAACTCGATACCGCTTACCGCATTGCTCGTCACGACATTGTCCGGAAACAGCGTAACCGGCTGGTTCGGCCCAACGATTTCGTATTCGATCTCGCTGAAGTTGCCGATGTCAGTGTCACCGATCAGCACCTGTTCGACCTCCAGCTCGCCCTGCGTGATACAAAAGAGCTCATAGAGGTACAGCTCATTGCCCGCATATTCGGTGTACGACTGCGACGCGAGATCGGGCGTGAGCTTCATCCGGCCATACAGCACAGGAATCGCCTCAAGCAGACGGGCGGTGTTACCGCTCGATCCGAGCGCATAGGTCGGACTGGTTGTCGTGCCCTGTGCGACGTTCGCCGTCTTCGCCGGAACGATGGCATTCACGAGCATCGAGCCGGCGGCCATCACCGCCATGGACACGCCCGCCTGCACCGCCATCATGCCAGCCGTCACTGTGCCAGCCGCCACACCCGACGCCGCGCCATAGGCCGCCGCAGCAGCCCCGCCCGTATAGACGGCAGCCACTGCGATCGCGATCATCAGGACTGCCTGCAGGGGATTGGAGCCGCCACCTTGGGCAACCGGAATGAAATGAACGATGGCACCGTGAGGAATTGGCTTCGACCAGTCGGCTCGCAGCCAGAAGTCATTGTCGACGCATACGATGGATTGTTGCATGTCGACGCCGGCAAGTTTTCCCCACTGCGCGGGCGACATCGGCGATTCGATCTGACAGACCTGCCGCCCCTGCGCATGACAATATGGATTCACCGCGCGCACGATTGTCGCGCTATAGGAAGCTGTACCAGCTGGCACGTGGATACCCCATCATTCTGAGTTGTGGTCGCGGCGTAAAAACGACGCCAACGCCTTCGATCGCATGCAACACACCACCGCCATCGAGATCCAAATACACGCCGACATGCGGCCTGTCGCCACCTCGCAGCAACACACCGCATCCGTGCACTGGCTGGTCGACAACTCGCCATGCGCCGGCTTCCATCTGCGCGTGGTACAGATCACGCCTCTCGTCCGGAACATCGGGCAGGTCCGGCAACACGATGCCAAAATGATGCCGCTGCACCCACGCCAGCAGTCCCCAGCAGTCGAATGATTCAGGCCCACGTGCGCCGCTTGTCCAGGGCCGATTGATGTACTGGTTCGCGTCGTCTGCCGTCATCGCACGAGCCCCGGAAAAACGTTCGGGCTGTAGACCTTCGACGGGAACGGACTGTTATTGATATCCGTGAGGGTCGCCGTGGCCGTCACGCGCGTCAAAGTTGCTTTGGCGCTCGCGATATACAGCGTCAGCGGCTCACCGTCCTGCGGACCAGCGCCGGAATTGGATGCGAGGAAGCGCCGATGCGTGCATTCGATTTCCTCTGTTTGCGTCACCGCACTCTCGAGATGTCCAATGATCTCCGCGCTCGCACCATCAATGACAATATCGATCTGCGGCGCCTGCCCCTCTTCCATCGATGGCAGACTGAACTGGAACGCCACCGCAAGGAAGGTCACGTTTTTGCCGGCATCGAGCGGTGCATCGAACTCCAGCCGCGCCGTCAGATCGATATAGTCTGCAACGACACGGATGGGTGCCGGATTACCGCTCCCGTCGATAAACGATGAATGCCGCAGTTCGAGCGTATCGAGCACGACTTCGCCCTGCGGATTGCTGGCATACACCTCCGCCAGCGCCTCAGTAATGGTCGCCATCAATCCCACCTCTTTGGTCCAGGCAAGCTCTCGTGAATCAGCCGGTGTAGCGAATCGCCCATTGCGGCGATGTCCGCAGCCACATACGTTAGCAGCACGTCGTACTCGTCGCGCGACGGCAACGGCAGCGCCTTGACTTCCAGCGTCGCGGTCACGTCAAACCATGCCCGCGAGTCGCTGATCGCGCTTTTATATGGCGGGTCATCCATAAACCGCGCCTGCACCTGATTCACGCCCATGCCGTTGAGCAGGCCGACAGCAAACCAGTCGGTCCCCAGATTAATCTCGTAGGCAAGAAAGCCTTCGAAAAGGGCGTACTGCGAATGGGTGAATCGCCACGTCACCGATACGTGAGACGGAACGTTCGTGAAGCGACGTCGCTGCCGCGCGCGACCGTTATCCATGTCGGTGCGCGCGTAAGGCGTCACGGGCTGAACGCCATAACCGTTCGCACGCGGGTCAGGCAGCGTCGCCGGCCACGTTGGTAGCTCTGCCATCAGGGTTGCCCCAGGGTTCGGTTAAGACCGTACCGGCGTTGCATTGTGCGGGCCGTTGCGCCCCGCCCGGATGCAATACCGGACGCGATATGCTGGTCGACTTTTTCGAGAATCACATCCATGCGCAGGCCGCCATCTGGCAGGCGCGACTGCGTCACCTGCTCGACACCAGCCGGCGCGTTATGGATATGCAGATCGATGTTCGGGCCGGAGGCTGCGCCCGCGCCGGGCGAATCGTCGCCGACGTATCCGCCGCTGGCGAAGCGGTTGCGGCCGCTGACCCTGCCGTCCCCGTTCAGCTCTTCGAGGAAGGTGCGCATCCCCGGCTTCGACACGACGCTTTCCTTCACGACAAATTCGCCGTTTGAAAGCCGCGCATTGATGCTGTCGCTTGTACCCGTTCCCGGCCCCCATACCGACCCACCCGTCGCAAAGCCGAGGCCGGCACCCACGCCAAACAGCGAGCCGCTGCCCTGGATCGATGCCGGCATCGTGAAGCCGTAGGCCGCGCTGCCCGTGCCTGATGCCGAGCCAAACAGCGCACCGAAGAGACTGTTCGTAATGCTCGCGTACACCCTGTTTGCGAAGAGTTGAGCGAACGAAGAGAGCATGCTCGACACCATTGATTGCACGGCCTGCGCCGGCGTCCGCGTGCCCGACACGATGTCCGAAAACAGGCTCGAAAACGCCGTCTTGCCCGCGTCCGTGAAATCCTTCAGATAGCCCTGGCTGTCGAGCATCGACTGACGAATCCGGTCGCGCAACTGGTCGAGACTGCGCAACACGCCTTCGTCGCTGGTGGTCCACGACAGCCTGTTCACCTGGTCATAGATAGATTGCAACGACTGCACCGTCTCCGCCGAATTGGAACGCAACGCCGAGAAGGCATCAAGCAACCCGGTCAGCCCTTCCTGCTGATCCAGCGAGATACTGTTCTGGGCATCCTTCGCCCGCGCGACGATATCGTTGTACTGCGCGTTGAGAATCGTGAGCTGCCGGCTCTGGTCGAGAAACGCCGCACTGCCCAGATCCCCCGTCGTCGCCGCCTGCAACCTCGCCCCCCGGTTACGCTCGTCAAAATCGTGGGTGGCTTTCGGAACCGTGACGCCCGACTGTGCCAGCAGTGCATCGCGCGCATCCTCGATCGACTTCTGATACTTACGTTGCGCCTCCGTCTGCTGCGTCATATAGACCGCGTCCTTCGCGGCGTTGTCCTGACGCGCCTTCGCGATCTTCGTGTCGAGCTCACCGATCTCCTGGGTGATCCTGATCCGGTCCTGCAACGGCGCTTTCCAGTACGCCGCCTGCAGCGTCGACCTTTCCTGCTCATAGGCCGCGACAGTCTTCTGAGCCGCGTCATCGGCCAGTGTGATTTCCGCCGTGTAAAACGTCTGATCGGAAATCAAAGTCGCTTTGTGCAGTGCCTGCAGCTGATCATCGGCATTTTTATACGCCGACTGGATCAGTTCCAGACCGTTCTTCGTGTCCTGCAATGCGGCATCCAGCAGGCTTTTGCGGACCTTGTTCGCCTCCGTCGCCCCCGACGTATCCGTGTATTGCTTGCGCAGGTAAGCCTCGTCGGTTGCCTGCTGCTGTTTGGAGACGGCATTTCCCGGATTGGCCTGGTTGTATTCGGCGACCCTGCGCCGGTAGTCGTCGAGCGCATCGTTGACCCGGTTGATGCCCTTCTCTTCGTCGCGCAATTTTTTCAGAAAATCCGAAGCGGCGATGCCCGCCTGCTGAACCTGAGCCTGCTGCGATTTGTCGAGTGCGGCGTCCTGCTCGCGCAATGCGTCCCGATTGAGCGATTCCAGTCTTGCCTGTGCCGCCTGCAATTGCGGTTGCAGAAGGTCAGTGTTCATCGCACCAGAAGGCGCATTAAGCGCGTTCTGCAGCCGCTGCACCTCTGCCGTTGCGTTCGCAATCTGCTCGGCGGCCGTCTCCGCCCGCCCGATCGACTTCATCCATTCCCACGCGCTCTGGATTGCCGAACCGACACCGTGCCAGGCCGTCTGAAGGTAACCGAGGTTAGGCAGCGACTCCATGCGCAGGTGGTCGTCGAGTGCCTTCGCAACCACGAGCATCGCACCCTGCCTGTCACCTGCATCCTCGAGTTGACGGATGTAGTCGTAGGTCGACGTCGTGATGAAGTGCATGCTCTGATTGTGCTGCTCGGCCCACTTCGCCACGCCCTCCGGCATCCGCGCGTAATCCTTCGCGATGTCTTCGAGCTTCTCGCCGGTCAGGTCGTGCATGCGCACGACATCCTCACCGAGCACCTGCAGCGACTGTCCGGTGATCTGCCCCGACGATACAAGCGCCTGCAGCCCTTCACGTGCAGTCCCGAGACTGTTGCCCGTGCTTGCCGCGATCGCCTGGGTCAACGCAGCGAAGCTGCTCGCCGTCTGGCCAGCATAATTACCGGTTGTTTGCAGCGACTTCGTCAGCGTATCGGCTTCCTCGTGCCCCTTGTAGGCAGCAACCGCGAACAGGCCGAGACCGGCTACTACCGCCGAGATGGCCGCACCGACTGGCGAAAGCGCGAAGGCGAAGAAATCAACCTGCTCGGCGTAGACCATCAGCGAACCGCCGAAATTCTTGATGTTGCCTGTGGCAAGTTCGTGCGCCATGACAAGCAGTTCCCGACGCGCGCTCGCGGTGTGCGTGCCGATCTTGTCCATGCCTGCCGCGCCGTCGTCGCCCGCCTTGCCGACCGCTGAGCCGACGCCCTGGGCGTCTGATCGGAGACTGCGCGCAGCCGCCTGATAGGACGACGGGTCGGCGGTGATCTGTACAACGAGCTGCCCCAACGATCTAGACGTTCCGGCCATAGCGAACCCGCAATAAAAAAGCCCCGCGTGAGCGGGGCACTATCAAGCGGACTACGTCGGGAACAGCGCGTCGAGCGCTGCCTCCTCCATGATCCGCACTTTCTCGAAGATCGCGGCACGGCGTTTCGGCTTCACACCGGTCAGTTTCATGACCGGCTCGATAGCGCTGTAATCGAGGCCCGTCTGAATGAGTCTCGCGCTGCCCCATGTGGAGACAGCGACTGTGCGCCATTGCGTGGTCAGCGCGAGAAACACCTGAACGGTAGGCCAGTTCTCGGGATAGACCCCGAATTCGGGCTCGCTCTGCTGCGTGCGTGCCTGCGCGACATCCTCCGCACGCGCACCGAACGCGGCCAGTGCATCAGCAACACCGGCATCGATCGGATTCTCGTCGACATCGACGCCTGCCCATAGCCGTGCCGCGTCGATCAGTTTTTTCGCGTGGCTCCCGATGTACCTTGCAGGAAGGTGTCCCACAGTGCGACGACAGCGTGCGGGATCTGCAGCAGTGCATCGCGGTATTCGGCAGAGAACGGCAGCTCGCCACCGTCATCACCCTTGAGGCCAGACCAGCCGACCAGCACGTCGGCCAAGGCAACATAGACGGGCTGATTCGCCTTCATCAGCGTCTCTGCCTCGTCGCGTTTCAGGCGCTTGAACTCGGCGGTGAATTCACTTGCCTCCACTGCGCCATCGTCGGTGTTGCCAGGCTCGACGACCATAACCTTCGCCTTGAAGGTCGGATTTTTTGCCAGAACGTAGGGCATGCTGTGATCCTCAAATGACGACGGGCCGCCATCAGCGACCCGTTCCGGTTTGCAGCAAAGTTACTTGACCGTGATGACCAGCTCGTCGTTGCCGGTGAGCGGCGTGACCGTGAGCGTCGCATCGAGCATGACCTTGTTGTCCTGATCCGTGTATGACGGATCGGTCAGTTGCACCTGTGGCGCGTCGAATTGCACGATATTGCCAGCGCCGACACCGTGCGTAATCGTCAGCGTGCCGAGGAGCGCATCCTTCGTCGCCGTCCACCAGTCCTTGTCGGCCACCGACCCGAGTTGCATGGTGATCTTGCCCGTCGGCTTGCGATCCGTGACTTCCGCGCGCTCGTAGCCGATCAGTTGCGCCCAGTTGAGCGTATTGGCAACGTCGAGCGACAGAGCCTGCAGCGGCCCCGTAAAACCGTGCATCGACCACGTCGTGAACTGGGTGCTCGCGATCTTCGGCTGCAGGAACTTCGAGAAGTCCGTGCCGGCGGGAACCGGCGAATCCGTCACGGGGTTATAGACACCCATGAAATGGAACTTGAGCTTGGGAACCTGCTTGACCGTGAAGTCGACGGACACTGTGCCGTATGCATCGGTCAGCTTGTGCAGCAGTCCATCGAGGTAGTAATAGATGGTGAGCGGCGTCTGCGGCTGATCGCTGACCGGCGCATAGACCACACTCGTATCCTCGGTCACGGTTTCCGAGAAATAACACGGCACCAGCAGCCGGCCCCACGCGGGTGGCGTCCCGGCCGCACCCGATGCGGCAATCTCGATCTCGAAATCGAGCTCGGCATGACAGCCCGCCGGAAGTTGCTGATCGTTTCCAAAGTATGGCCGGATCGTATCGCGCGACACGTAATCGGCGGCGACCGGCTTCGCGGAGATATTGCTGACGAGCATCGCATCGGCCGCACTCGTCGGCACGGCGGCCGTGCCAATGGCGATCTGCAGCGCCGCCAGCACGACCGACTTCTTCATGGACTTTGCACCCATGTCTGCTCCTTGGCAAAAGGGCGCGAAACACCCTGCATGACGCACGGCGTACGCGTTGGATTTCGTTGGATTTACAGCAGGCTGTTGGGAGGCGTCTGATACTGGATGGTGTAGCGCATGGTCACGATGCCCACGCCGCCATCAATATCGGCGGTTTCCGGCTCGTCGGTTGTCACTTCTTCTACGCCGACAATTTCCGGGCCGTCGAACGCCATCACGATCGGATGCGAACGCTCGAAGATCACGTCCGCCGCCCGGTCAGGCGCCGGATCGCGGACGACCGCCGAGACGAGAAGATCGCACTGACGCGTTGTGCGCCCGATCGTCGACGCTAGGACGATATCGCGGCCCCTGCTCACGACGACGACCTTCGGCTCTTCGCGGTCCACCGCCTCATAGATCGACCGCTCGACCACGACGCCGCTCGACTGCAACTGCGCGTCAGATTTCAGCGCATCCATGATCGAAGACACGAAGGTTTCACGTATCGTCGTCATACAGCCTTCTCCAGATCGGCGACGCTGAAGTAACCGTCATCTTTCCTGCGGGGTGGATGCCGGACCCTGTAGCGTGTGCCATCAATTTCCAGCATGGAACCGCGAGCAAGCTCGGGCATATCGGCCGTCTGATACTCGACCCGATAGTCCGCAGTCGTCACCCGCCCGCCGAGGTCCAGCATGTCGGGCGTTTCGAAGCCGACCTGCACAGGTCGAACCGAGCCATCGCCCAGCTCGACCTGCGCATTTTTCAGCATCCCTGCCGCCGCGAATGCCGGCCAGAACACGCGGAGGTCAAGCAAGGTCAGACGGCGAGCAGAGCAGCACTCGCGCCGTAAGATCGTTTGCGGCCTTCGGTGCGGCATAGACGCCAGCCTTCGCGTTCGCCCCGACGGTCGATGTCACGACAGCATTCGCCGGGTCCCAGTATGCGAAGTCGCCAACGGCCCCCACCGAGGGACCATCCGCCTGCAGCTCGAACACACCATCGAGACGATATTCGCCGGGCATATTCGCCGCGAAATCGGCCGTCGCAACGGCGGGCAGCTTTGCATTGCCCAGTTGCACGAACTGGCCCGAAACAACAGCAGCGGCAAGCGTCACCGTCAGCGTCTTGCCGCTCTGGATAAAGTTCTTCATGAGAATTTTCCTGTGCTGAATTGTTGAATGAGAAACGGACGCGACGATCGCCCCCGCCTTACCTCACCGCCGTCTACTGACCCGGGTTCTGGTACAGGCCGCGATAGTCGGTCGCCTTCGCCGCGAAATCGAGTCGCGCCTTGACCTTCAGGCCGTCGACATCGAAGTCAAGCGACTGCTCGGTGTAAAGCCCCTGCTCGCCTTCGAGGTAGCAGTACTCGACCGTATCAACCATCGCCGGATCAGCAGCCAGGTACCACGACTTCGTGCTCTTCGCATCGAGGCGCGGCTCGACGACCGGGGTCAGTGTCCCGATGAAAGGGTTCTGCTGCGTGGCCTGCGTCGGCGTGTACTGGTTGCTCGTGTACTGATACGCGACCGTCTCCAGCGCTGCCGGCACCAGCAGGAACGTCGGTGTCAGGTTCAGCGGCGTGCCATCGCCCGGCGCGGCTTGCACGCGCATTGCCGCACGTGCCGTCGATAGCGTGTCGACGCCGATTGCACCGCCGGCGGCGGCGAGGTTCTTATGCGCCGCATGGAACAGTGCCTTGCCGTCGCCCATAACGGGGTTACCCGTGAGCGCGGCATACACGAGATCCGATTCCAGATTGGCGGCAGCACGACCGAAGAACAGCGGAACGCGCTCCAGCGCCGACAGGTCGTCGTTGATGATCATCTGGCGGGTAAAGGCGACAATCTTGCCGTACGTGCCGAGCTGGATCGTCTCGCCCGAGTCGACCAGCTGGCCGTATTTGTATTCACCGGACTCGTTGACCTTTTCCAGTTTGATCGCGCCGTCGACCATCACGCGCGTCGCCGCGCGAAAGTCCGTCAGCACGCCCTGCCGTGCCCACGACTGGAAGCTGCGGGGCGCTGCCGTGTAGGCGTCACGCAGCGTGCGATTGATCACGTTGCCGAATACCACGGGCAGATCCGACGTCGAGCTGAAGCCGCCACGCTGCTGCATACCCAGTGCGATACCAGCCAGCTCGCGCACATCGAGACCACGCACATCGACACCTACCGCTTCGAGGCCGACCCGGCAGAACTCTCGCAGGTTCAGTCCGCGATACTGTCGAGCGGCATCGTCGAGCTCGTGGCGCGGGTTGATACGATGCAACAGTGCGTCCGTCATCGCGGCACGACGCGTCTGCGCCTCGTCACGCACCGTCTGAATGTCCGCCGCCCCGCGCTGCGAATTCGCGTTCGAACGCTCCGCCTGCAAGCGCAGGATTTCAATACGGGCGGCGTCAGCCGTCACGCCGCGCTCGATGAAGCCGTCAATCAGTTGCTGCTGGTTTTCCAGCACGCTCGCACGGACTGCAGTGCGAATGTCGATCACACGCTGACGCTCCGACGCAACGGCTTCGGCACGAGCGGCGTCGGTTGCTTCGGTCGACGCTGCAGGCGACTGTGTCGCCGGCGGATTTTGAACAGGCGTGGTGCGGGTGGCGGACGTCGGTTGGTTGTTTTCATCGTCGGGCATTACGGCTCCTTGGTCAGTGTGCGCGGCGCGTGCGCCGTCAGAAGAACCCCCTGCACTGCGATCAGTGAAGGTGCAGGGGAAGAAACGTTGCTGCTGCGCCGCGACGGCTTGGCCGCCCTCGCCTCGCACAGTTGCGTTCGGGTCAGCGGGAATCGACACAAGCGAAATCTCGTACGGCTCCCAGTCGGTCGCGCGGTAGATCCACGTGTCGTTACCCTCCTGACCCGGCGGAATCATGTCGATCGCGTACACGCGGTAGCCGAACGAGATGTTCCGCAGGATCCTGTCGACGACGTCCTGAAAGTACGGCTGCACGTCGTCGCGCGCGGAAAACCGGCACATCGCGTCGCCCGTACCCGTCGCGGCGTCGAGCGTCGCGCTGTCCACAACACCGAGAACGGAATCAATGCCGTCCCACGTGTCGTGATCCCGCAGAAAAGGCGCTGCACCCGATTGCAACCGTCCCATCCGTACAGCAGACGGGTCCGGGCTTAACTCCTCGAGGTAGCTGCGTTCGCGCCACCAGTCGTAACGCTGCACCTGCGCGCCGGTCGTCCATGTCACGGCGATGGAACGGCTCTCCGCGTTGACCGACGAAACAGGTTGCAGACGCGTAAGTAGCGGCATCGAATCGGCGGTCGCCCCGGCGCCGCCGCGATGCCCCTGTGCTGGAACGGGCATGATTCACTCCAAATGGAAACGCCCGCGTGAAGCGGGCGTTATATGGTCAAAGTCACTTTGGCGGGCTATCGTTCTGCCGACATCACCAGCACCTCGAGGCGGCGAAGGCGGGCCATGACCCGCTCGAACATACGGCCAGCATCGGGAGTGCCGGCGGGCTCTGGCTCCGACGTATTGAGCGGATCGGCATTGATTTCTGCATCGGTTTCTTCCGGATCGTCGCCCAGATCGCGAATGATCTGATGCCGACTCTTCAGCCGCGCCTCGATCAATGCGATCATGCCGTTCGCTTCCCGCAGTGGGTCGATCATCTCGATCCGGTTCGGCGACCAGGTCACGTCATAGTCGGGCGACGATGTCACTCCGGCGAGATATGCTGTTGCAGCGAACTGCCCCGCGACTGCTTCGCAGAACATCGGAATGAAGATCAACCACAGTTCCTGCAGGAGCATCCGGTTGAACTCCATCTTGCCCATGCGTCCGCTGGTGAAATTGACCTGTGAGTAGTCGCCCGTGAGCTGTTCGTACGTCGTGTCGGTCCCTGCCGCGATCGCGCGCAAATCGATCCGCACGCCAGCCTCATAGCCATCGTTCGTCTGCGGCGCCGCAAACTGCACCTCCTCATCGTTTCGCAGATACTCGATCATGCCCGGTGAAAGAGATTCGACCCGACGGCCATCGCCGGGACTGGCCACACCCGGCATACCCGCGCGGAACTGCTCGTCGTTCGATTTGACGAACACCGCGAAGCACGCCTCGATCTTTTTCCGGATGCGCTCTGCGTCCTGATATTCGTCGAGATCGCGCGCAGCCCATATGGCAGACGCTAACCACGGGAAACCACGTACGGAGTTCGGCCTGTCGATCGCATCGAAGATATGCAGCACCTCGCTCGCCGGTACAAACCGACTCATCATGTTCCTGGGCACCTGAGCGACTTCGCCGGGATGCTGATCGAACAACCAGTATCCAGTGCGCTGCCCGATCAGATTGAACTGCACGCCGGCCAGAACGAACCCACCGTCGACCTCCCCGACCTTCAGCGAGTCGAGATAATCGATTTCGAGGATCTGGATTTGCAGCGGCACCTCGTAACCATCGCCCGGTCGCCGACGGCGATAGCGGACCAGCACTTCGCCCGACAGTTTCATCGCACGGTATGCCTTGGCTTGCAGGCCGAAGAAGTCGAGCAGGCCGTCCGCGTCGCAGTACTTCACCCAGCGCTTGAACACTTTCTGCTGACGCTTCGATGCGAACTTCGCCTGAATGCCAGTGCCGATCGCATTCGCGACCATGACACGCAGCGCACGCCGCAGATGCGAGTTGTTGACGACAAGGTCACGGGCGCGATTGCGCAGGGTCGCAAGCGACGGCATCAGATTTGCCAGCGAACTGGCCCCTGACGTCGGCCACCCGGCCGCTCGGGGGCCGCGCTTCGCGCCATCGAATCCACGCACCGCCGCCAGCGCCATGCGTGCCCGCATGCGCGCGGCGCCATGCCGAGGCGCGATCCATTCGATTGCATGATCGAGAATGTTTGCTTTCATATCAGTACGGCCTATAGGTGCCAATGCTCGACCGCGAACCACCAAGACCTGACCGGTTTTCGAGATCGGACTTGATCAGATTGCGCACGCGCATCAGATCCGCTGTTGACTGATACGTGATCCGCTTGCCGTTGTACTCGACCGTCAACGTACCAGACGAGATCGCCGCCTCGATCGCGTCAAGGTTCTGCTGCGTGAATGCCATATCTATCGCCTCAACCAGTTATCGCGCCGTGGAATCCACCCACCCGGCGACGCCACCGGCTCAGAAACAGCAGGCGCCGGCGCGACGGGCGGTGGATCTTCGGCAGGCTTGTTCGCCAGTCCAATCAACACGTCATGCTTTGGATGATCCGGCCCGAGACGCTCTGCGACGTCGCGCAGAATCCCCTTCGCCAGATCGCTACGGGCCGCGCCACCCGGTTGCGCTGCGTCGGCAGACTCAACCGGGACAGCAGCGAAGAGGTCCCGCACGCGTGGCTCAATGACCGCCTCCAACGCTGCCCAGTCCGCATCGGAATACGTGTTGAGGCGCAGGCGCGGGTGGTAGGCACATGCGAAGTTATAGACCTTCAGGTCAAGCGCTTCGTTACGCTTGCGCAGGCGGTCCCAGCGATCTTTTGACGGGTTGTACGCTTCCGCCGTGAGCTGCTCGAAGTACTCGTCGTCGAGATCCACGGAAAAATGAATCCGGCGGTCGACAATGTCGCGCTCATCGTCGGCAACGAGCGCGCCGAAAATCCGGCTCTTGGCCGTATCTGTACCGACCGGCCACAGCTTCACACCGTTTTTGTATGTCTTGCCCTTGACCGTTACGTCCTGATCAGTCGGGCGCCCGATGATCGGCTTATGTCTGTCCTTCGCGCCCTTCAATGCAAACACGCCGCGATGTCGACGCAGCCGGCAATAGTCGTACACGTCCTGCGTACGGCTACCACCCGAGTCCACGCCGCATAATTCAATTCGCATCGACACGCCGAAAGCGTTCGTGATCGGTGTATCGAGCAGCTTGTCGAGCTTCTCCCACACATCGGGCAAAGCCGGATCACCACGCAGCACAACGTGATCAATCGTCCAGTTGCGAAGGCCACGCCCCCAGCCCGAGATCTCGACTTCCAGGCGATCATTCTGAGTGTCGACCGCGCACGTCAGGATCAAACAGCCGAGCGGGATGGTGCGCAGTTTGTAGGACTCTGCGCGGCGCTTAATGGTCTCCCACTTCATCTCCGCGCTCTTGTCTTCCCAGCATTCCGCAAGCGCGTTGTTCACGAACGCGATCATCTTTTCCGTATCGCCCTGCGCGGCCTCGAAATCATCCATCAGCTCGGACCATGGACGCCACCCGAGTGGCGCATACAACGCGCTCAAGTGGAAGCTCGCCGTTTTCCCGTCGCCGGCTGCCGTCGGCATCCAGTACGCGCCCTCAAAGCCGCGCGTCTTCCACACGCTTTCTGGATTGCCTGCGCCGCATCCTGTCTGGCAGTAGTACAGCACGACGCCAGGATCCGCTGGCGAGCGACGCATGCCTTTGTGCCAGTCGAAAAACTGCGGAGAACGGCAATCCGGACACAACACGAAATAACGTCGCTGATCACCGCGTTGATAGAGCTTGTCGATCTGGGAACGGCGCTTGATCGTCGGCGTGCTGTTCGCAAAGATCTTCGCGCGACGGCCAAAGTTACTTGTGCGGTTCGTCGCGAGGTCGATTGGATTGCCCTGCCCGTCGACGTTGAGTTCGTACTCGTCGATCTCTTCCAGCAACGCATAGCGAACCGTAGTTGATTTCAGCCGGCCAGCACGCGTCGCACTGATCAGATTCATGAAGCCGCCCGGAAACTTCTTCCGCAGCTTCGTGTTTTCGCTGCCCTTTTTATTGCTATCCCGAACACGCCGACGCAACGCCTTCGTCGAATGGCGCATCGGCTCGAAGCGGTCCAGCTCCCACTTCTCCGCGTCATCGAGTGTTGCGAATACGGCGAGGATGTTGCCCGCCGCCGTCGTAATCGCACGCCCGATGAAGTTTTCCCCCAGTGCAGAGCCACCAAGCTGGTGTCCCTTCATCAGGCCGACAGTGATGACCCGGCTGTTGTCGAATTGTCGATCGTCATCGTGGGCGTAACGCGTGACCGTGCTGGACATCCCTGACAGCGCATCCATGATGCCGACCAGATAGGGCGTGCGCTCGTTACGCCATTTGCCGGGCTCGGGGCTGCTCTCGGGAAGGACGCGATGCTGCTCTGACCACTCGGCGATTCCGATCCTCTTGTCGGGCCGTATCGCCTCCTCAATCTTCTTCAGGAATGCTTCGATCGCTCCCATCGGCATCATCCGTTTCGTTTTCGCTCAGCAACGCATTCGCGTCGACGGATGCGAGCGCTCTGCCCAGTTCCGCTTCGAGCATCGATTCGATCCGTATGGGATCCGTTTCCGCTGCGAGTGCGTCTTTCATGCGAACCGGAATGTTCAGCACGTTGTCGCGCACTGTGCGAAACGCGGTGAACGCAACTCGCTGTGCCTCCGCGAGCGACAGCGTGGTTCCGCGCTCGCGCTCAAGATCCATGCGCTCGCGCTCCAGCCGCGTCTGTTCTCTCGCTGCACGCGCAGCGCGATACGCGATCATGTGCGGGTCTTCGCTCGTGCTCGCGACAGCCGGAAGTTCGTCATCGTCGAGATCAGCCGGCGGCAAGGCGGCTGCCGACCCCGCGTTGGCTAGTGACGGGCGCGACAGGTCGGTGAACGAACGACGGGATTCGTCGGTATTGCGCCGCCATGCCGCCTCTGCAGTCGCGGCATCAATCTTGCCGTTGGCGTTCAGTGCAATGCGGCCCGCCTGGATCGCCTTCTGCACCGCCCTATGGGTCACTCCCATATGACGGGCGAATGCGCGCATGCTCATCTCGCTCATGTGGCTACCCGGAAAGACAGACTGGAAGATTCGCGGCGTCAAAGACGACTGAAGCTTCCGTGGCTACCAGAATGGCTACCGGAGCGGCTACCCGGCTACCGATGTGGCTACCCTGAAAAGTTGCTTTGACCGCACGACCAATGGGGCTCGAATTACCCTCATCGCGCAACCTCGCGGAAGGACCCAAGCCCAATCGCAGTGCAGAGCCCCCCGAGGTTCGCTCCCCGTCCGGTCCTGCCACGTTTTCGACGGCACGAGCCGTCGTTCGGCTGATTCCACACCAGCATGGTGCGAATCGGCGCTCATCATCGCGAGGTCGACATGGCCAGCGCGAACGCAGCAGCCGCATTCGCGGCGAGCTTCTCCTCGACCGTCGTGTTCACGATGTCGTCGAACGGAAAGCGCTTCGGATACCGGGGCGTGTTGACAAAGATGAACACGGGTTTCGCAGCGCCATACGCCAGATGGGCGATGCGCGGATCGCTGCCGTAGTGCTGGCGGAGATAGATGCCAGGCAACAGCTTGCCCTCGCGCCGAACCAGCACGAAGTAGCTGTAACCTCGCGCCCCCTTGATGCCACGCGCCAACCGATCGCGTCGCTTCGCTGTTGTGTTCGCTCTATAGCCCTGCTCACCGAACGCCTGCAGGTACGCGAGGGTCTGTACGATCTGGCCTCGCGACACATTGCCGTACTGGTCGAGCTTCGCGGCCGATCCCGGCACGAGGTACATGTCGATGGGCAATACACCGATACGGCGCAAGCTCTGCTCCATGCGCTTCACGTTACGATTACCGCCCTCCACTTCTGGCAGTAGATACTTCGTTGCCGGCGTCCCCTTGTACGACTCGTCTTTGTATCCGACCGTCGCGATCGGACTGGACTTCGTCGCGTAGGTGATACGCAGCGAGTTCATCGTGTACGGCGTGGGCCGATCAAAGTACTGCGGCATTGCCGTGCGCAATGCGTCACGCGCATTCTTCGCCGTGTCGTTCAACGCCTTCGAGATGACGAACGGCATCTGGCGATTGATGCTCACTTCGACCGCCGCATCCAGTTGCGACCTGTCCATCGTGATTGAAAACGAGCTTCGTGCCATCGGACGTCCAATGCAAAAAGCCCCGAGGGCTTTCGCACTCGAGGCTTCGATGTTCTTTGAGTTTCGTGAAGGCGAACGCCTCCCGAACGATTCCCGACAGGCTTTTGTTGTCGTTGATCACGCCGCTCGCGCGATATTGTGCGACTGCCGGGACAGGGTTGCGCCACCTTTGCGCGGGCGCTGCGTTTATCCAGTAACACAGTAAAGGATGGCGCGAAGTATAGACACGGTCTCTCTTGGAACGCAAGCTTTTCATCGTTGCACCTGTCGACGCACGACATCTGTTGCTCGCCCGTCAATTGCATCGAGAGACGCAAGCAACCCGCGAAAATGCTGTGCCCAGTGAGCGCGATAGCTCGTGAGCGATACACCGAGCGCGAGCGCGCGCGCTGGTTCGTCGATCGCACTTCGGCCATTGCCGCCGCACGCGTCGCAGATCTGCCTACCATCACGCTTCGGCTTCTGTTCGACGCGCGTAGATCCTTCACCGTTGCATGTGTCGCAGCGCTGGGTTTCGAGAAACACCATCGGTGCGCGTCCGTTGTGCGCGAATGGTATGCGTTCTTCGCTGAGCACGTTGAATCGTGTGCCATGACACGCCGGACACGTAACCGTCACGACGAGCGGAGCACGCTGCCGCTGCACGCGACCTTTTACGCCACTACCGTTGCAGTCAGGGCAAAGATCCGCCACCCATTCGATGATGACGCGGCGAGCGAAACGCTCGACGATGTCGGCGAGTGCCCGCTCGACTTTCTTGCCGGCTCGCTTCAACCGAACTTCCTCCTGATCGAGGCCAGTGAATTTCTTTCGCGCATATTTGCCTGACCATCGGATGCGATTGGCGAGAAGCAACGTCGCCCGATGCAAGCCCGAGCGTTTCACATCCTGCCCGTATTTCATACGCCATAACAGACGCCCGAGATCGTCAGCGAACGCGAGTGCGCCTAAAGTTACTTGGGGATCGGCAATCGGATCGGAGAACTGTCCGCGAACATTCATCGCAATACCGGCTTGCTCTTTCAGGTCGATGTTCACGGCTCCTCCTCGTCGATCCGAACGTTCTTCCGTCCCAAGACCCAAACGTCCCAACGAATTCGGTTGTGTGTGCGCGGGCGCGCATCCGCGACGTGCGCACCCCCATGCGCCCACACCCGCACGTCGCGCACATACGGGCCTACGCGCACGAGGCGCATGCGTTGGGACGTTGGGACATGGGACGAGCAACGGCGCGCCGATGATTGGCATGTGGCGCGCCATTTCGTGGCGGGAAAGTGGATGCGATCAGAGAGGCGCATCGTCGTCTTCGCTGCCGCCGCTCGACGCGGCGCGGGTCGGCATCTGGACTGGCTTTTCCCGAGGCGGCACGTAATACCACTCACGGTCACCTGTCGTCTCCCGCTGTCGCGCCCAGCCAAGCCGCTTCAGTGCTTTGCCAACGCGCCGCTGTTCGGCAGGCGTCTGCTTCGTGATCTCGATCTTGAGGATGTCGTCGAGGACTTCCTCCATCGTCACGCGTGGCCTGTACTTGAGTTCGCGCGCGATCTTCACCTCGAGCACGTCGCCCTCAAAGCGCGCTTCCTGTTCCTCCTGGAAGAGCGGCTTCTCCTCATGTGTAACGCGCCACGGCGCCCAGATCTGGCCGCCTGCTTCGGCATTCTCACGCTGCCATCGGTGATACACGTGCACCGCCTCAGCCCAGATCTGATCGCGGTTTTCAGCCAGGCCGGTGATGTCGAGAACGTCGCCGCAGCGGATGGGCCAATAGCGGCGGCCGCCTGATTCATCCTTCAGGTACACATCGAAGTTGACCGTGCCGCCAAAGACACTCTGACGGGGCACGTCGACGGCACGCTTCGCATATGGCGGCCTATACGTATCCACTGCGACAGTGAAGAATCGCTTTGAGCTGGAGGAGTCGCTTTTGTTGAGTGCATCAAGCTCGGCGAGCTCGATGACCCACTTCCCAGCCATCACTGCGTAGGAATCCTTGTCGCCAATGACGATGTTGGCGTCGGTGAACCACCGTTCGCCGAACAGCGTGCGAAACGCGTTTGATTTGCCGCCATCCTGCGCGCCTTCGAGGATAAGCACGTTGTCCATCTTGCAACCGGGCTGCATGACGCGGCCGACAGCGCCGAGCAGGTACTTGAAGCCGGCGAGCCTTGCATATTCGGTATCCTCGGCATGCAGCCATCGATGTAGCCAGAAGTGCAGACGCGGCGTGCTGTCCCACGTCAGGCCGTCGAGATAGTCGCGCACCTCGTGATAGCGGTTGCGATCGGCGACAAGAAATACCGCCTGCGCGATGATGTCCGCACGCGGACTGAATCCCCATCCCTGACCCAGCCATAGCGCGAGGCGAGAATCGTCGGCATCAGTCCATTCACCGACTTCTCCGCCCTCGAAAGGCGGCGCACGGCGCTTCACGATACGAAGCGCAAACTGTTCGAATGCAAGCACGCCCGACCAGCGCTTGTCATTCGAAAGGATCAGGAAAACGTTGTCGATCGTCGGCAGGATTGCGCCGGATTTCTCCGCACGACGTAGATCGCGCATCCAGGTGTATGCGCCGTTCTCCGCCTCGATATCAGGGGGATCGTCCTCTGTCTGGCGCGCAGCGCCAGCGGACGTTGGGTGTGCTGCCAATACTTTCCTGGATCCGCTTTGAGAAGCCGGAGAGACAATCGCGGCCTGCTCCATCGCGTCAAGCAATCTTGCGGCACGGTTGTAGCCGATCCGCAGACTGCGCTGAACGGCCGATATCGACGCCCGCTTCATCTCGGAAACGAGCCTGACCGCCTTGTCATAAAGCGGGTCCTGAGCGGCGTCGACGGCCGACTCGGCAGCAGGATGTTTGATGTCAGCTGGCGTAAGGCCCGCCAGGATCGCTGCCGTAATCTGAGATTTGACGACGTGCAACCCCTCGTCGACGTGCAGGTCGTTGTAATCGGTTAGTTTCCGGTCACCGCGTGCGCTGAATCTCGGATAGATGACGCTTGCGTTGTCGATCATCGACGCCGCATCGAATGCATGCTTAAGGCCAGTATTCTCAAAGCGACGCGTTCGCTCGGGGATCACGTCGTTGCCGAACGTCAATGTAAGGGACTCGACGCCGTGGCGATCGGTGTCGCGTGTGATGCGTACGATGTACCACGTCTTGCTGGATTCGATGCGGATAGCCTCGCCGCCGATCTCGATCTCGCCGACATAGCCGAATTCTTCCGCCAGATGATCGCGCAGGCGCCGCTCGATGTGCCAGTCGTCGTCCGCACAGAACATCACGTGGATGCCCGCATACGTATCGCGCAGATAGCGGGCAGCGGCCATGATGTTGCCAGCGTCAAAGCACACCATCACAGGCACCACGCCGTCCGTCGCCATGCGGATCGAACGTGCCGTTGCATAGCCTTCCGCGACAAGCACGACCTTGCTGTCGGCGTTGATGTCGCCGAGCAGGAACAGCGCGCCCTTTTTCTCCATGCCCTTGTTGAAGCGCTTCGCGCCCGTGGACGTGATCTTCTGCAGACCGGCGAGCCGGTAACCGTCCGAATAGTTGAACATCGGCACGAGCACATCTCCGTCAGCGGCAAAACGCACGCCTTCGGCTGTGATCTGCTTGTGCGCGAGGTAGTCAGACTCGCCCACGTCGCTGCCCTCATGCCACTGCTGCCGCGCGCGGTTAGCGGCCAGCTTCGCCGCATGCTGACGCTTTCGCTCCTCTTCACGCGCGAGCGCATCCTGACGGGCCCTCGTCTCTGCGATGTCTTCCGGCGAAAGCGCTTCGCCATGCCAGGCGAACGCCTGTGCGCCATTGTCGTTACCTGACCAGCAGCCGAACGCCCCGGTGTAGCCGATCACCTTGCCGGCCTTGACGACCTCGTGGAGCGAATACCAGTGCTTCTTCTTCGGGCCGTATCGGTGCGGCTTGCCGTCCGCTACAGGATGTCCATCGGGCAGTTTTGGATGCCCGTGTGCCATCAATTGACCAACAATCCCCGCAAGGTCTGACATCTACAATCCTCCTGTATTCGCGGATCGATTGCATTCTGCAATCCTCCGTTCACGTTCACGTAGATGGGAAAATGCGCGCCAGACGGCACGACCTGCGACGTACACCTGAGAACCGGACGGCGAGCGTCCGAACGAAGGATTACTACGGCGAAGCAAGGAACTCGCACCGCGCAAAGTCACTTTGTGATCTCCTGATTACTTGCCGCGAAGGCGGCGCCATTCCGCCGCCATGAGCTGGTCGAAGCGCTCCAGATCGGCAGACGCGAGCCCGCCCTCCAGCTGGCGCCTGAAGTCATGCCGTTCGGCTTTTGTCGCAAGGGCTGCACAGATCAGCGCGGCCTGCGTAACGAACAAGGGGACAACCGCCGCGCGCAGTGCCGCCTGGCGAATCAGCGCGAGGTTGCTGGGAAATGTGTTGATGAGCGACGCCAGAAAGTGCGAGATTCGCTCCGGATCGCTGTCCGCGATCCATTGCAGCCTGGACATGCCGCACGCAAGCTGCTGATCGATGTCGCATGACAGTTCAATCCGCTCGCGCTGCGGGTTGCAGCAAGACATTCCGGGGGAAAACCTCATGCCTGGCGACGTCCGAGCCGGCTAACAGCCTGCACAGTGCGCAGGAGCCGGTCGAGCAACCGTTGATTAGCCCGAGCGGCCACGGCAATGTCGTCGGCCTCCTGCTGTGTGATGCGACCATCTTCGATCGCCTCGATCACTACGCTCGACACATCGCCCGATAGCCGTGCGGCTTCCGATGCGGCCTCCGCAACAGCTTTGACTGTATCGACCGACTCGTCGCCGGGCGTTGGACTTGCGCTCAAACCAAAGCGCTCGTTGAGCGCGCAGAGTGCGTCCAGGTATTGCGACTGACGCTTCTCTTCCATCCACTCGATCAGCAGCTCGAACATCTCCATGGAAAGGCGGTTTTCGCCTTCACCGCGCAAACGCAGGCGGAGCGATTCGGCCCCGATGCTCTTCCCACGGCGGTTGGTCAGGAATGCCGCAGCATCTGCTACGCCCCCTGGTGTGCTGCGGACTGACGTGTACAGCACGTCGAGCCATTCTGTGCCGCTGTATCTGCAGGTCATATGATCCCCGGTAGCTCTTTATGGATACGGCGTTTCATCCTGTTTACCCGGCGTCAAACGCTGCACTATTCGTACTCGACGGCACAGGGAATTCGCCGTGTTGCAGGCGGCGTTACCTGGTCTTCCAGCGCGGATCGGACGCGTCGTGCGCCTTGACGAACCCCGCACACTCAAGCGGCCTCGCCGGCTGATCGAAGAAGACGCGCGTCTTCAAAGAACCGGTCGTGTGGATGAGAGCAGGATCTAGCTGGTGGTCAGATGTAGGCGCGGTCTTGGAACGCACGGTGCCGGCGCGTGCAGGTTTGTGCATGGTCTCGCTTACCCCTCTTGATTGTTCACGGTATTCAGCGTCGGATTGAGAGATGCCCCGTGCTCCATACGACCGGCGAACCATTCAGGTTTCAGATCGCGCAGTTGGTACAAACGTAGCGGCGGAATTCCGGCATCTGGCCATTTGGACACTGCCTGGCTGGAGACGCACAGGAGCTTGGCGAGTCTCGCGACCCCGCCTGCGCGGTTGATGAGTTCAGATTTGGTCATGGCACCCTCGCTTTTCGCAGGGCGATGGTAACTATAGTTTCTTATGCAGTCAACCATAGTTGGTGCATAGAGTGGTAACTTGAGTTACATGAACACGATAGGCACGCGCATACAACGACAGCGGGAGATCCTGAATATGTCCACTCGGCAGCTCGCCGAGGCAGTGGGCATATCGAACGCAGCCGTCACTAAACTGGAGAAAGATCAGTCGAAGTCGCCCTCGGCGGACAACCTGTACAAGCTCGCAGTCGCGCTGAAAACTGAGCCTCAGTACCTGTTATATGGAGAACAGCGCTTTAGTTTTTCAGAGGGAGTGACACGTCTACAGCCGAACAGCAAATGGCCGTTCTCTGTCCCCGTTGATGTCATTGAGAACCTGAAACCGCATGACCTTGCACAACTCAACCGGATCATGGATGCGTTCGTCGCTGGCTGTACGCCGTCACGAAACGCGCATAAGGCTGACCAGCGCAGGAAAGCCAGTTAGTAACTTCCAGTAAGGAAGCGGTCATTTACATGTTCCCAAAGAGGACCTGACGCTCACAATACGCTGACGGATCACGCCAATATTTAGTCTTCTAGCGACACAAAAACCGACGGCAACAACCGCTCGGTTTTTTTTGTGCTCGGTCGGTAACTATAGTTGACAATCAAAACGAACACGCCTAGAGTCCGGTAACTGTAGTTACCACATCAACTTGTGAGTTACCGCCATGATCATCCATGACCATCATTCAGCTGTCCGCAAGCGATTGCTTCGGCAACAACAGCAATCCCCCATCGATCAGCAACCTGCGCAAAGCGACTTTGAAAATTCGTTCGCCCTCCGCCTAACGTTCCTCGTCGCCGCGTTTGTGATCGGCCTCAACCTGCTCAGCCCCGATCCAACGCCTAAGCCGACGCACGCAGTCGTCCGCCCCACGGTGTAGCCGCGCGATGACCAAGCGGATTCCCATCACCGATGCCGACATCGCTCGGGAACACCGCCTCCGTCACCTGCGTGGCTCTGCTGCCGACGCCCTCACGAACCCGGCGCTGCGCATCTGCCTAGCTAACTGTGCCGCGCTCCGCAAAAAACGCACGCTGCCAGAAGAACCCACGCTGGACGGCAAACGTCTTGCCGCTGGCGATAAGGAATAACGCCACATGAAAAGATCCAATCAACTGGCTCCGATCGAGCCCCCACGCCGAGACACAATCGGTTTGCGCACGAGCTTTCACTACGATCCGATGGCGCCGCGCCCCACGACTCCGATCATGGTCGGGAAATACGTCGTTGCTCGGCGCCCGTTGCTCGACAGCATCTACACCCTCTACATGCTGATGGATGGGGGCGACGTCGTCGCTTCGTGGATATCCCATCCCAGCGAAGGCGACTGTGCTACGGCCATGAGCCGCCGACGCAACGCAGCTGCAGCAAAGCGGGCGGCGGATGAAGTGATCGCCAACGCGCAAGGGCGCAAGGCGAAAGTTCGCCGCGCGAAGGTGGCAGCATGAAGCGCACCACTCCCTTACCCGTCTACAAGCACCCCTCGACCTACACAGAGATCGTCGAGGCCGCCAATCGGGATCACGCCAAGCGCATCGGCGAACTGAGAGCGGCGGCGAAAATGATTCTCGCGATCGAGCAGGATCTCGCGGCACTGACCGCGCAAGGAATCTACTACTCCACCGGCGTCCATTCGATGTACCTCCAGGACTGGTACGGAGCGAAAGGTACTGTTACGAAAAAAGCGCTGTACCTCGGTTGCAGCATGTGGGGCGAATACGGTGATCGCCTTGTTTCGACTCTTGTTGCCCGCGATTGGATCGCCGAAGACGCGAAGCTCGAAGGGCGCTATACCAAGATCCTGTTGCGCCGTCCGAAGACGCGCATCCGGCTCAAGCTGGAATGCAGCGAGGAGCTCGCCAGGCAACTGCTGCACGAGGCAGCGCCGGAGGCCGCATGATCTACGCGTCCCTGATCGCGATCGCCACGTGCATGACGGCTTTGCTGCTCACGGCTCGCCAGCCCGATCGGGCACTAGGCGCCCTGTTCGGCCTTACCGATTCGATCCTTTGGCTCGTCGCCGGCGTCATGTCCGGCAGAACAGCGGTCACCCTCATCGCCGCCTTTTGCGCCGTGTGCTTCCTGCGCCCGCTACTGCGTCGGCGTACGGTGAGCTCTTTCGGGAGAGGTCATGAATAGTGAACTTTCCCCGATCTGCAAAGCGCTGATTTCGTTCTTTGCCAGCGAGCCGACGCCGCAGACAATCGACAACATCGAGGCGGCACTGCCCGGTGCGGATCTCCGCGCCGTACGCTCCGAACTGCAGATGCTTGTTCGCGTCGACGTTGTCTCTCAAGCCGCGCGCTACGAGGACGAGTGCCTCGTCTACTGGCTTTCCGGCGCACGCGTCGCCCCCTTCCATCACACCCGTCTCGTCTACCCCGACGCAACCTTCGCTGATGTTGGAGGAATCCATGGTTAAAACCCATCCCCTCGTCCTCGACGCGATGATCGTTACCGGCAATACGAAGGCCGCGATCAAGGCAGCCGGCGGCGGGTCGTCCGACCTCTGGACCGTCCCGCCTGATCAGATTCATTACGACCCGCGCGACAATGTCCGCCCGCTCGATCCCACTCGCGTACGTAAGGTTGCAGACTCGATCAAGGCGAACGGCTATGACCGCAAGAAGCCGCTCGGATGCTTTGTCCGGAAGGTAGGTGGCGAAGATCGCATCTTTGTCTATGAAGGCCAGCATCGGTACCACGGAGCCTTGCTTGCGATCAGCGAGGGCACGGTCATCGAGCGCCTCCCGCTCGTCATTGACGACGCAAAGTCGGTTACGCGCTCGAACCTGATTTACGCCGGCATCATCAACAACGACGGCGAGAAGCTCACGCCCCTCCAGCTGGCCGAGAAGATCGTCGAGTTGCAGGCGCTCGGTGAGGACAACGCGACTATCTGCGCCCGCTTGACGATCACGGAACAGACCATCCGCGATTGCTTGCTGCTGGCGAATGCGCCCGCCGCTGTTCACAAGCTGGTTCGTGATAATGCCGTCGCATCCACACTCGCCATCGAGGAGATCCGCGCGCACGGAGGAGAAAAAGCGCTTGAACGGCTCCAGAAAGGCCTCGTCGACGCGAAGGCAGCGGGCAAGACCAAGGTCACCAAGAAGCATCTTGGAAAGCCCATAGCGGGCATAGCGCAAAAGAAGATCACAGAGGTGCAGGCAAAGCAACTTTTGCAGGCTCTCCAGTCCGTTCTGCACGACCCACTGTTCGGGAAGCTCTCGCCCGGCACGATAGCTGGCGTGCACGCGGCGCTAACGCCTCTCACGGACCTGCTTGATGCACTGCCGACCAAAGCGAAGCATCGCAAGATTTCGACTCCCAACGAGCATGGTGTGTACACCCGGCACGAGACGATCAAAGCACCCCTTTTCAAACGGTCGGGCAAATACCCGTATGAGATTCATCTCGCCCATGTCGCCACAGGGCAATGGATCTTCAGCACGTCGTATTCGATCGGCAACGGGAGTGGATCGAGCCCGTGTGTCCTGCGTGACGGCGATCCGACCTACCCCACGCGGGGTCAAGCGATCCGCGCAGCCGTAATGCACATTACGCGTGAAATGGAAGACCCGCGCAAACGCAACGCCAAGGAAGCGCCTGGAATTCATTCTTGGCTGACCAGGTTGTGGCAGACCCTCGATCCAGATTGGACCGAGGAAATGGCAGCGGAGGTGGCTAAGTGATGGTTCGCCCGGCCACTTCTACCCCATGTCCGCTGCCGCGTAAGCGGGAACACGCTGCAACACGCCCACGGCGTCCCGTCGCTGGCGCCGTTTCGGCGCACACATCGAACGGCGACGTCAATAGCAGCGGGCTCACGCCCATCAAAGCGATCCGAAAGGACGAAGCGCCGCTCGCGCGGCGCAAACCAATCCAGACGAACGAAGGCCAGTCGGATTCCCGACTGGCCACCCTCGCGCGGATCACAGCCCTTCGTATCGAGATCCGCCAGCTGATCGAAGTCATCGCCCTTGGCGCCGACATTGAGCTGCTCGACCTCATGCGCGACGAGGTAGGCAGCTATAGCCGGCACAAAGCCGCACAGGAAGCGCGCACGTGGGCCGAGCAGGCTCGTCTATCCATCGAGACCGGCTTGATGCAACTCAATCGTGCGCTCAACGCTGACTCGCAGGAGGGGCGATGACCACGACCTACATGTGCGTCATTACGACCCAGCCCGTCGGCACCCGGTATCACCGCGTTTTAAGCATCCTCTCCGCTTTTCCAAAGGAGAAGACCATGCTCTGCGACGCACAGTTCGTTCAACCCGGCGAGTTCGAATGTTGGCTCGACAAGGCTCAACGACAAGTCAGACGCGCGTTTACCGGCAAGGAGCGCGCGGAACTGTTCTACCTCTGGGGTAGTTGCTGCACCGTCGAGGAAGCGTTAATTCAACTGCGCGATCTTGATTGAAACCGGACGCACGATGCTCGACCGCGCGCTGCGGTCGACAGGGAAATGAGGAACGACCATGATCACGAACGAAGAAAAACTGCGAGCAATCCATGCACATGCTTGCGCAGCCGTTATACAGATCGACCGGACGCTCACACCTGACGTCGACGCCTTCTGGCGGCTGTACCTGCAGGCGGCGCTCCACTTCGACGACGCGGCCGCTAATCCGCCGATAGGCTATCTGCCGGCGAACGAGGTTGCTCGGCTGTGCTCCGGCCACAACGCCAATCTCCGAAGCGCAAAGTTTGGGCCCAGCCAACTCGACGGTGATGTTGCGGTTTATCTCGCTGCTCGCATCTGCGACGGTGTACTTGACGATGCCGCACTCGACGTCCTCGCGGAACGACATCGTCAGATCGCGGTGGAGGGCTTCACGCCCGAACAGGACGACGAGCACCGGTCAGGCGCGCTCGCATTCGCCGCAGTGGCGTACGCGCTCGATGCCGGTGAAACACTTGATCTCTTCGCACGGACAGATCCGGCTGACCGGCACGAACCCCTCTTCTGGCCATTCAGCTCGCGCTGGTGGAAGCCCGGCGAGCCTCGGCGCGGACTCGTCAAAGCCGCAGCGCTGATCCTCGCGGAGATTGAGCGCGTCGATCGCGCCACTATCGCGGAAGCCGCAGAGAAGGGGGATAACGCGTGATCGCGTTAAGCGACTTCCAACATCAGCGCGAGGTCGCTGGCGGTCTTTGCCTTGCGCTGGACAGTTCGAACGACGATCTGGTCGTACAGCGCATCGCCTTCGGGCGATTCGATCTCAATACCTCGCTCTTCAGCGAGTATTTCGAACACTTGATGTGCCGTTTCGACGATGACTTTGGCTTCTGCGCGATCCATGGTTGCGTTGCTCGCAAAGTTGACTATCGCCACTACATCGGCACTCGTCGTGAAAACTTTAGAGGATTCGTATGAGCGAGAACAGCAAAGTCGAAGCGGAACGCATCAGCGCACTCACGCCACGCGGTATGCGGCCTTTCGCGGGCAACGAAGGGCGATACGTACCCGTCGACGGTGGCAGTCGACGCCTGTGGATCGCCGACCAAGTAACTTTGCAAGCCGACATCGTTGACCTGCTGACTCGCGTCGGCGCGTTGCCGAAGAAACGCATCATCACGGGTCTCAGCGCGGCGCTGGCTGCAATCGACACGGAGCTCGCAGCGCTGCTCGAAGCGCAAGTCGTCGAGCGTTACCAAGCTCTCAGCCAACGTGGCCGGATGGACGGACACTGGTGCCTTTGGGGCCAGTCACCGGCACGACCAACCACCTTCAAGACTCCTGCCGCAGCCACATTGGCCGCCATGCAGACACACGCGACACAGCTTTACGGAGCGTTGGAATGAGCCTGCTCACCCGCGCATACATTCTCGAAAAATTCGGTGTCCGCCTAACGATGGGCCAGCTCGCTATCCTGTTGGGCATGTCCGAAGGGACCATCCGCAATCAGGTCAGCGCCGAGACATTTCCCATACCAACATACAAGGAAGGTGCTGCTCGCTATGCGCCCTATGATGCAGTCGCCGAATATCTCGATCGGATGTCCGAGCAGGCGCGCACAAAAGCGACGAACGAGCTATGTGTATCCATTCGATCCTAGATCGCCTGACGCGCGCATATTCTGCTGGAACACGTCGGCAACGGAGGCTCCGTCATGATCAGAGCGACCTGATTCTTCGTCGCCCGTGCGGCATGCTTCTACGCTGCAGCCTCCCCCTTCGCAACGCGAGCCAGCTCGCCCATGAAGATATACGCTTGAATGATAGTTAAGCGCGCTTCATCTAACGTCACATCTGCATGGACACCTTTGCTGGTCTTTTCATAGACTATGTCTAGTCGAGCGCAGAGATGCTCGAGATCGTTAGCAAGCAAAACCTTCGTACCTTCCGAGGTAATGCTTTTTTCAATGAATGCAATCAGGCGATTCTTGTATTGGTCGACACCAACTTTACGCGGCTTTCCATTAGCCGATAGCCATTCGGTTTGCGATGGAGGAAAAAGTGAATCTGCCAGCGTCAAGAGAAGCCGACGGCACGATGTCATCGCTTCCGCGAGCGACTCTGGATTCCCCTCGGCCATTCGTTCAGCAATAGCAAGGAGCTTTGCTGCGGCAGCTGGAGCGCGCCTTCGCACGAATGAGTCGACTTCAAAACGCAACTGATCAAAAATCGATTCCGCGACGTCGCCAAACTGAATCGATATTAACGTATCCGTCGCATAATTATGTATTGCACTCTTAAACGATGCGAATTGGGCGGCCGCCGCGATGTACGTGCCTTTTAAAGAGCCATGCTTCGATAGCTGCATCTCATAGAGCTTCTTTGTCGCGTTAGCCGCCGAGAAGTCTACCGCGCTGCTTCCAGTCGCTTTCGGCACTGCGGCATCGAGACGCGCCTTCTGAGCCGCGAGATCCGCCTCCAGTTTCGGCAGACTTGCAAAATAATACTGCCCGTCATCGGTAAGTCTCCCTGCTCCCTTCGCATATCCCGCGCAATCTCCAAGCTGCGCGGCGTGAAACTTGTCCGGGTATCCGCGCATCTCCAGATCAAACCAAAGTTGCGCATCTGTGTCTCGAACGAGCCGCGCCAATCGCTTCGCAAGCATAAGGTACTGTTCCACCGGAAGAACCTGTGTCTCCATCAAGTCAAGTAACTTACTGGCAGTCGCCCGAGCCTCGTGCAGAGCGGAACTGGGCGTAGTGTTATCCATATATTTGCATACCCTTCGCGAGTTGTAGCGATGTGAGGCGGGCAGTTTAGACCCGATTACCGAATCGAGTCGTCCGGCCACCCCAAAAGTTACTTTCTGACCAACTCAAGTGGGCCAGGCGCCTTTATGAAGCGGAGAAGGTAATAGAGCGGCACCGGCGCTGGAAAGATGCCAATGCAAGTGCTGAGACATTCCCGATCCCGACAGATAAGCAGAGCGGGGCTCGCTGAGCACCCCACGACGCTGCAGCGCACGGTCTCGACGCCATATATTGAAAAGCCCTTGCGATACTATCGATTTGAGCTGTCGCCGCGCGGCCTTTGGCCACGAGGCGACGAAGTTCACGCAATCGCGTCCAGATACCGAAATGATTGTGGAGGCACACATCCCGGCATTAAAGCTTCGAGATCAAGCGGTTTCGCGTAGCGCCGTGCCGTCTTTACAGAGATTGCGTACCCTGCTTCCCTGCCCCTGAAATACTCCTCGAAGAATGCTTTCGTAATTCCGGAGTATGCCTTGGTGGTGGACCATAGCTTGCTCGGTCGTTCTTTGATAATACTTCCGACATCGAACTCACCGACCACTTTACCAACTGGCATTGTCGCGTATATAACCACCGTCTTCACATGCTCATTTTTGAACACGGATTTTCTAAATTCAAACTTCTTCTCGCCACTCAGTATTCGATCGGCGTATTCTGGCTTAATCGACAATAAGACTCTCATTGACCCCTCCATCAATCACGATTTGCTTGAATTGCTGCGGGGTAAGCCGCAAAAAACCCGGGTAAGCATCCCTATTTATTCCAATCTTCTCTATCAAATGATGCCGAGTGAGTCGATGTCGTAGAGCAATATTATACGTAAAACTAATAATAAACGGATATCTTCTAGATTTATAAAAACCAGACAACTCGGCATCGGAGAATACACTGTGCGGACGCGCATAATTCAGGAATGCATCGACCGAGCCGAATGAATCCAAAGTCCGTACCGCTTCGACTACGCATATGGAGGTCGCAACCGCACGATATTCTGCCGGCCCCTTGCCGTCACCAGTTCTATAGATCACTATCTTATCACCCGGCGTTAAGGACATCAGTCCTTTCATCGCAGCGATATAGATCTTGTTGATGCTGTTCGCGTGAGAAATATCCTTCACAATTTCCACGTCTTCGTTATTTAGAATCGAATCGGGTAGTAACCGTGTATGATAATCTGGATATATCCCAACCTGATAAAAATCACCGTCCATCTTAATCAAAGGATAGTTTTTATCACGATCTAAATTGTCACGCCAATGCATAGAGCGGATCAGAACGTCCTCCACACCATTCACGGTAGTCTTGATAGCGGCCTTTTCAAATCCGTAGCGATTCAGGAGGTTTACAAGCCCTGCATGCTTGGGGAATATTGTCACATAAATCTCAGCGACGCCGCCGTCCACAGCGTGGTCAAAAATCTTCTTTACAAATCTCTCGCCCAGTTTTGTGCCGTGCGCGTTGATCTTGAATGTCCCGACCTTAAGTCGTTTCTTGGCGGGCAGCGGCGGCACGACATCGTCCACAACACCATCTTCGATTTTCATGTAAAGAAAACCGTCGATGGCCTTTGAGCCGTCCTGCTCAAAAATATAAGCCCAGTTTTCCGATTTTCGACCAAACCAATCCTCAAATTCTCGATAGTCCGCTCGAAGGGAATCGAAAAAAGGATCGTCAAGTTTCGCATCCTTGAACTGCTTGTATTCAAAGCTCACGACTGGCGCCCTCGTTTTGTAAGAGTGGGCCAATTATAGGGACATCAGTGCATAAGTGGCGCGCCATAAGCATATCTAGAGCCACCGGAATTGGGCGACTCCCGCCCGGCCTTGCGAATTTAGCCTAATCACGACAAGTTAAGGCTAGCTTGCTCGAATCGGACGCCTGCACCCCAAGACTACGCGACCTTGACCAGTTTGACTCGCCCCTTCTTTGCGATCTGCGCAGGGTCTAAGTTCGTGTAGCGTTTCAGATTGCGCCAATCTTTGTGCCCCGTCACAGTGGCCACCTCGGGAATCTCCCAGCCCGCCTCAAAAAGTGCGCTCGTCGCCTCGTGGCGTAAGTCGTGAAGGTGCAGGTCTACGATTCCCTTCGAATCGCATGCCTCCTTGAAATACTTGCTGGCCGTGCTCGGCGAGAAACGGAAAATAAACTCGTTCTTGTGGGGCGGTAATGTTGGATCAGCTGCCCGCTTCGCCGCGTACCCATCTGGCACCGGGTAACGCGGTTGGCGCGTGATGACCTCGAATGAGTCACCGATCAGTGGAATCCATTCGTTGTTGCCAATCTTCTGCCGGGGATGCTTGCGATCCCGTACCAACGCAAGGTGACGCTCGACGTCGACATCGTCCCATCTCAGCCGGAACAACTCTCCGCGCCGGAATGCGCACTGTATCGCTACGCGTAGCAGATCCGGCATCGCCTGCTGTCGTTCCGGATGCTCCGCGAACCAACTGAAGATTTGCTCGATCTCTTCTGCTGTCGGTCGCCGGTCGCGTTTGTTGCCCGGCTCGATGAGCCGAAGGTGGTGCAGCGTGGGACGGGCGGCACCGATCGCATCCGGCAATGTAATGGACAGCAGTGATGCCATATGCCGCATCACGGTCCCGAGCTTCGAGATATCCATATCAACCGTATAGCCGCCCGCGCCGGAATTGCGACGGCCTTGGGCGAACTTGACGATATCCTGCGTCGTCAGCCTAGCCGCCAAGTTACTTTGGAACGCATCATCCAGCCGGGAAAGGATGTAATCCTCGTTTGACTTCGGCTTTACGGGTCGCCCCGAATCAGTCCGGGCTTCGCGATATTTCTTGATCAGGTCGCCGACGGTGACCGTCTCAGCGCTCGCAGCGTTGATGCCCTTCTCGATCTCGACCTCCTTCTCGCGAGCCCAAGCCTCCGCTGCACTTTTGGTCTTGAACGTTTTTGCTATACTCTGCCCGCGCTTGCGCACTTGGGCACGCCAGCGCTTGCCAACTGGCAAGATGGAAGCCATGGATTTCCCCGTCCCGAAAAAACTGTAGCAGTGCCAGATCAGTTTTGGGTGCTACAGGGTAAATTTGTAGCAGAAGTGTAGCAGGGATGGCGGTAAATTACGGTTCACAGGCTGTCACGGCGCTTCATTTAGGAAGAAGCAAAAATGCTGGAGACGCCCACGGGTTAAGGCCGTAGCCAATAGTAGCAAGGCATCGATGCACCCCGTGAAAAGTTTGCTCTCCCCGTAGTTCAATGGATAGAACAAGTGCCTCCTAAGCGCTAGATACAGGTTCGATTCCTGTCGGGGGGACCACATCGGCGACGGACGACGCTATAGAAAAACCCGCAACAGCTCGCGCTTTGCGGGTTTTTTGTTTGCTACAGCCTCATTGCAATACAACGCGGCCAACAGCCAGAAGGATCAGCCGCTCACCGGTGGCGGCGCACCACCACCTGAACCCTGGCCAGTTGCTGGTCGCGCTGATCGAAAAATTTGGCCAGCGCGAACAGTGACGCAGCGGCAAACGGCCAGAGCACAAAGAAGGTAGCGAGCATGATCGACTCCAGAGCGAAAACGTTTGAATCGAGTGTACCCCCGCGTTCAACAAAGAAAACCATCGGAATCGCCAAAACACAGTTCGCTTTTTTGAAAGGGAATCGAGCCTGCGCCCGCGAGGCCCGGCCGGACGAGCTTTTCCCGCACCAGCCGGGTCGGACCGACCTCGCCCGGCCGTGACAAAATCACGCATTTCGCGCAACACACGCCAGCACATCGAAGGACAATTCATGGACATCAACAAGCAACTTGCCGCGCTCACCACTTCCGAACTGCAAACGGCGGGCGCCAGCCAGGCGACGGCCATCGCCGTCAGCGTGCTGCTGCGTCATTTGAACTCGCCGGAGCTGTCGAAGCTGCTGAGCACCGCCTTCGAGAATCACCAGGCCGTCATGCTGCAAACACCGTGGCCGGACCAGATGCTGCAATCGTTCGAAGCGACGCGCCGTTTTCTCGAAGGCGCGGCCAAGCCGGCGCCGAGCCCCGATCAACCTGCCTGACGCAGCACGCGTCGCGCGACGCAAAAAAGCCACACGAAGCAACGCCACGGCACACGCCAGAAGGCCGTCCCGCGTGGCTTGCGCGCGAGGGTCGCGAGCCAGTGTGCGCTCTCCCACCTAACGCACCATTTGTCTGCGGACGGACTCGCGACGCCCTCTTATCATCTCGTCACTCCCCGGATACGTCAGTAGGTTGACCGATGCCCTACCCGTACAACCTTGCAGTCGCCGCCGGCCTGATGATCGTCGTGCTCGCCTGCAGCCTGGCGCTCGCGCTGACGTGAATCGACCGGCTCGCGGGCCTCGAACCCGCGGCCCACCGCCCGCTGCCCGGACCGGTATCGCGCAGTTCCCATCCGCATAAGGCCCGGCGCGGCACAAAATATTTTCGAGCCGACCCTAAAGTTTTCCGAAACCCTGCCGTAGTGCGGGGCATGGACCATTACCTCACTTCGTCGGCGGGATCGTTCAAATCGACTCTGATCGATCAGGACATCGCGCACATTGCCCGCGTCATGCGGCCTTCGATGCATGGAGACCTGGGTGGGGCGATCCTCCCCGCCACCTACTGGCGCAAACGCCTGTTAGAACTGCTCGACGCCGACCATCTGACCAATTCGCAGCTCTGCTCGATCGACGATCTGCTGTTGCAGCTCGACGAACTATGCGCGAAAGATCTGGCGCCGCTGCCCGTCACGACCACGCGACCCGCTGCGTCGCGTGACGCGAACCGTCATCGCGTGCGCCGCAAGCGCTGAGCAAACCCGAAGCACCCGGCGGCGGCGCCATGCCGCGCGGTTCAGGACGCGCCGCTTATTTAACATTCATTGACCCGCCGCGCGTCCTTCCACGATGCTGCAGCAAGCAGCGCGAACACCCGGCGACACGGCGACAGGATGATCTGGCGCGTCGCCGGGGCTGCCTTTCCTCTCCCCGGAACTCTCGTGCCCAGTCGAGCCCAGTCGACCCAGGAAAATTTGCCCACGGAACGCGCCGGAATCGCAAATTAGGGACATTCGTAGGTCATAATGTCCGCAAAAATTCCCAGCAAGGATTCCTGTGACTCAGGCTTCACCGCTTGACCTGTTGAAGCAGGCGCGCACCCGCTTCACACAAAAAGAAATCGCCGCGCATGTCGGCAAGGACATCAAGACGGTGCGCCGCTGGGAAAAGGGCGAAACGCCCTGCCCCGCGATGCTCGAACCGGCGTTGCACGCCATGCTGTATCCCGCCACGACACGAAACGCCGGCGCGCACGCAGGCAACGGAACTGGCACGCGCATCATCGATCTGTTCGCCGGCATCGGCGGCATCCGGATGGGTTTCGAGGCGCATGGCGGGCAATGCGTGTTCACCAGCGAGTGGAACGACTTCTCGCAGAAAACGTATCAGGAGAATTTCCGCGACGGCACCGCGCAGCACGCGCTGATCGGCGACATCGTCACGTTTCCCGCCGAGGCCGTCCCCGAGCACGACATTCTGCTCGGCGGCTTTCCGTGTCAGCCGTTTTCGATCGCCGGCGTCAGCAAGAAGAATGCGCTAGGGCGTCCGCACGGTTTCGAATGCACGACGCAGGGCACGCTGTTCTTCGATGTCGCGCGCATCATTGCCACGCGCCGCCCGGCCGCGTTCCTGCTCGAAAACGTGAAGAACCTCCTGTCGCACGACAAAGGCCGCACGTTCGACGTGATCCTTCAGACGCTGCGCGACGAACTCGGCTACGAGGTGCATTACCGCGTGATCGACGGTGCGCATTTCACGCCGCAGCATCGCGAGCGGATCATCATCGTCGGGTTTCGGGGCAAGACATCGTTCTCCTGGGACGATCTGCGCCTGCCGGAAGAAGGTCCGCGGCTCGCGTCGATCCTGCATCGGACGGACGGCAGCGAGCCCGTCCTGCCGTGGGACGGCGACCGTTTCTTCGATCATGCCGGGCGTCAAACGCAGCCCAAATACACGCTGACGCCCAAGCTCTGGACCTACCTGCAGAATTACGCGGAAAAGCATCGCGCGGCGGGCAACGGCTTCGGTTATGGCATGGCGTATCCGCAAAGCGTGACGCGCACGCTGTCGGCGCGTTATCACAAGGATGGCTCGGAGATCCTCGTCTATCAGGGCGAGAAAAAGCGCCCGCGCCGTCTGACGCCGCGCGAGTGCGCGCGGCTGATGGGTTTTCCCGACACTTACCGCATCCCCGTCAGCGACACCCAGGCGTACCGCCAGTTCGGCAATAGCGTCGTGGTGCCCGTGATGCGCGAAGTCGCGCGCATCATGCTGCCGCATGTGCGCGCGCTCACGCACGCGGCGCAGGAACAAAGCGCGGCGGGGCGCGCGCACTGATGGTCGCGCACTGATGGTCGATATCGTCGATGCGGCCACGCGCAGCCGGATGATGTCCGGCATTCGCGGCCGCAACACGAAACCTGAAATCCTGATCCGCAGCCTGCTGCATCGACGCGGCTTCCGCTTCCGGCTCGACGCGCGCGATCTGGCCGGCAGGCCCGACATCGTCTTGCCGCGCTATCGCGCGGTGATCTTCGTGCACGGCTGCTTCTGGCACGGCCACGATTGCCATCTCTTCAAATGGCCGCAGACGCGTCCGGAGTTCTGGCGCGACAAGATCGGCCGCAACCGCGCCAACGATGCGAAGGCGCAAGCCGCGCTGCTCGAAGCCGGCTGGCGCGTCGCGACGGTGTGGGAATGCGCCTTGCGCGGAGCGAACCGGGACATCGAGGGCGTGCTGCAACGGCTGATCGACTGGCTGCACGGCGATGCGCCGCTGCATGAAGAGCGCGCATAACGAACGCGCATGAGGTTGCGTCTTCAGTTGCGTCTTCAAGCGATGCGGCGAATTTTGCAAGATGCCGGTGCTACACTCGATTAGCTGACCGGGAGTCTCCAGGCTATCTTCCGAGCGGTCTCTGCACGGCTCCCGCCCATCCTGGAACCATCCACCGAAGGAGGCGCATGATGGCTGATTTTCGAATCTGGTCGGACGACTTCCCCGCCAACGGCTTCATGTCGAAGGCCCAGGAGATGAACGACAAATCGTTCGGCGTCTCGGGTGAGGGCGAGAACGCGTCGCCCGCGCTGCAATGGGACGCGCCGCCCGCCGACACGCAAAGCCTGGCGCTGACCGTCTACGATCCCGACGCGCCCACGGGCAGCGGTTTCTGGCACTGGGTCGTCGTCAACATTCCCGCCGACACACGCTCGCTGCCGCGCAACGCAGGCAAAGCCGACGGCAGCCTGTTGCCAGCGGGTGCGCTGCAGTTTCGCAATGACTACGGCACGGTGGGATTTGGCGGCGCAGCGCCCACGCGCGGCGACAAGCCGCATCGCTTCATCTTCCGCGTTCACGCGCTGAAGGTGGCGACCCTGCCGCTCACCGCCGACACGACGAACGCCGTCGCGCGCTACATGACGCACCTGAACGAAATCGATTCGGCCACGTACACGGGCCTGTACGAACTGAAGTAAGGGCGGCGTTCCGCTCTCCACGGCCCGCCATGGCAGCCGCGCGATGCGCGTGCCGTGCCGCGGGCCGAAGCGGTTGCCCGTTGTCGCGCAAGCTGTCGCGACAACGGGAAGCACACTTCTGGACTCGCCCGCCCGCCGCTCATCACAACAACACAATGCAAGCTTCTTCGTCGACCAACCGCCATCCATCGGGCGCGTCCCACCCTGCTGCCTCTCCCGAACCCGAACTCGGGCTGCCGATCCCGCAACGCTACTGGGCGATTCTCGTCGTCGCGCTGGGCATCACGCTCGCCGTGCTCGACAGCGCGATTGCCAACGTCGCGCTGCCGACCATCGCGCGAAACCTGCGCGCGAGCGCCGCGAGCTCGATCTGGGTGGTCAACGCCTATCAGCTGTCGGTGACGATCTCGCTGCTGCCGCTGTCGTCGCTGGGCGATCGCATCGGCTACCGGCGCGTCTATATGGGCGGGCTGGCGCTGTTCACGATCGCCTCGCTCGGCTGCGCGCTCGCCACGTCGCTGCCGACGCTCGCGCTCGCCCGCGTGATCCAGGGCTTCGGCGCGGCGGGCATCATGAGCGTCAACACCGCGCTCGTGCGGATGATCTATCCGCCCGCGCACCTCGGGCGCGGCGTCGCGATCAACGCGATGGTAGTGGCCATCTCGTCCGCGGTCGGGCCGACGGTGGCATCCGCGGTACTTGCCGTCGCGGCATGGCCGTGGCTCTTCGCGATCAACGTGCCGATCGGCGTCGCCGCGATCGCCGTGGGCTGGCGTGCGCTGCCGCACAACGAAGGCCATCCGTCGCCGTACGACTATCCGGGCGCCGTGATGAACGCGTTCGTGTTCGGGCTACTGATCTTCGCCGTCGACGGCTTCGGTCACGGCGAGCGCTACGGGTTCGTCGCCGCCGAATTGATCGGCGCGATCGTGATCGGCTACTTCTTCGTGCGGCGGCAACTCACGCAGCCCGCGCCGCTCTTGCCTGTCGACCTGCTGCGCATTCCCATCTTCGCGTTGTCGGTGGGCACGTCGGTATGCTCGTTCTGCGCGCAAATGCTGGCGTTCGTGTCGCTGCCGTTTCTGCTGCAAAACAATCTGGGCCTGTCCCAGGTCGAGACAGGGCTGCTGATGACGCCGTGGCCGCTCGTGATCGTCGGCGCGGCGCCGCTCTCGGGCGTGCTGTCGGACCGTCTGTCGGCGGGCTGGCTCGGCGGCCTCGGACTCGCGACGCTGGCGCTCGGCCTGTTGCTGCTCGCGACGCTCGGCGCGCACCCCACGGCGTTCGATATCGTGTGGCGCATGGCGCTGTGCGGCCTCGGCTTCGGCATGTTCCAGTCGCCGAACAACCGGACCATGCTGTCGGCGGCGCCGCGCCATCGCAGCGGCGGCGCGAGCGGCATGCTCGGCACCGCGCGCCTGACGGGGCAAACGCTCGGCTCGGCGCTGGTCGCCTTGATCTTCGGCATCGCGCCGCAGCACGGCCCGGTGCTCGCGCTTTACGTGGCGGCGTGCTTCGCGGGCGCGGGCGCGCTCGTCAGCACGATGCGTGTCCGGCACAGCGCGCCGGGGTCCGCGTAACGCACCCCTTCCAACGCCCCGCTTTCCGCCTATTCTTGTAGACGAAGCCTTCAACCGCCGACGTGCGTCGCGACGTCCGGTGCGGGTTTCGCTCTGGCCTTCGAACCTGGCCTCTGAACGATAGGGGGCACCATGTCACTCATCGTCGCTGGGCGTTTCACCACTTTCCCCGCCGCCGAAGACGCCGCCCAAACGCTCTTCGACAACGGCTTTCCCGGTGAAGACGTCACGCTGTTTTTCGTCAATCCGCGCGGCCAGCACGCGCGCCATCCGCTCGACGAACACGCCGCCGCACCCACGATCTCATCCGCGCCGCCGCCGACGCTCCATCGCCATCACCGCGCGATGAGCATCGGTGCCGTCGCGGGCGCCGTGATCGGCGCCGCCGTGTTCACCGCGTTTTCGGCGTCGATGCCCGTCGTCGTGATCGCGGCAGGCGTGGGCGCATATCTCGGCCTGGTGGTCGGCAAGATGGTGCATGCGCAGAGCGGTCCGCACGAGCATCACGACGTCGTGCATCACGAGATGCGCAATTCGGGCGTGCTCGTCGCCGTGCATGTGAGTCCGGAGAACCAGATGGAAGCGGCGCGCATTCTGCGCGAAGCGGGCGGCGCCGATATCGAGCGCGCCACGGGTCACTGGCAGCGCGGCAGATGGGCGGATTTCGATCCGCGCCAGACGCCCGTGCCGCTCACCGACCTGAACCAGCAGCAGGCGTGACGCGTTCGACAGCTCGCGCGATGCCTTGCACGAAACGAAAACGGCAGCCTGCAAGGGCTGCCGTTCGTGAACCTGCGCGTCCCGCGAGGCCGCGCAATCTGACTCACCTCACGTTGTCTCAGACGGTCACGTCCGCGCGCTTGACGGCCTTCTCCGTCACCGACGAAGCGGTCGCGACGTTGCGCAGATCGGCAAGGAACGTATCGCGCCATACCGACAGATTGTTCTCGCGCAGCGGCGCCATCATGTCCGCGTGACGCGCCTGGCGTTCGGCGAGCGGCATCGACAGCGCGCGCTCCAATGCCTCGGCCATCTGCGACAGATCGAACGGATTGACGACCAGCGCACCGGGCAACTGCTCGGCCGCACCCGCGAATTGCGAGAGCACCAGCACGCCGGGATCGGCCGGGTCCTGCGACGCAACGTATTCCTTCGCGACGAGGTTCATCCCGTCGCGCAGCGGCGTCACATAGCCGACCTGCGACTGGCGGAACAGCGCCATCAGCAGATTGCGCTCGTACTTGCGGTTCAGATACTGGATAGGCGTCCAGTCCAGTTGCGCGAAGCGGCCATTGATACGCCCCGCCTCGCCTTCCAGCGTCTGCCGGATGCGCTGATAGGTCTGCACGTCGGCGCGCGTCGGCGGCGCGATCTGCACGAGCGACACGCGGCCATGCCAGCCGGGCGCGCTCTGCAACAGCCGCTCGAACGCCTGGAAGCGCTCGACCAGCCCTTTCGAATAATCGAGCCGGTCCACGCTCATGATCAGCTTGCGGCCGCGCATGCCGTCGCGCAGGCTGCGCACCGGCTTGCGGTCTGTGAACTGCTCCGCGGCTTTGGCGATCGCGTCGGGATAAATGCCGATCGGGTACGCCGCTACTTTCAGGAAACGGCCGTACGCGTGAATCATGTTCTCGTCGCTCGACGTGCCGTGATGGCCGCGCTCGATATAGTCGACGAACGATTGCCGGTCCGCGTCCGTTTGGAAGCCGACCACGTCATAGCTGCACATGCACTTCACGAGTTCTTCGTGCGGCGGCACGGTGCGCATCACTTCCGGCACGGGAAACGGAATATGCAGGAAGAAGCCGATCGGATTCTTCACGCCGAGATCGCGCAGGCAACGTGCGAACGGCAACAGGTGATAGTCGTGAACCCAGATGATGTCGTCGGGCTTGAGCAGTTCCTTCAACTGCTTCGCGAGCGTCACGTTCACCCGCAGATAGCCGGCATATTCCTGCCGGTCGTAGCGCGACAGATCATTGCGGTAGTGGAAGGTCGGCCAAAGCGTCGCATTCGAAAAACCGCGGTAGTACTGGTCGTAGTCGCGCTTGGTCAGCCCCACGGTAGCGTAGGTCACATTGCCCTGTTTCTCGATGACGGGCGGCGACGATTCGGCGACGGTCTCGCCGCTCCAGCCGAACCACACGCCTCCCGTTTCCTTCAGGGCGTCCAGCACTCCGATTGCGAGACCGCCCGCTGCGGGGCGTCCTTCCTGAGTCGGCGCGACGCGGTTTGAAACGACGATCAATCTGCTCATTGCGGCTCCACCTCATTCAGTTGACTGTACATGCGGTGATACTCCACCTTACGGCACGCAAGTCCCATGCCGTCGCACCCGAAAAGACGGAATAAAAATGTATGTAAATGTGACAGACGAGCAAAAAGAAACTGCGCGCGGGCACACGCGCAGTAGATTTTTCGCTCGACGATTCGGCCGGAACCGGCCGGAAAACGGACTTCAGGCGTCCTGCTCGGAACCCAGGTCGCGCTGATATTCCAGCCCTTCCTGACGCGTGCCGCCCTGGTTGTGATCCCCGTCTGGCGGCGCTCCGGGCGCCGCGCGGTTCTGCTGCGCCGGGTCCGGTCCAACGGGTGGATTGCCCGTGCCGCCGGCGGGGCGCTGGTCGCGCTTCGAATGGCGCGCGGAGCGCCGCAATGCGGGATGTCTCATGATGGACGCCTCCAGGGGAAGGCCAGTGCCCGGGCGGGGTTTGCCCGGGCCGCATCACACTAGTCTAGGCCGATGAACGTAAATTGCCGGTAAAAAGTTCGGCGGTTTTGTAACGCGTACAGGGCGCGGGCCCGTCGATTGCAAAAGGCGCCATGTCGAAATGAAAAGGTCAGAATTCGGGCAGCAGCGTCATGCGCGCGCCCGTATGCGGGGTTTGGGATGGCTGCGACGGCGGGTCGCCGATAGCGGGGGTATCGGGGTCGGTGGGTTCGCGCGTCGGATCGGGCACCGTATCGGGCTGATTGGGCTCGGGCGGCGTGCCCGGCGTAGTGGGTTCGGGACGGTGCGCGTGGATGTCGTGGACAGCGTGGACGGCGTCATGGTCCGGCATGGTTGGGCTCCCTGTTTTCGTTCGATATCGCCAGCGCTTCGCGCGCAAGCGACTGTTGAACCAAACCAGCAAGGCATGTGCCCTCGTGCCGCTGTCCGCTGTCCCCGCAGCAGCGGCCGACATCCCGTTACCTCATGTCACGCGTCCGCCTTGCCGAGCGCCTGCGGCTCGTCGCTGATGTCGTCGCCGTCGGCACGTCCGGCATCGTTGCCGTATTCGACGAGCCGGTTATATAGCGTTTTCAGGCTGATGCCGAGAATCTCGGCGGCACGCGTCTTCACGCCGCCGCACTGTTCGAGCGTCGCCAGAATCAGCTGACGGTCGGCCTCGGCGAGCGACGTACCGAACGGAATCGTGATCGCCGTGCCCGCGGTCGGCTTCGACAGCGAAATCTGCAGCGGCACGGTGGCCGTGCTGTCCGAATCCGTGCCCGACATGATGTGCGCGCGCTGCACGTAGTTCTTCAGTTCGCGCACGTTGCCCGGCCACGGGTAAGACAGCAGCATCTCCTTGACGGCGGGCGGGAAGTGCTTCCTGGTGGCGTGCTGCTCGTTGAGATCGTCGAGGAACGCCTGCGCGAGCAGTTCGACATCCTTGCCGCGCTCGCGCAGCGGCGGCAGGCTGATCGGGAACACGTTCAAACGGTGATACAGATCGAGGCGCAGCTTGCCTTCGAGCACGGCCTGCTCCGGATCGCGGTTCGTCGCGGCGATCAGGCGGACGTCGGTTTCGATTTCCTTCGTCGTACCGACACGCATGAACATGCCCGTCTCGAGTACGCGCAGCAGTTTCACCTGCAATTCGATCGGCATTTCGGTGATTTCGTCGAGGAACAGCGTGCCGCCGTTCGCCCGTTCGAAATAGCCCTTGTGCTGACGGTCGGCACCCGTGAACGCGCCGCGCTCATGGCCGAACATCTCAGATTCGATCAGATTCGGCGAGATTGCGCCGCAATTGACCGCGAGAAACGCGTGCTTACGGCGCAGGCTCAACTGATGCAGCGTCTGCGCGGCGACTTCTTTGCCCGTGCCCGATTCGCCGACCAGCATCACGGAAGCGGCCGTGGGCGCGACCCGGCTGATCTGGTCGTACACCTGCTGCATGATGGGGGAGTTGCCGAGCATCAGGCCGAAGCGGCCCATGCGGCGCAACTCGCCGCGCAGCGTGCCGATTTCGGCCTTCAGGTCGCCCGCGCGCGGCAGGCGGCTCAAGATGGCCTTCACGCGCTGCATGTTGATCGGTTTCACGAGGTAATCGGCGGCGCCCATCTTGAGCGCGCTCACCGCCGACTCTACCGTCGCATGCCCCGTGATCACGACGAACTCGACGCCAGAGCGCGGATCGAGATCCTCGAACAGATCGACGCCCGAGCCATCGGGCAGCTTCAGATCGGTGAACACGACGTCAGGCGTTTGCCGCACCAGCTGGATGCGGGCCTCGCGCAGATCGCCCGCTGTGGCCGTCGTCAGCCCGTCTTCAGCGATGATGGCCGCCAGCGCCTCGCGGGTACTCGGATCGTCATCGACAATCAATACATGTGGCATCGCGTATGGAAAGCTCGTAAGTGCTGGTCATGAATACGCGCAGCCTGCGCTTCGCCGGAATTGGCGAACGACAAAAGCGCCCGCGCGCTGCGATCTTCAAGCATACGCTCGCATCGCAACGACGAACGCCTCAGCCGGGAAAACTTTCCGAATTAACGCGGCCGCGCAACAATTACTGTAAATTTTGCTATTAAAAGCACTTATTGTTGTGATTTTTGGTCATTATAAAGCCTCAGATGGAAAAAGCATCAACCCGCATACGCGGCAGGCACGGTCGTGTTAAATCGCCTTTCCGCCGTGCGGGTCGGTGCCCGTCTAGCTGCGCGGAAACGGCCAGGCGTCGCCGTGATCCGCACCGTTGCCATTGCGCAGATGCGTCGCCGGCGCGACCTGCGCGCCGGGCGCGGGTTGCGCCGGCTCGGTCACCGTGCCGCCCTCGCCTTCCCAGCGCGTCAGATCACGTGCGAGCGGCGGCTGCGCGGCGCGCTGCTTTTGCACCCAGCGCCATGCCAGGACGCTGCCCACGGCGAACAGGGCGCCGAATATGCCGATTCTGGGTCGTGCCATGTTGAACTCCTTGTTGTCGTGAATGGAGACGACGGCCGCCACGCCGCCGCCATGCCGGAATGGCGCCGCTCAGCGCGCGGCAAGCACGCCGAGCACGAAGCCGACGCCGGCAGCGATGCCCAGCGCCTGCCACGGATTCTGGCGCACGTATCGCTCGGTCTGGACGGTGGCGCTGCGATAGCGCCGCTGGGCCGAGGTCTGCGCGTCGGCAAGCGCGTTCTGCACGGAATCGACATGCGTGCGCAGCCGCTCACGCAGCGCGTCCAGGCCTTCGCCCGGCACGGCTGCCGCAAGCCGCAGCATTTCTTCCGAATCAGTCAACAGCACGTTGAGATCCTGGACAAGTTTCTGTCGCCCCAACGCGAGCTGTTCAGTGGTTTCCGTCATTGCAATCTCCTGTTCCGGCGCGGGGACCGGATTTGTCTCATCTGTCGATGAACCGCTCCGGCGTCATGCGCCATGTCCCGAGCGTCGCAACGGCCGTTCCCGGCATCCTCGTGCGACGCACGGCTTCCCATCGAGTTCCGCAAAACAGGGCGTCCTCCGGACAGGACGCAGGCAGATACGATGCGGGCAAAGTTCCCGACGCGCTTTGCTGCCGAGCAAATCTTTCCGCATCACGTCACGATCGTACGTTAACGTTTGCGAACTGCCAGCGAACGGCAGACCAGCATGCGCCTTGCCGGAAATGGCGCCTGAGTGGTTAAATTGCCTTTTGTGAGATAGTGGACCACTCTTACAAGGCCATCCACGCTCTCGATACTGGCCTGCGCCATTCACGACACCCACCCGAAATTGCACAGGACACCCTTGCCTATGTCGTCAACCGATCTGGACTCGCCCGCCACCGAAGCCGATGGCGGCGGTGCGTCTCCGGCGAAGCAACGCGCGGCGGAAAACGTCCCGGGACTGAAGTCGTACGGCACGCTGTACGGCTCATCGCCCGTCATGCTGGATCTCTACGAACAGATCGACCGCGTGGCCGCGACCGATGCGACCGCGCTCATCATTGGCGAATCGGGTACGGGCAAGGAGTTGATCGCCCGCACGATTCACGACCATAGCGCGCGCAAAAGCGGCGCGTTCGTCGCCGTCAACTGCGGCGCGATACCCGACGAACTGATCGAAGCAGAACTGTTCGGCCATGAAAAAGGCAGCTTCACGGGCGCGGTCCAGGGCCGCATCGGCTACTTCGAGCACGCGAACGGCGGCACGCTGTTTCTCGACGAAGTCACCGAAATGGCGCCCGTGCGGCAGGTGAAGCTGCTGCGCGCGCTGGAGACGGGCACGTTCTATCGCGTCGGCGGCACCGAGCTGATTCGCGGCGACGTGCGCGTGATCGCCGCGACCAATCGCGACCCCGCCGTGGCGGTGAAGGAAAACGGCCTGCGCGAAGACCTGATGTACCGGCTCGCGGTGTTCCCGCTGCGCGCGCCGCCGCTGCGCGAGCGCGAAGGCGACCGCGAACTGCTGGCGGTGCATTTCCTCGATGAGCTCAACCGCCAGGAAGGCACGAACAAGGTGTTCAGCAAGCGTTCGATGGAAACGCTGCGCACCTGGTCGTGGCCCGGCAACGTGCGCGAACTGAAGAACGCCGTGTATCGCGCGTTCATTCTGGCCGAGAAGGCGGTGGAACTGCCGCATCCGCATCTGATGTCGCGCGTGAAGAAACCCGTGACGGTCGGCGATTCGATGAGCGTGTGGATCGGCACCCCGCTCGCCGATGCGCAGAAGCAGATCATTCTCGGCACGCTCAAGTATTGCGGCGGCGACAAGCGGCGCGCGGCAAAAGCGCTCGGCGTGAGTCTCAAGACGCTGTACAACCGGCTCAGCGCCTACGGCGACGAAGAGTCGAATCACGACGACAACTGACTGACAGCGACGCGCGCAGCTTGGCGCGCGCGCATCGTTCTTGCGGTTCTGGCGTTCGTGCGGCTTCCGAACGCCCTTCTTCGCGGCATCTTCTCCACTCGCATCCGCGGCTCCCGATCAGGCCGCGTCTCTTGTCGCATTTCTCCTCGCGCCAGCCGCGCTCCATGCCTTGCTCAGGCATGCCAACTGCTGACCAGGCCAAACAGAAAGACCTCGGCCACGCAGCATCTTTTGCAATTGCTTGCATTTTCCCTATGCCAATTACAAAACGCATCCTGCACAATGCCGCAGCGAAAAAATCAGATGTATCTGCCTTCGCGCTGGCGCGCTCCACGCGCCGAAGGCACGAGCAGGAGCGATGACGAAGAAATGCAAAAAGCAATGCACCGTGACAAACACGCCACGCCGCCCAGCGCCATGCGGCGATCCGTCTTCCCGAGCGCCACGCTGATTGCAGCTCTGGCCGTCGCCGTCACCACGACATTGAGCGGATGCTCATCGCTCTATTCGGAAGGTGCCACGGCGGGCGCCGGTATCGCGGGCGCGGCTATCGCCGCGAAAGTGACGGACAACGCCGCCGTCGCCACGGGTATCGGCCTTGGCGCCGTTGCCGCGGCGCGCGCAGGCGTGCAGTACTCCGAACGCGTGATCCATCGCAACACCCAGGACAGCATCGCCGTGGTGGCCGGCCCGCTCGCGGTCGGTGCCGTCGCGCCGTGGAGCATCACGCATTCGGTGCCGCTCGAAGAAGACGAGCATGGCCGCGTGACGGTCAGCCGCACGATCAGCGCGGGCGAACTGGACTGCAAGGAAATCGTCTTCTCCGTCGACAAGGCTGCGACCAAAAACGTGCCCGCGTCGAGCGCGTTCTATGTCGCGTCGATCTGCCGCGACGGCACGGCGTGGAAGTGGGCGTCGGCCGAGCCCGCGACGGAACGTTGGGGCTCGCTGCAATGAGCGCGCGCCCGTCAACGGGAAGCCTGCGGGTGGCGACGGCTGTGCGGCTCGCGCTGGTCGGCGCGTTGTGCATCGGTGCGGGTGCGATCGTCAGCGGCTGCAGTTCGGCTTCCGTCGGCGCAGCGGCAGGCGCGGGCGCCGGCGCGGCGACGGGCATCTTCACCGCCAATCCCGCTGTGGGCATCGGCGTGGGCATTGCCGTACAGGCCGCCACCGACGAAGCTGTCGCGCACTACATGCGCGTGATGCACTCGGATCAGCAGAACGTGATCGCCGCGCTGGCGGGCGCGATGCCCGTCGGCGAGACACGCGACTGGAGCGTCAAGCACACGCTGCCCATCGAGAACGGCCACGGCCAGGTGCGCGTGACGCGCGCGTTCGCGTCGTCGCTGGCGATCTGCAAGGAGTTCGTGTTCTCGGTCATCGACGGCGACAAGCCCGACGCGAAGGTCGGCTGGTACATGGCGAGCGCCTGCCAGCAGGACAACAAGGGTTATTGGAAATGGGCGTCGGCGGAACCGGCTGTCGAGCGCTGGGGCAATCTGCAGTAAGGCGGCTCGCAGCGCGGAGCATCGGAACCAAAACAAAAGGGGAGCCGCGTGGCTCCCCTTCTTCTTCCGCTCACGCAATTTGCGCGCTGCCGTCAGGACTCCACGTCCTCGAGGCTGAAAATTTCCGTCTGGTCGTTGTACGAGAAGATCTCGGCATAACGGCCCCAGTTGATGACGGCGTCGAGCGTTTCTTCGGCGGCGCTGTCCGACAGGAAATCTTCCAGTTCCTGCTCGAAGCGCACGCGCGGCGCGCGGTGTCCCGGCCGCTCGTTCAGCACCTTCTTGATCCGCGCCGCGAGCGGCACGTGCCGCAGCAGATGCTCGGCGAACATCATCTTGCGCTCCTGCGTGCCGAACTCGGCGAACACGCGCGCGGGTGGCGTCAGGAAAATATCGCCCTCACGCACGTCCGCGAAGCCGAGGTGTTGCAGCACTTCGGCGATCGGGAACAGATCGTCCACCTCCAGATGCAGCGAGCGCGCGATTTCCGGCATGTCCGCACGGCCGTGATACGGCGCGGCCGCCAGCGTTTCGATCAGACCCGCCATCAGGTTGGTCGACACATGCGGCAGCCAGCTATGCAACTCCAGCCCCTTCTTCGTCGATTCGTCCTTTTGACGCGCCGTCATCTTCGCGTAGATGTCGTCGACGAGGCGCCGGAACGCCGGGTCGAGACGGTTGCGCGGATGCTTGAACGGCACCTTGATCTCGGCGATCACGCGACCCGGATTCGACGACAGCACGAGGATGCGGTCGCACATGAACACGGCTTCCTCGATGTTGTGCGTGACGATCAGCACCGACTTGATCGGCATGCGCCCTTGCGTCCACAGATCGAGCAGGTCGGTGCGCAGCGTTTCGGCCGTCAGCACGTCGAGCGCGGAGAACGGCTCGTCCATCAGCAGCAGCGTCGGATCGACGACCAGCGCACGTGCAAAGCCGACCCGCTGGCGCATGCCGCCCGACAGCTCGCGCGGATACGCGTTCTCGAAGCCGTCGAGGCCGATCAGATCGATCGCGGCCAGCGCGCGTTCGCGGCGCGCGCGTGCGCCGACGCCGAGCGCCTCGAGCCCCGCTTCCACGTTCTGCAGCACGGTCAGCCACGGGAACAGCGCGAAGGTCTGGAACACCATCGCGACGCCTTCGGCAGGCCCCTTGAGCGGCTTGCCCATGTAGGTGACTTCGCCGCCCGTCGGCTCGATCAGGCCGGCGATGATACGCAGCAGTGTCGACTTGCCCGAGCCCGAGCGGCCGAGCAGCCCGACAATCTCGCCTTCGCGCAGCGACAGATTGGCGTCGTCGAGAACCAGCAGTTCGCCTTGTGTCTTGTTGAACCCACGGCACACGTCCTTGACGCGCAGGATTTCTTCACCGAGGCGCGGCGGCATCGGCGGCGTCTGGATCGGCGCGGCGGTTACGGTCTTCGGATTTTGCATCGCGTTTTGCCTTCAATGAATCTCAATCGAGCCGCAGGCGGCTTTCGGCGTAGGCGTACAACGGACGCCACAACACGCGATTGAAGAGGGACACGAACAGGGACATCACCGCGATGCCCAGAATGATCTTCGGATAGTCGCCCGCTGCCGTGTACTGCGCGATATACGCGCCGAGCCCGTGCGCAGCCAGCTTCGTATCGCCCCACTGCACGGCTTCCGCAACGATGCTTGCGTTCCACGCGCCGCCCGAGGCGGTGATCGCGCCCGTCACGTAGTACGGGAACACGCCCGGCAGCATGACCTGGCGCCACCATTGCCAGCCGCGGATGCGGAAATTCTTCGCGGCTTCCTTATAGTCGTTCGGATAGGCGCTCGCGCCCGCAATCACGTTGAACAGGATATACCACTGCGTGCCGAGCACGATCAGCGGCGACAGCCAGATGTCCGGGTTCAGATTGAACTTGACGATCACGATCACGAAGACGGGGAACAGCAGGTTCGCCGGAAACGCCGCGAGGAACTGCGCGAGCGGCTGGATCTTCTCGGCGAGCGCGGGGCGCAGCCCGATCAACACGCCGATGGGCAGCCACACCACCGAAGCGAGCGCGATCAGCAGCGTCACACGCAGCAGCGTGATGAGGCCGAGCACGAACACATGGCCGACTTCATCGAGCGTCACGCCCGTGCGTACATACGCAACCACGCGATATACGACGAAGGCCGTCGCCAGCACGACGATCACAGCCCACACGATGTCGCCCGTCCTCGACGGCTTGAGCACAGCCGGCTTCGCGAACTTCACGGACCCGACGCTCGGCAAGCGGATCGGCACGCGCGCGGCCTTCGCGAACATCCAGCCGATGGGGACGAGCAGGCGGTGAATCAGCCGGGTGCGGCGGATCAGGTCGAGCAGCCACGATTCCGGCGCGTCGCCGGAACTCGTGTTCTCCATGCGGAACTTGTCGGACCACGCGACGAGCGGCCGGAACAGGAACTGGTCGTACGCGAGAATCACGACCGTCATCGTCAGGATCACCCAGCCGATCGCGTGCAGGTTCTTCCCGGCAATCGCCGCCGCCAGATACGCGCCGATGCCCGGCAGCGTGATGGTGTGATTGCCGACCGTGATGGCCTCGGAGGCGACCACGAAGAACCAGCCGCCCGACATCGACATCATCATGTTCCAGATCAGGCCCGGCATCGAGAACGGCACTTCGAGCTTCCAGAAGCGCTGCCAGGATGTCAGATGGAAGCCCTTCGACACTTCGTCGAGGTCGCGCGGCACGGTGCGCAGCGACTGGTAGAAGCTGAAGGTCATGTTCCACGCCTGGCTCGTGAAGATCGCGAAGATCGCGGCCAGTTCGGCGCCCAGCACGCGCGACGGAAAGAGCGCAAGGAAGAACGTCACCGTGAACGAGATGTACCCCAGCACGGGCACCGACTGCAGGATGTCGAGAATCGGTACCAGCACCTGGCCCGCGCGCCGACTCTTCGCGGCAAGCGTGCCGTAGACCAGCGTGAAGGTCAGCGACGCGACCATCGCGGCGAGCATGCGCAGCGTGGTACGCATCGCGTACTCGGGCAGGTTCGCCGGGTCGAGCGAGATCGGCTCGCTTTGCAGCGTCGAAATGGGCGCCATCGTCTCGTGAAAGCCGACCACGGCCATTGCGATCAGGCAGATGATGAGCGGAAACGCGATGAAATCCCAACGATTGGGCAGCACCCGCCACGCCGACGCGTTGGCGGTGCGGTTAAGGGTGAAGCTGAACAGATCCATCAGGCGGCCCTCCCTTCGCGGCGGGATGCAAGCATGCCGCCAGCCATGATGGCTACGCGCGCGCCGGCATGGCTGGCGGCGGCGCGACGGTCCGAGGATCGATCCGGAAAGCGGAAATCAGGCATGGCAAAACGCTAATGCGCGGTAAATCGTTGGCGTTCAATACGCATTGGCCGGCGACGGATACGTCGCGCGGCGCCCCGTGCGGGCCTGCACTTACGGCCGGCGCAATCGTGTTGCGCGGGCCGCCGCCGGCAGGCCAGCGAGCTTTCCTCATTTTGGACGGCACGACACTACTACAACCTGTGTGACAGAAACAACCGTTGACATTCAAATGTCACGCCGAATGGTTGGCGGAACGGATCTGTAAGCGGCAAGCCGCGTGCATCAACAGGCCGGCTTGCGCATGCTTCGGGCGAACCGTCGCGTGCGAGCCACAATCCGATGGCCGTGCCGCTATTCAGAAAGTCCCGCTGGAGGCCGTTAATAACCCACACGGGACTTTCGCGCGCGCAAATCCTGGCTAGCGCCGGGCCGTGCGGCGGTTAAAATCGGGATGCGGCGAAACCTGCTGGCCGACGGCGACGAGGACGGCGGCGCGGCGCATTTATCCTGGCTCCGTGCGGCGCACGGCGGCAATCAGCGGGAACGGCCCAGCGCCAGCGCGTTGCAACGAAAGACGTTGTTGCATGAATCAGTCAGACGGATCAGAGGGTCGATGAAAAGGACAACCTTGCGCCAGGCATTGGGACCGGCCAGCTTCGTGCTGGTCGTGCTCGCATGCTGGCTCGCCTCCGGCCTGGTCGCGGACCGGATGGTACAGCAAGAACTGGATACCGCCTTGCGCCAGCAGCGGCAGATGTCCGCCTCGATCGTCTACAACATGGCTGAAGTGATTGCTAGCGACCTGGCGATGTCGCGGGCCATACCCGCCACCATGGCCGAACTCGGCGTGATCCAGCAGGCGCTGACGCACTCGCAGAATTATGCCGCGTCGGGCGTCGACCTGGAACCCGCCCATCGCGAAGAACTGTTGAAGTCGCCCGAACTGGCGGGCATCAACGGCTTCCTGCGCGACGCCCAGGGCTTCTCGGGCCTCGACATCATCTGGCTGGTCAACGCCAACGGGCTGTGCGTCGCAGCGAGCAACGCGCAAAACGCGCATTCGTTCGTCGGGCTCGACATGCGCTCGCGCAGCTACCTGACCAACGCCCTGCTCGGCGCCTTCGGCGAAGCCTACGGCGTGGGCCGCATGAGCGGCGAGCCGGGCATCTTCATCTCGGCGCCCGTCTATGACGACGGCCTGCTGGTCGGCGCGATCGTCGCCAAGGTCGGCATCGCGCGGCTGCGCCACTGGGTCGCGCACGCCGGCACCTTCGTCACCGACGACAACGGCGTGGTCATCATGGCGCACAACGCGGCGCTCGAAGGCCAGGCCATGCCGAACTCGCGCGTCACGCAGATGAACGCGGCCGAGCGCATGAACACCTATCATCGCGACCAGTTCGCAACCATCCAGATCCAGCCCGTCAAGAGCCAGGTCCGCGGCGACGCGCCGTGGGTGCCGACCGCGATCGCCGATCAACTATTCGACATGCCGGGCCAGCCGATCCCGACGCTCTACCAGTCGCGCGGCGGGTTGAACTCGGGGCTGTCGGCGCACCTCGTCGATCCGCTCATCGCGTGGCCCGAGCTGATGCGCAATCACAAGCGCGATCATCTGCTGGTGTTTCTGACGCTCGCGGGCACGGTGGCGCTCGCCTGGGTCATCACCGTGTCGTATCTGCGCGAGCGGCGCCATCACCGCGCCACCCGCGTGCTGGCCGAGCAGCTGCAGTCGGCGAACACGCTGTTGTCCGCGGAAGCGCGTCATGACGCGCTCACGGGCGCGCTGTCGCGGCGCTATTTCCTCGATCTGCTGCGTCATGAAATCGACCGCGCGCGCACGACGGGCGAGCCGCTGTGCATGGCGATCGCCGATCTCGACCACTTCAAGCAGATCAACGACCGCTTCGGCCACGCGGCGGGCGACCGCGCGCTCGAACACTTCGTCGACACCTGCCGCACCGAGCTGCGCGGCAGCGACGCGATCGGCCGGCTGGGCGGCGAGGAATTCGGCATTCTGCTGCCGACAACACCGCTCGGCACCGGCCTCGAAGTGGTCGAGCGGTTGCGCGTCCGTTTGAAGGCGACGCCGTCGGCGAAGCTGCCGCAGTCGGTCGGCCTGAGCGTGAGCATCGGCATCACGGAACTGTCGGCGGAAGATCTGCCCGAGCGCATCATCAGCCGCGCCGATCAGGCGCTCTATGCCGCGAAACAAGGCGGACGCGACCGCAGCGAGGCCGTGCCGCCCGACGATACCGCGCCGCCCGCGCGCACGCCCGCCAATGCCTGGTGAAGCCAGTCAGCCCGATAACGCCCGATGAAGGCATGTAAGCACGCGCAACGTTCGCTGACCGGTCAGCGATGCGCGCTGCATCGCGCACGGCGATGCCGCCGGGCAAGTGGAGCTTAAGCAGGTATCATCGACTTTCATCCGAAAGTTGTGATCACCGCTCTACGCTCCCCCGGAGGTTCGCATGAAGGGAAATCTGGTCATCGTCTGCCGCGATCAGGACGCTGACGCCTTCGATCATCTGCTCGCAGAGTACGGCGCGTTTCAGACGCGCCTGTCGTCGACCGCGTGGTATCTAAAGCTGGATGTGGCGCCCGAAGTGATACAGGAAGAAATTCTCTCGCGTCTCGGCAAGTACACGACGCACTACATCTTCGAGGCGGACACGGTGACGTGGAACACCGTGGACAGCGAAGCCGCCGCCGCGCTCAACACGCTCTTCACCGAATAGGCATGCTGCCTGTTTGATCCAACGGCGAAGACGGGGCACCTGCCATCACGCTGCCCCGAGCCCGTTTCCGAATGCCGCGCAGCCGAAGCGCGCGGCCCATCACACTCACCAGACGATTTCCGACGCGGCCACCGTGCGCGACACCGTTTCCAGCGGGAACGTCATCTGCACGCGCAGGCCTCGCCCGCCGTCTGGCGCATCGTTGTTGCCGATCTGCCATTCGCCGCCCGCACGCCGCACGAGCCGCTCGACGATTGCAAGGCCCAGCCCGCTGTGGCCATTGCCGCCGCGCGCCGGATCGAGCCGCACGAACGGCCGGCTCGCGTTGATCAGATCCTGTGCGGCGATGCCGCTGCCGTTGTCCGTGACCGCCAGCGTGAAACCCTGCGACGTGCGCGCCGTCGCCACGATGACGGGCGGCGCGCCGTACGCATGCGCGTTGTCGAGCAGGTTGGACAGGATGCGATCGAGCGTGGCGGCGGGCAGCATGAAGCCCGGACCGGCGCGCAGATCCGTCTGCACCGTCGGCGCGCCGCCCGACACCGCGCGATAGCTGCGCACCACGCGCTCGCACTGCGAATCGACTTCGACGGGTTCGCTGCGGTCGCCGCCGTCGTGCGCGAACACCAGAAACTGCTCGACGATATGCGTCATCGAATCGACGTCGCGCACCACGCCGTCGCGCGTCTTCGCATCGTCCATCATCTCGGCGCGCAGCCGCAGACGCGCAAGCGGCGTCTTCAGGTCATGCGCGACGCCCGCCAACATGACCGCGCGATCGTGCTCGGTACGCGCGACCTCCTGCACCATCTGGTTGAAGCCGTGCGTCAGCTGCCGCAGTTCACGCGGGCCGCGCTCGCGCACGGGCGGCACGGGCAGGCCGCGCCCGAAGCGCGTCACCGCCTGCGCGAGCGAGCGCAGCGGCTGCTGCAACTGCCACGCGGCAAAGAGTGCCGCCATCACGCCAGCCGAGAAAATGATGCCGAGCCACAGGACCATCCGGTCGAGCGAGCGCGGCGGCCGCAACGGCTGCACGGGCACGACGATCCAGCTTGGGTCGCTCGCCGCGCGAACCCACAGCGCGGGCGGCTTGCCCGGCGTGCCGACGCGCACCTGCGTCGAGGTGGGCAGACGGTCGCGCACGTCGTCGACGAAACGGTCGAGCGGCGCGGGCAAATTCGACACGTCGGGCGGCACGTCGGCGCTCGCAGGATCGACGAGGCGCACGCGCGAAGGCAGCGGCTGATCCGGCTCGCGCCTGACGTGGTCGCGCACCGCGTCGACGAGGAACACGGCTTCTTCGACGGCGTAGCGCGTCTGCGACTGGTTACGCTCGAAGCGCACTAGCAGATACCACGCGAAATGCGACACCAGCAACACACAGACGACGAGCAGCGCGAGCCGCCCGAACAACGAATCAATTGGACGCCGCATGTTGCTCGCCATCGGGGACGAACACGTATCCGCGCCCGCGCACGGTCTGAATGAAGCGCGGCACCGACGGATCGGTTTCGAGAATGCGGCGCAGGCGCCACACCTGCACGTCGATGCCACGGTCGGTGCCATCGTATTCGGGACCGTGCAGCAGTTCGAGCAGGCGCTCGCGCGTGAGCGTGCGCATCGGGTGATTGACGAAGATCTTCAGGAGCGCGAATTCGCTGCCCGACAACGTGAGCGGCTTGCCTTCCTGATGCAGCGTGCGCGACTGGAAGTCCAGCGTGAAGCGGCCGAACGAGAACGGCTCGCGCTGTTCGGGCGCGGCCGCCGACGGCAGCGTCTTGCGGCGGCGCAACACCGCCTGCACGCGCGCCAGCAGTTCGCGCGGGTTGAACGGCTTGCCGAGGTAGTCGTCAGCGCCGAGTTCCAGGCCGACGATGCGGTCCACGTCGTCCGCACGCGCCGTCAGCATGATGACGGGGATGTCGTCGCCTGACGCGCGCAGCTTGCGCAACGCCGTGAGGCCGTCGACACCGGGCATCATCAGGTCGAGCACGATCAGGTCGGGCCGTTCGCGCTCGATGCGGCGCTCCAGTGAACTGGCGTCGTGCAGCACCGACACTTCGATGCCTTGCCGGGCCAGATAGTCGCGCAGCAGATCGCGCAGTTCGACGTCGTCATCGACGACAAGAATTTGAGTAGCCATGGCTTGGAGTGTAACGCGCGCCCCGCTGCGTTTCCGCCCCTACTGACCCCGAAAGGGTTACCGGGTGTTACCGCGAAAGGCACACGTAATGTCACGTAACTTCCGCAAGCATACGCGTAACACGGCCTCCATTCGATCCCTCTACGCTGTGCCTTACCGAATGCGCGCTGGTCCACTTTCGAGACGGGCGGCATCGTCGGCCAGTTGATCAAGGAGCACAGTAATGTCCAAAAAAACATCACGCTTTCTCGCCGTTGCCGCTGCATCGCTCGCACTGAGTCTCGGGTCCGCGTTCGCCGCGCAGCCGCAAGGCGGTCCCGGCGGACCCGGCATGGGTCACGGCGGTCCGGGCTGGCACCACGGCGGCTTCATGAAGGAACTGAACCAGTTGCACGGGCAACTGAAACTGAACGCGGATCAGGAAAAGGCATGGCAAGCCGCGCTCGACACGATGAAGCAAAGCCATGAGGCCGAGCGCGCGAACCACGAGCAGATGCGCCAGCAGTTCAAGCAGATGCAGCAGCAACCGATTCTCGACCTGAACGCGATGCACGCCGCGCATCAGCAGATCGAGCAGAAGGACGCGCAACTGCGCGAGCAGACGTCGACGGCATGGCTGAACTTCTATAACGGCCTGAACGACCAGCAGAAGACCACCGTCAGCACCGCGCTCAAGCAGCACTTCGCGAAGATGGAGCAGCGTCATCAGAAGATGCGCGAGCGTTGGGAAAAGCATCAGGGCGACGCTGCCGCGTCGGCGGTGAAACCTTGAGGCGGGTTAGCCGCGTTGCCTGATAGACGCGCAACACAACGCCACGGAAGGCAGCTTCCGTGGCGTTGTTTCATGGGCGGTCCGGCAGCACGGGCAGCACGGACGGCATGAACAAAAGCCCCGCCTCGCTCAACGCAGCTGACCGAGGTCGAACAGCAGCACTTCCGCGCCCTCGCCGTTTTCGACCGTGACGCTCGAGGTATCGGTGATCATCGCGGCGTCGCCCGCCTTCAATGCCTCGCCATTGACCGTGACGGCGCCGCGCGCAACGTGCACATACGCCTGGCGCCCCGCTGCGAGCGCAAGCTCGTCACGTTCCGCGCCGTCGAAGAGACCGGCGTAGATCGACGCATCGGCGTGGATCGTCACCGCGCCGTCGCGGCCGTCCGGCGCCGCCACGACGCGCAGCCGCCCGCGCTTGTCGGCATCGGTGAAGCGCTTTTCCTCGTAGCCCGGCGCGTCGCCCGCGCGTTTCGGGATGATCCAGATCTGCAGCAGATGCAGCGGGTCTTCCTGCGATCCGTTGAACTCGCTGTGCATCACGCCCGTGCCCGCGCTCATGCGCTGCACGTCGCCGGGGCGGATCGTCGAGCCGTTGCCGAGACTGTCGCGGTGCGACAGCGCGCCGTCGAGCACATAGGTGACGATCTCCATGTCGCGATGCCCGTGCGTGCCGAAACCCTGCCCCGCAGCAATCCGGTCCTCGTTGATGACGCGCAGCGGACCGAAGTGCATGTGCTCGGGATCGTGGTAATCGGCAAACGAGAAGCTGTGTTTGGCGTTCAGCCAGCCGTGGTTGGCGTGGCCGCGCTCGTCGGAACGACGAATCCTGATCATCTGAATCTCCATGAAAATTGCCGATGACGGGAATGTATGGGCTGCGCCCGCGAGGCACAATCCGCGCCGCCGCACCGGATCGTTTCATAAATGATGGCAATGCCCGAAAGCCGCGTGATGCACGCTGCATCGGCCACCGCGGCGCGGCAAGGATGCGCGGCGGCCTGCCGTGACCGCGTGTCGCGCGTGCATGTCTCTGGCGGCAAAGGGCTTTTTCGATGCCGCAAGCACTGGCGTGGCTCGCCGGTTCGGGTAAAATACCGCGCTTTTTGGAATGGGTCGACGCGCGTGCCGCGTCCGGACGGCGCACCCGGCAACGCGGGCCCGGCCGGAACGCAAGGTCACGGGCGCATGGCGCACGAAGCGGACCGGGTAAGGGCGGCGTCGGGCGATGTGGAACAGGCCTGCGGGCCCAAACAATCCGCCGCCGGAACGGGCAGCCTATTTTTGTCCGCCTAGAATGGCGACGGCCGGCCGCACACGGGCTGCCGTCACCGCAAGCAGGCACGCGGCGACCGGGAAGTCAGGAGAAACATGAAGAAGTACGCACTGTGCGTGGCGCTCGCCGTGATGGCTTCGGGTGCCATGGCAAAAGAATGGAAAACCGTGCGTATCGGGGTCGACGCCAGCTATCCGCCGTTCGAATCCGTGGCGCCGAGCGGCCAGATGGTCGGTTTCGACGTCGATCTGACCCGTGCGCTGTGCGCGAAGATGAACGTCAAATGCGTATGGATTGCGCAGGATCTCGACGGCATCATTCCGGCGCTGAAGGGCAAGAAGTTCGACATCATCGTGTCGTCGCTGACCGTGACCGACAAGCGCCGCGAGCAGATCGACTTCTCCGACAGGCTGTTCGACGCGCCCGCGCGGATGATCGCGAAGAAGGGCTCGCCGCTGCTGCCGACGGTTGAATCCCTGAAAGGCAAGCACGTCGGCGTCGAGCAGGGCTCGACGCAGGAAGCGTACGCGAACGCGTACTGGGAGCCGAAAGGCGTGACGATCGTGCCTTACCCGAACCAGGATCAGGTCTACGCGGATCTGGCAACCGGGCGTCTCGACGCCGCGCTGCAGGACGAGTTGCAGGCCGACGCCGGCTTCCTGAAAACGCCGCGCGGCAAGGATTTCGCGTGGGCGGGCCCGGAAGTGAAGGACCCGAAGACGCTCGGCGAAGGGACGGCCATCGGCGTGCGCAAGGAAGACGGCGAGTTGAAGGCGAAGCTGAACAAGGCGCTTGCCGAGCTTCACCAGGACGGTACGTTCACGAAGCTCGAAAAGCAGTATTTCGACGTCGATATTTACCAGAGCCGGTAACAGGCACTGAAAATCCGCTGCATCGCCTCAGATGCGGCGCAAGCTCGGGGCTGGCCCGGATGGGCCAGTCTGCAGGCTTCGTAATAAAGTCGGACCGAGAGCAACAACGCAGTAGAACAAGGCAGGAAAACGCGCTGCCGGCCAGCCAGGTAGTACCGGCCAGGCAGTCATGATTCGCACAGCGGCATGCTGTGCGCCGCACGGGGAACATCGAAGGCATCCGCCTTCGGACGAACCGCAGCAGCGTACGGAGTGCCGCGTCTTTCGCGGCGCCCGGGAGCGTCGTCAAGGACCCACTATGTTCTTTCAAGGCTACGGCCCGCTCATCTTTGCCGGCACGGTGCAAACCGTGAAGCTGGCAATCCTGTCGCTCGCATTCGCGTTCGTGCTCGGCCTGCTCGGCGCGGCCGCGAAGCTGTCGAAGAACAGGATCACACAGGGCGCCGGCACGGTCTACACGACGCTGATTCGCGGCGTCCCCGATCTCGTGCTCATGCTGCTGCTCTTCTACAGCATCCAGATCTGGCTGAACAACCTCACCGACATGCTCGGCTGGGATCAGATCGACATCGATCCATTCGTCGCCGGCGTCGCCGTGCTCGGCTTCATCTACGGCGCGTATTTCACCGAGACGTTCCGCGGCGCGTTTCTCGCCGTGCCGCGTGGCCAGCTTGAAGCGGGCGCCGCGTACGGCATGACGGGCTGGCAGGTATTCACGCGGATCATGTTCCCGCAGATGATGCGCTTCGCGCTGCCGGGCATCGGCAATAACTGGCAGGTGATGGTCAAGGCGACGGCGCTCGTGTCGATCATCGGCCTCGCGGATGTCGTCAAGGCGGCACAGGATGCCGGCAAGGGCACGCTGCGGTTCTTCTTCTTCACGCTGATGGCGGGCGCCATCTATCTGCTCATCACGACGGTCTCGAACTTCGTGCTGATGTACCTCGAAAAACGCTACTCGACTGGCGTGCGCAAGGCGGAACTATGATCGAGCTGATCCACGAATACTGGCGCAACTATCTGTATACGGACGGCTACCGCTTCACGGGCGTTGCAATCACGTTGTGGCTGCTGGTCGTATCCATTGGCCTTGGCTTCTGTCTGTCGGTGCCGCTCGCCGTCGCGCGCGTGTCGAAGAAGAAGTGGCTGTCGAGCCTGGTGTGGCTGTATACGTATATCTTCCGTGGCACACCGTTGTACGTGCAACTGTTGCTCTGCTACACGGGCCTGTATAGCCTGGAGATCATCCGCTCGAACGAACTCACCAACGCGTTCTTCCGCGACGGCATGCACTGCACGCTGCTCGCGTTCACACTGAACACCTGTGCGTACACGACGGAGATTTTCGCGGGCGCGATCAAGGCGACGCCGTACGGCGAGATCGAGGCCGCGCGCGCGTACGGCATGTCGCAGTTCACGCTGTATCGCCGTGTGATTCTGCCGTCGGCGCTGCGCCGCGCACTGCCGTACTACAGCAACGAAGTGATCCTCATGCTGCACGCCACCACGGTCGCCTTCACCGCGACGGTGCCCGACATCCTGAAGATCGCGCGCGACGTCAACTCGGCAACGTATCGTTCGTTCGACGCGTTCGGCATCGCCGCCCTGCTCTACCTGATCATCTCTTTTGGGCTCGTCTGGCTGTTCCGCCGCGCCGAGCGCCGCTGGCTCGCTTATCTGCGCCCGCAAGGCAAGTAAGGCGCCGACCATAGCAAGTCAAGGACCCCGATGAACACTCCCGCTACACCGCAAATGCTTTTCGTCGACAACCTGCACAAGCAGTACGGCGACAACGAAGTTCTCAAGGGCGTCACGCTGCGCGCGAACCGCGGCGACGTCATCAGCGTGATCGGCTCGTCCGGCTCGGGCAAGAGCACGATGCTCCGCTGCATCAACTTTCTCGAGCAGCCCAACGCCGGGCGCATCTTCGTCGAAGGCAAGGAGATCCGCACGCTGAAGGACAAGCACGGCGCGTTGCGCGTGTCGGACCCCAAGCAGTTGCAGAAGATGCGCACCAGGCTTTCCATGGTGTTCCAGCACTTCAACCTGTGGACGCACATGACGGTGCTCGAGAACATCATCGAAGCGCCGCTGCATGTGCTCGGCATTCCGCGTAAGGAAGCCGAGGATCGCGCCCGCACGTATCTGGAGAAAGTCGGTCTCGCGCCGCGTCTCGAGAAGCAGTATCCGTCGCATCTGTCGGGCGGCCAGCAGCAGCGCGTGGCGATCGCCCGCGCGCTGACGATGAACCCCGACGTGATGCTGTTCGACGAGCCCACGTCTGCACTGGACCCGGAACTCGTCGGCGAAGTGCTGAAGGTCATGCAGACGCTCGCCGAGGAAGGCCGCACGATGATCGTCGTCACCCACGAAATGGCCTTCGCGCGCAACGTGTCGAATCACGTGATGTTCCTGCATCAGGGACGCGTCGAAGAAGAAGGCCGTCCTGACGAAGTGTTCAGGAACACGAAGAGTGAGCGTCTGAAGCAGTTCCTCTCGGGAAGCCTGAAATAAGGCTGCAATGTAGTTTATGTAGTATTACAGGGCGCTTACCGGGCGCCCTTTTTCATTTCCGCGCGGCGTCGCCCTCGCCTTCCTGCAAGCCCTAAAGCTTCGTCATCCCAACATCTGCGCGAATGGTCGCAAAAACGCGCCTACTCCCGACGATTCTCTCCGTCAATAGTGGCAATCCTTGACGCAAGTCATTAACAACGGTGTGTCCCTTGCGCGACAAGGCGTAGACGGGCCTTCGCAGCCCTCTGCCCGCCACTTGTCCCATATTGGTATTGCAATTTAGAGACATCTTTACCGAGCATCACTAATTTATTCGCCAACCGAAGGGTATTTTGCTAAATTAGTAACGAAAGTAGCAAAACAAAGTTCAAGAAAAGTAGTTTCACTTCAAAACGAACGAACAGGAGATACCGGTCGCGAGGGATCGGCATGACGATCAGACAGTCAGAAAGGCTGCACGTCGACATCAGAACCGGTCACCGCGCATCTCCCTGGAAAAGATTCCTGCTCGGCGCTGCTGGCGTCCGGGCACCACTCGCAGTACTGGCTTTACTTTTTGACAGGGTATGGAGGAGAAGATGAAGAAAGCTTTGGCTGCCGCAGCGCTGCTGACTTTCGGCGTTGCCGCACACGCACAGAGCAGCGTGACGCTGTACGGGCGTCTGGACGCTGGTCTGGAGTACATGTCGGGTGTGCCGACGAACCCGAACGCAGCGGGTGTCGCACAGAGCAGTTCGCACCGCTTCCGCGCAGAAAGCGGCGACTGGGGTACCAGCCTGTGGGGCTTGAAGGGTGCTGAAGATCTGGGCGGCGGCTACAAGGCCGTGTTCCAGTTGGAAGGCTCGTTCAACACGATGACGGGTGCTGGCCCGGGCGGCGGCGGTCTCTTCAATCGTTGGGCAACCGTCGGCTTCGCAAGCGACCAGTACGGTACGTTCACGATGGGCCGCATGCTGTTCATCTCGAACGGCGTGTGGGACTTCGATCCCTTCGGTCAGTCGAACTGGTCGTCGGCATCGCTGGTGCGTGGCCGCAACTGGCCGCAATCGAGCAACAACGTAGCCTACCAGTCGCCGAAGATCGCTGGCCTTGACTTCTACGGCCAATACGCGCTGTCGAATGCGACGAACTGGAACGGTAACGGCACGACCGCTCAAGGTCGCGAAGCCGGTGCGCAAGTCACGTACACGTCGTCGCTCTTCCAGGTTCGCGGTATCTATGACGAAATCCGCAACCCCGCAAACGGTGGCCTGAACGACTCGTACAACTTCTCACGCGAGTACACGGCTGCATTCAACGTGTTCCTCGGCCAGTTCAAGATTCAGGGCGCGTACCAGGCAATTCGCACGTCGGGCATCACGGCAGCAACGCCGGGCACGCCGACCACGCTCGATCACGAATGGGGTGGCGTGACGTGGCAAGCAACGCCGGCAGCAGCGCTGATCGGCGCGGTCTACCACGTGAACGGCAACAATGGCGCGGGCAACGCGACGATCTACACGCTGGGTGGCTCGTACAACCTGTCCAAGCGCACGCTGTTCGACCTCCAGGTCGCAACGGTCCAGAACAGCAAGACGGCTAACTACGGCCTGAACGCCAACCCGGCGGGCAACACCGTGGCTTCCGACAACCCGCTGATCGGCCACAGCCAGACGGGCGTGTACGCAGGTATCCAGCACTCGTTCTAATCGAACGGTGCAAACAGAACAGCTGTAACAGAAACGGTTTTCACGCTGCTGCGAGAGGCGCGTATCGGTGCGATGTCCGAAAGGGTGTCGCACCTTTTTTTATTTCTGCGCGATAAAGCGCAAGCGCGTTATCCATGTCGCGCGGGCATGTCGCTCAGGCACTTCGCTCGTGCAGAAAAGCACCGGCGCGGTGCAACGCCGATGCTTCTTTTTCGAGAATCACTTTCTAACGACGGGCGCAACGCCCGCACTAAAGCTCAGACAGCCGCTTCGTTCTCCTCGCCCGTACGAATGCGGATCACACGCTCCACGTCAGCGACGAAAATCTTGCCGTCGCCGATCTTGCCCGTGCGCGCCGCGCCGATGATCGCATCGATCACCTGATCGCATTGATCGTTTGCGACGACGACTTCGATCTTCACTTTCGGCAGGAAATCGACGACGTATTCGGCGCCGCGATACAGCTCGGTATGTCCTTTCTGGCGGCCAAAGCCTTTGACTTCGGTAACGGTCAGCCCGGTCAGGCCGACTTCGGCGAGCGCTTCGCGGACTTCGTCGAGCTTGAAGGGTTTGATGACGGCGGTAATGCGTTTCATGGCGGGCCTCGTCTCGGTTCGGAAAAAGGAAGGTTCGGATGCGTTGATTCTACGCCGCAGCGCACACGTTGCCAGCACCGGTCATGGCAACGCGTGCAGTAAGCCGCGCTCAACGGCAGATAAAGACTGATTTCAGGCGGCTTTGTCCGGAACGGTTGCGAGGTCATCGGTCCAGACGGCCGCTTCCGAATCGCTCGGCGCGCGCCAGTCGCCGCGCGGCGACAGCGAACCACCCGAGCCGACCTTCGGCGAATTCGGCACGCAACTGCGTTTGAACTGGCTCGTCTTGAAGAAGCGCCACAGGAAGATGCCGAGATTGCGCTTGATCGCGGCAATATCGTATTCGTTGCGCTCCACATGCGCGCCTTCCGGCCAGCCGCCCTGCTCTTTGTCGCGCCACGCGTGCAGCGCGAGAAACGCGACTTTCGACGGCGAAAAGCCGTAACGCAGGATGTAGAACAGATTGAAGTCCTGCAGTTCGTATGGCCCGATGAACGACTCCGTCTTCTGCTCGATCGCGCCGGCCGATTTGCCCGGCACGAGCTCAGGGCTGATTTCCGTGGCAAGCACGTTAAGCAGCGTGTCCGAGCCGCTCTTGCCAACGGCGCCCGTCTCCGCGACCCAACGCACCAGATGCGTGATCAGCGTCTTCGGCACGCTCGCGTTCACGCTGTAGTGCGACATGTGATCGCCCACGCCGTATGTGCACCAGCCGAGTGCCAGCTCGCTCAGATCGCCCGTGCCGATCACGATGCCGTTGTGAAAATTGGCGAGACGGAACAGATGGTTCGTGCGCTCGCCCGCCTGCACGTTCTCGAAGGTGATGTCGTACTTCGCCTCGCCCGCCGAATAGGGATGGCCGAGGTCGTTCAGCATCTGCTCGCAGCTTGGCCGGATATCGATTTCCATCGCCGTGCAGCCGACCACGCTCATCAATTCTCGCGCCTGCTTGAGCGTGCGGTCGCTGGTGGCGAAGCCCGGCATCGTCACGCCGATAATGTTGGTGCGCGGCAGCTTCAGACGGTCCATCGCCTTCGCGCAGACGAGCAGCGCATGCGTCGAGTCGAGCCCGCCCGACACGCCGATCACCACCTTCTGGATATTCGATGCCGACAGCCGCTGCACGAGCGCCTGTACCTGAATGTTGTAGACCTCGTTGCAACGCTCGTCGCGGCGGCGCGAATCGGCGGGCACGTACGGAAAGCGCTCGACCTTGCGCGCAAGCGGCAGCGCCTGTGCCGCGTCGTGCCCGATCGCGAAGCGCACGATCTGGAACTTCGCCGCTTCATCTTTGTGCCGCTGCACCGACATGCCGAAGGTGGTCTGCCGCATGCGTTCGTGCGAAAGCCGTTCGAGATCGACGTCGGCGAAAATCATGTGCGAGTCGTCGAGAAAGCGTTCGGACTCGGCGAGCATCTCGCCGTTCTCGTAGATCAGCGCCTGGCCGTCCCAGGCCATATCCGTCGACGATTCGCCGCGTCCCGCCGACGTGTACAGATACGCCGCGAGACAGCGCGCCGACTGCTGGCCGACCAGCTGATGCCGGTAGCCCGACTTGCCGACCACGACGTTCGACGCCGACAGGTTCACCAGCACGGTCGCGCCCGCGAGCGCCGCGAACGACGACGGCGGAATGGGCACCCACACGTCCTCGCAGATCTCAACGTGAAAGCGGAAGTCCGGCACGTCGGTCAGTTCGAACAGCAGCGACGCGCCGAACGGCACGCGCTGGCCGAGCAGTTCGATGTCGCGCGCGATGGCGCTGTCGGCGGGTGTGTACTGGCGCGCCTCGTAGAACTCGCCGTAGTTCGGCAGATACGTCTTCGGCACCGCCCCCAGCACGACACCGCGTGCGACGACGATCGCGCAGTTGTACAGGCTGTGGTCCACCTGCAGCGGCATGCCGACGATCAACGCAACGGGCAGCGTCTTCGACGCGTCGACGATCTTTGCCAGCGCGGTCTTGCATGCATCGAGCAGCGCGCGCTGATGGAAGAGGTCGTCGCAGGTATAGGCGGGCAGGCCGAGCTCGGGGAACGCGACGAGCGCCGCGCCTTTTGCTGCGGCCTCGCGCGCTAGCGCTAGCGTCTCGTCGGCATTGAAGGCCGGATCGGCGACGCGGCAGCGCGGCACGCCCACCGCGACACGTGCAAAACGGTGCGAATACAGGTTGAAGAAGTTGCCTTTCATGTCCGGGATTCCTAATGCGCGCGAACGGGGAGAAACGCTCGCGCGCGAAACAGCTGCTATCGATCAGCGTAGATGATAAGCCGTAAGCGCATTCAAGGTCTCGATCGCGTGTGCCGGCAGGCCACGCCGCGCACTACGGGCGCGCATTTGCTTTAACATGGCCGTTCGCCGCGCTGCCCACGGGCCTGCGCCCGGTACCGTTGCATCGGGGCGCAAGCAAAAAAAGGCGCGCGACATTCGCCTATCAGCCTTATCCGATCCTGACGCGCCGCGAATCTACGAAAGCGCACGGATCGCCAACGGTCGAACAGATTGAACCAGGAACGTTTTGATTACCGCGCAGGCATTCTCGCTTCGCCGCTCGAAGTCGATGCCGCCGAATGGAATGCGCTGCTCAACCAGCAGGCGCAACCCACTCCATTCCTGCGCCACGAATTCCTGAGCGCGCTACACGCGACGCGATGCGCCGTCGCGGATACGGGTTGGGCGCCGCAATTCGTCACGCTGACCGATCCGCGCACGGACAAGCTGGCAGCAGCCGCGCCCGTCTACGCAAAAGGACACTCGTACGGCGAGTACGTGTTCGACTGGGCGTGGGCCGACGCGTACAAGCGCAATGGCCTGCCCTACTATCCGAAGCTGCTGTGCGCGGTGCCCTTCACGCCTGTGCAGGGCACGCGCCTGATTGCCGCCGACGCGCACGCGCTGCGCCATCTCGCCGCGACGCTCGTTGCGTTCGCGGAACAGGCCGACGTGTCGTCGCTGCATGTGCTGTTTCCGACCGAAAGCGAAGCGCAAGCGCTGACCGATCTCGGCATGATGCTGCGCGAGGGCGTGCAGTTTCACTGGCTCAACGACGGCTATCGCAACTTCGACGACTTCCTCTCGACCCTCGAACAGAAGAAGCGCAAGAACATCCGCGCCGAGCGGCGCAAGGTGCGCGATGCGGGCGTCACGTTCCGGCGACTGCTCGGCGAAGACATCCGCGACGCCGACTGGCGCTTCTTCAGCAAGTGTTATCGGCAGACGTACCGCGAACACTTTTCGAGTCCGTATCTGAATCTCGACTTCTTCCGGATGATCGGCGCGTCGATGCCGGAAAATCTGATGATGGTGATCGCGGAGTACGAAGGCAAGCCGATCGCGAGCTCGCTCGTCGTCTACCAGCGTGACGGCGCGAACGCGGGCGGCACGCTGTATGGCCGCTACTGGGGCGCGCTCGAACACGTCCCCTGCCTGCACTTCGAAACCGCGTACTATCAGCCGCTGGAGTTCTGCATCGAGCAGAAGCTGGGCGTGTTCGAAGGCGGCGCGCAGGGCGAGCACAAGATGGCGCGCGGCTTCATGCCCACCGTCACGCGCTCGACGCACTGGCTCGCGCATCCCGCGTTTTCGGACGCTGTCGGGCACTTTCTCGACAACGAAAAGAATCATATTCACGCGTATGTCGACGAACTGCGCGAACACAATCCGTTCAAGGAATAACGAGGAACAGGCGCGCGCCATGCCGTGGTTTCTGTATCTGATCGAATGCTCGGACGGCAGCGTCTACACGGGCATCGCCACCGATGTCCAGGCCCGTTTCGACAAGCATTGCAGCGGCACGGGCGCGCGCTATACGCGCTCGCGCAAGCCGGTGCGGCTGCTGGCGTCGTTCGAACTGGCCGACCGTTCGAGCGCGTTGCGCGCCGAATATCGCGTCAAGCAACTTGCGGCAGCGCGGAAATGGGAACTGGCGTCGGGTACGCGGACGCTCGAATCCGTGCTGCCTGCTGTGGTCGAGGAAGTCGCGGCTGACGATCCGGCGGCCGGCGATCCGGCGGCTGACGAACCGGCGGCCCGCGACCCGGAGACCTGACGCGGCGTTGCTTGTCCGTCGCGTGCAACAGTGTTTTCAGGATAAGCGTCTGGACGCCGTTTCGACTCGAACAGATACTTTCGTCATTGCAACGGCGCCGCTCATCCGAAACCGGCGACGCCTCGACACCCGACGCGATACCCAGACCTCTTGAGGTGAAAAAATGGACGAAAGAAAGCGTGACAGCATGATTGCGTATTTGCGCCGCCGCATGGCGAAGGTAGGCATCAAGGTGGCCGACCTGGCCGCGGCGCTTGCCGAGGAACGCCGGCGTCAGCAATCGGTGCGTTATCGCAGCCCGTTTGGCGAAACGTGGGACGGCAACGGCGCGATGCCCCAGTGGCTCAGCAACGCCGTCAGCGCCGGGCAATCGCCGGAACACTTTGCGGTCGACAAGCCGGCCAAAAAGGTCAAGCAGGAACGCCCGTCGGTGGACTGGCGCAACGACCCGTTTGCGGGTAGCCGCCTCGCGACCATCAGCCCGCGCTAACGCGCCGGGTCGCCCGGTCCACCCGCGAGTTTCGCGGATCCACCCGGTGCCCGGACCGTAGCGTGCAAAAAAAGACGCTCCCGAAGGAGCGTCTTTTTGCATTCAGGCTCGAAAAACGCGCGACTTACTTCTTGTAGTTCGCGGCGCCTTCCGTGATTTCCTTGTGCGCGGCGTCGATGCCCGCCCAGCCTTCCACCTTGACCCACTTGCCCTTTTCGAGCGCCTTGTATTGCTCGAAGAAGTGCTTGATCTGGTCCTTCAGATATTGCGGCACGTCGTCGATCGACTTCAGGTCCGCCGTCATCGGGCAGATCTTGTCGTGCGGCACGGCGATCAGCTTCGCGTCGACGCCCGACTCGTCCGTCATCTGCAGCATGCCCAGCGCGCGTGCGCGCACCACCGAGCCCGCCAGCAGCGGGAACGGCGTGATCACCAGCACGTCGACGGGGTCGCCGTCACCCGACAGCGTCTGCGGAATGAAGCCGTAGTTCGCGGGATAACGCATACCCGTGCCGATGAAACGATCGACGACGAGCAGGCCCAGATCCTTGTCGGCCTCGTACTTCACCGGATCGCTTTGCGCCGGGATTTCGATGATGACGTTGAAGTCTTGCGGGAGGTCTTTACCAGGGGGAACGTGATTGAAGCTCATGGCGCTCTCTGATCAGGAAGAAATGGGAATAAGGCGCACGGCGCGCACTGCATCCCCATACGGGACGCAGCGCCGCAACCCGGACACGGCGGAATGCGCCATTATAGCCAATCGGCCGATGACACCCGCGTGGCGATCGGCGCGATAATCATCGAACGCGTGTGACCGTACCGGGCAGCCGCGCATCTGGCCGGCCGCTGTGCGCCGCCAAACCCTGCGCGACGCAACCGCCCTCGCCTGTCTTTTTCGTCATTTCTTCGTTGTTTCTTTCGTTGTCCGCCTGACCGCCCAACCGGGCAAGGAGCATGTGTGGAAGAAGCGAAACACTTCATCGGCGGTGAATGGACCGCGTCGTCGAACGGGGAGACGATCCCCGTCATCGATCCCTCCGACGGCCAGCCGTTTGCCACGCTAGCGCGCGGCACAGCCGCCGACATCGACACCGCAATCCAGTCCGCGCGCCGCGCCTACGAAGGCGCATGGGGCGCCGTGAGCGCCGCCGAGCGCGGACGCCTGCTGTACCGGCTGTCGATGCTCGTCGCCGCCTGCCACGAGGAACTGGCGCAGCTCGAAGCGCGCGACACGGGCAAGCCGCTCAAGCAGGCGCGCGGCGACGCGGCCACGCTGGCGCGCTACTTCGAGTTCTACGCGGGTGCCGCCGACAAGCTGCACGGCGAAACGCTGCCCTATCAGAACGGCTACACGGTCTTCACGATCCGCGAGCCGCATGGCGTGACGGGTCATATCGTGCCGTGGAACTATCCGATGCAGATCTTCGGGCGCAGCGTCGGCGCGGCGCTCGCGGTGGGAAATGCGTGCGTCGTGAAGCCCGCCGAAGATGCGTGTCTGTCCGTGCTGCGCGTCGCGGAGCTGGCGGCCGAGGCCGGCCTGCCCGCAGGCGCGCTCAATATCGTCACCGGCTTCGGACATGAAGCGGGCGCCGCGCTCGCGCGCCATGCCGGCATCGACCACATCTCGTTCACCGGCTCGCCCGACACGGGCAAGCTCGTCACGCAGATGGCCGCCGAAAACCACGTGCCCGTCACGCTCGAACTGGGCGGCAAGTCGCCGCAAATCGTCTTCGCGGACGCCGATCTCGACGCCGCGCTGCCCACGCTCGTCAACGCGATCGTGCAGAACGCCGGGCAAACCTGCTCGGCGGGCAGCCGCGTGCTGATCGAGCGGAGCATTTACGAGCCGCTGCTCGACCGCCTCGCCACCGCGTTCAATGCATTGCGCGTCGGTCCGGCGCATGCGGACCTCGATTGCGGGCCGCTGATCAGCGCGAAACAGCAACGCCGCGTATGGGATTTCCTCTCCGACGCGCAGCATGACGGCATACCGATGGCAGCGCACGGCGAAGTGATTGCGGAAGCGCCGGAAACAGGCTTCTATCAGGCGCCGACCTTGTTGCGCGACGTGCCGCCCGCGCATCGGCTCGCGCACGAAGAAGTGTTCGGCCCCGTACTCGCCGCGCTGCCCTTCGCCGACGAAGACGAGGCGCTCACGCTTGCCAACGGCACGCCCTACGGACTCGTCGCAGGCGTCTGGACGCGCGATGGCGGCCGGCAGATGCGGATCGCGCGCCGCGTGCGCTCGGGGCAGGTCTTCATCAACAACTATGGCGCGGGTGGCGGCGTCGAATTGCCGTTCGGCGGCGTCAAGCATTCGGGACACGGCCGCGAGAAGGGCTTTGAAGCACTGTACGGCTTCACGGTGCTGAAGACCGTTGCGATCCGGCACGGCTGAGGCACGGCTCACTCACGACAACCCAGCGTTTTTGCACCTACAACAACAGGAGACATCATGCGGTTGACCGGCAAAACGGCCATCGTCACGGGCGGCGGCTCGGGCTTCGGCGAAGGCATCGCGAAGACCTATGCGCGCGAAGGCGCGAACGTCGTCGTCAACGACCTGAACGGCGCGGCGGCCGAACGCGTCGCCAGCGAAATCGCACTGGCGGGCGGCAAGGCCATCGCCGTCGCGGGCGACGTGACGCGGGCAAGCGACTGGAGCGCGCTGCGCGCCGCCGCGATCGAGGACTTCGGCAGCGTGCAGATCGTCGTCAACAATGCGGGCACCACGCATCGCAACAAGCCCGTGCTCGACGTCACGGAAGACGAGTTCGACCGCGTGTACGCCGTCAACGTGAAGAGCATCTACTGGAGCGTGCATGAGTTCGTGCCGTACTTCCGCGAGCAAGGTGGCGGCGTGTTCATCAATATCGCGTCGACGGCGGGCGTGCGGCCGCGCCCGGGACTCGTCTGGTACAACGGCAGCAAGGGCGCGGTGATCGTCGCGAGCAAGGCGCTGGCCGTCGAGCTTGGGCCGGATCGCATCCGCGTGAACTGCGTGAACCCGGTGATCGGCGAGACGGGTTTGTTGAAGGAGTTCATGGGCGTCGACGACACGCCGGAGAACCGGCAGAAGTTTCTGGCGGGCATCCCGCTGGGCCGCTTCTCGACCCCGCAGGACATCGCGAACGCCGCGCTCTATCTCGCATCCGATGAAGCCGAGTTCATCACGGGCGTGTGTCTCGAAGTGGACGGCGGACGCTGCGTGTAGCGCAACGGGCGGCGCGCCCGCTCGCACCGCCCACGAAAATGCGCCTTAACCTTTGAAAACTCAGTGTTTTCCCCGACGCTGGGCGGCTATTCAGCGCGCGTTGAAAGTTTAGAATCGCGAACTGGCGGTACGACATTTCCACAATAACGAGCTTTGCGTAAGACCAGCGTGAAGCGCTGCCGCGCCGACGCCGGTCGATAGGAGACAAGCGTGTCCAGTCCTGCGAATCCGCTCCACCATCCCGGCGCAGGCGCGCCGCCTTCCACCTTTGAAGAGGCGACCTACAGAAAAGTCGCCTGGCGTCTGACGCCGCTGTTGATGCTCAGCTATGTCGTCGCTTACCTGGACCGCGTGAACGTCGGCTTCGCGAAGCTCGGCATGAGCGCGGACCTGGGCCTTTCCGACGCCGTCTATGGCTTTGGGGCGGGGATATTCTTCATCGGTTATTTCATCTTCGAAGTGCCGAGCAATGTCATTCTGCATCGCGTCGGCGCGCGGGTCTGGATTGCGCGGATCATGGTGACGTGGGGCATCGTGTCGATGCTGACGATGTTCGTCACCACGCCGACGATGTTCTACGTGATGCGCTTTCTGCTGGGCCTGGCGGAGGCGGGTTTCTTCCCCGGCATCATTTTGTATCTGACCTACTGGTATCCGGCGCACCGGCGCGGGCGCATGACGACCTGGTTCATGACGGCGATTGCGATTTCGGGCGTGGTCGGCGGGCCGATTTCCGGCTATATCCTGAAGGCGTTCGACGGCGCGAACGGCTGGCATGGCTGGCAGTGGCTTTTCCTGCTCGAAGGGATACCGTCGATTGTCGTCGGCATTCTGGTGTTCGTCGTGCTCGACGACCGCATTTCGAAGGCGAAGTGGCTGACGCAGGAAGAGCGCGAGCTGCTGGAGCGCAACATCGCTGCCGAGGACGCGACGAAGGAAGATCATGCTATCGGCAAGGTGATGCTGAGTCCGCGCGTGCTGATGATGAGCCTGATCTATTTTTCGTTCGTGATGGGGCTGTATGGCGTGAGCTTCTGGCTGCCGACCATTATCAAGTCGACGGGTGTCACTGACGCGTTCACGATCGGGTTGTTGTCGGCGATTCCGTTTGCTGCTGCCGTTGTGGCGATGGTGTTCGTCGCGCGTAGTGCCGACCGCACGCGAGAGCGCCGCTGGCACGTTGCCGTTCCGGGCTTTGTCGGGGCGCTTGGGCTGGTGCTTTCGGTCGTGTGGGCGCAGAACACGACGCTTGCGATGGCCGGGCTCACGCTGGCTACGATGGGTATTCTGACTACGCTGCCGCTGTTTTGGAGTTTGCCTACGTCGTTTCTTGCTGGCACGGGTGCGGCCGCTGGGATTGCGCTGATTAATTCCATTGGGAATCTGGCCGGGTTTCTTAGTCCGTATGCAGTGGGCTGGCTCAAGCAGGCTACCGCGGGGAATGCGGCTGGGATGTATATGCTCGCGGCCTTTATGGTGCTTGGCGGGGTGTTGGCCGTTAGTGTGCCTTCCAGGCTGGTGAATAGGTAAGCATTGCCAGCGCTTTTGACGGTTTTGGTTTGCCTGTGCTTTTTGCTGGCGTCCGCGATTCGTTAGCGTGCTTCAGGCGTCGCCGTTCGGGGTGTTGGCATTTGCTTTCGCTGGCATCCGCGCATTGTTAGCGTGCTTTAGGCATCGCCGTTCGGGGTGTCGGCCTTTGCTTTCGCTGGCATCCGCGTATTGTTAGCGTGCTTTAGGCATCGCCGTTCGGGATGTCGGCCTTTGCTTTCGCTGGCATCCGCGCATTGTTAGCGTGCTTCAGGCGTCGCCCCTGTGCGGGGCGGCACCTACTTTTCTTTGCCGCCGCAAAGAAAAGTAGGCAAAAGAAAGCGGCTCACACCGCCAATTCTTGACGTTTTCCCACGGGCCCCCAACGTCCCCACACTTCACACGGCAACGCCCTTGTTCGTGTGCGTTGCCAACGCATCGAACTGGCGCCCCACCCGCTTCAAATACCCGTACCCGTGCAAGCGGCAGCGAATGGCATACGCCGCCCAGGTGGCAAACTGTGTGTAGGTTGTCGCGTCGTATAGGGTAGCGCTCTTACAGGGTGGGACGCGTGCGCTATCGGTCTGGAGTGAAGCGTGTGGAGCACCGAAGGCCGGCACACAGTTTGCCACCTGGGCGGCGGTGGACTGGCTGGCGCGGCATGCCGAAACGCGGGTGCTTGAAGTGGGTGAGGCGCTCATTCAGAGCGTTGGCAACGAGCGTGGGTCACGTGATTGCCTTGTGAAGCGTAAGAACCTTTGGGGGCCCTCAGGCAAGAATTAGCGCTGGCGGTTTGAGCCGCTTTCTTTTGCCTACTTTTCTTTGCGGCGGCAAAGAAAAGTAGGTGCCGCCCCGCACAGGGGCGACGCGTGAAGCTAGATAACAAATCGCGGATGCCAGCGCAAAGCAAAGGCAATCGCGGATACCAGCGAAAGCAAATGCCAACAAACCGAACATCGACGCCTGAGGCCCGAAGGCAAACCACAGCCCCCAGCCCAATCACAATCACAATCAAAACCACCTAACCGCGTCGCAGACAAAAAAAAACCTCAAACCACATTCATAGCCAACGCACTCTCCCGATAATGCGCGCTAGCCTTCTCCGCATCCCCGAGTTGCTCATGCAACCTCGCCAACGCCCGATGCGAGCGAATCTTCAAAGTCTCGTTATCAGCAAGCTTGAGCGCCTGCTCAAGAAACGACTGCGCCTTCCCCCATAACTGCTGATGCAGACACAACCGCCCAAGCGCAAACATCAGATCCGCATCGTCAGGACGCTCCTTCCGCCAGGCCTCGGCCTTCTGAATCAGCGGCAGCGCGTCACCCCCCGTGGTATCCGGATAACGCCGCAACAACCGCGCATCCCAATTCTGCGCGAGCGCCTCTTCAACGATCTTCCGCGCATCCTGCGGACGCCCCAGCGCTACCAGCAACTCAGCCGCAAGATCCGCAAGCCGCGGCGAATGCCGCTCAACAGGCGTCAGCGAATGCCACAGTTCGAGCAGCGCATCAGCATTGTGCCTGCGATCGCGCAGCAGATTCTCCGCCGCAAGCTGCCGCAAACGCGCGGCAACGGCAGGATGAATTGCCTCGCGCTTTTCCAGCGTCTTCACGAGCTTGAGCACTTCGCCCCAGTTCTTCAACTGCTGCTGCGCGCGCAAGGCAATCTGCTGCGCGTGAATGCGGCGCCCGCCCTGCGACTGCATTTCGGTAAGCGCCAGCAACGCGCCATCCGCATCGCGGCCGTCGGCACGCATGTCGGCCGTCGCCATCAGGCGCGCGTCCTGCCAGTCAGGCGAATCGATCTGCGCAAGATATTCGTCGCGACGTGCGTACTCGTGCATCCGATGCGCGGCGTTCGCGGCGATCAGGCCCGCCGCACCCTTGTTGTCGGGATTGGTCAGCGAGTCGCGCGCAGCCTTCTCCGCGCGCGAAAAGCGGCCCGCGTACAGATTGCCGATCGCATCGCGCAACGCGGCATGCGCCTTCGCCACCCGCTGACGCGCGCGATACGCCGCGACGCGCTGCGGCATGCGCCAGATGTTGCGCACGATGCGCAGCAACGCATAAATCACGATAAACGCGACGATGATCCCGACAACGAACAGGTTCAGCGAAATATCGATCCGATACGGCGGGTAGACGAGCAACACCTGCCCGGTGTCGAAGCGCCCGACGATCGCGAGCACCACCGCAACCGCGAACAGGAAAGCGAGCCAGAGAAGTCCACGCAGCGCCATGATTAACCCCGGGTCCGGTATTGATGCACGGCCTGCAGGCTCGTATCCAGATTCGGCACGTCGACGGCGCCCGAGCCGTCGTCCACCTGCTTCACGAGGTCGCGCACCGTCTGCACCTGCTTCGACGAAGCGTCGAAGTAGCGCGCGAGCGCGTTGTCTGCAGCGTGAAGGTCGGACTTGAGCGTCGTCTGGTTGCGCGCGAGCAGCGCGAGACGCGCCGACAACAGGCGCATCTTCAGGTTCTCGCGCACGAAATAGCCCTGATCGGGCGCGACGAGCATCGCGTCGGCGTGGTCGATGCGGCGCACCTGCACGAGACTCGTCAACTGCTCGCCGATACCGGCAACGAGTTGCTTCCACCACACCTTCCACTTCGGCTCACCCGTGGCGGCCGCGACGCGGTCGACATCCTTCGGTGTGGACGCGTGCGGCGTGGCGTGCGCAATCGGCGCCTCGCCCGACAGCGGCAACTGGTCGATCTGATCGATCGCGTTGTCGAGCTTGATGGCGAGGCCCGTCAGGTCGGTGGACGGCGCGGACTTCAGCTTGTCGATGTCCTGCGCGATCGCCTTGCGCACGGCCAGCACCTGCGCACCGTCCGACGCGGCGAGGCGCGTGTCCGCGCTTTGCAGCGCGAACAGCGCGAGCTGCGTGTTGCCCGTCAGTTGCAGTTGCTCGCTTGCAGCCGACAGCATCTGCCCCACTTCGGCCATCGTCCAGTCATCGCGGTTGCGCGCGAGGTCCGCGTATTGCTGCTGCAGCGCCTGCTGCGCGTTCTGCGCATCGGCGAGCTTGCCTTCGAGCTGCGCGAGTTGCGCATCGGCCTGACGCACGCTGGCGACGGCCTGCTCGGTCTTCACGCGCAGTTCGGCCGTCTGCGAATCGTTGGCCTGCTGGCGGTGCGACAGTTGCTGATCGAGCTTGATGATCCTGCGGTTCAACGCAATGCCGCCCGCGACCGCCGCGAAGAACACCAGCGCAATGACAACCCAGAGCAGCGTGTTGCCCCTGGGCTTGGCCTGTTGCATTTCATACGGCGTAAAGGGTTGATTCGGCGGCAGCGCAGTGGCGGACCGCGGCGCGGAGCCGGACGTCGGGGGTGTAGGGGTCGTGGATGCGTTGGTATCAGACATGCGTTCTTGTGCCGGGTTGGACTGGACCGGTTGAACTTCAAAAGGTGTCGCGAGAGACAACAGCGTACGGGCGATCCGTTCGTCGCCCGCACCGGACACCGTAATGCTATCAAAACCCAATGCCCGCGCCGTTTCTGCGATGCGCGGATGGGGCGCGACGAACATCGCGCGTTTCAGGTGTGCCTGCTCGTTCGTCGTGAGATGGTCGTGCGCGAGCTCGGCGAGATTGCGCACGCCCTCGGAACTCGTCACGAGCCATGCGTGCGGCGTCTTCGACTCGTCCGACAGCAGCGCGTGAATACGCGACCATGCGCCGATCGACGGGTCGGGCACGAGGCGCCGGTAGGCCGCGACCGTCTCGACTTCGGCGCCCGCTTCGCGCAGACGCTCGGCGAGCCATTCCCGGCCGCCGTCGCCGCGCACGATCAGCACGCGCTTGCCTTCGAAGGCGTTTTCGCCGAGCAAGGTTTCGAGCGCTGCATACAGCGCCTCGGAATCGAAGCGAGCGCCGTCGTTGTCATCGGCCGATGCGCCCGGGCTGATCACCTGGTACGCGGGCGCTTCGACGCCATGCTTCGCGAGCGCCGCGACGCTGCCCGGACCGACCACGCCGACGGGCAGCGCGTGCGGCCAGATCGCGTCGTGGCTCGCGAACGCGTAATCGACGGCATTCGGCGAGACGAAGACAACCAGCGCGTATCGGTCGAGCGATGCGAGCGCGGCGCGCAGCGGCGCTTCGTCGTCCGCTGCGGCGATGTCGATCAAGGGAAATTCGACGGTCGCGACACCCGCGTCGTGCAGCGTCTTCGCCAGCGCGTCGGACTGTCCCGCCGGACGGGTCAGCACGACGGTCAGATGCGTCGCATGCGATGCGCCTGCGCCGTCCCTGGACGGCAATGCCTCGGGTGTCGGGTTCGAGCCGGCCGCCATCACGCGGAAGCGGCCGGGCCGCTCGCCGTGGTGAGCGCGCGGACGATGTCGAGTGCGCCCTGCGCTTCGAGCTGGCTCGCGACCTCGCGGCCCAGTTCGAGCGCGGCGCCCGTCGTGGCTGCGGGCGCCGAGGCTTGCGCGGACAGCACGCGCTGGCCGTCGGGCGTCGCCACGACGCCGCGCAGATGCAGCGCGCCGTCGTGCCACGTCGCGTAAGCGGCGAGCGGCACTTCGCAGCTGCCGCCCAGCGCGCGCGACACCATGCGCTCCGCTTCGACCGCGGCCGCCGTGTGTTCGTGATGCAGCGGGGCAAGCCATGCCGCGAGGTCGGTGCGGTCCGCGCGGATCTCGATGCCGAGCGCGCCCTGGCCCGCGGCGGGGAGACTGTCCGCGGGATCGAGCAGCGACCGGATACGGTCGCCGAGGCCCAGACGCTTGAGGCCGGCCGCCGCCAGAATGATGGCCGCGTAATCGCCACGGTCGAGCTTCGAAAGACGCGTGTCGAGATTGCCGCGCAGCGGCTTCACGACGAGTTCGGGATAGCGCGTGCGCAGCATCGCTTCGCGGCGCAGGCTCGACGTGCCGACCACGCTGCCGGACGGCAGCGCGGCCAGCGATTCGTACTGGTTGGAGACGAACGCGTCGCGCGGATCCTCCCGCTCCATGATGGTCGACAGCGCGAAGCCTTCGGGCAACTCCATCGGCACGTCTTTCAGAGAATGGACGGCGAGATCGGCGCGGCCGTCGGCCAGCGCGTTCTCCAGTTCCTTCACGAACAGCCCTTTGCCGCCGACCTTGGATAGCGTTCGATCGAGAATCTGATCGCCGCGTGTCGTCATTCCGAGGATTTTTACGTCACAAGATGGATATAATTTGTGCAGCGCACACCGCACATGCTCGGCTTGCCACATGGCGAGCCGGCTTTCCCGCGACGCGATGACGAGCGTGGCGGGCGGAGTGGGCGCAAGCGTCTCGGAATTCATTGTTTGATTCATTGAACGACGGGATGTGATAACAAACAATGTTAGCACGCGCTCGGGCAACCTCTCGCTGGCCGCACGGCCATGCCAGGGCAGCGCAACGGCACTTGCGTGAGACAGTAGTTGGCGCGGCTGCGCTCAATTCCGTCAACCGCCATAGAACCAGAGGAGACAGGCCTGCGGATGCATTCACGCAGAGCCGTCCATAGCCGCATCGATCGTGACTCGCGTGGCCGCCAGAAGCCCCAGCACGGTCGTTCGCGCGTCGAAGCGCCGCATGCGCGATGATTTAATGCGGCGCAGCACGCGCAACCGGCCCTCCTCCGCCGCGCGCGCCGCATGCTGACAGGCTTTGAGCGCAGTTCCCCGCTGTACCCGCAGTTGCAGATCATCATTCTTTGACCCTGGCTTTCCTGAGGAAACATCGTGACGTCTTCCGGATCGGCGCGCCCTGCCCGCCGCACTACTGCCTCGCCCGATGCCGTCAATACCGCATCGGCCGCTCCCGCCGCTTCCGCTGTCAAGGCCGCCAAGGCCGTGAAAGCCACGCAAGCTCTCGACTCCGGCAAAGCCGGCAAATCCACGAAGGCCAAGGCGTCCGCCAACGGCGTCTCGAAACGAATTAAATCCGACGGCGCCGGCAAGCAGGAAGCCGCGCGCGCGTCGAAAGTAACCAGCAACGGCGCCGCGCCGCAACTGAAGGACAACGCCCGCACGCGCGAAGACAAGGATCAGCCGCTCTTCGAAGACATCCGCTACCTGGGACGGCTGCTCGGCGACGTGGTGCGGGAGCAGGAAGGCGACGCCGTGTTCGACGTCGTCGAAGCGATTCGTCAGACGGCTGTGCGCTTTCGCCGCGAGGACGACAGCGTCGCCGCCCAGGCGCTCGACAAGAAGCTGCGCGCGCTCTCGCCGGAGCAGACGGTGAGCGTGGTGCGCGCGTTCAGCTACTTCTCGCACCTCGCGAACATCGCGGAAGACCGTCATCGCAACCGCCGGCACCGCATTCACGATCTGGCCGGCTCGACGTCGCAGCCGGGCACGATCGCGCATGCGCTCGACCGGCTCGTCGAAGCGAACGCCGCCGCGACGCCCGTGCTGCAGCAGTTCTTCAACGACGCGCTGATCGTCCCCGTGCTGACGGCCCACCCGACGGAAGTGCAGCGCAAGAGCATTCTCGACGCGCAGCACGATATCGCGCGGCTGCTGGCCGAACGCGACCAGCCGCTGACGGCGCGCGAGCGTCTGCAGAACGAGTCGCTGCTGCGCGCGCGCGTGACGTCGCTGTGGCAGACGCGCATGCTGCGCGACTCGCGCCTGACGGTCGCCGATGAAATCGAGAACGCGCTGTCGTTTTATCGCGCGACGTTCCTCGAAGAGATTCCGGCGCTCTACGCCGACATTGAAGAAGCGCTTCTCGAGCACGGCCTCGACGCGCGCCTGCCGCCCTTCTTCCAGATGGGCAGCTGGATTGGCGGCGACCGCGACGGCAATCCGAACGTCACGGGCGAGACGCTCGAAAACGCGATCACGCGCCAGGCCGCGGTGATCTTCGAGCACTATCTGGAACAGGTGCACAAGCTCGGCGCGGAGCTGTCGGTGTCGAATCTGCTGGCGGGCGCGAGCGACGAACTGAAGGCGCTCGCGGAAGCTTCGCCCGATCACTCGCCGCACCGCAAGGACGAACCGTACCGGCGCGCATTGATCGGCATTTACACACGGCTCGGCGCGAGTGCGCGCGTGCGGCTCGGCGAAGGTGTCGTGCCGCTGCGCAGCGCCGGCCCAGGCGCGCCGAAGATTCGCGCGACGCCTTATGACGATTCGTCCGAGTTCGTGCGGGATCTGCACGTGCTGATCGATTCGCTGACCGAGCATCACGGCGCGTCGCTCGCGACGCCTCGTCTGTCGCCGCTGACGCGCGCCGCCGAAGTGTTCGGCTTCCACCTCGCGAGTATCGATCTGCGCCAGAGTTCCGACATCCACGAAGCGGTGATCGCGGAGCTGCTGCGGCGCGCGGGTGTCGAAAGCGACTACGCGGCGCTTCCGGAAGCCGACAAGCTGCGCGTGCTGCTCGCGGAACTCGCGCAGCCGCGCCTGCTGCGCTCGCCCTATGTCGAGTACTCGGATCTGGTGAAGAGCGAACTCGGCGTGCTGGAACAGGCACGCGTGACGCGTGAGAAGTTCGGCGCGCGCGCGGTGCGCAACTACATCATTTCGCACACGGAGACGGTGAGCGATCTGATCGAAGTGATGCTGCTGCAAAAGGAAGCGGGGCTGCTGCAAGGCGCGCTCGGCAACCCGGTCGATCCGGCGCGCGCGGGCCTGATGGTGATCCCTCTGTTCGAGACGATTCCCGACTTGCGCAACGCGTCGCACATCATGCGCGATCTGCTGGCGTTGCCGGGCATCGATGCCATCATCGAGAACCAGGGCAACGAGCAGGAAGTGATGCTCGGCTATTCGGACAGCAACAAGGATGGCGGTTTCCTGACGTCGAACTGGGAGCTGTACCGTGCGGAACTGGCGCTGGTGTCGCTGTTCAACGAGCGCGGCATCACGCTGCGGCTGTTCCATGGACGCGGCGGCACGGTGGGGCGCGGCGGCGGCCCGACCTACCAGGCGATTCTTTCGCAGCCGCCGGGGACGGTCGATGGGCAGATCCGCCTGACGGAACAGGGCGAGGTGATCGCCAGCAAGTTCGGCAACCCGGACATCGGCCGGCGCAATCTGGAGACGGTCGTTGCCGCGACGCTCGAAGCGTCGTTGCTGCCGCACGGCAATGCGCCGTCGCAACTGCCCGACTTCGAGGAAGTGATGCAGACGCTGTCGGATGCGGCGATGGCGTCGTACCGGGCGCTGGTCTACGAGACGCCGGGTTTCACCGAATACTTCTTCTCGTCGACGCCGATTGCGGAGATCGCGGAGTTGAACATCGGCAGCCGGCCGGCGTCGCGCAAGCTGCAGGACCCGAAGCAGCGCAAGATCGAGGATTTGCGGGCGATTCCGTGGGGTTTCTCATGGGGACAATGCCGGTTGCTGCTGACGGGCTGGTATGGGTTTGGTAGCGCGGTTGCTGGATGGCTCGAGGCTGCGGGCTCGAATGTCGAGCGTGAACGTCGCGTGAGTCTGCTGCGCAAGATGCATAAGGCGTGGCCGTTCTTCGCGAATTTGCTGTCGAATATGGATATGGTGCTGGCCAAGACCGATCTCGCGGTGGCGTCGCGTTATGCCGCGCTTGTGGCCGACAAGAAGCTGCGTAAGCATGTGTTCGAGCGCATTGTGGCGGAGTGGGAGCGGACGTCCGCTGTGCTTTCTGAGATTACCGGGAAGAAAGAACGTCTTGCGGATAATCCTTTGCTCGCGCGGTCTATCAAAAACCGGTTTCCGTATCTTGATCCGTTGAATCACCTGCAGGTGGAACTGCTTAAGCGACATCGCGCTGGGGATGATAATGTCCGCGTGCGGCGTGGGATTCATCTCACTATCAACGGGATTGCGGCGGGGTTGAGGAATACCGGTTGAGTTCCTTTTTTTGTCCTGCGGACGGCGGTTCTCTTTTTTGAGGCCGCCGTTTTTTTTGTTTCTTGCTTTGGTTTGGTGTGCCTGGTTTTGTGCTGGTCTTTCGGGGATTGGTTTTGCGCTGGCATCCGTGATTTGGACTTGGCGCTGGCATCTGCGATTTGGACTTGGCGCTGGCATCCGCGGTTTGGACTTGGCGCTGGCATCCGCGATTTGGACTTGGCGCTGGCATCCGCGGTTTGGACTTGGCGCTGGCATCCGCGTTACGTTAGCTCGCTTCAAGCGTCGCCCCTGTGCGGGGCGGCACCTACTTTTCTTTGCCGCCGCAAAGAAAAGTAGGCAAAAGAAAGCGGCTCACACCGCCAACATTTCTTCTTGCCTGAGGGCCCCCACAGGTTCTTACACTTCACACGGCAACCACGTGACCCACGTCCGTTGCCAACGCTCTGAATGAGCGCCTCACCCGCTTCATATCCCCGCGTTTCAGCATGCCTCACCAGACAGTCCGCGGCCGCCCAGGTGGCAAACTGTGTGTCGGCTTTCGCGCCATACGCGCACCACTCCGGACCGATAGCGCACGCATCCCACCTTGTAAGAGCGCCGAGCTATACGACGCGACAACCTACACACAGTTTGCCACCTGGGCGGCACATGCCGTTCGCTGCCGCTGGCCTTTGTACGGGTGTCTGAAGCGGGTGAGGCGCCAGTTCGAAGCGCTGGCAACGGGCACCAGCCACGGTACTGACGTGTGAAGTGTGGGGACGTTGGGGGCCCGTGGGTAAACGTCAAGAATTGGCGGTGTGAGCCGCTTTCTTTTGCCTACTTTTCTTTGCGGCGGCAAAGAAAAGTAGGTGCCGCCCCGCACAGGGGCGACGCGTGAGGCGAGCTAACGTAACGCGGATGCCAGCGCAAAGTCCAAACCGCGGATGCCAGCGCAAACATAAGCACACAACCCAAACGCGTCGCAGACAAAAAAACCTCAAACCTCACCACGCCTCAATCATCAAAGCATCGAGCTTAAACGACCCATCTTCGTGTACATCGAAGTATTCCCGAACCTCATCCGGGGCGAACGCCCACAGAGAGCGAATCGCAGCGACACGCGCCTCAGGCGTCCTCATCCTTGCGACCCACGACGCAAACTCGATATTGAGCCGCCAGCGCTCCCGCACCATAGCCTCGAACCCTGCCGCAGCAAAAAACGCCACCCACTCATCCGCACGATAATCGCGAATATGCGACCCATCGCGCAGCACTTCGACAGCCTGAAGATGCGTATCGAGCAGTGGATGCTCGCTCCCAGCGATATCAATGAACATCACGCGCCCGCCAGGCTTCAAAACCCGCCGCACTTCGGCAAGCGCCAACGGCACATCGTGCCAATGATGCGCGCTCATCCGGCTGACGACCCAATCAAACGAAGCATCGTCGAACGGCAACTTTTCAGCCGCACCTTGCTGCGTACGAATATTCGACAACCCGCGCTCAGCAGCGGCAGCAGCAACCGTAGCCAGCATCTGCGGCGCAATGTCATAAGCCACGACAGATCCAGCAGAAACCGCAACCGCAAAACTCGCATGCCCCGCGCCGCATCCCATATCGAGCACCGCCGCGCCCGGCGTCGCCGCCACAGCAGCCGCCAGCGTCTGCAAATCCGCTCCCGTCGCGTGAACCTGGCTCGTCAAATACGAGGCTGCCGTCGAGCCGAACGCGTCGGCTACCTGATCTTGATGCTTCATCGTGTGCTCCTGTGCCTTCAGGGCTGTTTGTGAGGATAGGGTCAAAGTCGCGAGGCGCCTCGCCTGTCGCTACAATAGAGCCCGCCCTGTACCAGTACAAGTCAAGCAATTATTCTGGTATCAACATTACCAGCCACCGCCGTTTCGCCACATGACCACGCCGTCCCCCGCCGATTCCACCCCGCCGCTCGATGCATCGCCCGCCCGCGCGCTCGGCGAGTTCATCCGCGCGCATCGCGAGCGCCTGTCGCCGCAAGCCGTCGGCCTGCCGCCCGGCCCGCGTCGCCGCACACCCGGCCTGCGGCGCGAGGAAGTCGCGCAGCTGTGCGGCGTCAGCCCGACCTGGTACACCTGGATCGAACAGGGACGGCCCGTGTCCGCGTCCGCCGACGCGCTCGCGCGTATCGCCGTCGCGCTGCAGCTCTCGCGCGCCGAACGCGCGTATCTGTTCGAACTGGCCGCCCAGCGCGACCCGGCCGAGCCGGACCCCGCCGCCGCCGATACCCCCGCCATGCTGCTCAAGACCGTGCAGCTCGTCAGCGCGCCCGCTTACGTGCTCGACCGCCAGTTCACCGCGCTCGCCTGGAACGAGCCAGCGGCAGACCTGTTCGTCGGCTGGCTCGACGGCGAGCACGACCGCAACCTGCTGCGCTACACATTCCTGTCGCCGGATGCGCGCAGCCTGATCGTCGACTGGGAAATCCGCGCGCGGCGTCTCGCCGCCGAATATCGCGCCGATTCGATCCGCCATCAGAACGACGCGCCCACGCGCTCGCTGATCGACGAACTGTCCGCATCGAGCGATGCGTTCGCGCGCTTCTGGGCGTCGCAAGACGTCAACGAGCGCGAAGGCGGCCAGCGCCGCTTCGATCATCCGCGCGACGGCCACGTCGTCTACAACCAGATCACCTTCAAGCCCGCGCACCGCGAAGACCTGAAGCTCGTCGTGCTGATGCGCGAATGAGCTTTCCCGGCCACCCGAAAGCGGCCCGCACGGCGGGTGTTAAAATCGTTGTCTCCTTCGAGGCGGCGCGCGTCTCCATGCGCCGTCAGCGTCTTCACCTCGCATACTGCCCATCACCATGACGTCCCAACTGCATAAAAAAGGCGAAGCCTGGTCGGCTCGCTTCTCCGAGCCGATGTCGGAACTCGTCAAGCGCTACACGTCGTCGGTCTTCTTCGACAAGCGTCTGGCGCTCGTCGATATCGAAGGCTCGCTTGCGCACGCGTCGATGCTGGCCGCGCAAAAGATCATCAGCGCCGACGACCTCGCGGCAATCCAGCGCGGCATGGCGCAGATCAAGGGTGAAATCGAGCGCGGCGAGTTCGAATGGCAACTCGACCTCGAAGACGTGCACCTGAACATCGAAGCGCGCCTCACCGCCCTGATCGGCGATGCCGGCAAGCGCCTGCACACGGGCCGCTCGCGCAACGACCAGGTCGCGACCGACATCCGCCTGTGGCTGCGCGGCGAAATCGACCGTATCGGCGGTCTGCTGAAGGATCTGCGTCTCGCGCTCCTCGAACTCGCCGAAACCAACGCCGGCACGATCATGCCGGGCTTCACGCATTTGCAGGTCGCGCAGCCCGTGACGTTCGGCCATCACCTGCTCGCCTACGTCGAGATGTTCTCGCGCGACGCCGAGCGCATGGTGGATTGCCGCAAGCGCGTGAACCGCCTGCCGCTCGGCGCGGCGGCGCTCGCCGGCACGAGCTATCCGATCGACCGTCACGCCGTCGCGAAGACGCTCGGCTTCGACGGCATCTGCGCGAACTCGCTCGACGCCGTGTCCGACCGCGACTTCGCCATCGAATTCACGGCGGCGTCGGCGCTGATCATGACGCACGTGTCGCGCTTCTCCGAAGAACTCGTGCTGTGGATGAGCCCGCGCGTCGGCTTCATCGACATCGCCGACCGCTTCTGCACCGGCTCGTCGATCATGCCGCAGAAGAAGAACCCGGACGTGCCCGAACTGGCGCGCGGCAAGACGGGCCGCGTGAACGGCCATCTGATGGCGCTGCTCACGCTGATGAAAGGCCAGCCGCTCGCGTACAACAAGGACAATCAGGAAGACAAGGAGCCGCTGTTCGATACCGTCGACACCGTCGCCGATACGCTACGTATCTTCGCCGAGATGGTCGCGGGCATCACGGTGAAGGCGGACAACATGCGTGCGGCTGCACTGCAAGGCTTCTCGACGGCAACCGATCTCGCCGACTACCTCGTCAAGCGCGGCTTGCCGTTCCGCGACGCGCACGAAGCCGTCGCGCACGCGGTTCGTTTCTGCGAACAGCGCGGCTGCGATCTGGCCGATCTCACGCTCGACGAGATGAAGGCTGAACTGCCGAACGTCGCTTCGTTGCTGGGCGACGATGTGTTCGGCTATCTGACGCTCGAAGGCTCGGTGGCGAGCCGCAATCATCCGGGTGGCACCGCGCCGGATCAGGTGCGCGCCGCTGTTGCCGCTGCGCGGGCTGCGCTCGGCTAGGCCGCTTCCATTCGGCTGCTGAAAGGCGGACTCTCTGGCGAGGGTTCGCCTTTTTTGTTTTCGCACGGGTTGCCTGCGGCTTCAGACCCGTGCGCCTTCGCTGCACCGCGGCAACAGTGGGCCGCTGTCGCCTCGCCTGCCGTTGCGAAGCGCCGTCGTCGGCTACTATCACGGCAACCATCGGCTTTCATCGTTCACTGTCATGATCATCCGCCCACAACTCCGCTGGTTCCGCATGCTGCTCGCGTGGCGCGGTTCCGTGCTGCCCGAACTGCTGCCGCGTCTGTGCGTCATCCTGCTCATTTCGCTGGTCGCGCTCGCCGTGCATGTTCATCTGCTGAAGATCAGCATCAACATGACCACCACGCCGTTCTCGCTGATCGGCATTGCACTGGCTATCTTCCTCGGCTTTCGCAACAGCGCGAGCTATGACCGCTACTGGGAAGCGCGCAAGCTCTGGGGCAGCCTGCTCAACGAGACGCGTTCGCTCACGCGTCAGGTGTTGACGCTGCCGAACGCCCATATCGACGCAAGCGAAACGCAAGCCTTCGTGCAAGCCTTGTGCGGGTTCGCGCATGCGCTGCGGCATCAGTTGAGAGGTACGGACCCGTCGGAAGATCTGTCGACGAGACTCGACAAGCCGCTCTTCGAGCGCGTCATGTTGTCGCGCTATCGGCCCGCGACGATCATGCTCTGGCTCGGCGAATGGACGCAGCGCCAGGCGCGCGACGGCAAGCTGGACGCATGGACGGTCCAGGCCATCGACCGCAATCTGAATGGGCTCTCGGAGGTGGTGGGCGGCTGCGAGCGGATCGTGTCGACGCCGCTGCCGTTCGCGTATTCGGTGATGATTCACCGCACCGTGTACTTCTTCTGCGCGGCGTTGCCCTTCGGGCTGGTGGAAACGGTCGGCGTGTTCACGCCCGTCTTCTCGGTGTTCGTCGCGTACACGTTCATGGCGCTCGACGCGATCGCATCGCAGATTGAAGAGCCGTTCGGCACCGACGACAACGACCTCGCGCTCGATGCGCTGTCCGGGTTCATCGAAGACGCCGCGCGCGATCTGCTCGCGCAGCCTTCGCTGCAAAAAACCGCTGCGAAAGACGGTTACCTGCTCACCTGACGCGCGCACGGGAAACGCGCGCCGAGCCCACCCGGCGCGCGTCCGTCACAGCAATATCAGTCCGTGCCGTACTTCGGCGAACGCGGACCATACAGCAAACCATCCGCGCCGCCGCTCGACAGCAGCTTGCGGCTCGTCAGGCCCGCGACGTCGTGCGCTTCGTCGCTCAACGTGTGCGCGACCTGCTTCACGGCCGCCTGCACCAGCGCGCCGATCAGCCCGCCGCCGACGTTCACGTTGCCGCCCAGTTCCTTGCCCGTCGCGCCGGCTGCGCCGGACCAGAGGGTATCGCCGGAACGCAGATCGACCAGCTTCGCGCTGGCCGTAACGGCCGTCGTGCTGTCGATCACCATGTACTTCGAGCCATATTGCGAGATCTTCGTGTACAGCGCGGCGTCCGCGCCGAAGATGCTGCGCAGCTTGTCGGGCGCGACGTTCTGGATATCGTTCGCATTGGTCAGCCCGTTGTGCTTGAACGTCTCTTCCATTTCGGCGACAGGCACCACGTAATAGCCGCCTTCCGCGAGCGGCATCGTCATCTGCGACAGCATGCTGTAGCTCGCGCCGACGTCGGTCGTGTCGTTGACGGGCGGCAGCACGAGAATCGTGCTCGGCTTGCTGTTGCGGAACGCGGTGTAGTCCATCTGACGCGCGGGCTTCGACACGCATGCCGTGAGTGCAACCAGCACGGACATCGCAGCGATCAGTTTGAGTGAAAGAATGCGTTTCATCATTATTGGAATTTGCTCAACAGGAAGTCCATGTAAACCGTCGACTCAGGAAACGACTGCTTTTCGGCGAGCAATTCCTGCTTCGCCTGCTGATCGTTGCCGACGCTCGCGTACAGCATGCCCAAATGGGCATGGAAGCCCGGCGGCACCGCTGCGCCCTTCGCGGCGATCTGCTGACGCGCCTTCTCGAGCGCATCGATCTGCTGCTGCGGACTGTTCTTACCCTTGAAGTACTCGTAGACCTGCGGCTGGTAGCCGTCCCATTGATAGAGCGCAACGCTCTTCGTCGTGTTCGCGCACCCCGTCAGCAGCGCGCACGCTGCCGCGACGGGCAACGCGAGGCCCGTCAGCCATTGTTCTTTTTTCATTGTGGTTCCTCGGAATATCCCGTAACGGACTTACTTCGACGCCTGCAATGCGCCTGCGTCGACCTGCTGCACCAGATGATTGACGGCTTCCTTGATGGCCAGATCGAGCACCTTGCCGTTGAGCGTGGAGTCGTACGAAGCCGTGCCGCCGAAGCCGATCACTTCGCGGTTCGACAGACTGTATTCGCCCGCGCCCTGGCTGGTTGCGACCACTTCGGAAGTCGTCGTGTCGACGATGTTCAGACTGACCTTGGCGTACGCGATCTGGCTCTTGCCCTGCCCCAGAATGCCGAACAACTGGTGGTCGCCGACTTCCTTGCGGCCGAACTCGGTGACGTCGCCGGTAATCACGTAGCTTGCGCCTTTGAGCTTCTGCGTCTTGTTCGCAAGCGACGCTTCCTGCGCGATCTCATTCATGTTGTCGCGCTCCAGTACCGAGAAGCGGCGGCTCTGCTGCAAGGTCGTGACGAGGATAGTCTTCGCCTGGCTGCCCACCACGTCGATGCCGTTGGAGAAGATGCCGCGCAAGTAGCTCGAACGATTGTCGAACTTGCCGACGGAGACGAGCACCGGCTTGCCGGCATACGGCACTTGTGCACTGCTGACTTCGGGCGTCGGCAGCGAGCGCGACGCCTCCGTCGCGCATCCGCTCAGTGCCGCAGCAACGAACGTGGCGACGAGCAATGCGGAGGGTTTGGTTAGCTTCAAGATAGTGATCCCGTTCAAAGAATGGCTCGCGTTCCAGGGCCATCGGGATCAGGCGTGCTGCGTGCCGTGCTTCTATCCGACGCTCTGGTAACGCAACGTAAGATAACGGCACCTGGCGATGCATCTTTAAAAAAATGTCACTAAATGGGAGCGCGCGCAGGACGATTTGACTCACCGCGCATAGAACATGCGTGCGGTGAGAAGCACTTGGCTATTTGAACAATTTTTTGAAATGCGGCTCAGTCGTTGCCGGCCGTGTCGCCCATGCGCTTGAGCTGGGCGACGCGCGCGCCGATGATATCGACCTGCGAGCGCGCGTCCATCAATGGGACGGTCGCATCGCGGTAAGCCGTCCACGCGCGTTGCGCGCGAGACAGGACGGGCCGCGTATGTGCAGGCAGCTTCGCGTGCAGGCGCCGGTAATAGCGGTTCAGGTCGAACATCGCGTGCTCGCATTGCGCGTCGAACGAGCAGGCGCGCGGGCGCTTCTTCGGGTCCTGCCTGCCCGCGTTCAACGCCGCTGCGCGCAGCGCGAGCGCGCGGTCGCGCACCGGCTGCAACTGCATGTCGGCGACCGCGAGCTGGTAGGACGTGCCGCGTGTCGTGGCGAGCACGTCGGCGAGCAACTTGCCGTCCGCTTCGCGCCAGGCCTTCCAGCGCTTCTGGCTTTCTTCCCACTTCTTGCGCTGCGCGTCGGGTGCTTTGGACAGCAACTGCTGCAACGACTGGTCCATCGACGCCTGCCACGCGAGCCGCGCCGCGTCCATGCACTGCACCTGACCGATCGTCGACGACATGTCGGCGCGCGCAAGACACGCGCGCATCGATGCGTCGATGGGGTCGGCGGCAGCGACTTCGGCATGCGCCGCGCCGGGTGCCATCATCAGCGCGCTCGCCAACGTCACTGCCGATGCGAACGCGCACAGCGCCGCCGGCGCGCTCTCGCGCGCACGACGCCACCACCCGGAGCGCAGTGCTGTCTTCAGCATCACGAATCGCGCACGCAATCGACGAAGTACTCGATGCGCCCGTTGATCGTCTCACCGACCAGCCCGTGGATATCCGTATGGAAGCCCGGGAAGCGCTCGTTGAACTCGCGCGCGAAGCGCAGATAGTTGACGATGGTCCGGTTGAAGCGCTCGCCCGGAATCAGCAGCGGAATGCCCGGCGGGTACGGCGTCAGCAGGATCGACGTGACGCGGCCTTCGAGTTCGTCGATGGGCACGCGGTCGATCTCGCGGTGCGCGAGCTTCGCGAACGCGTCCGAAGGCTTCATGGCGGGCTCCATGCTCGACAGGTACATCTCCGTCGTCAGACGCGCGATGTCGTTCGCACGGTACACGCTGTGGATCTGTTCGCACAGATCGCGCAGGCCGATGCGCTCATAGGCCGGATGTTGCGCGACGAACTCGGGCAGCACGCGCCACAGCGGCTGGTTGTTGTCGTAGTCGTCCTTGAACTGCTGAAGCTCCGTGACCATCGAGTTCCAGCGGCCCTTCGTGATGCCGATCGTGAACATGATGAAGAACGAGTACAAACCCGTCTTCTCGACGATGATGCCGTGCTCCGCCAGATACTTCGTGACGATCGCCGCGGGAATGCCCGTCTCGCCGAATTCGCCGTCCACGTCGAGCCCCGGCGTGATGATCGTCGCCTTGATCGGGTCGAGCATGTTGAAGCCGTCCGCGAGCGGGCCGAAGCCGTGCCAGCGGTCGTTCGGACGCAGCATCCAGTCTTCGCGCGAGCCGATGCCTTCTTCCGCCAGTTCTTCCGGGCCCCAGACCTTGAAGAACCAGTCGTCGCCGTATTCGGCATCGACCTTGCGCATCGCGCGGCGGAAGTCGAGCGCCTCGGCAATCGATTCCTCGACCAGCGCCGTGCCGCCCGGCGGCTCCATCATCGCCGCCGCCACGTCGCACGACGCGATGATCGCGTATTGCGGCGAGGTGGACGTGTGCATCAGATACGCCTCGTTGAAGCGGTGGCGGTCGAAGGTGCTGTTCTCGCTGTCCTGCACGAGAATCTGCGACGCCTGCGAAATACCCGCCAGCAGCTTGTGTGTGGAGTGCGTCGCGAACACCAGCGCGCCCGTGCGCGGGCGGCCCGCGCCGATCGCATGCATGTCCTGATAGAACTCGTGAAACTCGGCGTGCGGCAGCCACGCCTCGTCGAAGTGCAGCGTGTCGAGCAGATCGCCGAGCAGATCCTTGATCATTTCGACGTTGTAGATCACGCCGTCATACGTGCTCTGCGTGATCGTCAGGATGCGCGGCTTGAGGTTCGGGTTCTTCGCGAGCGCCTCGCGCGCGAACGGATTCGCCTCGATCTTCTTGCGGATGTTTTCCGGCTTGAATTCGTCGCGCGGAATCGGCCCGATGATGCCGAAGTGATTGCGCGTCGGCGTCAGGAACACGGGGATCGCGTGCGTCATCGTGATCGCGTGCAGGATCGACTTGTGGCAGTTGCGGTCCACCAGCACGATGTCGCCCGGCGCCACGGTGGCATGCCAGACGATCTTGTTGGACGTGGACGTGCCGTTCGTCACGAAGAACAGATGGTCCGCGCTGAAGATGCGCGCCGCGTTGCGCTCCGACGCCGCGACGGGGCCGGTGTGGTCGAGCAGCTGGCCGAGTTCGTCGACGGCATTGCAGACGTCCGCGCGCAGCATGTTCTCGCCGAAAAACTGGTGGAACATCTGGCCGAGCGGGTTCTTCAGGAACGCCACGCCGCCCGAGTGGCCGGGACAGTGCCACGAGTACGAGCCTTCGTCCGCGTATTGCACCAGCTCCTTGAAGAACGGCGGCGCGAGCGAATCCAGATACACCTTCGCCTCGCGGATGATATGCCGCGCGACGAACTCCGGCGTGTCCTCGAACATGTGGATGAAGCCATGCAGTTCGCGCAGGATGTCGTTCGGCAGATGGCGCGAGGTGCGCGTTTCGCCGTACAGGAAGATGGGGATGTCCGCATTGCGCTTGCGCACCGCCTCGACGAACGCGCGCAGGTCGACGATCGCGGGCGCGACGTCGGGCGTTTCGCCGTCGCCGTTCTCGACGTAGGGCAGCAGTTCATCGTCGTCGATCGACAGGATGAAGCACGACGCGCGGCTCGACTGCTGCGCGAACGAGGTCAGATCGCCATAGCTCGTGAGACCCAGCACTTCCGCGCCTTCTTTCTCGATAGCCTCGGCAAGCGCCCGGATGCCGGAACCCGAGATGTTCTCGGAGCGGAAGTCCTCGTCGATGATGACGACGGGAAAACGAAACTTCATGTGCGATTCTCCAAAAAGAACGACCGCTGCTTCTGATGCGCAGCGGTCACCCGGATAGCTGGTGATTCAATGCGCGGTTGCGTTACGTCTTCGGTAACGTCACGCCATGCTGTCCTTGATATTTGCCGCCGCGATCCGCATACGACACGTCGCAAATCTCGTCGCTTTCGAAGAACAGCACCTGCGCAACGCCTTCGTTCGCGTAGATTTTCGCAGGCAAAGGTGTCGTATTTGAGAATTCGAGCGTGACGTGCCCTTCCCATTCCGGCTCGAACGGCGTCACGTTGACGATGATGCCGCAGCGCGCGTACGTCGATTTGCCGAGGCAGACCGTCAGCACGCTGCGCGGAATGCGGAAATACTCGACCGTGCGCGCGAGCGCGAACGAGTTGGGCGGGATGATGCAGACGTCGCCCTTGAAATCGACAAACGATTTCTCGTCGAAGTTCTTCGGATCGACGATGGTCGAGTTGATGTTCGTGAAGATCTTGAATTCGTCGGCGCAGCGGATGTCGTAGCCGTAGCTCGACGTGCCGTAACTGACGATCTTGCGACCGTCTTCCGTCGCGCGCACCTGGCCTGGCGCGAACGGCTCGATCATCTTGTGCTCTGCGGCCATGCGCCGGATCCACTTGTCGGATTTGATGCTCATAGGTGAACGCTGCTGACGGGGTGAAATCGGGCCGGCTGACGCTTGCGCGCTGCTTTCGCAACACGCGCCGCCGGACGAAAGGCGCTTATTTTACGCGAACCTGGCGGGCGTGCCCGATGCAAGCTGAATCGCGTGCGCGGACGTGCCGCGCCATGGCGCGCGCCGGCTTTGACAGCCATCGACGATGCAACGTGGATAACGGCAGGAATCGAAGCGAAAACAGGCGGGAGAACGGGCGTTTGCGTATCGCGCAAACGATTGGCGGATAAGAAGCAGGACGAACTGCCAAAGGCGAACGGCGCTGCTTACTGACGGATCAGCCCGCACGCGAGCGCGGGGCCGGCGCCGTGTTGCGGATACGCGTAGGGATCGGACGCTTCGCGGTGGACCAGCACGGCGCGCTGCAGCACGGAGCGCACGCCGTCGAGCGAGACATCCGGCGCGACGATGAAGCCCGCCGCCACGCCCGCCGCGTCCGCGTGGATGTTGCCGAGGTCGCCCTCGACGCGCGAACCCGACTTCAGCCGCTCCGCAGCGGGTGCGAACACGGCGCCCGCGCCGGCGCCGTCGGCGGAATTGCAGTCGCCGCGTTCGTGCACCTGCAGCGCGTGATCGCTGTTCGGCGGCAAGCCCGTGAGGTTGTAGGTCACCTGAACGCCGTCAGAACGTTCGATGAACGTAACCATGCCGCGCGTCTGGTTGCCCAGCGTCGGCAGCAGTTGCGCGTCAGCGCGTTTCTCCTGTGGCTTCAGGAAGCCCATGCACCCTGACAGCAGGGCGCTGGCCGCAGCCAGGACGACGATGGTCTTGATCGCCTCGCCGCCGATTCGTTTTCTCATGCGATCCTCTTGTCGAGCGCCGGCCGTCTCCGCGACCGCGTTGCCGGACCTGATGAAGCCGACATGATACCGCGAGCGGGGCCGCATTCAGACCCCTTTCCACCCGTTCCCGGAAGCGTTGATCGAAGCGTTGTCCGGCGCGTTGTTCAATTGCGCCGCGCCGGCCACAGCAACGCCTTCGCGCCTTATGTGTTCTGCACGACGATGGTCGGGAACTTCGAGCTCATGTCGCGCGAGCGCTCGGCGATATGAATCGCGACCTTGCGCGCAATCGTCCGGTAGATCTCCGCGATGCGGCCGTCCGGGTCCGCGACCACGGTCGGCGTGCCCGAGTCGGCCTGTTCGCGGATCGCGATGTCGAGCGGCAGGCTGCCGAGCACGTCGACGCCATATTCCTTCGACATCCGTTCCGCCCCGCCCGTCCCGAAGATATGCTCTTCGTGACCGCAGTTCGAGCAGATATGCATGCCCATGTTCTCGACGATGCCGAGAATCGGAATGCCTACCTTCTCGAACATCTTCAAGCCCTTCTTAGCATCGAGCAACGCGATGTCCTGCGGCGTCGTGACGATCACGGCGCCCGTGACGGGCACGCGCTGCGACAGCGTGAGCTGGATGTCGCCCGTGCCCGGCGGCATGTCGACGATCAGGTAGTCGAGATCTTTCCAGCTGGTCTGCCGCAGCAACTGCTCGAGCGCGGACGTGGCCATCGGGCCGCGCCACACCATCGGGTTGTCCTGTTCGACCAGAAAGCCGATCGAGTTCGCCTGCACGCCATGGCCCGCCATCGGGTTCATCGACTGGCCGTCGGGCGACTCCGGGCGGCCCTCGATGCCGAGCATCATGGGCAGCGACGGGCCGTAGATGTCGGCATCCAGAATACCCACCGACGCGCCTTCGCTCGCCAGCGCAAGCGCAAGGTTCACGGCCGTCGTGCTCTTGCCGACACCGCCCTTGCCCGACGCAACGGCCACGATATTCTTCACGTTCGGCAACAGTTTGACGCCCCGCTGCACGGTATGCGCAGCGATGTCCTGCGACACTTGCACACGCGCCGCTTCGACGCCAGGCACCGCGCGCAGCGCCTGCTCGACTTGCGCGCGGATCGCTTCGAACTGACGCCTGGCCGGATAGCCGAGTACCACGTCGACGCTGACCGTGGCACCATCGACGCTGACGTTCCTGAAGTTCTTCGCTGCGGCGAAGGGCTTTTGGGTGTTAGGGTCGGCGATGGCCGCGAGGGCGGCGTCTACCAAAGCCCGATCGATGCTCATTGAGTCTCCGTGGGAACGCGTGGCGCGGTGCGCGATCGAAATCTGCGCTGCACGCCTGAAATATTGAAAGAAATTGTTATCCGGCATTGCCTAAAACCTATCTCATTGGCACGCTTGCCGCGCAAGTTTTGCAATAGGGCCGAATCGTCGCCTGCTCAGTCGTCATTGTAGTGGCTGACGCAGGGGCCTGCCGGAAGACCCTTTCCGGCTGTCGGCACGGTCCCAAGCCCTTGCAACTGTCGACTGTTTAATTGAAGAGAGGAACCAGAATGAATGCAAAAATCATGACCCGTTTGTCGGCACTGGCTGTCGTCGGTGCGCTGCTCGGCGGCTGCGCGACCCAGCAAGGCACGGATACGGCTGTCGGCACGGGCGTCGGCGCAGGCACGGGCGCCGCGCTCGGCGCGATCTTCGGCGGCGGCAAGGGCGCTGCGATCGGCGCAGGCGTCGGCGCGGCTGTCGGCGGCGTGACCGGCTACAACTGGCAGAACATCAAGAACAAGCTGTCGGGCGCGACGAAGGGCACGGGCACGCAGATCACCGAGCAGCCGGACGGCTCGCTGAAGCTGAACATCCCGAGCTCGGTCACGTTCGACACGAACAGCTACGCGATCAAGCCGACGTTTGCTCCCGTGCTGACGCAGGTTGCGCAAACGCTGAACCAGAATCCGGAAGTCGTCGCGCAAGTCGTGGGCCACACGGACAGCACCGGCCAGCCCGCCTACAATCAGACGCTCTCCGTCAACCGCGCGCAAAGCGTCGTGAACCAGCTCGCGCAAGACGGCGTCGCGCAACAGCGCCTCGCGGCATCGGGCATGGGCGCCAACCAGCCGATCGCCGACAACAACACGGAAGCGGGCCGCGCGCAAAACCGCCGCGTCGAAATCTACCTGCGCGCGACGGCGCAGCACGCCCAATAAGCTTTTGGGGAAAGACAGACCGTCAGAGCAGGCATCCACGCGCCGGTTTGCGAGGCGCGTTCAGTCGAACCTCGAAGGGCCTCACAAGCTGATCGAAAAATTTTTCGAACTCTTGTGAAATTCCGCGGTCTGTCTTTACGGTACGTGTGCGGCGACGCCGCCGCGTCACCATTCTCCTCTTGTCGTTGTTGCTCCGGGGCCTATAGCCCCGGTTTTTTTTGCCTGTTTTCTGGCGGGTTCCTGCCCCGCTTTCGCCAGCCACTGGCGTTCGTTCCGCAGGCGAAGCCCCCCATTTTTCCTCGCATCGCGCTCGCGTCCCCGCACCATCGTTCTCCGCGCGCTGTCGCCAGCAGTTCACACTGGTAAAATCGACGATTCGGGCCGGTTCCGCGCGCGACGAGAGTCCGCAAAGCCGCGTTCGACACCCGAGCTGCATGAGCGGACACTCCGCCCATGCGGTCCTGGGCACAGCGCCGTCCGCTGACGCCGAAACGTCGTGACGGCCGCCCGTACCTTCCGCCAGTCCATAGAACCCACATGTCAGCAACCGACGCCACCGCGGTTCAATCCGCGGACCTCACCGCCGCCAGCGCGCCGAAGGGCCGCCGTCAGATCCTCGTCACGTCTGCCCTGCCGTACGCGAACGGGCAAATCCATATCGGCCATCTGGTCGAATATATCCAGACGGACATCTGGGTCCGCGCGCTGCGAATGCACGGGCACGAGGTCTACTACGTCGGCGCCGACGACACGCACGGCACCCCGATCATGCTGAAGGCGGAGCAGGAAGGCATCACGCCGAAGCAGCTGATCGAGCGCGTGTGGCAGGAGCACAAGCGCGACTTCGACAACTTCGGCATTTCGTTCGACAACTACTACTCGACGGATTCCGAAGAGAATCGCGTATTGTCTGAATCGATCTACACGGCATTGCAGAAGGCCGGCCTGATCGAAGCGCGCGACATCGAGCAGGCGTACGACCCGGTCAAGGAAATGTTCCTGCCGGACCGCTTCATCAAGGGCGAGTGCCCGAAGTGCCACGCCAAGGACCAGTACGGCGACAACTGCGAAGTGTGCGGCTCGACCTATCAGCCGACCGAGCTGATCAATCCGTATTCCGTCGTGTCGGGCGCGACGCCCGTGAAGAAGACCTCGACGCACTACTTCTTCAAGCTGTCCGATCCGCGCTGCGAGAATTTCCTGCGCGGCTGGGTCGGCGGCCTCGCGCAGCAGGAAGCGACCAACAAGATGCGCGAATGGCTCGGCGACGCGGGTGAAGCGAAGCTCGCCGACTGGGACATCTCGCGCGACGCGCCCTACTTCGGCTTCGAGATTCCCGGCGCGCCGGGCAAGTATTTCTACGTGTGGCTGGACGCGCCCGTCGGCTACTACGCGAGCTTCCGCAATCTGGCGGAAAAGCGCGGCCTCGATTTCGACGCGTGGACGAAGCAAGGTGCGACGACCGAGCAGTATCACTTCATCGGCAAGGACATCCTGTATTTCCACACGCTGTTCTGGCCGGCCATGCTGGAATTTTCGGGCCATCGCACGCCGACCAACGTGTTCGCGCACGGCTTCCTGACCGTCGACGGCGCGAAGATGTCGAAGTCGCGCGGCACGTTCATCACCGCCAACAGCGTGATCGAAACGGGGATGAACCCCGAGTGGCTGCGCTACTACTTCGCGGCCAAGCTGAACAGCACGATGGAAGACATCGACCTGAATCTCGAGGACTTCCAGGCGCGCGTGAACAGCGATCTCGTCGGCAAGTACGTGAACATCGCGAGCCGCGCGGCGGGCTTTCTGATCAAGCGTTTCGACGGGCGCGTGCAGGACAGCGCGATGCAGCATCCGCTGCTCGCGTCGCTGCGCACGGCGATTCCGCAGATCGCCGCGCATTACGAGGCACGCGACTACGGCCGCGCGCTGCGTCAGACCATGGAACTCGCAGACGCCGTCAACGCGTACGTCGATACGGCCAAGCCGTGGGATCAGGCGAAGGACCCGGCCAATGCCGTCGCGCTGCACGAGACGTGCAGCGTGTCGCTCGAGGCGTTCCGGCTGCTGTCGCTGGCCCTCAAGCCCGTGCTGCCGAAGGTCATCGAAGCGGCCGAATCGTTCCTCGGCGTCGAGCCGCTGACGTGGTCGCACGCGAATACGCCGCTGAGCTCGGCGCGCGCGATCAACGCATACAAGCATCTGATGACGCGCGTCGACCCGAAGCAGATCGAGGCGCTGCTCGCCGCGAACCGGGGCTCGCTGCAGCCGGCTGTGTCGCCCGAGGCCCAGGCCGCCGACGCAAAAACCAAAGCCAAGGCGCACGCGAAAGCGACGGCGGCCGTGCACGGCGACGCGCAAGCGAAGCCGGACGACAGCGGCATCATCACGATCGACGACTTCGCGAAGATCGATCTGCGCATCGCGAAGATCGTCGACTGCCGCGCGGTCGAGGGGTCGGACAAGCTGCTGCAACTCACGCTCGACGTCGGCGAGGAGAAAACGCGCAACGTGTTCTCCGGCATCAAGTCGGCGTATCAACCGGAACAGCTGGTCGGCAAGCTGACCGTGATGGTCGCGAACCTCGCGCCCCGCAAGATGAAGTTCGGGTTGTCGGAAGGCATGGTGCTCGCGGCATCGGCGGCTGACGAAAAGGCCGAACCGGGCATCTATGTGCTCGAACCGGACAGCGGCGCGAAGCCCGGCATGCGCGTCAAGTAACGCCTAAGCGGCCATCCTCCGGCGCGGCCCCCGCGCCCACGCAAAAAAGCACGTCTCCCGACGTGCTTTTTTTTCGCCCTTACGCCCGCGCTTTTTGCGGCGGCTTCCTCTCTCAAAATAAGACTCCTCCTAGATTCATCCACAGCGAATTCTTCGAAAATCGAGATCGCTTTATGAGACGCGCGCCGCGGGCCTCCTACGCAGACGGCACGCGCTTCGCGGTGGATGCACCCGCTACGCCGCCGCGCTATCCGCTTTCCATTGAACACGACGCGCTCGCGCAAGCTGAGCCGCTTCCACAGAGCATTGACATGAGCACTGAATTCTCCCTCGACCGGTTCGAATCCCTCGTTTCTGCGCGCGATCACGACGCCGCGAATGAAGAGCTGATCGTGTTGTTCAATACGTTGGCCTCGAACCGCAGCAGGCTGCCCGGCGTCGAACTGGCGCTCGCCGACCCCACCCGACCGGCCAGCGAAGAAGGCGCGCGGACGCTGCAGCGCATCACGGACGCCATCACCGCGCTCCTCGCCGATCCGCAATTCCAGCTGAACGAAAAACAGTTCAATCAGCTTTTCTCCGCCCGGCATTTCCTCAACATGCTGTTCGTCGCGTCGGCGTATGGCAGCACGGACCACATTCTGCGCACGCTGCTCGCCGACGCAGGCGAAGCGCCCGCCGCCGACGTCGCGAAAGCGCTGATCAGGAAGCAGATCGTGCTCTACACCGTGGAATCGGAGTACGACATCGATCTCGCCGACATGGCGAAGAGCGATCCCGTGCTGGCAACGAGCCTCGGCATGTCGGTCGTCAGTTCGGCCGTGGTGATTTCGCCCGCAGCGCACGCCAAGCGCGAACGTCTGATCGAATGGCTGCCCAGCGCCCTCGAATCCATCGAAGATCTCGACGATCTGGCCGGCCCGGCTGTTTGCGGTGCGTACATGCATTGCAGCTATTCGGACTTGCCGAACCGGCACGCGATCAAGCGCGGCATCAGCCGGCTGGTGCGCAAGAAGCTGGGCACACTCGGCCTGCTCGACCACGAAGCCGAAGTCGGCCGTGCTGCAACGCCCGAAGCTGCGGCATCGCGCGGCGAACGCAAGCCGCTGATGGTGGTGGTGCTCGAATGGTTCAACGGCGGCCATTCGATCTATCGCACCCATTCGCGCACGATGCTCGCCGCCCGCGAGCGCTTCGAAGTCGTTGCGTTCGGCGACGCGCAGCATGTAGACGAAGCGGGACGCGCGGTGTTCGACCGCTTCATACCGTTCGAGCATGCCGAATATGTCGGCGAGATCGTCCGGCAGGTGCGGGACTTCGCGCTCGAGAATCAGGCGGCCGTGCTGTACATGCCGAGCGTCGGCATGTTCCCGCATACCGTCTTCATGACGAACGTGCGCGTCGCGCCGCTGCAGATCGCCGCGCTCGGCCATCCCGCGACGATGCACGCCGAATGCATCGACTACGTGAGCGTCGAGGAAGACTTCGTCGGCGATCCCGCGTGCTTCAGCGAAAAGCTGATGCAACTGCCGAAAGACGGCCAGCCGTACGTGCCGTCCAGGCTGCTGACCGACGTTGCGCCGAGCCTCCCCAGGCGTGGCGAGTTCATCAACATCGCCGTGACGGCGAGCGCGATGAAGCTCAATCCGCGCTTTCTCGACGCGTGCCGCCGCATCATCGACACGGCCGGCATCCCGGTGGGCTTCCACTTCATGACGTCCTGGTCAGAAGGACTCGATATCGCGTACGTGCGCCGTCTGGTCGAGTCCGCGCTGCCGCTCGAAAATGTCGTGGTGTACGGCGGGATGAGCTATCCGGCCTATCTGAGGGTGATCAACCTGATGGACATGTTCGTCAGCCCGTTCCCGTTCGGCAACACCAACGGCATCGTCGATGCATTCACGCTCGGCCTGCCCGGCGTCAACCTGTGCGGCCGCGAGGTCTTCGAGCACATCGACAGCGGGCTGTTTGAACGCTGCGACATGCCCGGCTGGCTGACCACCCATTCCGTCGACGAATACGTGCGCGCAGCCGTGCGGCTCGCCACCCAGCACGAGGAGCGCGAAGCGTTGCGCCGCAAGATGATCGAGACGAAAGCGGTAGAACGGATTTTCGAGGGGCGGCCCGAAGCGTTTGGCCGGAATGTGCTGGCGCTCGTGAACGCACAGGCGCAAGGCCACGTGAACTTGCAGACTCGAATCTGACCACGTGACGGCGGCGTAGAACGTCGCCTCCGTCTTCCAGCCAGAAACCGGCCGGGCGCTCGCCGCCCCGCCGGTTTTTTTGTCACCACCGCAGCCGGTCGAAGCGCCGCGTGTACTGCAGATCCATCCCCTGGAAGGTGCCGCCGTACGCGGCCACCGACCAGTAACGCGTCAGGTTCACCGTCGCCTTGATCGCGTTGCTCGCCGACTGCAAACCCTGTTCGTAGCCGATCACGAGCCATTCGCTCATCGCCTTCGACACCATCACGACCTGTGGATCGGTCAGCCCCACTTCGCTTCGCCCGATCGAGAACTCGTCGAGCCCGAACTCCTGCGCGATACGCTTGCCGCTCGCACTGCCGAGCAACGCGAGCGCCGTCGTCATCGTGCTTTGCTGGCCGACGTTGTTGCCCTGGTCGGTGCCGTGGCCGAACAGCAGCCACGACAGCTTTTCGTTGTCGGGCACGTTCGGCTCCGACACCAGCTTCGCGACGGGCGACTGGATCGTGCCCGTCACCTGCACGCCCGCTTCGACCTGCTGGTTGCGGCGCATCGCGAGAATATTGATGCCGGGGTTCGCAACCGGCCCGTTGAACGTGAAGAAGCCGTTCTCGATGCCGAGCTTGCGGCCGAATGCCGTATAGGTCGAACCCTCCGTCACGCGCACGTTGCCCACTGCCCGCAGCGGCAGATTCGGCGCGGACAGCGCCGTGATCGTGCCGCGCAGACCGACATCGGCGCCCTGGCCGCGGAAGCGGAATTTCTGGCCGAGATCGATATCGATGTTCGCGCGCGGCGCAAACGCGCCGACGGGCTTGTTCGAATTGCCGACTTCCTGCGGCTTGCCGCTCGCCACCGAGCCATCCGGACGCACCACCACCACGTCGTCGCCCAGCCGCGGCTCGGACTTGTCGGGCATATCGAACAGCGCGTGATCGATGACGAACTTGCCGTTGATCGCGAGGCCGCCCTGGGTGCCCGCGTTGGCGACGCTCGCGCTGCCCGACATGGTCAGTTGCCGGTCCGGCGACGCGAACAGTTCGAGCTGATCGGCGACGATGCTCGCCGTCAGGTCGGGCTCCGTGTTATCCAGCCGCACGCGGCCCGTCGCGCGCAGCGTGCCTGTCGCGCCGTGGAACTCGACCTGCTGGAAATCGACGAGGTTCTCCGACAACGCGATGCGCACCACGCCGTCCTTCAACTGCACCCCCAGATCGACCAGCGTCGCGGACAGACCGTCGCCGACCAGCGATCCCGACAGATTCGGCTTCGCGACCGTGCCGCCGAGCGCGAGCTTCAACGCCAGATGGCCGTCGAGCAGGTAGCTCGGCCCGAACAGGCCGCCCGTCGTCTTCAGCGACGGCACGTTCGCGTTGATCGAGCCCGACAGCGGCCCTTCGTCGTTGACCATCAGCACGCCGTCGCGCGGTACGAGCGTCGTGTGCGCCGACGCGTCGACCACGCCGATGCGGCTTGCCTGCGCATGTACGGTCGCGTTCAGCTGATTGCCGCCGCTGAAATCCGCACGCGCCGCGACGTCGGTGATGCCGAGCGGCGAGAAGCCGCGTCCGACCTCGATCGTAATGTCGCCGCCGCGCCGCTTCAGCTGGATATGGCCTGTCGCGGTCTCGCCGAGCGCAAAGTCCCAGTCGCCGTCGAACACGAGGTCCGTCTTCAAGGTCGACGGCACGCCCGTGAACTCCTGGCGCAGTTCGAGCATGCGCGCCACCGACACGCCCGTCAGCGTACCCGCCGACCTGATGCGCCCGTGATCGAGCGCAAACGACTTCAGGTCGAGCACCGAGCCCTCCAGCGTGAGGCGCGTCGGGCCGAGCGTCACGCGCTGGCCGCCCGCGTTGACGGTCAGCGGCGTCTCCATGTTGAGCGCAGGCGTGCCCTTGTTCGACAGGCGCGTGACGGTGCCGTCCCAGTGCGTGCCGTCGCGCGCATCGGTGAGTTTGCCGTTCGCGGCCACGGCCAGATCGAGCGGGCGGCCTTGCAGCGTGCCTTTCGCGGCGGCTTCGAGCGTGTGCTTTGCACGCGTGCCGTTCAGGCGCGCGGTGAGCGTGTTCAGTTCGACGCCCGCCGTGCTGAGGTTGCGTGCATCCGTCGTGAAGACCATCGCACCGTTCGCGCCGTCGCGCAGTTCCGCGTGACCTTCGGCGTGCCCGACCTTGTTCGCACCGAACACGACGCTGTCGGCCTTGTAGTCGAGCATGACATTCGGATGCTCGAACGTGCCCGTCACGTCGCCCTGCGCCGCGACCACGCCGGCGAGACCGAAGCCGAGCCGCTCCAGTTCCGGCGCGTCGACATGAAAGCGCAGCCGGTCGCCGCGCGCGCCGAAGCTGCCTTGCAGATCGACCTGATTGCCCGCCACCGACAGATTCGCGCGGCTTGGCAGAATGCGCGATCCGGCGAGCTGGATCGTGCCGCTGCCCGTCATCGGCAGGCCGTCGTAGACGCTTTCGCCGAGACGGAACTCGGCTTTTGTCGTGAAGGTTGGTGCGAGCAGGCCCGCCGCCGTCAGCGTGCCGTTCACGCGTGCCTCGATCTTGCGCGACGCGGGCGCTTTCACGGGCGCTTTCGGCGCGGCTGCCGGTGCGCTCTTGCCTTTGCCCTTGCCCGAGCCGCTCGCGCTGGCTGGCGCCGCCGCGCGCGACGGCGTCTGCGTCGTCAACGACAGCGGATCGAAATCCGTCAGCGTCGCCTTCAGGTTATAGGTGGAACTGGCGTCGCGCTTGATCGCACCGTTCAGGTCGATGCGTCCCTTGCCCGAACTCACGCGCACGTCGTTGAAACTGGTGCGCGCGGGGTCGAGCGTGACCTTGCCCTGCACGCGCAGCGCCGCCTTCGGATCGTTCAGGTCGAGCGTGACGCTCTGCACGTCGTCGTTCAGCCGGATTGAGACCGGGCCGGCGAACTGCGTCGGCCGCACGCTTGCTTGCAGCGCGTTCAGATCGAGCTTCGCGACCTTCAGATCGAACTGGCCACGCTTGCCCATCAACTCGCCGCCGCCCGTGACGGTCGCTTCCTTCAGCAGGCGCACGGCGAGGTTCGAAATGCGCTGCGCCTTGGCGTCGAGCCTCACGTCGGCGTGCGCGTCGATCAGCGGCAGCAGATGCGCATCGATCGAGCCGGGCTTCGCGTTCACAATCGACACCTGGCCTTGCACCGCGAAACCCGGCGAGCGATGGGCGGCATCGGCTTGGGCCTGCGATGCCGCGGGCGGTGCACTTGCCGCACTTGCCGCGCGGCCTGTTCTGGCCGCACTGCCCGCACGCGGAGATTTACCCGCGCTCGCCGAACCCACCGAACCCGCCGCCGTGACCGTGCTCGCAGCAGCCACGGCACTCGCCACGTCCGCGCCACTCGCGGGCACCCCATGCCCTGCCGCGTCCCGCTGCGCCGGCTGGAGTTCTGCGCGCACGGCGAGATCGGCCAGCGGCGCGCCGGGCGCGAACGCTTGCGGATTGACGTGATCGAAATTCAGCGTCGCGCGTTGCAGTGGCACCTCCGCGAACGGCGTCGCCTCGACGCGCGCGTGGCCCGTCAGCTTCATGCCCGATGCGTCGAGCTCGGCAACCAGCGTTTCGAGCGAACCCGACAGATGCGCGCTCACCTGAACGGCTTCGTCGTTGACCTTGCCCGAATAGCCAGCGTCGCCCGTCAGCGGAAACGGCCGCACGCCGTCTAGCTTCGCCGCTGCCGTCACTGCGCCGAACGGCGTGTCGAGGCGATCGACGGACGCTTCGTGATGGCGTCCGTCGCTGCGCCCATGGAACAGCAGCCGCGCGTATTCCGAGGTGGATGCGCCCTCGTGCAGGATCAGCTTCCCGACGCTCAGATCGCGCACGGCCAGTTGCAGTGGCAGCCGCAGATCCTGCGGCAGACTCAGCGGCTTGGACTTCGACGTGGACGGCGCGATACGCGCTTCGACGGTGCCGACATGCAGATAATCGACGACGAAACGCCACGGCTTGTCGGACAGCGCCCATTTCCCGTCGATGCGGTCGACGCGAATATCTGTGCCGCTACCGTCGAGGCTGCGCCAGCGCACGTCGCGCATGTGCAGCCCCGTCGCGATCGCGCCGCCGTCGAGCTTGCCTTCCAGCTGGCCGTGCAGCAGCTTCACGGCCGTCTGCCACGCGTACGCGGTGCCGCGCTCGGTGACGACCACGCCGTACAGCAGCCCGCCGACGAGCGCAACGAGCACTGCGGGCACGGTGATCGCCCATGCGATCTTTTTCCACAGACGACGCCGCTTTTTCGGCGGCGGCGTGTCCGAACCATCCGGACCGCGCGGCGCAGAGCCGCCCGGCGGTTCGCCGCCCGACGGTGCGCCGCCGGACGGGTGGTCGGATGAGTTCTCGGATAGGTCCGTCGTCATGCTCAAAAAGTGCCGTCGATTCAGTGTGATGTCAGAACGCGATACCGAGCGTCAGATACGGCCGCACACTGCGGTTGCGCGTGCCGTACGCGACGTCGACGTTGACCGGGCCGACGGGGCTGCGCCAGCGCGCGCCCACGCCGACGCCCGGATAGAAGACTTTCTCGCCCCACGCGTCGGTGGCCGTGCCGATGTCGAAGAACGCGGCCGCGCCCCAGTCGCGGTTGAACCAGTGCTGATATTCGGAGGTCGCCGTCACGAGGTACTTGGTCGGCAGAATCGAGCCGCCGACGTTGTTACCGATACTCTGATACCCGTACCCGCGCACCGAGTTCGAGCCGCCCGCGCGGAACAGCAGCGACGCGGGCACGCCGCTCGACGGCCCGCTCGTGAACACGCCGCCCAGCTCCGCGCGAAACAGCACGAGGTCGCGCGCGCCGACGGGCAGGTATTGCTGGCCGCGCGCATAGCCGCGAATGAAGGTCTGGTCGGTCGCCACGCCCTTGACCGCGAAGCCCGCCTCGACGTGGATCAGGTTGCCCGAGCGCGGAAACAGCGGGTCGTCGGTATTGCGGCGCGTCCATGACCACGCGGGCACGAGCGCGCGGCTCGTGGTCGGCGCCTGGGTATTCTGGTCCAGCCTGTCCTGGTAGTAGAGCAGCGAGTACGCGTAGTCGATGTACTGCGAGGTCCGCGTGCGCTGCACGCCCGCGCGCAAGCTGTAGATGCGCGTGTCGGACACGTTGGTGCTGGTGTACGACAGGAGCGCGCTATTGGTCCAGCCGCGCAGGCCCGGCGGCATCGCAAGGGTCACCTGGCCGTACTGCTGGATCTGGTCGAGCCGGCCAGCGACGGTAAACGGCCAGGCCGCGCCGAACGTGTCGAGATACGAATACGAGCCCTGCACATGCGCGCCCGTGTCCGTCGAATAGCCGACGCCGCCGCGTACGCTGTTATACGGAAACTCGCTGACCTTGACGTGCACGGGTGTGTCGAGCGGCTTTTCCGTGTCGTTGCCGACGTCGATCGCGACGCTCGCGTAGTACGGCGTGTTCTGCAACTGGCGCTGCAGCTCGGTCACACGCTGGACATCGTAGACTTCGCCCGGCGAGATCGGATTCACGTTCCGCACGATCCGCTCCGGATAGCGCCGCGTGCCCGAGACATCCAGGTTGCCCATCGTGAAGGTCGGGCCGCTGTCGTAGGTGACGGACAGTTTCGCGTCATGCGTGCGAGGATCGATCCGGGCTTCCGAGCGCGCGATCTTCGCGCCCAGATAGCGGCGCGATTGCAGCGCCTTGAGCGACGCGTCCTTCGCATCGTCCCAGTCCGTCTGCGTGAACGGTTCGCCCTCGTGCAGCGAGAACGCAAAGCGCGTCTTGTTTTCCTGCTCCGGGTCTTCCGTCAGCACGGGGCCGCGAAACGACAGCGAAATCGAAGAGATGATCGTGCGCGGGCCGGGATCGACGGAAACGCGCACGACTTTTTTGTCGTCGACGGTGCGCACGTCGGTGCGCACGACGGGCGTGAAATAGCCTTGCGTCGACGTCAGGTCGCGCACCTGCTGCGGCGTCGCCGTCACGAGAAAGTCGAATTGCTCGGGGCTGATGTCCTCGCGTTTCGCGAAGCGGGAAATGTCCAGATGCTCTTCGAGCAGCTTGCGCAGCGAGCGCGGCTCCGCTTCCACGTCGACCGTGTACGCCGGCTTCGCGCGCGCGGCGTGCGCGTGCGTCGTGGCGAGCAGCAGCACGCACAACCCGCACGACAGACATGCGCGCAGCAGCGTCGCCGCCAACGACGCGCGCTGCATCGCGCGACGCCCTGTCACGGTGCTTTCGTGGCGATGCTTGCGCGACCGCTCGATGGCCCACCCCGCCAAACACGACCTCCGGCTCTTATTGACCATTGTTGAAGAATGCCGACACCCGGCCCGCCTGGGCGCAGGGGGAACGAGCGCTATTTGAACACATCGGCGCCGCCGCGCCATTTACGGGATACGCCGCTGCACGCTGCCCTGAGGCGGCACGGTGCAACGGGCGCCCGCCTTGGACGCGGCCGGCGGCCCACGGTTCCGCCCGGTTCCGCCGACTTTTCGCTTGAGGCTGGCGAGCTTGCGGTAAAATCCTGTTCTGCACGAGCGGCCCCGCGTCATCAGCACGTCGGGCGCCGTCATCTTCATTCACGGACGTCGAGCCATGTATCAATCGGATATCACGCAGTTCCTGAATCAACTGAAGGCGCAAAAGCCCACCCTGGAAGAAGAGCAACGCCGCGGCCGCTCGCTGCTGTGGGACAAGCAGCCAATCGACCTCGACGAGCGCGCAGCCAATCAGGAAGCGCGCGTGAAGCAGAACTCGTACGTCTACTACCAGAACTTCTAAGTGACCACCGCCGACGAGGCCCGCGCCGCTTCGGGACAGCCCGACGCAGCGCTCGCCGCGCCCGCTACCGACTCGACGCCCAACACCGTCGACGGCATCGCTTTCGCTCGCCTGTACGGCGAGCCGCTCTTCAAGCTGCCGCAGGATCTCTACATCCCGCCCGACGCGCTCGAAGTCTTTCTGGAGACGTTCGAAGGCCCGCTGGATCTGCTGCTGTACCTGATCCGCAAGCAGAACTTCAACGTGCTCGACATCCCGATGGCCGAAGTCACGAACCAGTATCTCGGCTATGTCGAACAGTTGCGCAAGACCAATCTCGAACTCGCCGCCGAATATCTGCTGATGGCCGCGATGCTCATCGAGATCAAGTCGCGCATGCTGCTGCCCGTCAAGAAGGCGGACACGGGTGAGGAAGCGGAAGACCCGCGCGCCGAACTGGTCCGCCGCCTGCTCGAATACGAGCAGATGAAGCTCGCGGCCCAGCGCCTGGATCAGTTGCCGCAACTCGGACGCGATTTCCTGCGCGCCGAGGTGTATATCGAGCAAAGCATCACGCCGCGCTTCCCGGACGTGAACACGGACGACCTGCGCTCCGCGTGGGCCGACGTGATCAAGCGCGCGAAGCTCGTCCAGCATCACAAGATCTCGCGCGAAGAGCTGTCCGTGCGCGAGCACATGAGCGTGATCCTGCGCAGGCTGCAGGGGGCGCGCTTCATGGAGTTTTCCGAACTGTTCGACACGACGCGCGGCGTACCCGTCGTGGTCGTGAACTTCATCGCGATGCTCGAGCTGTCGCGTGAATCGTTGATCGAGATCACGCAAGCCGAGCCGTTCGCGCCGATTTACGTGCGGCTGGCCTACCTGCCCGCCTGACGGGCTGCCGGCCGCGCGCGGGGACGTCATTGCAGCACGCTTTCCTCCCGCTGTCGCAGCCGTTCACGGAACCGAAACGAAGCTTTCCGGACGCCGTATCGCACGGCCTCGCGTGGCTTATCCGGCCCGCATCGCGTTCCAATATCCGGGATGCCAGGCGTTTACCCCGCCGCCCAAACTCGGTGCAGCACGACAATAAATCCACTACAATCCCGCGCTCGAAGCCAGCCTGCCGGACGGCCTGCGCCGGGCTTCGCGTGGATTTCCCGACACCGCGCGAATCGTCGCGTGAACGAGACAACCGCGAGCCTCGCTGCCGCCTGCCGGCGGTCGGCGTGACTCACAACATTGCCCGATCATGAAAGTCATCAGCTCGATCCAGGAATTGCGCGACCAGTTGCGCGGCCAGAACCGCACCGCCTTCGTGCCGACGATGGGCAACCTGCACGAGGGCCATCTGTCGCTGATGCGCCTCGCGCGTCAGCACGGCGACCCGGTGGTGGCGAGCATCTTCGTGAACCGCCTGCAGTTCGGACCGAACGAAGACTTCGACAAGTATCCGCGCACGCTCCAGGACGACATCGACAAGCTGCAGAAGGAAAACGTCTACGTGCTGTTCGCGCCGACGGAGCGGGACATGTACCCGCAGCCGCAGGAATACCGCGTGCATCCGCCGCACGATCTCGGCGACATTCTCGAAGGCGAGTTCCGCCCCGGCTTCTTCACGGGCGTGTGCACGGTCGTGATGAAGCTGATGTCGTGCGTGCAGCCGCGCGTCGCCGTGTTCGGCAAGAAGGATTACCAGCAGTTGATGATCGTCCGCGCGATGACCGAGCAGTTCGCGCTGCCGTGCGACATCGTCGCCGCCGAAACCGTGCGCGACACCGACGGCCTCGCGCTCAGCTCGCGCAACCGCTATCTGACCGGGCCCGAGCGCGCCGAGGCGCCGATGCTCGCCGCCACGCTACAAAGCGTGCGCGAGCGCGTGCTGTCGGGCAACCGCGACTTCGCGAAGCTGGAGCAGGAAGCCGTCGCGTCGCTGGCTGCGCGCGGCTGGAAGCCGGACTACATCGCGATCCGCAAGCGCTCGAACCTCGTCGCGCCCGCCGCGCACGAACTGGACGCGCCACTCGTGGTGCTCGCCGCCGCGAAGCTCGGCGCGACGCGCCTGATCGACAATCTCGAAATCTGACGGTCTGAAGGACAAGCCATGCAACGCAACATGCTGAAGTCGAAAATTCACCGCGCGGTGGTCACGCACTGCGAACTGCACTACGAAGGCTCGTGCGCGATCGACGAGAACCTGCTCGAAGCGGCAAACATCGTCGAAAACGAACGTATCGACATCTGGAACATCAACAACGGCGAGCGCTTCTCGACGTACGCGATCAAGGGCGAGCGCGGCAGCGGCATGATTTCGCTGAACGGCTCGGCGGCGCGGCGCGCGCAATTGGGCGATCTGGTGATCATCGCGGCGTTCGCGAACGTCGACGAGGAAGAATTGAAGGCGGGCTGGAAGCCGGATCTGGTGTTCGTCGACGAACACAACGTGATCAAGGGCAGCCGCGACCACGTGCCGACGCAAAGCTGGAGCTGACCGCCCCGGCCGTCTGAGCCACATGCATGACACGGTTGAAGGCGCTTGCGACAGGCGCCTTTAACTTTTCTTGCCGCCGCCCTTCCCGTTCGCGGCCTTCCCGTCGACCCACGACGTGATCGACGCCCACTGCTCCAGATCCTTTTCGACGCGGCTCTTCGCCACGTCCCAGAGCGTCAGGCCGTGCGCCGCCAGTTGCACGTAATTCTGCGTGTCGCGCAGATAGCCGAGCACGGGCAGATCGAGCCCTTCGACGAAGCGATGCAGCTGATCCGCCGACTTCGTACGCGCATCCACCCGCATGCCGACCACGCCGATTTCGATTGCGCCCTTGCGCACCGCTTTCTCTTTGGCGAGGCGTTCGAGAAATTCCTTGGTTGCGAGAATATCGAAGATGGAAGGCTGCAGCGGCACGATCACCTTGTCCGCCAGCGACAACGCCACGTTCAGCCGGTTGCCGTGCAGCCCGGCAGGCGTGTCGATCACGGCCTGCTCGAGCCCTTTGGGCGGCTTCGCTGGCGCATCGGGGTCGACCTCCCAGGTTTCGATGGCCGGCAAGGTTTCCGGACGCAGATCGAGCCAGGCATGCGCCGACTGCTGCCGGTCGAGGTCGGCGAGCGCGACCCATTGGCCCTCGGCCGCGAAATAGCCAGCCAGATTGGTCGACAGCGTGCTCTTGCCCACGCCGCCCTTTGGATTCGCCACCACGATCACCGTCATGAATTCTCCCGGGAAGATGGCTGGCGCTGGCCAGCCGGTTTGCCGCTCGACTTCCGGCCCGCCTCGCGATTGTGGCTCGCTGCGACGGTTCGTGCCCCTGCGTTGCCCGTGCGCGCGGCATGGCCGATTGGTTCCAGCCGTTGATAATATCGGCAAAACCCGTCAGGCCGAAGTCCCTACGCGCCTGAGGGACGCTTCCAGCCCCTTTTTTCGAGAATCATGACCATGAGCAAACTGCGCAGCGAATACACGATCGACCGGCTTCACGAACGCCAGAAAGGCTCGCTGCCGGGCTTGCTGGGTGTACGCGTCACGGACCTCGCAGAAGGCGCGCTGACGGCCGAGCTGACCGTGCGCAGCGAACTGCTCGCGCCGAACGGCTTCCTGCATGCGGCCACCGTGATCGGTCTCGCCGATACCGCCTGCGGCTACGCGTGCCTCGCGCATCTGCCCGACAATGCGCGCAATTTCACGACGATCGAGCTGAAGAGCAACTTTCTCGGGACGTCGACGGAAGGAACGATCCGCGCCGTCGCGAAAGCCGTGCATCTGGGCCGCAGCACACAGGTGTGGGACGCGACGGTGACGGCGCCCGACGGCAAGACGATGGCGCTGTTTCGCTGCACGCAGATCGTGCTGTACTGATTCGGCATTGCGGTGGCGGTGGATCCGGCGCCGCGACGCGCCGCCATGACGATTTACGACAAATCCCATCTCGTCCCCCGCGTATGATCGGGGGCGCCAGCGTCGTCACCGCGCCGTATCCCTCACTCCAGCAACATGTCTTCTCAACTCCCGAATCTTGAAGCCGCGTTAGAAGCGCATCGCGCCGGGCGCTTTGACGAAGCCGAATGCGGCTACCGCGAAACGCTTGAACGCAATCCGCATGAACCCAATGCGCTACGGCTGCTGGGCGTCGTGCTAACGGTGCGCGGCATGTGGATCGAAGCCGAAGCGCTGTTTTACCGCGCGATCGCGCTGAGAGAAGACGCACTTTGCCTGGGCAATCTTGCGGAATTGCTGCTGATGCGCAAACGGACGCAAGAGGCTTATGCCATCTGCTATCGCGCGATCGGCATCGATCCGGACTGCGCTTTCGCGCATTTCCAGCTCGCCGAAGCGTTGAACGCGGATTCGCGCGTCGAGGAGGCCGAAGCCGCGTATCGGCGCGCAATCGACCTCGAACCTCCGTTCCTGGCTGCGCATAACAATCTCGGGAACCTGCTAGTCAGCCTCGGCCGCCTCGACGAAGGCGCTGCCGCGTTTCGCCGGGCGCTGGAATTCGACGGCAACTATATCCACGGGCTGTACAACCTCGGCATGGCGCTGCTGCGCGGCTCGCAGCCCGTCGAAGCGGAAGCCGCGTTCCGCCGTGCGCTCGCCGTGCAATCCGATCACCGCGACGCGCTGCACAATCTCGGCACGGCGCTCAAGCTCCAGGGCCGTTACGATGAAGCGGAAGCCGTCTATCGACAGACGCTCGCGCTCGCGCCGGATTTCGCCGATGCCCGCTGGAATCTCGGGGTCCTGCTGCTCACGCAAGGCCGCCTCGAAGAAGGCTGGCCGCACGCCGAAGCCCGGCTCGCACAGCAGCCCAAACCGGACGCCGTGCCGCCGCCCGCGGGCATGCGCCAATGGCTGGGAGAATCGCTCGAAGGGAAGTCGCTTCTGTTGTGGCACGAGCAGGGTTATGGCGACTGTGTGCAGTTCGCGCGCTACGCGCCGCTCCTGAAAACGCTCGGCGTGCGTCATCTGACGCTGATGTGCCCCGAGCCGATGAAGCCGCTGATGGCAACGATGGCGGGTGTGGACGAGATCAGAAGCCACACCGCCGGCCTCCCCGCGCATGACTACTGGGCGTACCCGCTGAGCCTGCCGCTGCGGTTCGGCACCAGGCTCGACACAGTGCCCGCCGCGCTGCCTTATCTGCGTGCGTTGCCGGAGCGCATCGAGCGCTGGCGCCCGCGCCTGGCCGCAGGAAATGAGCTGAAGGTCGGGCTGGTCTGGAAAGGCTTCGCCGGGAACCAGCACGACGAGACGCGCTCGGTTCCCGGTCTCGCGCCGCTCGCGCCATTGTGGACGGTGCCCGGCGCGACATTCTTCAGTCTGCAGAAAGGCCAGGGCGAGACGGAAGCCGCTGCGCCGCCCGCTGGCCAGCCCATCGTGCATCTGGGCTCCGCCATCGAGGATTTCGCCGATACGGCGGCCATCGTTGCGCAGTTGGACCTGCTTGTCACCGTGGACACGGCAGCGGCGCACATCGCGGGCGCGCTCGGCAAGCCGTGCTGGCTGATGCTGCCGCACGACTGGACGGACTGGCGCTGGCTGCTGGAGCGGGACGACTCGCCGTGGTATCCGGGCGTGATGCGCCTGTTCCGGCAGTCGGATGCGCGAGACTGGCGGGAAGTGGCCGAACGCATCGCGGATGCGTTACGGCAAAGCCGCACATGATTCAGCGGGCAAGCGGCGCACCGGCCTGCCCGCGCTGCATCGCCCGATACGTCAGGCCGCCTTGCGCGCCTGGCCAACCGGCGCCGCCTTCACGCCGCCCACTGCAAACAGGCCATTGCCGAGCAGCGACTGCACGATGAGCGTGACCGCCCAGAACGCCGGATACTCCCAGCCGCCATGCGGCGACGCGAAGCCCCAGCCGTTCGGCAGATGCACCGACATCGCGCCGAGCATGAACGGCAGCAGCACCAGCGCGACCCAGCGGACCTGCACGCCAAGCAGCAACGCAATGCCGCCGAACAATTCGACGAAGGCCGTCAGATAACCGAGCCAGCCCGGATACCCGATCGACTGAAAGAACTGCGCCGTGCCCGGCAGCGTGAAGACGAAGATTTTCTGCAGGCTGTGCGCCAGATACAACACGGCTAGCGCAACGCGCAGGATCGTGGCGGCAAGCTCGGGTTTGCTGGCGGCGATCGGATTCATGTCGGTTCCTTGGATCAGGTTTGACCGCGCGGAATGCGCGGTCGATGGAACGGACTTTATTCGAACCGGTGCGTAGGAAAAATCGCCCTCACGGCTTAGATTAATTCCTGCCGAGAACGAATCAACCGACGGCCGCCCACAAGCGCTTCAGATCGAGATGTTCGGCGAGCGTGTCGGCGAGGCGCTCCAGCGACGCCTCGCGCAGCGCCGGATAGTCGATCGCCTCGGCTTGCCTCAACCCCGCCCACGCCAGCAGCGAGGCACACGCGGCGGGCGTGTCGAACAGACCGTGCACGTAGGTGGCGAGAATCTGGCCGTCGGTGGAACGGGCGCCGTCGGGGCGCAGGCCGCCTGTCCCGTCGGCGAGCAGCAGCGCCGGAACATCGAGCGCGGGCCCTTGCGTCTCGCCCATATGAATCTCGTAGCCGGCGATCGCGGCGGCTTCGGCCGCGAGGCGTCCCGTCACGTTCTTGAGCGTCTTCTCACGCGTGAGCGTCGTCGAGAAGTCGAGCCAGCCGAGCCCGGCCACGGTCGCGGGCGGCCCTTCGACGCCGTACGGGTCCGCCACTTCGCGCCCGAGCATCTGCATGCCGCCGCAAATGCCGATCACCCGCCCGCCGTAGCGCAGATGCCGTTGCAGCACGGCGTCCCAGCCCTGTGCGCGCAGAAACGCCAGATCGCCCTGCACGTTCTTCGAGCCGGGCAGGATGATCAGATCCGCGGGCGGCGGCGTGCTGCCCGCGCGCACGTAATGGAAATCGACTTGCGGATGGGCGCGCAGCGCATCGAAATCCGTGTGATTGCTGATGTGCGGCAGCACGGGCACGACGACGCGCAACATCTCGTGACCCTCCGCATTCGCCGCCCGCAACTCGCGCGGCAGCATGTCTTCGGCATCGAGCGTGAGGCCATGCAGATACGGCACGACGCCGAGCACGGGCTTGCCCGTCTTCGCTTCGAGCCAATCGAGCCCCGGCTGCAACAGGCTCACGTCGCCACGAAAGCGGTTGATCACGAAGCCGCGCACGCGCGCCTGCTCGGTCTCGGACAGACAGGCGAGCGTGCCCGTCAGATGCGCGAACACGCCGCCGCGATCGATGTCGGCGACCAGCACGACGGGGCAATCCACCGCTTCCGCGAAACCCATGTTGGCGATGTCGCGATCGCGCAGATTGATTTCGGCGGGACTGCCCGCGCCTTCGACGAAAATCGTGTCGTACGACGCCTTGAGCCGTGCGTACGATTCGAGCACCGCTTCGAACGCGACGGGTTTGTAGTCGTGATACGCGCGCGCATCGAGATTCATGCGCGCCTTGCCGTGGATGATCACCTGCGCGCCGCGGTCGCTGGTCGGCTTGAGCAGCACGGGGTTGAGATCGGTATGCGCGTCGATGCCCGCGGCCACCGCCTGCAATGCCTGCGCGCGGCCGATTTCGCCGCCGTCGACGGTCACTGCGCTATTGAGCGCCATGTTCTGCGGCTTGAACGGCGCGACCCGCGCGCCCGTGCGCCGCGCGAGACGGCATAGACCTGCGACGAGCGTGCTCTTGCCCGCATCGGAGGTCGTACCTTGGATCATCAGCGTGCCGCGCGGTACGTCGAGCGGTTCAGACAAAGCGTCGGGAATGGAAGACACAGTGTGCGCGAACAGGGGGAGAAAGGAAGCCCGCATTATCCCATCGCACTCTCGCCCACGCGCCTGAACGATGGCACGGCCGGTACAGTCGGTACAGTCGGTACAATCACGCGATGATTTCCCGCGACCTCACCTTCGTCCTCGGCGGCGCCCGCTCGGGCAAGAGCCTGCACGCCGAACAACTCGCTAGCGCGAGCGCGTTGCCCGTCACTTATATCGCGACCGCGCGTATCGGCGACGACGAATTCGCTGCGCGCGTCGCGCGTCATCGCGAACGACGGCCCGCGCAGTGGGCCTTGCTCGAAGCACCGCTCGATCTGCCGCAAGCCGTCGCGCAGGTCGATCAGCCGCAGCACTGCGTGCTGATCGACTGCCTGACGTTGTGGCTCGCCAACCTGCTTTGCCCTGCCGACGGCTCGCCGCCGCTAGCCGATTACCTCGACCGTTTCGCCGCGCTCGAAACGACGCTCGCGCAGGCGCGCGCGAAGATCATCGTCGTCAGCAACGAGATTGGCCTGGGCGTCGTGCCGCTCGGTGCGGCCACGCGTCTGTATGTCGACGAGCTCGGCCGTCTCAACCAGCGCATCGCGGCCGTCAGCACGCAGGCAACGATGATGGTCGCGGGCCTGCCGCTGCATCTGAAACCCGCGAGCCGCGCATGATGCTGCTGTCCTTGCCGCTTGTCGCGACACTCGCCACGGCCGCCGTCGCCGTCGACAAATGGCTCGGCGAACCGCGCCGCGCGCATCCGCTGGTCGGCTTCGGCAAGCTCGCAGCGAAGCTCGAAGCGGCGCTGAACACGGGCCGGCGCGGCCGGCTGTTCGGCATTCTCGCGTGGCTGCTTGCCGTCGCGCCGCCCGTTCTGATCGCCACGTGGCTCGTGCTGACGCTGCCGTTGATCTGGTCGTGCGCGCTGCATGTCGCGCTGCTGTACTTCGCGCTCGGCGCGCGCAGCTTGCACGATCACATCGAGCCGATCGGCCGCGCGCTCGCGAAACGCGATCTCGCGCAAGCGCGCGTGTTGACGGCGCGCATCGTGTCGCGAGAAACATCGCATGCGGACGAAAGCGCGCTGTCGCGTGCCGCCGTCGAATCGGCATTGGAAAACGGCAACGATGCGATCTTCGGCGCATTGTTCTGGTTTGCGATCTTCGGCGGTCCGGGCGCGCTGGGGTTCCGTCTCGCGAATACGCTCGATGCGATGTGGGGTTATCGCACGCCGCGCTATCTGCGCTTCGGCTGGGCAGCCGCGCGTTTCGACGATGTGCTCAACTACGTGCCCGCGCGGCTGACCGCCCTCAGCTACGCGTTGCTCGGCGACACGCGCATCGCGCTGCAATGCTGGCGCGAACAGGCACCGCGCTGGGACAGCCCGAACGCGGGGCCCGTGATGGCCTCAGGCGCGGGCAGCCTCAACGTGCTGCTCGGCGGCGCGGCCATCTATCACGGTGTGATAGAACAACGTCCGACGCTCGGCGCAGGTCACGCGGCGAGCGCGCAGCATATCGAGGCGGCGCTGATACTGGTCGAGCGCAGCGTGATCCTGTGGCTCGCCATGTTCATCGCGCTTGCGCTGTTGAGCGTGCCGTTTCAGAGCTAGACGATGACGCGAACCATTCTGCACGGCGGCAATCTGCATGAAGCGGCGCGCCGCTACGCGATCCCTTACGACGCGTGGCTCGATCTGTCGACGGGCATCAATCCGCACGGCTACCCGGTGCCGCCCGTTCCCGCCGATGCATGGCGACGTCTGCCCGACAACGGCGACGGTTTCGCCGAACGTGCGGCACGTTACTACGGCGCGCCGGATGCATCGCATGTGTTGCCTGTCGCGGGCAGCCAGGCGGCGATCCGCTCGCTGCCGCATCTGCTTCGACAGGGCTCGGTCGGCATTGCACCGCTGACGTACGGCGAATACGCGCCTGCGTTTGCGCGCGCAGGGCACCGCGTGACCACGCTCGACGTCACACGTTCGACCTTGCCTGATGACATCACGCATGCCGTCGTCGTCAATCCGAACAATCCGACTGCCGACCATCTGCGCCCCGCAACGCTGCTGCAATGGCATGAAACGCTGAGCGAACGCGGCGGCACGCTGATCGTCGACGAAGCGTTCGCCGATGCGATGCCGTCCGGGTCGCTGGCCGCGCATACGCATCGCGAAGGACTCGTCGTGCTGCGCTCGCCCGGCAAGTTCTTTGGTCTTGCGGGCGTGCGCGCGGGGTTCGTGCTGGCTTGCCCTGCACTGCTCGAACCGCTCGATCACACGCTGGGAGCATGGACCGTCAGCGGCCCGGCACGTCATGCCGTCAGCGCCGCATTCGCCGACACGGCGTGGCAGCACGACATGCGCGCGCAGCTCGCGGACGAAAGCGCCCGACTTGTCGCGCTGCTGTCTGCGCACGGCTTCATCGTGCATTCGACGCCGCTCTTCGCATGGATCGCCGACACGCGCGCCGCGCAACTGCACGATGCGCTCGCAAAACAAGGTATCTGGACACGCTTCTTCGCCGATCCGGCGAGCGTGCGCTTCGGGCTGCCTGCAACGCAAAGCGAATGGACCCGCCTGGAAACCTGCCTGCAACACGCGATGACGGCACGATAAAAACAATGCGACTTTCCCGATCACTTCGCGCACTGATCGCGACCTGCGCGCTTGCCATCACAGCGCACGCGCATGCGGCCGTCACCGTCGTCGACGACACAGGCGCGACCGTGACGCTCGCACAAGCCGCGCAACGCGTCATCAGCCTCGCGCCGCACGTCACGGAAATGATCTACGCAGCAGGCGGCGGCGCGAAGCTCGTCGGTGCGGTCGCGTATAGCGACTACCCGCCCGCGGCGAAACAGGTGCCGCGCGTCGGCGACAACAAGTCGCTCGATCTCGAACGCATCGTCGCGTTGAAACCCGATCTGATCGTCGTGTGGCGGCATGGCAATGCACAGCGGCAGACCGACCGGCTGCGCGAACTGCACATCCCCCTCTACTTCAGCGAGCCGCAGCGCCTGGACGATATCGCCGTATCGCTGACGAAGCTCGGCGCGCTGCTCGGCACGTCGCCATCCGCCGACGCGGCGGCGCGCACTTATCGCGACGAGATCGCGCGGCTGCGCACGCGCTATGCGACGCTACCGTTGGTCAGCGTGTTCTATCAGGTATGGGACGAGCCATTGATGACGCTCAACGGGGAGCACATGATCAGCGATGTGATCGCACTATGCGGCGGACGCAACGTGTTTGCGAAGCTCGAACCGCTGGTGCCGACGATCTCGACGGAAGCGGTGCTGGCCGCCAATCCCGAGGCGATCGTCACGGCCGCGCCCGGCGCGACGCAGCCGGATCGCCCGCTGCCTTCGCTCGACAAATGGAAAGCCTGGCCCGGCATGACGGCTGTGGCGCGCCACAACCTGTTTGCGATCGACGGCGATCTGATCAACCGCCCCGCGCCGCGTCTCGCGCAAGGCGCGGCGCAACTGTGCGAAGACCTCGACGTTGCGCGCTCGCGCCGCGCGGGCCATTAACCGACGTCACGCGTTCCAGCGCACGATCGACCATTGCAGGTTCGTATCGTCGCGGCGCAACCAGACGCAACCCGCCATATCGATCGACCATCTCAGGCAGCGCTCGACAGGCAACCCGAGCACGGTCGCCGCGATCACGCGCATCACGCCCGCATGCGTGACGACATATGCCGGCGTCAATTCCCGTGTCTGCTGGAACACGTCGAACCACGCGCGCACGCGGCCCACGAACTGCTCGACGCTTTCGCCGCCATGCGCGCGCGCACCTTCGAAATTCTCTGCCCACGCATCGAGCAACGCGCGATCGATATCGTCCCAGCGTTGCAACTCCCACGTGCCGAAGTCCATTTCCTTCAGACTGTCGTCGATGCTGTACGCGCAACCGAAGTTCGCGGCGAGCGCGGTCGCGACCGTCGCGCAGCGTGTGAGGGGGCTCGACAGCAGCACGCGTGGCGCGGGCACCTGCAAGGTCGCCAGGCGCACGGCGATGGCAGCCGCCGACGCCTCCGGCGCATCGGCGAGCGCCACGTCGCTCTGGCCGTAGCACACGCTCTCTTGTACGGAAACAGCCGGGTGTCGGATCAGAACGATATCCATGCGAGTCCCACCAGGTAGATGGCCAGTTCGAAGATCTGCTGCGCGAAGCCAAGGCAATCGCCCGTATAGCCGCCGATGCGTCTGACGAAATAGCGGCCCAGCATGAAACGCAACACCACGAGCACCAGCAGCGTGATGCAACCGGCACGCCAGTGCGGCCAGAAGAGCCATGGCATACCCAGAAAGATAGCGCAGCCAAAAGCATTGCGTGACATGCGCTGCGCAACCGGTTTCGCCTTGCCTTGCGCTCGCACGTAATCGAGCGTGACGAGATAGCTGATCGCGCAGGCGCGGCTCGCCGCATGCGCCGCGATCATCAGCCACGCCGCGTAGAGCGGCGGCAAGGCCGCGAGCGTTTGCCACTTCAATGCAAGCGCGACCATCAACGCAATCGCGCCGAATGCGCCGATGCGCGAGTCATGCATGATGCGCAGCGTGTCATCGCGCGTATAGGCGCCGCCGAACGCATCGACGCAATCGGCCAGCCCGTCTTCATGGAATGCGCCCGTGACGAGCAGCGTCGTTGCCATCGACAGCAACACGGCCACGCCCGGCGGAAAGATGCGCAGGGCGGCCATGTATACGACGGCGCCCGCTGCGCCGACCAACGCGCCGATCAATGGAAAGTAACGCGCCGCCGCGTTCAGATAATGCGGTTCGTAGCCGACCCAGCGCGGCACGGGCACGCGCGTGAAGTAGCCGAGCGCCGTGAAGAAATAACGCAGTTCATTCATGGCTGATTCGACGCATTCTGTTCATCAACGTTCTCGCTTCGAACGCCTGTATTGATGCACGCGTCGCGCATCATGCGTCGCGTTGCGCGACGCCCGCCGATTCGAAGCTCGCCATCTCGTTGACGAATGCAACGGCTGCGCGCAGCAAAGGCATAGCAAGCGCCGCGCCCGTTCCTTCGCCAAGACGTAGATCGAGCGCGAGCAGCGGCACCGCGCCGAAGTGATCGAGCATGCGCCGGTGCCCTGCTTCGTTCGACGCGTGCGCGAACACGCAGTAGTCGCGCACGGCGGGCGCGAATGCATCGGCCACCAGCAGCGCGGACGTCGCGATGAAACCATCGACGACGATCGTCATGCGTGCCGCCGCCGCTGCCAGGTACGCACCCGCCATCATTGCAATCTCGAAGCCGCCGAAGGTTGCGAGCACATCGAGCGGATCATTCAATGCCGGGTGATACGCAAGCGCCGCCGCCAGCACGTTGCGCTTCTTCACGAGCCAGGCGTTGTCGAGGCCCGTGCCGCGCCCGACGCAATCGTCGACGGGCACGCCGCACAGGCGGCTCATCAGGCACGCAGCCGACGACGTGTTCGCAATGCCCATTTCGCCGAAGCCGATCACGTTGGTGCCGAGCGACGCATGATGACGAACACGGTCCGCGCCCGCGCGCATCGCGGCGAGTGCTTCGTCGCGCGTCATGGCCGGCTCTTGCGCGAAGTTGCGCGTGCCACGGGCGATGGGGATATCGACGAGCCTTTCGTGCGGCGCGAACTCATGCGCGACACCTGCATTCACCACTTCGAGTTCGAGGCCCGCCACGCGGCTGAACGCATTGATCGCCGCCCCGCCCGCGAGAAAATTGAGCACCATCTGCGCCGTCACCGCTTGCGGATACGGACTCACGCCCGCGTTCGCAATACCGTGGTCGCCGGCGAAGACGATCATCGCGGGACGTGTGACGGTGGGCTGCGTGCTGCGCTGGATCATGCCCATCTGACGCGCGAGCGTCTCGAGCTGGCCGAGACTGCCGGGCGGCTTGGTCTTCAGGTCGATAATGCGTTGCATCTCGGCGCGCAATGACTGTTCGAGCGGCTCGACGATAGGCAGGGAATGCAAAGTGGTCATGTTCGTGTTTGCGTGAAGAGTTCGGTTCATGCGTGTTCAGTTGCGAGACGCTGCGCGCAGCGCCGGAATCAGCGCTTCATCGTCGCCGTCACGGATCAGCACGAGCGGATAGCCGAAGGCGCGGCTGGCGAGTTCGGGCGTCAGCACGTCGCGTGCGCGTCCCGCATGCGCGACGCCGTTGCCTTCGAGCAGCAGCGCGTGCGTCGCGAACCGCCGCGCGAGATTCAGATCGTGGCACGAGAACATCACTGTACGCCCGCCGCCGCGCGCCCATCCGCTCAATGCTTCGAGACAGTCGATCTGATGATGCAGATCCAGATGCGCGAGCGGCTCGTCGAGCAGCAGCAGCGGCGCGTCCTGGCACAGCACGGCCGCGAGCGCGACGCGCTGCCGCTCGCCGCCCGACAGTGACAGCACGTCGCGCGCAGCGAAGTCCGCGAGACCGAGCGCATCGAGCGCCGCATGCGCGGCGGCGCGATCCTCGTCGCGCTCCCAGCCCCATCCCGCGAGGTGCGGAAAACGGTTCAGCAGCACGATATCGAGCACGCTCGCGCTGAACGCATCGTGCGATGTTTGCGGCATCAACGCACGGCGCTGCGCGAGGCGCGCGAGCGGCCATGCGTTCACCTGCATTCCGTCCAGTTCGATGTGTCCTTTCGCTGGACGCACAAGACCCGCGAGCGTCGAGATGAGCGTCGTCTTGCCCGCGCCGTTCGGACCGGCGATGCACCAGACTTCACCTTGATAGAACGTGTGCGTGAAGTCATCGAGCAAGGTGCGCGAGCCGGCCCGCAAGGTCAATTGGTCGGCATGCAGGGTGGCATCGGCGCTTGTGTCTGCGATCATGCGTGCGTTCATGCGCGCCTCCGTCGAAGCAGCATCCACAGGAACACGGGCACGCCGATCAACGCGGTGATGACGCCGACGGGCAACTGCGCGGGCGCGATCACCGTGCGCGCGACCAGATCGGCGCCCATCACGGCAACGCCGCCGCCAAGCGCGGCTGCGGGCAGGAGCATCCGTTGATCGTTGCCGAACGCGAGCCGCAGCATGTGCGGCACGACGAGCCCGACGAAGCCGATCGTGCCGCCCGTCGTCACGGCAGCGGCGGCGGCGAGCGACGCGACCAGATAGACGCGCAGCCGCGCGCGCATCACGGGCACGCCGAGCGCTTGCGCCGCGGCGTCACCACGCAGCAGGACATTGAGTTGCGGCGCGATGGGCACGATCGCGAGCAACGCGATGCACAACGCAGCGAGTGCGAGCCACGGCGCGCCGCCGCCGTTCAGATCGCCCGTCAGCCAGAACAGCATGCCGCGCAGGCGGCTGTCGGGCGCGACCGTCAACAGCAGCGTGATCACGGCGCCCCACCCGGCCGCGATCACCGCGCCCGTCAGCAGCAGACGCGGCGATGCGTCCTGCGGCTCGCCGCGCCACAGCGCGCCGCGTGCAAGACCGAGCACCAGCAGGATCGAGACGAACGCTCCGGCGAACGCCGATGCATCGACGATCCACCACGCGCAGCCCGCCATCATCGCGACCAGCGCGAAGCTCGCCGCGCCGCCCGACACGCCGAGCACATACGGCTCGGCCAGCGGATTGCGCAGCAGCACCTGAAGCAATGCGCCCGCGAGCGCAAGCAACGCGCCGCAACCGAAGCCGGCGAGCGCACGCGGCAGGCGCAGCGTGCGAACGATCTGCGTGGCGAGATCGGACGATGCATCAGCCGACGGCAGCAACGCATCGAGCACGCGCGACGGCGCGACGCTCACGCTGCCGAGTGCGAGCGACGCCACGAAGACCACGAGCGCCGCGATGCCGAGCGCCGTCCAGATGGCGAGCGCGCGCTTCGCACTCATGCCGCGCGCGAGCTGGACCGGTCGGGGTTGCCGCTGACGTTGCACGAGTCCGCTCATCGCGCGTTATTGCTGCTGCCAGCCGAGCGTGAGGGAGGCGCCGCGCCTTGGCGTGTTGTACGTGTAGGCGAGTTCATAGTCCTTGTCGAAGAGATTCTGGATTTGCGCGGCCACGTACCATGACTTCGTGATGTTATAGCGCGCGGACAGGTTCACGATGCCATACCCGCCGAGCACCGTGCCGCCGTCGTCGCGCTCGCCGCTCACGAGCCATTCGCCGCCCACCCGCCAACTGCCGAGATTGCGGTTCGCGGCGAACGACGCGAAATGACGCGCGCGACGGTTCAGGTCGGTATGCGTGTCTTCATCGACGGGATTCTGGAACGTCACGGCCGCGCGCACGTCGGTTTTGCCCACATGGCCCTGCCACGATCCTTCGATACCCTGCACTTTCGCATGTCCCACGTTCTCCGCGACGTAGATGCCCGGCGTGGTCTGCACATAGTCGATGAGGTTCGTATAGCGCGTCTGGAATGCCGTGAGCTTCAGCAGGCCGAGCGCGTCGGATGCGTACTGTAGTGCAGCTTCGACGGAATGGCTGTGCTCCGGTTGAATGAGCGGATTGCCGCTGTACGGGTAGTACAGATCGTTGAAGCTCGGCGCGCGAAACGCATCGGACCAGCTTGCAGTCACCTTCCAGTGCTCGTTGAAGTCGTAGCCATAGCCCAGATAGTAACTGTTGGCTCCGCCGAAATCCGAGTACTGGTCGCGCCGCAGGTTCGCCTGGACCTGGCTGTTGCCGAAGCGCCCCGTGTAGCCCGCGAATACCGAGTTCACGTGACGCGCGGGCGCGCTGTACTGATTCGAGTCGAGCGTCTGGTCGAGATGCTCGTAGCCCAGTTGAAGCTTTTGATCGCGCCCAAGCGTGAAATCGTTTTGCCACGTGTACTGCCGGTTGTCCGAATCGTAGCGGTATAGGTAGTCGCCGTTGAGCGACGTGTTGCTGCGATCGTTGCCTGTCGCGACGACGAAGCGCGTGGTCCACCAGTCGGTGAGCTTGCCGTTCGCGAAGGTTGACGCCGTCTGCACCTTGCTGTGCAGATTGTTGAGATCGGTGGGCAGACCGAAGGGATTGTCGAAGCTGTCGTTGCCGTTCGACTGAAAATAGCGCAGGCCGATGTCCCACTGGTCGTCGAGCTTGTGGCGCAGCGACGCGCTCACGCTCTCGTTGAAGTAACCGTTTGCGTTCGGATTGACGGGCGCGAGCGCCGGGTCGATCGACGAAAAACCGTCCGTCTTCGCGCGCGCGAGCGTGACGCTGAAGGTCGTGCGGCCGTCCTTGTCGAGTGCACCGTCGACGCCCGCCGCCTGGCGTTGCGTGTGATAGCTGCCGTACTCGACGTCGAAGTGAAAACGCGGCGGATGATTGCCGCCGTCCTTCGTGAACACCTGTACTACGCCGCCGATCGCACCCGACCCGTACAGCGCCGACACGTTGCCGTTGACCACTTCGACGTGATCGATCTGGTCGAGCGGAATCTGTTCGAGCTGCGCGTTGCCCTGGCTCACCGAATCGACGCGCACGCCGTCGATCAGCACGAGCGATTGCGTCGCCGACGCGCCGCGCAGAAAGAGACTCGACGTCGCGCCTGGTCCGCCGTTTCGCACGATCTGCGCGCCGGGCGCGAACTGCAGCAGTCCCGGCAAATCGCGCGCGCTGCTGTCCGCGATGTCCTGCGCGTCGAACAGCGTGGTCTGCGGAATCGCGTCGGCGAGGCGCTGCGCGCGACGGTCGGCTGTCACCACGATGGGCGACAACGTCGCCGGGTTAGTGGATGACGACGCGGCCACCGCAGAACCCGTCGAGCCATTGTCCGATCGATCCGTGGATGTGGCGGATGGGTTCGCCTCGTCGACCGTCTGCGCGCCTGCGGCGAGCGGGACTGAAGCGAAGGCGATCACGGCGAGCGCAGCAAGCGGCGCGCGTGTGAAGTGTGGGCACAGCGGGCGCGGAAACACCTGGCGCAGATACGCCGGGTGGACAAACACGGAGGTGAGCATCGAAAGAGTCCTGTGGGCCTGTGCGCGGCCCGCTCCTCGTGGGCCGATGCCTGTACAAGGAGCAACACGCTCCTTGCCTCCGGCCGGTATCCGGGCTGACGACTGGCCGACCCGCCTTCCCACGCAGCATGCGCAGTGGCGCTTCGCACGGCATCGGCTCTCATGGATGGCTCGACGCGTGCATGGGTCGACCTGCAGGAACTGCGGTCGTTGTACCGTTGCGAGGACAGCGCAGGTTGGCTCGTCCGGGCGGACTTCGCTCCCTGCTTCCCGTTTAACTGCGCGCGGCGCGATACCGCGCGCGGGCACCAGAGTGCCGCAAGTTTAGAAGTGGCGCACACACGCGTCAAGAAACGCGGGGACGGCGCAGGGACGACGAGGGTGGACTGTTAGAAAGAGTCCTTTTTTAAGGGTAAAAATGCGTGAATCGCGACGACACACCTGGATAATGCGGCATTAAAGCGCTACTGTTACGTCTCGAAACGAGACAAATGCCCGAGCGTGCGACATTCCGCGCTAGAATGCCATGTCTTTAGAGGACGCAGCACATGCTCACCGAACTCGAAACACTGTCACAGAACATCGGCCGGCTGATCGAGATCAGCCAACGCTACAACGAAGCGCGCCTCGCACTCGAAGAACAGCTCGCACAAGCGCGCGCCGAATGCGAAGCGACCCGCGTAGAACTCGAACAGACCCGCGAAGAACGCGCCGCATTGCAAGCGGAGCGCGATGCGCTGTCCGCGAAGATCGACGACGCCCAGGTGCGTCTGAACGCCATCCTCGAGAAGCTGCCGCGCGCTCGCGGTCATGAGCCCGACAATCAACTCGATCTCCTCGCGCCCGAGCAGCAGGTGCAGGCCAATCACGACGCGAACAACGACGCGACCCGCCACGGAGAAAACGCATGACCACGAAGCAGATCGAAGTGTCGATCCTCGGCCAGCCCTATCGTCTCGCCTGCTCGCCTGAAACGGAAGCGGCGCTGCTCGAAGCGGTGGCGCGCGTCGACGCCGAGATGTCGAAGATCCGCTCCAACAGCAACGTACGCGGCCAGGACCGTATCGCGGTGATGGCGGCATTGTCGCTGGCATCGGAACTGCTTAGGTTGCAAGCCAGCGTGCGACACGGAGAATCATTTCCCGCCGAAGAAATCCGGCGTACAATGCACCAGATGAATGAGCAGCTGGGCACTGTGATTCAACAGTACAGCAGCGTGCAGTAAAGAAAATTCTGGTGGGCTTGATTGTTTCGCGGTCGGGCTCATGTTGTAGAGCAAACGTTTTAAAGCTTCCCTGCCTGGTTCGCCAAGGTCATATATTCCTTGAACCAATGCTATGTGCACGGTTGCGGAAATTTGTAGCACGGGTGTGCGCGTCACTCTGTCTGATGTACCCGAAGTGCTGCTAACTGCGACCAATTCTGAACCTCAGGTTCAGGATGCCGGCCTAGCGGCTAAGGCGGGGACCCATACGAACGGCATCGGACTTTGTCCGGTGCCGTTTTTCTTTGGGCGCGCGCTTTGTGCAGATTGGCGCGCTCCGCGTTGCAAGCCGTTTGAAGCAGTTCGACGAAGACCTTCCTTTTATCTCACGTTCAATCCGACTCATGCGCTACTGGCTGATGAAGTCCGAACCGGACGAAGCGAGCATCGACGATCTCGCGAATGCCCCGCAACGCACGCTGCCCTGGACGGGCGTGCGCAATTATCAGGCGCGCAACTTCATGCGCAACGTCATGAAGATTGGCGACGGCGTGCTGTTCTACCACTCCAGTTGCCCTGAGCCGGGCATTGCGGGCATCGCGGAAGTATCGTCGACGCCCTATCCCGACCCGACCCAGTTCGATCCGAAGAGTCCCTATTACGACGAGAAATCGACGCAGGAAACGCCGCGCTGGACGCTCGTCGACGTCGTATTCAAGAAGAAGATCAAGCTGATTGCGCTGGCGGCGTTGCGCGAGCATCCCGAGCTTGCCGACATGCGCGTGCTCGCGAAGGGCAACCGTCTGTCGATCACGCCCGTCACGGAGGCGGAATGGGCGTTCATCACGAAGCAGCTTGCAAAGCGCGCTGCATGAATGCGTGGTGAACAGGCGTTCGCGTGAGATTCGAGCATTCACTCGGGAACCAGACGCCCCTTTCAGACGCCTAACCGCCTCGCAAGCGTCATGCCACGCGCGCCGCGCCACTGCGTCCGGCGACGCGGACCTCGACGCATGCATGCACAACCTGCTCAACAAAGGAGTCGAAGAATGACCAGAAAATCTGCGCTCGTGTGGGCGCTCGCGGCCGGCGCGTGCGCGGCGCCTGTTGCACTTGCGCTCACGTCCGTCGCGGCCAATGCGCAAACCGTTGTGCAGCAGTACCAGCCGGCCGGCGTGCTGTCGCTGAACGCGCAGGCGAGCGCCGATATACCGCAGGACGTTGTCGATATCACGCTGTTTTACGAACAGGAGGCCAGCGATCCGTCGTCGCTGACGGGCACGTTGAACCAGCATGCTGACCAGGCGTTGCAGAAGGCCAAGGGCGTGAGCGGCGTGACGGCGCGCACCGGGTCGTTCTCGATCTATCCGTCGACCGATCGCGACGGGCGCATTTCGGCGTGGCGGGGCCGCACGGAGATCGTGCTGGAGTCGCACGACTTCGCGGCGGCGTCGAAGCTTGCGGGGCAATTGTCTTCGATCATGCAGGTTGGGAATGTGCAGTTTTCACTGTCGCCGGAGGCTGAGCGCGCTGCCGGGCAGAAGTTGACGGGACAGGCGATTGCATCGTTCAAGCAGCAGGCTGGTGCGGCTGCGCAGGCATTCGGGTATAGCGGTTATACGATTCGTGAAGTGAATGTCGGGCATAGTGGCGGCGTGCCGCCGCGGCCTGTCATGATGATGAGCATGCGGTCGGATGTTAGTGCTAAGGCGGCGGCGCCTGTGCCGGTTGAAGGTGGGACGTCCACCGTGACTGTTAATGTTTCAGGGTCTGTGCAGATGAAGTGATTTTTTGTGTCTGCGACGCTGGTGGGGTGGTTCTGATTTTGCTGGCATTCGCGAATTGGCTTTTCGCTGGCATCCGCGTTACGTTAGCGTGCTTCACGCGTCGCCCCTGTGCGGGGCGGCACCTACTTTTCTTTGCCGCCGCAAAGAAAAGTAGGCAAAAGAAAGCGGCTCACACCGCCAGCCCATCTTCTTATCCACGGGCCCCCAACGTCCCCACCCTTCACACGGCAGTGCCCCGGGTGATGCTCGTTGCCAACGCTTCGAATCAACGCCTCACCCACTTCAAATACCCCTACCCGGCCAAGCGGCAGCGAATGGTATGCGCCGCCCAGGTGGCAAACTGTGTGTAGGCCGTAGTGCCTCGCACGCTTCACTCCGGACCGATATCGCACGCCTCCCACCCTGTAAGAGCGCTACCCTATGCGACGCGACAACCTACACACAGTTTGCCACCTGGGCGGCCGTGGAATATGTGGCACGGCATGCTGTAACGCGGGGGCGTGAAGCGGGTGATGAGCACCGCAAGTGCGCTGGCAACGAGCATGAGTCATGCGGTTGCCGAGTGAAGCGTGGGGACGTTGGGGGCCCGTGGATAAGAACACGGGCTGGCGGTGTGAGCCGCTTTCTTTTGCCTACTTTTCTTTGCGGCGGCAAAGAAAAGTAGGTGCCGCCCCGCACAGGGGCGACGCCTGAATCACGATAACGTAACGCGGATGCCAGCGAAAGCAAAGGCCAACACCCCGACCAGCGAAGCGCAAAGACCAATCGCGAAAATGCCAGCAAAATCAAAACCACCCCACCAGCGTCGCAGACAAAAACCAACCCTTACCCCGCATTAACAGCCCGCGCCGCCTCACGCGCATTCCGCCGATAAGCCCACACCAGCATCAACACCCCGGCAATAACCATCGGCAGCGACAGCCACTGTCCCATAGACAGCCCCAACGCCAGCAGCCCAAGAAAGTCATCCGGCTCACGCGCAAATTCAACCGTGAAACGTGCAAGCCCATAGCCAATCAAAAACACAGCCGAAGCAGCCCCAACAGGCCGCGGCTTCCGCGTAAAAAACCACAGCACAAGAAACAGCACGACACCCTCAAGCGCGATCTCATACAACTGCGACGGATGCCGCGGCAACATATGATATTGCGCAAACACCTCACCGAGATGCCACTGCGCGGCCTGCACCGGATGCGCCGCCAGCCACCCGGCGTCTTCATTCGCGGCACCGGGAAACAGCATCGCCCAAGGCGCATCGGGCGACGTCACCCGCCCCCACAACTCACCATTGATAAAGTTACCAAGCCGCCCCGCCGCAAGACCAGTCGGCACCATCGGCGCGACGAAATCGGTCACCTGCAGCCACGTACGCTTACGCTGCCACGCAAACAACACCATCGCGAGCGTCACGCCGAGAAATCCGCCATGGAACGACATGCCCCCTTCCCAAACCTTGAAGATGTCGAGAGGATGCGCGAAGTACCAGCTCGCCTTATAGAACAGCACATAACCCAGACGTCCGCCGAGTATCGTGCCGAGCACGCCGTAAAACAGCATGTCGTCGATATCCTTCGGGGTCCAGCCCTGTGCCGCGACATGCGGCAGACGCAGCCGCAACCGGCCCACGACGATCGCCATGACAAAGGCGACCAGGTACATCAGGCCATACCAGCGGACGGCCAGCGGCCCGAGATGAATGGCGATGGGATCGAAATTCGGGTGAATGTGCATCGTATCGTTATAGGGGTTCGGTAATCTGGAAACTCAAGCGCATTGGACGCGCCGCGCCACAAAGGGTTCGCCGCTAGCCGGCAAGCACATCGGCGTGAGCGCGCACGATGTCGATGAAACCGGCGAGCACAGGGCTCACTTCCGCCGTGCGCCACACCAGCCCGGTGACGACGGCGGGCACCGCCTCACGCAACGGACGATACACGACGCCCGTGCGCCGCAGGTTACGCAACGATTGCGGCACCAGCGCGACACCCATGCCCGCAGACACCAGGCTCACGATCGTCTGCATCTGGATCGCCTCCTGGCCGATGTGCGGCGTGAGACCGGCCGCGCCGTAGCAATCCATAATCATGTCATAAAAGCCTGGCGCCAGACGCCTTGGGAAAACGACCAGCGGCGCATCGCCCGCTTGCGCAAGGCTCAACGGCTCGTCGCGCCATTCGGCCGCGCCCGCCCCGCTGGCTCCATCGCCCGCAGCATCGAGCTCTGCATCGAACTCGATACGCGCCGCCATCTCCGTCGACATCGCGATCACCAGCGGCTCGCGCGCCAGCGGCAGCCACGACAGCTGCGACGCGTAGCGCGGCGGCAGCGGCCCGATGACCAGTCCCGCATCGACACGCCCCGCGACCAGCTCGTCGATCTGCACGTCGCTGGTCGCCTCGAGCAGTTCGAGCCGCACGCGCGGATGGCGCGCGCCGAACTCGCGCAACAGCGGCGGCAATAGCCCGTAATCCGCCGTCGACACGAACGCCAGCGACAGCACCCCCGCCTCGCCGCGCGCAAGACTCTGCGCCAATGGCCGCAGCCCCTCCGCACCCGCGAGCAGCCGCCGCACCTCGGGCAGCAGATCCGCGCCGACCGACGTCAGCTCGACCGAGCGTTTGGTGCGCGCAAACAGTTCGACGCCCAGCGTGTCTTCGAGCGCGCGGATTGCCTGCGACAGCGGCGGCTGCGTCATCGACAGCCGCGCCGCCGCGCGGCCGAAGTGCTTCTCTTCGGCGACGGTCACGAAATAGCGCAACTGGCGCAGATCAGGGACGGCAGGCAGGCTCATTGATATATTTTACGACCTAAACGACGCTGAATAATATATTGGACATTCTTTTGCAGAAACTCCATTCTTGCCCAACGCGCCCGAACTAGACTAAAGAACCCGCGCTGGAACCGCCCAGGCCGTTGCGCCGCAAGCGGGAAGCGAGCCGATTGGCGCGCACATCAAAACAACTGGATGGAGCTCCCCATGCCGTACAACCGTCGTTCGAAGAACATCACGCAAGGCGTCGCGCGTTCGCCGAACCGCTCGATGTATTACGCGCTCGGCTACCAGAAGGACGACTTCGACAAGCCGATGATCGGCATCGCCAACGGCCACTCGACCATCACGCCGTGCAACGCCGGCCTGCAACGCCTCACCGACGCCGCCGTCGAAGCCGTCAGGCGCTCCGACGCGAATCCGCAGACCTTCGGCACGCCGACCATCTCGGACGGCATGTCGATGGGCACGGAGGGCATGAAGTACTCGCTGGTGTCGCGCGAAGTGATCGCCGACTGCATCGAGACCTGCGTGCAAGGCCAGTGGATGGACGGCGTCGTCGTGATCGGCGGCTGTGACAAGAACATGCCGGGCGGCATGATCGGCCTCGCGCGGATGAACGTGCCGGGCATTTACGTGTACGGCGGCACCATCAAGCCGGGCAAGTGGAAAGGCGCGGACCTGACCATCGTGTCGTCGTTCGAGGCCGTCGGCGAGTTCACGGCGGGCCGCATGTCGCAGGAAGATTTCGAAGGGGTCGAACAGAATGCCTGCCCGACCACGGGCTCGTGCGGCGGGATGTACACGGCCAACACGATGAGCTCGTCGTTCGAGGCACTCGGCATGTCGCTGATGTATTCGTCGACGATGGCGAACCCCGATCAGGAAAAAGTGGATTCGGCAGCGGAATCGGCGCGCGTGCTGGTCGAGGCCGTGAAGAAGGATCTCAAGCCGCGCGACATCATCACGAAGAAGTCGATCGAAAACGCCGTCGCGCTGATCATGGCGACGGGCGGCTCGACGAATGCCGTGCTGCACTATCTGGCCATCGCGCACGCGGCGGAAGTCGAATGGACGATCGACGACTTCGAGCGGATGCGCAAGAAAGTGCCCGTGATCTGCGACCTTAAGCCGTCGGGCAAGTACGTCGCTACCGATCTGCACCAGGCCGGCGGCATCCCGCAAGTGTTGAAGCTGCTGCTCGATGCAGGCCTGTTGCACGGCGACTGCGTGACCATCACGGGCAAGACCATCGCTGAAGAACTGAAGGACGTGCCCAGCAAGCCGCGCGCGGACCAGAAAGTGATCTATCCGCTCGACAAGGCGCTCTACGACGAAGGCCATCTCGCGATCCTCAAGGGCAACCTCGCCGAAGACGGCGCCGTCGCGAAGATCACAGGCCTGAAGAATCCGGTCATCACGGGCCCGGCGCGCGTGTTCGACGACGAGCAAAGCGCAATGGATGCGATCCTCGCCGACAAGATCAAGGCAGGCGACGTCGTCGTGCTGCGCTATCTCGGCCCGCGAGGCGGTCCGGGCATGCCGGAGATGCTCGCGCCGACGTCTGCGATCATCGGCAAGGGGCTTGGCGAATCGGTCGGTCTCATCACCGACGGCCGCTTCTCGGGCGGCACGTGGGGCATGGTCGTGGGTCACGTCGCGCCGGAAGCGTTCGCCGGCGGCACGATCGCGCTCGTGCAGGAAGGCGACTCGATCACGATCGATGCGCACAAGCTGCTGTTGCAACTGAATGTCGACGACGCCGAACTGCAACGCCGCCGCGGCGCATGGAAGCAGCCCGCGCCGCGTTACACGCGCGGCGTGCTGGCCAAGTTCGCGGCGCTCGTGAAGCCGGCCAACAAGGGCGCTGTCACGGACTGACGCGGCGCGGCATCGCAGGGTGACGCAAACAACGCTTCGACGGGCAAAGGGGCACACGGCTCTCCGTGTGCCCCTTTGCTCTTATAATGCGTCCACCACGAGCCGGGCTGAGTCACCGGCGGAGACCATAATGAAATCGAAGTCGTATGCGGCACTCGTGCTGGCAGGCACTTTGGCATTCACCGGCACGGCGCGCGCGCAAGCTCCGGGCCTCGCACTCGCGCAAAAGCAGAACTGCATGAGCTGCCATTCGGTCACGCGGCAATTCATGGGACCTCCGCTGCACGATGTCGCCGCTAAATACGCGACGCGCAGCGATGCCGTGGTCTACCTCACGCGCAAGATCATGGAAGGCAGCGCAGGCGTGTGGGGACCCGTGCCGATGCCTGCCAACACGCAGGTCACGCAGGACGAAGCCGTGTCGCTGGCAAGCTGGATCCTGACGCTCAAGTAACGCACGCAGCCACTGCTTATTTGCTGGTGGTCGAATTGCCGAGTTCTTCGCGGATCGCCTCGCGCACCCAACTGAGCATTTCCGTTTCCAGCGCGAGCGCAACCTCGCGCGTGATCTGATTGACGAGCCAGGTCGTGTGATCCTGGAATGCATCGCGGCAGCGCGCCTCGATCAGATTGCGGCCATCGCCTTTCAGATAGGTCGCGAAACGGCCGCGCAAACGCTCGGCCAACACGTCGGCATCGTAGTCGGACCTCGCCGCAGGCGTCGGCGCAGGTGCGTGCTCCACGGGCGTCGTCAGCGCATCCGGCACGGACGGCGCGACATAGTGCTCGGCAGCCGAACCCGATGTGAACTCCGCTTCACCCGGCACGAACTGCGCGGGCTCGCGCATCGGCGTACGCGGAGATTCGTAGATGGAATCGAGAACGGGCACGTCGTCGTCAGCATGGACAGACGGCGTTTGCGGCTCCGCGTGCGCGGCTGGCTGTTGCTTCGCCTCGTGAGGCGCATCATGGCTCGCGTCATGCTGCGCGCCGTGCGCCGTTCCATGCCTGCGCGCATGCGCGCCTTCATGGGCGTGCGCGCTGCTGCGCTTCGGCCGCTTCGCCTTCGCATGCGGCTCGTGGCCCGTCTCCATCACATCGGTGAGAGTGGGGATGTCTTGATCGGAAGAGTCGGAAGGGTCGGAAGATTGGGACACGAAAGCACTCCCTTTAAAGATCGGACGAGCCGGTTCTGCGCAAATCGGACAACACCGCGCATCGAGCGGACAGAACCCGTCAGGCGCCCTGCTTGTAGTTATTCAGAGCATAGCCGCGATCGCGGTAGAAGCGATAGCGCTCGCGCCCCGCGGCGAGTTCGTCGGGCGCGTTGCCGACGATTTCCAGCAGGCGCTCGAAGCGCGCGAACTGCGACGGCACCGTCGCGCCCAGATTCAACAGTATCTGATGATGCGGCGCGTCGTCGAGCGACGACGTCAGCACGACGGGCGTTTGCGCCGCAAGCGGGCTCACCGCGAGGCAGTGCGGGATGAAGTCGAGCGGCGAGAAGGTCCACAACTGCTCGTCGAACGCGCGCAGGCGCGGCGGTTCGGCCAGCACGACGAGCGGCTGGCCGGCCTGATACGCCTTGCGCACGAGACGGCAAGCATACTGCAGCGAATCGCCGACGTTCGAATGAAAGTCGATGCGTGTCATCGGCGATCCTGCTTCGCTGCTTGATGCGCGATCGGACTGCTACACGTCATTGTGCAGCGCGGTCGATCAGGAACTGCGACAGCAACGGCACGGGACGGCCCGTCGCGCCCTTTGCTGCACCGCTCTTCCATGCGGTGCCCGCGATGTCGAGGTGAGCCCACGGATACGCTTCCGTGAAGCGCGACAGGAAGCACGCTGCCGTCACGCTGCCCGCCGGACGTCCGCCGATGTTCGCGAGATCGGCGAAGTTCGACTTCAGCTGATCCTGATACTCGTCGTCGAGCGGCAGGCGCCATGCCGGGTCGGAGGCTTCCTTCGATGCGTCGAGCAGTTCGCCCGCAAGCGCGTCGTCTTTCGAGAACAGGCCGCTGTTGTGATGACCGAGCGCAATGATGCAGGCGCCCGTCAGCGTCGCGATGTCGATCACGGCGGCCGGCTTGAAGCGTTCGGCATACGTGAGCGCGTCGCACAGGATCAGGCGGCCTTCCGCGTCCGTGTTCAGCACTTCGATTGTCAGGCCCTTCATGCTGGTGACGATGTCGCCCGGCTTGGTCGCGTTGCCGGCCGGCATGTTTTCGCAGGTCGGAATGATGCCGACCACGTTCAGCTTCAGGCCCATTTCTGCGACGGCGCGCAGCGTGCCGAGCACGGAGCCCGCGCCGCACATGTCGTACTTCATCTCGTCCATGCTGTCGCCGGGCTTGAGCGAAATGCCGCCCGTGTCGAACGTGATGCCCTTGCCGACCAGCACGACGGGCGCGGCCTTCGCGGAGCCGCCCTGATACTGGAGAACGATGAACTGCGGCGGCTCGACGGAGCCTTTGGTGACCGACAGGAACGAACCCATCTTGAGTGCTTCGAGCTGCTTCTGGCCGAGCACTTCGACCTTCAGCTTCCAGTCTTTCGCGAGCTTCTTCGCGGTCGTGGCCAGATAGGTCGGCGTGCAGACGTTGCCCGGCAGGTTGCCGAGGTCCTTCGTCAGATCCATGCCGTTCGACAGCGCGACGCCCTGCTTGAGGGCTACCTTCGCGAGCTTCTCGTCAGCTGCGTCGACGCTGAACACGATACGCTTGAGCGCGCGCGTGCTGTTGTCCGGCTTGCTCTTCATCTGCGTGAACCGGTAAGTCAGTTCGCGCAGTGCCAGAATGGCGGCGCGCACGGCCCAGTCCGACGAGCGTTCCTTGACAGGCGCCTGAGCGAGCGTGAACGTGACCTGGGTGATCTTCGTGCCGAGGATAGCGCGCCACGCGGCGCGCACGGCGTCGCCATAGACCTTCTGGGTGAACGCGTCCTGCTTGCCGAGACCGACCAGCAGCACGCGCGACGCGCCGATGCCCTGCACTTCATGCAGGAACACCGTGCTGCCCGTCTTGCCGTCCATGTCGCCCGCCTTGATGATGCGCGTGAGCAGACCCTTGGTGGCCGCGTCGATTTCCAGCGCCGCGCCCGACAGCGTCTGCGACTCGAACACGCCGATCACGATGCAATCCGATTTTCCGGTAAGGAACCCGTTGGTCGAGCCTTTGCTCCAATCACAGGCTTTTATGCTAAAGTCCATCGCGCTTGTCCTCGGATAAAATCTGGGCTTAGGATGAAAGCCGCAATTATCCGCTATTTTTCCCGCGGCGGCTGCACGAAGGCGTGACGGGGCTCAACCCCACTGCCTGTCGGAGCGCGCCCTCTCCTCATCAACCATGATTTTTGAACGCTCTCTCCAGCGCGAACTGGCGTATACGGCTGGCGCCGTGTTCATGGTTCTGCTCACGCTGGTCCTGACGACGATGATGATCCGCATCGTCGGCTTCGCGGCGTCCGGTGAAATCGACCCGCGCGACGTGCTCGTGCTGATCGGTCTGACGGTCATCGGCTACCTCGCGATCATGCTGGTCGCGACGCTGTTCGTGTCGATCCTGTTCGTGCTCACGCGCTGGTACAAGGATTCCGAAATGGTCGTGTGGCTCGCCTCGGGCGTCAGCCTCACACGCTTCATCAAGCCGATCGGCCTGTTCGCGACGCCCATCATCATTCTGATTGCCTTCTTCGTGTTCGTCGGCTGGCCGTGGTCGAACCAGCAGAGCAAGCTGATCCGCGCGCGCTTCCAGCAGCGCGACGAGGTCTCGCTGCTCGCGCCGGGCCAGTTCCGCGAATCGGCTACGAGCCATCGCGTGTTCTTCATCGAGAAGATGTCGCCCGATCAGGGTCACGTCGAAAACGTATTCGTCACGAGCACCGAGGGCGGCAAGGTGAACGTGGTCGTGTCGAAGAACGGCCACACGGAAACGCATAAGAACGGCGACCGCTTCGTCGTGCTCGAAAACGGCCGCCGCTATGACGGCGAGCCGGGCCATCCCGACTTCCGCATCATGGAGTTCGAGCGCTATGGCGTGAAGATCCAGAGCCAGCCGGTCGTCAATACGCCCACCACGACGGGCACGCCGACGCTCGACCTGTTCCGCGACCCGACCCGCCAGAATCTGGCTGAATTCGCATGGCGCGCGGGCCTGCCCTTGATCGCGATCAACCTGATGCTGCTCGCCATCCCGCTCGCGCACCAGAATCCGCGCCGCAGCCGCACGATTAATCTCGTGATGGCCGTGCTGATCTATCTGACGTACTCGAACCTGCTGAACGTCGTGCAGTCGTGGATCGAGCAAGGCAAGATGTCGTTCGGCGTGGGGCTCGTGGGGTTGCATGTCGTGGTAGCGCTGGTCGTCGCGTTCATTTTCTGGCTGCGGGTGCGCAACCGGCCGCTCTTCACGCGGGCGACGTTCAGCCGGTCGTCGAGCCGTCCGGCGCAGGGAGCGTGACCAATGCGCATCTATGAAAAGTATTTCGCGCGTCAGGTTTACCTCACGTTCATCTTCATTCTGTTCGCGTTCTCGGGTCTGTTCTTCTTCTTCGACCTGATCAACGAACTGAACTCGGTCGGCCACGGCAACTACAAGTTCCAGTACGCGGTGCTGCGCGTCGCGCTGCAAACGCCGTCGCGTTTCTACGAAATCATTCCCGTTGCGGCGTTGATCAGCGCGATCTACGTGTTCGCGCAGATGGCGGCGAATTCCGAGTACACGATTTTCCGCGTGTCCGGTCTCGCCACCAACCAGGCGCTGCGCTCGCTGCTGAAGATCGGTATCCCGCTGGTGTTCCTCACGTACATCATTGGCGAAGTGGTCGGGCCGTACACGGATCAGTTGTCGGAGCGGGTGCGTCTGGAGGCGCTCGGGTCGTCGGTGTCGAGCAATTTCGAGTCGGGCGTCTGGGTGAAGGACACGCTGACGGCGCGTGCCGACGGCGAACAGGTGACGCGCTTCGTGAACGTCGGGCAGTTGCAGCCGGACGCGACTATCTCGAACGTGCGCATCTACGAGTTCGACTCGAAGTTCCGTCTGTCGAACGTGCGCATCGCGAAGTCGGGCAAGTATCAGCCGCCCGGCCACTGGCTGCTGACGGACGTCACGGACACGCAACTGATCGACGTCGCGCAGGACTCCAGCAAGCCCGCCGATGCGTTGAACCCGGTGTATCGCGCGAAGCAGGTGACGTTGCCTGAATACTCGCTGCGCTCGGAATTGACGCCGCAGATTCTGTCGGTGCTGCTGGTTGCGCCGGAGCGGATGTCGATGTTCAATCTGTTCCGTTATATCCAGCACTTGACCGAGAACCATCAGGACACGCAACGGTACGAGATCGCGCTGTGGCGCAAGGTGTTGTATCCGTTCGCGGTGTTCGTGATGCTGGTGCTGTCGCTGCCGTTTGCTTACCTGCACACGCGCGCGGGCGTGGTTGGGGTGAAGGTGTTCGGCGGGATCATGCTGGGGATGAGCTTTCAGCTGTTCAATACGCTGTTCTCGCACATCGGCAATCTGAATACGTGGCCAGCGCCGTTGACGGCGGCGACGCCGGGGTTGATCTATCTCGTGCTTGGGCTCGTCGGGCTCAAGTGGGTCGACAGGCATTAGGCGTTTTTTATTTGTTCTCTACGAGGCGATATGGGATCTCATGGCGTGGTGCTGTTTGCGCATGGCGCGAGAGATCCTCGCTGGGCCGAGCCTTTCGAGCGGCTGCGCGCCCGGTTGCTTGAGTTGCGCGGGGAGGCCGCTGGGCCGGTTTCGTTGGCGTTTCTTGAGCTTATGACGCCTGGTTTGCCTGAGGCTGTGGCTGCTCAGGTCGCAGCAGGTGCTGCCGTTGTCAGCGTTGTGCCGGTTTTTTTTGGGCAAGGTGGGCATGTTCGGCGTGATCTGCCGGTGATTCTTGATCAGTGCCGCAGCGCGAATCCTTCTGTTGAGATTCGTTGTAGTACGGCTGTTGGCGAGGATGCCGAAGTGATTGAGGCGATTGCTATCTATTGCCTGCGGCAGGCTTTGGTTTGAGGTTGGTTTTGGTTTTGGTTTTGGTTTTGCTTTTTGTCTGGCGACGTTGGGTGGGGTCTGTTTCTTCGCTGGCCTCCGCGATTTGTCCTCGGGCTTCATGCGTTCGCGTTTGGGTGTTTGCCTTTGCGCTGGCATCCGCGTTACGTTAGCTCGCTTCACGCGTCGCCCCTGTGCGGGGCGGCACCTACTTTTCTTTGCCGCCGCAAAGAAAAGTAGGCAAAAGAAAGCGGCTCACACCGCCAGCTCTTGTTCTTATCCACGGGCCCCCAACGTCCCCATCCTTCACACGGCAGCGCACCTGTTCACCTGCGTTGCCAACGCCCTCTCCGTACGCCTCACCCGCTTCATATACCCGCGTCACAGCACGCCATGCCAGACAGTCCACTGCCGCCCAGGTGGCAAACTGTGTGTAGGCCATAGTGCTTCGCACGCTTCACTCCGGACCGATATCGCACGCCTCCCACCCTGTAAGAGCGCTACCCTATACGACGCGACAACCTACACACAGTTTGCCACCTAGGCGGCACATACCATTCGCTGACGCCGGCTCATGTACGGGTGTTTGAAGTGGGTGAGGCGCGCATTCAGCGCGCTGGCAACGCGCACGTGCAAGGGCGCTGGCGTGTGAAGGGTGGGGACGTTGGGGGCCCGTGGGAAAACGTCAAGAATTGGCGGTGTGAGCCGCTTTCTTTTGCCTACTTTTCTTTGCGGCGGCAAAGAAAAGTAGGTGCCGCCCCGCACAGGGGCGACGCCTGAAGCACGCTAACGTAACGCGGATGCCAGCGAAAAGCCAATTCGCGGATGCCAGCGAAAAGCCAAACGCACAGAGACAACGCCCGAAGCACGCCACCAAGCCGCGAATCCCAGCGCAAAAAAGCCAACCCACCCAAAGCGTCGCAGACAAAAAAAAATCACTTCATCACATCAAACACGATCCTCGCAGCCTCAACAACAACCTCATCCCGCGGCAGCGTCTCCTTCGGCATCACGCCAGTGAAATAGACAGCGATAACAAAAGGCGCCGCCGAAGGCGGATACACCACAGCCACATCATTAGCCGTGCCGTAATCCCCGCTCCCTGTCTTGTCGGCGACCAGCCAACCAGAACGAGAACCAGAACCGGACACAGCAGCCCGAATCCTGGCCGCGCCAGTAACATTACCCAGCATCCACGCCTTCAACAGCGCCCGCTGCTGCGGCCCCAGCACATCATCCGCGAGCAAAAGCTTCTGCACATCGAGCATCATCGCCCGCGGCGTCGTGGTATCCCGCATGTCGCCGGGCACGGATGCATTAACCTCCGGCTCCCCGCGCAACAAATCAAACCACTCATCCCCAATCGAAAGCGCGAACTGGTTCAACACTTCCGGCCCACCAACAGCCGTCAGCAACAAGTTAGCTGCCGTGTTATCGCTGTGCTGCAGCGCCGCGGCACTCAGTTCGCCGATCGTCATGCCCTCGCCCACGCGCCGCTTCGTAACAGGCGAGTTAGCGACGAGATCCGCGTCACCGTATCGAACACGCTCATCGAGCAAACCACGCTCGGCCATGCTGCGCTTCAAAACCAGCGCAACGACAAGCAGCTTGAACGTGCTGCACATCGGAAAGCGCTCCGACTCGCGATAGCCGACATACGACCCATCCGCCGTATTGAGCGCAGCCACACCAAGGCGGCCACCGCTCGACGCTTCCAGTTTTTCGAACCGCTCGCGCGCAGCGAGATTGATCGACACAGAAGAAGCCGGCTGCGCACGCACGCCGATCACGGGAACGGCCGCAAGCGCAATCAGTAAAGAACGACGCAAAGAAGAAAAAGGCATGAGTCCAGTACGAATGCAAAGCGAAAGGAAATCTTAACGCAACGCACGTGCCTGACTCGATGACGCGCGGAAAAGACAATCGGCCGCATTCACTCACGCGAATGCGGCCGATCAATAGAAAACAGCAGAGATAGAAACTTAAGCGACCCGCAAAACTGGCTGACCTTGCTCCACAGCCGACTCAGGATCGCTGCACGCAACCCGCTCGGCAAACGCGTCGCCAATCATCAGCAGCGAAGGCTGTGACGCGTCGAGCCACAATTGCGCATCGCCAGCCGCAAGTCCATCGAGCGTCAGCGTCAACATGCGCTCGCGCGGCGTCGAGCATGCCTCGACAATCGCCACCGGCGTCGAACCCGGACGGCCCGCGTCGATCAGTTGCTGCGCGATCTCGGGCGCGCTGTCGCGGCCCATGTAAAACACCAGCGAATCCGCGTTCACCTGCTCGCGAATCTCGGCGGAATCCGGTGCGCGGCTGTGCGTCGCGAGCGCCACACTGCGCGACACGCCGCGCAGCGTCAAAGAACGTCGCAGCGACGCCGCACTCGCCAACGCCGCCGTGATGCCCGGCACGACTTCATACTCGATGCCGGCCGCCTCCAGCGCACGCATCTCTTCATCGGCGCGACCAAACAGCATCGGATCGCCACCCTTCAACCGCACGACGACACCATGCTGGCGCGCGGCATCGACGATCTGCTTGTTGATGAAGTGCTGCGCCGTCGAGCGCTGCCCACAACGCTTGCCCACCGCGATCTTGCGCGCCCGCGGTGCGTAATCGAGCATCGCCGGCTCGACGAGCGCATCGTGCAGCACGACATCGGCGAGCCCCAGCAACCGCGCGCCGCGAACCGTGATCAGGTCGGCAGCGCCTGGCCCGGCGCCGATCAGATACACCTTACCCATTTCGCTCACGCTCCGTCCGCTTTCTGCTTCAAGCGGAGAAAGAACGAATCATGCCGGCCGCGACCGTGTGATGCGTTGCTTCGTCGATCAGCACGAAAGCGCCCGTGCCCGGATGCGTGTCGTAATCGTCGGCGACGATCGGCTTTTGCAGCGTCAGCGACACGCGGCCGATATCGTTCATCGCCAGTTCGTGACGGTCCGTCGCATGCGACAGCGTGTGCACGTCGAGCACCTGCTGGATGCCGCCGATGCGCGCGAACACCGTGCTCGTGGTCTGCTTCAGCAGATACTTGCGGGCCGTCGACAGCGGCGTGTCGTCGAACCAGCACAGGTCCGCTTCGAGCTTCTTCGCCGGTTGCACGACACCCGTTGCCAGCACGAACGTATCGCCGCGCGACACGTCGACGTCTTCAGCCAGACGGATCGTCACCGTCTGGCCCGCGAACGCGCGGTCCACTTGCGCCGTGCCACCCGGCACGGGCGCGATGATCTCAGCGACGGTCGCCTGACGGTTCGCCGGCAGCACGACGATCGAATCGCCGAGCTTCACTTCGCCCGATTCGACGCGACCCATGTAGCCGCGGAAATCGTCGGCCTGGCTGCCGTCCTGACGCGCGACCCATTGCACCGGGAAACGCAGCGCCTGATGCGTCGGCAGTTCGACGGGCAGCGCTTCGAGCACGTCGAGCAGCGGCTCGCCCGCATACCACGGCATGCGCTCGCTCGCCGTCACGATGTTGTCGCCCTTCAGCGCCGACACGGGCACGAAGCGCACATCGGCAAGGCCGAGCTGGCGCGCCAGCGTGACATACGCGTCGCGGATTTCGTTGAAACGCGCTTCGCTGTAGTCGACGAGGTCCATCTTGTTGATCGCGACGATCGCGTGCTGCAGGCCGAGCAGCTTGACGATCGCGCTGTGGCGCTTGGTCTGCGGCAGCAATTGCGCGACGCCGTTCTCGAACGTGACGCGCGTGGCGTCGACGAGAATGATCGCGGCGTGCGCCGTCGAGGCGCCCGTCACCATGTTGCGCGTGTACTGCTCGTGGCCGGGCGTGTCGGCGATGATGAACTTGCGCTTCGCCGTCGCGAAGTAGCGGTATGCCACGTCGATCGTGATGCCCTGCTCGCGTTCGGCTTCGAGGCCGTCCGTCAGCAGCGACAGATCGATTTCGTCGCCGACCGTGCGCTTGTTCTTCGCACGCGAGAGCGCCGACAGTTGATCCGACAGCACAGCCTTGCTGTCGTACAGCAGGCGGCCGATCAACGTGCTCTTGCCGTCGTCGACGCTGCCAGCCGTGATGAAACGAAGCACGCCGAGGTCTTCAGGTTGATGAATGCTCATAATCTTCTTACCCCGTGCCTTAGAAATAACCTTGTTTCTTGCGCGTTTCCATCGCCGCTTCCGACGTCTGGTCGTCCATGCGCGTCGCGCCGCGTTCCGTGATTTCCGTCACGGCCGTTTCGGCGATGATCTTTTCCAGATCGTCCGCATCGCTTTCAACGGGGCACGTGCAACTGATGTCGCCCACGGTACGGAAACGCACCACCGCCTCTTCGCTCGACTCGCCTTCGCGGATCGGCGTAAGCGGCGTCACGGGCACGAGCAGGCCGTTGCGGCGCACGATCTCGCGCTTGTGCGCGTAATAGATGGACGGCAGTTCGAGGTTCTCGCGAGCGATGTATTGCCACACGTCGAGTTCCGTCCAGTTCGAGATCGGAAACACGCGCAGATGCTCGCCTTGATGCAGACGCGCGTTATACAGGCTCCACAGTTCCGGGCGCTGCGCCTTCGGGTCCCACTGGCCGAACTCGTCGCGGAACGAGAAGATGCGTTCTTTCGCGCGCGCCTTTTCTTCATCGCGGCGCGCGCCGCCGATCATTGCCGTGTAGCCGTATTGCTCGATCGTTTCCAGCAGCGTGACGGCTTGCGCGGCGTTGCGCGAATCCGTCTCGCGGCGCAGACGCACGGTGCCCTTCCTGATCGAATCTTCGACGTGGCCGACCACCAGTTCCGCGCCGATTTCCTTCGCGCGGCGGTCGCGGAAGTCGATCACTTCGTCGTAGTTGTGGCCGGTGTCAATGTGCACCAGCGGGAACGGCAGCTGCGTCTTGCGGTTCGCGCCGAGGCCGAACGCCTTCAACGCGAGCGCCAGCACGACGACGGAATCCTTGCCGCCCGAGAACAGCAGCGCCGGCTTGCTGCATTCGGCAACGAGTTCGCGCAGGATGTGAATCGACTCTGCCTCGAGCCAGTCGAGGTGGTCCATCCGGTTCGCCGTGACGTTCAGCGGGTTGACAGTGGAATCGAGCGTCGTGCTCATGTTCAGGTCCTTCGTTGGTTCGTGTCGCATGATCGTGTTCTCACCAGATGTGTGCGACACGAGAAGATTCAATCGAAATCTGCTTCAGCTTCCGTCGCGTTGCGGCTCATTGGACGGAGGCGTTCTCGCTAATCACCGTGACCGGGATCGTCGTGATGTGGAGCCCGCATTCCTTCGTATCGCGCGACTCCCACCACCAGCGCCCTGCCCGGCTGTCTTCGCCCGGGCGCACGGCGCGCGTACACGGCTCGCAGCCGATGCTCGGATAGCCGCGTGCATGCAGCGGATTCACGGGCACGTCGAACGCCTTCAGGTAAGCCCACACATCCGCTTCCGTCCAGTCGGCGAGCGGATTGTACTTGCCGATATTGCGAGCGTGGTCCTGCTCTTCCTCGTGCAGTTCCGCGCGCGTCACCGACTGCTCGCGCCGCTGGCCCGTCACCCACGCGCCGACTTCCGACAGCGCGCGGTTCAGCGGCTCGACCTTGCGGATCTCGCAGCAGCGCTTGCGCAGATCGATGCTTTCGTAGAACGCATTCAGGCCGTGCTGCGCGACGTATTCGTCGACGGCATCCGCCTGCGGATGAAACTGCTCGATCTCATAGCCGTAACGCTCGCGCACGCGGTCGATCATGCCGAGCGTTTCCGCATGCAGACGACCGGTGTTCAGCGAGAAAATGCCGATCTTCACGCCACGCGACAAAATGGCATGCGTCAGCAGCATGTCTTCCGCCGCGAGGCTGCTCGCGAGCTTGACCTTGTCGTGACGCTGCGCGATCGAATCGAGCAGCGCGTCCAGACGTTCGATCTTCGCTTGCAGTTCAGCCGTGACGCCCGTTGCGCTCGTCATACCGACGCCTTCTGCGCGGCAGCAGCCGCTTCGCGATGGCGAAAGAGTGGCGAAGGATCGTCGAACGCACCCTGATACTGGACAGTGAATTCGGTGAAGGCCTTCAGCGCGTCTTCGATGTCCTTGTCTTCGCGCAGTGCGTACGCGTTGAAGCCGCAACGTTCGTAGAAGCGCAACTGGTCGCGCAGCACGTCGCCGATCGCGCGAATCTCGCCCTTGTAGCCATAACGCTCGCGCAACAGGCGCGCCGTGCTGTAGCCGCGGCCGTCGCGGAACACGGGAAAGTCCACCGCGATCAACGCGATCTTGTCGAAGTCCGCGACGATGTCGGCGGGTTCGCTGTCAGGCGCGAGCCACACGCCGATTTCCTGCGCGCTGCGCGACGCCGTCAGTTCGTCGCGCGACGCCTGCCACAGCGCGAACGGGACGATGACCTTGCCGGCGGGCAAAGCGCCGGCTGCGGGCAACGCGCCGTCTTCGGCTGCGCGGATCACCGTGAAGTCGTCGTTGACGATTGCGCGGTCCTTGATAATCGATGCCATCTGCTAATCCTTGTTCCCGTTACGCGTGAGCCGGCTGACGCGATGCGTACACGCGTTCCTTGAACGGCACGAGTCCGATGCGGTTGTACGTGTCGATGAAGCGTTCGCCGTCGATGCGGTTTTCGACGAACGTATCGATCACCTTCGACACCACGTCCGGCATTTCTTCCGCCGAGAACGACGGGCCGATCACGCGGCCGAGCTTCGCGCCGTCATGACCCGTGCCCTGCTCGCCGCCGAGCGACACCTGGTACCACTCGGAGCCGTCCTTGTCGACGCCCAGCACGCCGATGTTGCCGACGTGGTGATGACCGCACGAGTTCATGCAGCCCGAGATGTTCAGCGACAGGTCGCCGAGGTCGTAGACGAAGTCAGCGTTGTCGAACCGTTCCTGAATGGCTTGCGCAATCGGAATCGACTTCGCATTCGCCAGCGAGCAGAAATCGCCGCCCGGACACGCGATGATGTCGGTCAGCAAGCCGACGTTCGGCGTCGCGAAACCTTGCGCCTTGGCCTTTTCCCACAGCGCGTACAGATCGCGCTTCTTCACGTTCGCGAGAATCAGGTTCTGTTCGTGCGACACGCGGATTTCGCCCAGCGAGTACTCCTCGGCCCAATCAGCGACGGCGTCCATCTGTTTGTCGGTTGCGTCGCCGGGCGCGATGTCGCGCGGCTTGAGCGAGATCGTCACCGACGAATAGCCCGACACGCGATGCGGGCGCACATTGCGCTCGACCCAGCGCGCGAACGGCTTGCTTTCCAGCAGATGCTTCTCGAACGAAGCGTCCGTGTCCGGCAGCTTTTCATACACGGGCGGCTCGAAGTATTGCGAGACGCGCGCGACTTCGGTTTCCGTCAGCGTCGACGGGCCGTCCTTCAGGTGTTGCCATTCTTCCTCGACCTGTTGCGCGAACTTCGCGGGCGACAGTGCCTTGACGAGGATCTTGATACGCGCCTTGTACAGGTTATCGCGGCGGCCGTAGCGGTTGTACACGCGCAGCACGGCTTCGCAGTACGTCAGCAGATGCTGCCAGGGCAGGTCTTCCTTGATGATCGCGCCGATGATCGGGGTGCGGCCCAGACCGCCGCCCGCGAGGATGCTGGCGACCACTTCACCCGCGTCGTTCTTCTTCAGATAGACGCCCAGGTCGTGGATCTGCACGGCTGCACGGTCTTCCTTCGTACCCGACACGGCAATCTTGAACTTGCGGGGCAGCCACGCGAATTCGGGGTGGAACGTCGACCATTGGCGCATGATTTCCGCCCACGGACGCGGATCGACGATTTCGTCGGGCGCGACGCCCGCGAACTGATCGGCCGTGATGTTGCGGATGCAGTTGCCCGACGTCTGGATGCCGTGCATCTGGACGGACGCGAGCTTGCGCAGGATTTCAGGCGTTTCTTCGAGCTTGATCCAGTTGTACTGGATGTTCGAGCGCGTCGAGAAATGGCCGTAGCCGCGGTCGTGCTCGCGTGCGATCGTGGCGAGCATGCGCAACTGGTCGCTGCGCAGGTTGCCGTACGGAATCGCGATGCGGTGCATGTACGCGTGACGCTGCATGTACAGGCCGTTCTGCAGGCGCAGCGGACGGAACTCTTCTTCGCTCAATTCGCCCGACAGGCGGCGGCGAACCTGGTCGGCATACTGCGCGACGCGTTCGTCGACGATGGTCTGGTCGTACTGATCGTATTGGTACATTCGGGGACCCCAGGGTTTGTTCGTCTCACACGACGCGGCGTTCCGGTTACGCCGCGGTTCGGATTTGTCTTCATCAGTCTGCTTTGAGTGAGACGGCGACCAGCCGTTTAGACGCATCACTCATTTGCTAATGACAAAAACAGATATCCATATTGGAAAAACTGGACAAATCGTAATAAACTCGCCTTATATTTCAAACGACTAAAAAATTCTTTTGATATGCGGCGAGGTTATATATGAACCTGCATCAGTTCCGCTTCGTGCGCGAGGCCGTGCGTCAGAATTTCAACCTGACGGAAGCCGCGAAGGCACTGTATACAAGCCAGCCGGGCGTCTCGAAGGCGATCATCGAGCTGGAGGACGAGCTAGGCGTCGAAATCTTCACCCGGCACGGCAAACGCGTGCGCTCGCTGACGGAACCGGGCCGGATCATTCTGGCGTCCGTCGAGCGGATTCTGCAGGAAGTGGAAAGCCTCAAGCGAGTCGGTAAAGATTACGCGGCACAAGACCAGGGCAATCTCGTGATCGCCGCCACGCACACGCAGGCGCGCTACTCGCTGCCTGCCGCCATCGCCGAGTTCAAGAAGCGTTTTCCGAAGGTTCACCTGTCGATCCTGCAAGGCAGCCCGACCCAGGTGGCCGAACTGGTTTTGCACGATCAGGCGGACGTGGCGATCGCGACGGAGGCGATCTCGACCTATAAGGAGCTGGTGTCGCTGCCCTGCTTCACCTGGCATCATCTCGCCGTGATGCCCGCCGACCATCCGCTGCTGGAGCGCAAGCAGCTGTCGCTGGACGACCTCACGCAATATCCGCTGATTACGTACGATAACGCGTTCGCCGGCCGCACCAAGATCAACGAAGCGTTCCGCCTGCGCGGCCTGCATCCCGACATCGTCCTCGAAGCGATCGACGCGGACGTGATCAAGACCTATGTCGAACTGGGGCTGGGCGTCGGCATCATGGCCGACATCGCGTTCAACGCCGAGCGCGACCGACATCTGCGCGCGATGCCCGTCGGGCATCTGTTCGGCAGCAACGTGACGCGTGTCGCGCTTAAGCAGGGGGCGTATCTGCGCAGCTATGTGTATACGCTCGTCGAGCTGCTGTCGCCGAACATGAACCGCAAGCTGATCGAGCAGGCGCTCAAGGGCGATCACGAAACGTACGAGCTTTGAGGTTTTTGATCCGCTATAACTGATCCGCTATAACAACAGCCACGCTATCCGGTAGGAGATCTTTCGCATGTCGTCGCACAAGAACAAATTCAAACGCACCCTGATGCGTGCCGCCGCGATCGGCGCGCTGTTCGCCGCCACCGCCGCGCACGCGGACCTGAAGGTCGGCATCGACCTGTCGAGCACGGGTCCCGCCGCCACGATCGGCATCACCAGCAAGAACGCGATGCTGATGTGGCCGAAGACGATTGCCGGTCAGAACGCGCAGTACATCATCCTCGACGACGGCTCCGATCCGGGCAATGCCGTGCGCAACATCCGCAAGCTGATCAACGAAGACCACGTCGATGTGATCGTCGGCCCCAACATCACGCCTGCCGCAATGGCGGCGCTCGATCCCGTCGCCGAGAGCCAGACGCCGATGATCACGCTGATCGGCTCCGCGAGCGTCGTCGAGCCGCAGGAAGGCAAGAAGGTCTGGGCGTTCAAGATGGCGCAGACGGACAGCGCGATGGCCGATGTGATGACGCGCTACATGTCGAATCACAACATCAAGACGGTCGGCTTCATCGGTTTCGCGGACAGCTATGGCGACAGCTGGCTCAACGAGTTCACGAAGTTCGCCGCGCTGCGCCATATTCAGGTCGTGGCGACCGAGCGCTTCAACCGCACCGATGCGAGCGTCACGGGCCAGGTGCTGAAGCTGATCGCCGCGAAGCCGGATGCCGTGCTGATCGCGGGTGCGGGCACGCCGACGGTGCTGCCGCAGCGCACGCTCGTCGAGCGCGGTTACAAGGGCGCGATCTATCAGACGCACGGCATCGCGACGCCGGAGTTCATCAAGCTGGGCGGCAAGGATGTCGAGGGGACGCTGTTCCCGACGCAGCCGGTCGTCGTGGCGCGCACGCTGCCTGCCGATCATCCGGCGAAGAAGGCGGCTCTGGCGTTCGTCAACGCGTATGAAGCGCAGTATGGGCCGAACACCGTCACCCAGTTCGCGGGCGATGCGGCGGGCGTATATCCGCGTCTGCAGGATGCCGTGGCGCGCGCCTTGAAGACGGCGCAGCCGGGCACGCCGGAGTTTCGCGCGGCGTTGCGCACCGAGCTCGAGCACGCGCATGAGCTGGTGGTGCCGAACGGCGTCGTGAATACGAGCGCGAAGGATCACGTCGGGCTCGATCAGCGCGCCAGCGTGATGGGGATTATCAAGGGTGGGAAGTTTACGTACTTGAGTCAGTGAACGCTTTGTAATTCTGGCTCGACGCGGCATCGAACGGGGCGCGCACCGCCCCGCCGCCACGCCGCTACGACAAAAACCCGATCGCCTCATCCACCACGCTGCGCCAGTCGCCCATCAGCGTCTGACGCAGCGGCTTCAGATTCGCCATCCACGGCGACGTATCGCCTTCCACGCCCCAACGCCATTCGCTTGCCACATTGAGCGGCACGACGGTCAGCTTGCCGAGCATCGCACTCAGGTTCGCGACGCCCGAATCGACGGCCACGACGGCATCCAGTTGCTCGATGCAGGCGGCCGTCTCCGCAAACGATTTGATCCCCGGCCCATACACGCTGATATTGCCCGACGGCATGCCAGCGAACTCCTGCACGGAAGGATGGTGCAGACTCACGAAATGCCGCTTCGCCGCCACCGATGGATGCGTCACCAGGTGATCGACTTCCGTCAACGGCAAGCTGCGCCGGATCGCCGAGCAGCGCATCACTGCGCCGACCTCGTGCGCGTGGCGCTGGTTGCAGTCCCAGAAAATACCGATCAGTGACTTGCCCGGCTGCGCCGCGCGCAACTCGCGCGCCCATCCGGCGGCGGCTTCGCGCGCCGCTTCAGGCGCGCGCAGATAAGCCGGGAAAAACGGCGCCGGCAGCGGCGTTTGCTGCGCGGCGAGCAACGGCAAATGCAGCAGCGTCGCATGCAAATCGGGCGCGAACTCGCGTACCTGACTGGCCAGCGGTTCCGGCAACGGACCACGTTGATGCAACGGACGCGGCGCGCTCACCACGTGGCAATCGGGCAGCGACGCCTGCAGCAGCGGATGCAACTGCGCATCGCACGTGATCATCAATTGCGCGCCTGCGGCCCGCCATTGCGCGACATTGGCAAAAAGCAGGAACTGGTCGCCAAAACCCATCTGATGCGTAATCAGCACGCGCTTGCCGCGCAAGTCCTGTTCGCCAGACCAGGGCGCAATATCAACCGGCTGATAGTTGCCGCTGTCGCTGTCATTGCGGGCGAGCCACGGCTCGAAGCCTGCGGGACGCGCCGTGCGCAACAGCGCCTCGCCGTACAGATGCTCGGCCTTGCGCGCAAACCAGTCGCCGCCCGCGGCGGCCGTGCGCCATGCGTCGTGCAGCATCGGAATGCCGCGCTCCACGTCGCCCGACATCACGAGACTCTGGCCAAGGCTCATCTTGTAGTACGCGGGCTGCCACGGCAGCGCCGCATAGTTGCGCCACGTCGCGACGGCATCGAAATGGCGGCCGAGCAGCGTCAACGCATACGCGCGCCAGTTGACGAAATGCAGATCGCGCGGCTCGATCGCGAGCGCGCGTTCGGTGAAGCTCAGCAGTTCGTCGTCACGCATCTCGTGCAGCAGCGCGACGCAGACGGCTCGCAGCTTTTCTGCATCGTCGGGTGCATGGGCAAGCGCATCGAGTGTTTCCTTGACTGAAGACATGGCGGGCATTGTTTCGACGTTCTACGCAAGTGGCGCGACCGCTATCGGATAACGGCGCGCGAGTATACGTCGTAGAATCATGCAGCAATCTTAAAAACTCAAGCACTGCACGGCACCATCGAATCATGCGCACGACCCGAGCCATCCATGCCGTCGAACGGCTGAAGACCCGCAGCGGCAACCCCCGCTTTGCGGCGGTCAGCCTGTCGGGCGGACTGTTCTATCTCGTCGACAAGTCGAGCGGCACGGATCAGAAGGTGTCCGATCCGCTGCCGCTCGAAGACTTCGTCAAGTTCGTCGACGGTTTCGGGCCGCCGAAACCACGCAAGGCAAGCAAGCTCGATCTTGCATTCGAGGAGCAGATCAAACGCAGTAAGGGCTGAATCGCATCGTGGACGTCAACCGTTCCCGACACGCGACCACTCCAGCTTCGCGTCGCTTTCGAACACAGCATCGATGAACCGCAGTCCGGCCACGCCGTCGTCAACGGTCGTCAGCAGACGGCTTTCGGGCGGCAGCGGCAACCCCGCGTCGATGGCTTCGATCTGCAACGCCGCATCCTTATAAAGCTGAGCGAACGCTTCGAGATAACCCTCGGGATGCCCCGCCGGCACGCGCGTCGCGTGCCGCGCCACGGCGCTGTCGACGCGCGCGCGCGTAAGCCTTTGCGTCGCCCCGCCCAGCGGCGTGAACAACAGTTCGTTCGGGTTCTCCTGATCGAACGCGATGCCCGCCTTCGTCCCATAGACGCGCAAACGCAGCGCGTTCTCCGCGCCGCTTGCCACCTGGCTCGCCCACAGCATGCCGCGCGCGCCTGTGTCGTAGCGCAACATCGCCTGAATGTGATCGTCGACGAGGCGCCCTTCGACGAACGTATGTAATTCAGCGGCGATCTTGACGGGCAGCATGCCCGTCACAAACGCCGCGAGGTGATAGGCATGCGTGCCGATATCGCCAAGGCATCCGGCGCGTCCTGCCTGCTTCGGATCGGTGCGCCACACCGCTTGGCGGTTCTCCCCCGTCAGTTCGATCGGCTTCGCAAGCCAGTCCTGCGCGTACTCGACCTGCACGACGCGCACCTCGCCCAGCTCACCCGCGTCGACCAGCTCGCGTGCATGGCGCACCATCGGATAACCCGAATACGTGTGCGTCAGGGCGAAAAGCCGGTTCTTGCCACGCGCGAGCTTCGCGAGCGCTTCGCCTTCTGCGAGCGTCATCGCGAGCGGCTTGTCGCAGATCACGTGAATCCCGGCGTTGAGAAACGCGGTCGCGACGGGCGCATGCAGATGATTCGGCGTGACGATCGACACGGCGTCCATGCCGTCGCCGCGCGCCGCTTCGGCGCGCGCCATCTCGTCCCAGCTCGCGTAGCTGCGCGCGACGCCGAGTTCGTCGGCGCTGGCCTGCGCGCGCTGCGGGTCGGACGAGAGCGCGGCCGCCACCAGTTCGAAACGATCGTCGATGCGCGCCGCGATCCGGTGCACCGCGCCGATAAACGCGCCCTGCCCGCCGCCGACCATGCCCAGCCTGAGTCTTCGTGTCATCGTGAGGTGCTCCTGTTCGACGGTCAGCGTTACAGGCCGAGCACGCGTTTCAGTTGCGCGTCGTCCGCGCCGCTGCCCGCGAAGTCGTCGAATGCATGGTCGGCCACGCGAATGATGTGCCGCTTGATGAACTCGGCGCCTTCGCGCGCGCCGTCTTCGGGATGCTTCAATGCGCACTCCCATTCGAGCACGGCCCAGCCCGGAAAATCGTATTGCGCCATCTTCGAGAAGATCGCGCCGAAGTCGATCTGCCCGTCGCCCAACGAGCGGAAGCGCCCCGCGCGCTCGACCCAGCCGCTATAGCCGCCGTACACGCCCTGCCGCCCATTGGGACGGAACTCGGCGTCCTTCACGTGAAAAGCCTTGATGCGCTCGTGATAGATGTCGATGAACGCCAGGTAGTCGAGTTGCTGCAGCACGTAGTGGCTCGGATCGAACAGGATGTTCGCGCGCCGGTGGTCTTTCACGGCTGCGAGAAACCGTTCGAACGTCACACCGTCGTGCAGGTCTTCGCCCGGATGCAGTTCGTAGCAGACATCGACGCCTGCTTCGTCGAACGCATCGAGGATGGGCGTCCAGCGGCGCGCGAGTTCGTCGAAGGCCGCTTCGACGAGACCGGCGGGACGCTGCGGCCACGGATAGATATACGGCCACGCGAGCGCGCCTGAAAACGACACGTGCGTGTTCAGCCCGAGACGCTGCGATGCTTTCGCGGCCCACTTCATCTGCTGCACAGCCCATTCGGTGCGCGCCGCGGGATTGCCGCGCACGTGCGGCGCGGCGAAACCGTCGAACAGCAGGTCATACGCGGGATGGACGGCGACGAGTTGCCCTTGCAGATGGGTCGACAGTTCGGTGATGGTGACGCCCGCGTCGGTGACGACGCCCAGCAGATCGTCGCAATAGTCCTGGCTCGACGCCGCCTGTTCGAGGTCGACGAGGCGCGGATCGGCGGGCACCTGAATGCCTTTGAAGCCGAGACTCGCGGCCCATTGCGCGAGATGCGCGAGGTTGTCGAACGGCACTTTGTCGCCCATGAACTGCGCGAGAAAGATCGCCGGCCCTTTGATCGTTTTCATCGTGCTGCTCCCGATGGATAACTGCGTCGAACCGGCGCCGCCTTGCGCGTGTCGTGGCGACGATCACGCGAAGGGCAGCGCCGCGCTAAAGCATGTTTGCGTTCAGAACGGCGAATCCGGGAAGTAGAATTCCTTCGCGTTCTCCTTCGTGATGAGCACGGAAGGAATGATCGTCGTGGCGGGCAGCTTGTCGCCTTTCAGACGCGCCTCTGCTGTCAGCTTGATGGCGTCGTAGATGAATTTCGGCGAGTACGACACATCGGCCTTGATGAGCGGCGCGCCGTCCATGACGTTCTTCACCATGCCTTTCGAGCCCGCGCCGCCGAACACGATCTTGATGTCGCTGCGTTTGGCCTGATCAATTGCCTTGATTACGCCGACGGCCATGTCGTCGTCGGCTGCCCAGACGGCGTCGATGTGCTTGAAGCGCGTCAGGTAATCCTGCATGACCTTGAATGCGTCATCGCGGTTCCAGTTGGCGTATTTTGCGTCGAGGATCTTGATGTTCGGATAGTTCTTCAGGACGCCGGTGAAGGCGGTCCAGCGTTCGTTGTCGAGCGTTGTCGGGATGCCGCGCAGCGCGACGATGTCGCCTTTGCCGTCGAGAGCTTTTGCGAGGTACTCGGCGGGGATCTTGCCGAAGGCGGTGTTGTCGCCAGCGACGTAGGCGTCTTGCGCGCTCGTGTCGGTCAGGCCCCGGTCGACCACGGTTACGTAGACGCCTTTCTTTTTCACCTGCGCGACGGGTTGGGTTAGGGATGCTGATTCGTACGGGAAGATCACTAGCGCGTTGATCTTGTTGACCGTCACCAGGTCTTGTAGCTGGTTCGCCTGTTCCGGCGCGTTGGCTGCCGTTTTGACGATCACTTTCAGATCGGGGTGGGCTTTTTCCAGATCTGCTTTTGCCTTGTTGGCCCACCAGACGATGCCGCCGGTGAAGCCGTGGTCGGCTGTGGGGATGGCTACGCCGAGGGTGACTTTCTCGTCGGCGTGCGCCGCGCCTGTGCCCAGGCACATTATGCTCAGCGCCAGCATCCCGGCGGCTACCGCTCGAATCGTCTGTTTCATGGATATGTCTCCTGACTGGATGGTTTGGTTCTGGTTCTGGTTCTGGTTTGCTTCTGGTTTGGTTCCTTCCGTGTTGAAACGCTGTTGCAACTGCTTTTGTTGTTGGTATGGTTTTGGTTTTGGTTTTGGTTTGCTTGGCTCTGCGCTGGCATCCGCGCTATGCCTTCGTGCTTCAAGCGTCGCCCCTGTGCGGGGCGGCACCTACTTTTCTTTGCCGCCGCAAAGAAAAGTAGGCAAAAGAAAGCGGCTCACACCGCCAGTTCTAGTTCTTGCCTGAGGGCTCCCAAAGGTTCTTACACTTCTCACGACAACCACGTGACCCACGTCCGTTGCTAACACTCTGAATAAACGCCTCACCCGCTTCAAGCCCCCACGTCACAGCCCACCGCGCCAGACAGTCCACCGCCGCCCAGGTGGCAAACTGTGTGTAGGCCGTAGTGCTTCGCACGCTTCACTCCGGACCGATATCGCACGCCTCCCACCCTGTAAGAGCGCTACCCTATACGACGCGACAACCTACACACAGTTTGCCACCTGGGCGGCACATACCATTCGCTGCCGCTTGCCCGAGTACGGGTATTTGAAGCGGGTGAGGCATCTGTTCGAAGCGTTGGCAACGGGCACTAGCCACGGCACTGATGTGTGAAGCGTGGGGACGTTGGGGGCCCGTGGGCAAAGGTCAAGGGCTGGCGGTGTGAGCCGCTTTCTTTTGCCTACTTTTCTTTGCGGCGGCAAAGAAAAGTAGGTGCCGCCCCGCACAGGGGCGACGCGTGAAGCACGAAAGCAAATCGCGGATGCCAGCGAAAGCGAAAGCGAAAGCGAAAGCAGCCCACCCTGCCGCCGCAAAAGCAAAAGCAAAAGCAAAGGCAAAGGCAAAACCACGCCCTCATTCATCTCCGCCCCCTCTGCAAAAACGCAACAACAATAATCACAATCCCCTGCACAGCAGCATTCAGATAGACACTAATAATGCTAGTGAGATTAAGAATATTGGCAATCACAGAAAGCAGAACCGCACCGATCACGGTGCCAACAACTCTCCCTTCCCCGCCTTTGAGCGCGGTCCCGCCAACCACAACGGCGGCAATCGCCTCCAACTCCCACAAAAGCCCAGTAGTGGGCGTAGCAGACCCAAGCCTGGGCACATACAAAACCGTCGCCACGCCGACACAAACCCCAAGCAACACATAAGTAACGATCTTCACGACATCAACGCGAATCGCGGCATATCGTGCAACCTGCTCATTCGAGCCAATCGCCTGCACATGCCGCCCAAACGCCGTGCGGTTAAGAATGAGCGCACCGCCCGCCGCGACGACGAGAAACACCCAGATCGGCACAGGCACCCCGAACAGACTCGCGTAATAGACCGGCCCATAGAGATCGGAAAGATTGTTATCGAGCGTCAAGGCACCGCCGTCCGCAAGCCACGTCAACACAGCGCGAAAAATACCCAGCGACCCCAGCGTGACAATAAAAGGCTCGATCCGCCCTTTCGTGATCAACAACCCATGCGCGCATCCAAACGCGCCACCCAGCACGAACGCACTCGCAATCCCGATCAGCACAATAGTCAGCGGCGCAAACGCATGCCCGCCCGGCGCAGAGGCAAGCGCATTCATCAACCAGATCATGCTGCCCGCGATCAACGCCGCCATCGACCCAACAGAAAGATCAATCCCACCTGAAATGATCACGAACGTCATACCGACAGCAATGATCCCGATGAACGACGTGCGCGTCAGCACATTCATCATGTTGTCGACAGTCGCGAAATCGCGATTCAGCAGCGTCCCCGCAATGCACAACACGATCAGCCCCGCCAGCGGCCCAAGCCCATGCAATCGATGCGCGATCCGCATCGCGCGCCCTGCCGGCGCAGTGTCAGTGTGTGCCGGTCGCATGTGCGATCAACTCCTCTTCAGTCAGATGGTCAAGGCCGAGCGTCGCCTGCAGGCGCCCCGCGCGCATCACCGCGACGCGATGGCACAGCCCGATCAGCTCGATCAGTTCGGATGAAATGACGACCACGGCCCGCCCTTCGGACGCAAGCCGGTGAATCAGAAAATAGATGTCGCGCTTCGCGCCAATATCGACACCGCGCGTCGGTTCGTCGAGCACGATCACATCCGGATTCGGCTGCAGGAACTTGGCCAGCGCGAGCTTCTGCTGGTTGCCGCCCGACAGCATGCGCGCGCGGCTGCCCAGATCGCCCGTGCGGATGCCGAACTCGCGGACGGCTTTCGTCAGCGCGTCGCGGCCCGCCTTCAGATCGAGCAGCGGCTTCGCATAGCGTTCGAGCGTCATCAGCGTCAGGTTGTCCTGCAGGCTCAGGTTCACATGCAGCCCCTTGCCCTTGCGGTCTTCGCTCAGATACGTGAGACCTCGCCGCATCGCGTCGCGCGGGCTGTGCAGAGCGGCCTTGCGTCCGGCGATTTCGATCGTGCCCGAGGTGCGCTCGCGCAATCCGATGATCGCCTCGAACGCCTCCGTACGCCCCGCGCCGACCAGCCCCGCAAAGCCGAACACTTCTCCCGCGCGCACGTCGAAGCTCAGATCGTCAACCCACTCGGGCACGCTCAGATGCTGCACGTGCAGCGCGATCGGCGCGTTCCGCGCAGGCGGCGTCTTGTCGGGGAACATGTCGGACAGCTCGCGCCCCACCATCAGGTTCGCCATCTGCTGACGCGCCAGCAGCGCCGTCTCGCTGCGCGCGACAAAGCGGCCGTCACGCATCACGATCACCTCGTCGGTGATGTGCTCGACCTCGTCGAGCTTGTGCGAGATATAGACGATGGTCACGCCGTCGGCCTTGAGCTTCGTCATCAGCGCGAACAGGCGCTCGGTTTCGGACGGCGTGAGCGTCGCCGTCGGCTCGTCCATGATGAGCAGCCGCGCGCGCCGTGACAGCGCCTTCGCAATCTCCACCATCTGCTTTTCCGCGACGATCAGATCGCGCACCTTCGTGTCCGGATGCTTGTGCAGGCCGACCTGCTCCAGATAGCGCTTCGCTTCGCTGCGCATCGCCGTGTCGTCGACGAACATGCCCTTGCGCTTCTCGTGACCGAGATACATGTTCTGCGCGATCGTCAGATGCTCGGCGAGATTGAACTCCTGATGAATCAACACGATGCCCGCTGCTTCCGCGTCGCGCGAGCCGTCAAAGCGCTGCGCGTGGCCGTCGACAAGCACCGTGCCCTCGGTGGCCGTCTCGTAGCCCGCGAGGATTTTCATCAGCGTCGACTTGCCCGCGCCGTTCTCGCCGAGCAAACCGTAGATGCGCCCCGGCGCGAGATCGAAGCTCACGCCGTGCAGCACGCGCACCGGGCCGAAGTCTTTGCGGATATCGTCGAATCGGACGGCGAGGCTCATCGCGGCTTCCCTCTCAAGCGCTCTTTCTGACCACGAGCCGATGCGGCAGCAGCACGCCCGGCACGTGCTCGCGCGGATTGGCGAGCCGTTGCAGCAGAAGGCGCGCGGCTGTCTCGCCGAGCTCGCGCATCGGCTGCGCGATCGTCGTCAACGGCGGATCGATCTGCGCGGCAAGCGAAATGTCGTCGAAGCCCGCCACGGCAACGTCGTCGGGCACGCGCTTGCCGACACTGCGCAAGCCCGCGATTACGCCGATCGCCAGCGTATCCGACACGGCGAAGATGGCCGTCGGCGCGTCGGTTTGCGTCATCAGCAGCGCCGCCGCCGAGGCGCCCGCCTCGTAGTCGAGGCTGTTCACGTTCTGGCGCCAGCGTTCGTCGACCGCGATGCCCGCGTCGCGCAACGCGTCCAGATAACCTTGCTGGCGCTGTTGCGCGTACAGGTAGTGATCGTCGGAATTGATCAGCGCGATACGCCGGTGGCCGCGCGCCAGCAGATGGCGCACCGCGTCGCCCGCCGCGCGGTAGTTGTCGATGCCGACGTACGGCACGCCCACGGATGAATCGAACTCGCAGCACGCCACCCACGGCAGTGCGTTCGATTCCTCGGCAAGCGCCTGTTGCACGGTGGCCGGGTCGAGGCAGATCGCGCCGTCCGCGCGGCGGCGGCGCAGCAGGTCGAAATAGCTGCGCTCGCGGCCCGCATCGGCGCCCGTGTCGCACAACAGCATGAAATAGCCGTGCTGGCGCGCCACGGAATCGATCCCGCGAATCACTTCCGCATAGAACGGGTTGCCGACGTCGGGCACCATCGTCAGCAACAGGCGGCTTTCCGCGGTGCGCAGATTGCGCGCCAGTTCGTTCACCCGGTAGCCGCTCGTCGAAACAGCGGCGAGCACCTTGTCGCGCGTCGCCGGACGCACGTTCGAATGCCCGTTCAGCACGCGCGACACCGTCGCCACCGACACCCCCGCCTGCTCGGCGACGCCCGCAATCGACAGCCCTTCCGATGCGGCACGTGCGGAGCCCCGAATCCCGGGCTCGGCCGCGCCGGACGGCTGCGCTTGCGGGTCACGTTGCGACGGTTTGTCCACCGGTTCTCGCTCCGAGAATGTAATCGATTACATTTTTGAGCGACACCGGCGCGAATCGCAAGTGTCATTTCGTAGGGACTTTCACGGAGGCGCGGCGCGCACGGAAATCCGTCCGCGCGGGATGGACCTGCCCGCGACAGGGCGGCATCGGCGCGTGGTTTGGTACAATTTCGCAGCAGTTAACGAGTGACACCCTCCGGGTTACCCCCGGTGATAACAGCCCAGGCAACATCCAATGGGAGCAGTGGTCCCCCAATACACCCGCTGCCCGCGTCTCAACCACACCGCCGAATTGATCATGAACATCGAACAAGCGCGTTTCAACATGATTGAACAGCAAATCCGTCCTTGGGAAGTGCTCGACCAGGACGTGCTGAATCTGCTGTCGATCGTCAAGCGTGAGAACTTCGTGCCCGCCGCGTATCGCGAGCTGGCGTTCGTCGATTTCGAAGTTCCGCTGCCCGCCGGCCAGCACATGCTCGCGCCGCGTATCGAGGCGCGCGTGCTGCAGGAACTGGCGGTGAAGAAACACGAGAGCGTGCTGGAGATCGGCGCGGGCTCGGGCTACATGGCCGCGCTGCTCGCGCATCGCGCGCAGCATGTGCTGACGGTCGACATCGAGCCGGAACTGGCCGCGCTGGCCAAGGCAAACCTCTCGGCGAACGGCGTGCTGAACGCCGAAGTCGCGACGGGCGACGGCGCGCGCGGCTGGGGCGCAGCCGCCCCGTACGACGTGATCTGCGTGTCGGGCGGCCTGCCCGTGCTGCCCCAGGAAATCCTCGAGCAGCTGAAGGTGGGCGGCCGTCTTGCCGCGTTCGTCGGCACCGCGCCTGTGATGAAGGCGCAGATCATCACGCGCGTCGACGAGAAGCAGTTCCGCATCGCCGACGTGTTCGAAACCTACGTCGAGCCGCTGCAGAACGCCGTGCACGCGCCGCGCTTCAAGTTCTGAGCACCACGCGAGACCGACGATGCAAAACCTGACCGCTTCCGCCCTCGCCGAATGGCTCGCTGATCAATCCCGCCCGGCGCCCGTGCTGCTCGATGTGCGCGAACCGTGGGAAATCGAAACGGCGAAGATCGCCGGCAGCGTGTCGATTCCGATGCGCGAGATTCCCGCGCGCAGCGAAGAACTCGACGACGACGTGCAGATCGTCTGCATCTGCCATCACGGCGCGCGCAGCGCGCAGGTCGCGATGTTCCTCGAATCGCGCGGCCACAAGGACGTGTTCAACCTGTACGGCGGCATCGACGCGTGGTCGCGTCAGGTCGATCCTTCCGTGCCGACTTATTGAGCGCCGTTCGCTGCACTTTGCTGCATTGACGCGCCGGTGATTCACCGGCGCGTTTTTGTTTGTGCATGCTGTTTGGCTCTGCGGCGGACCGCGTCAGATGTTTCCTTCGCAAATCCAGAAATCTCAGGCACGGATTAGGAGCATTACTACGCCATCCTGATTATCCATCGAACAACATAGCGCGTTTCCTTTCAAGGGCGCGACACTATGAAATCGATCAGGATCGCGGCGGCGTTGGCATTGCTATCGCCCCTCGTCTGTCACGCAACACTCGGCGCGGCGCCGTCGGCGGATACTCGCACGCCGCAATCCATGCTGCGCGCCGCCGCATCCGGCGCGACGTCTTCGCCGTCTTATACCGTTCACGAATCGCAAACGTCCGACGGTGTCACCGTCCGCGAATATGCTTCGGCGGCGAACGTCGTCTTCGCGGTCACGTGGCAAGGACCGACGCGTCCGGACATGCGGGCGCTGCTCGGCAGTTATTTCCTCAATTTCGTCAATGCGGGACAAAGCCACGCGCGCGGCACGGGTCCGCTGATCGGGCGCGAAGGCGACCTGCAGATCGAATCGGTCGGGCACCAGGGCGCCTTCGCGGGACGCGCCTATGTGCCGCGGCTCGTGCCTGCCAAGGTGAAGGTTGAGGACCTGCAATGAAGAAGTTCTTTTCGCATTGCACTTCCGGTAGCCCTCTTCTCGCCGTGCTGGTCGCGGCCAGCGTCGCGCTGACCGCTTGCGGCGGCGGAGGCGGCGACGACAACGGCTCCCACCAGCCCGTGACCAATAACGCTCCTGCCAAGCCAGCAGGAACGCCCGCCCCACCCGCCCCGCCCGCCAGCGCACCAGCCAATGCCAGCGCGCCTTCCGGCGCGAGCGCGGCTCAACCTGCGAGCGTGACTGAGCCAGCCAGTGCGCCTTCGGAGGCGAGCACGCCTGCCGCCGTCACGCCGGCCAGCGGGACGGGCACATCCGGCAACAACGACACGCCGCCGCCCGCCCCTGTCGCAGACAACATTGTGCCCATCAACATCTTTAGCGACTACACGGACTATCGGGTCGTGAACATGCCCTACGTCAGCGTGACGTTCTGCGCGCCGGGCAAGCAAGGCGCGTCCCAATGCGCGACCGTCGATCACATGCTGCTCGATACGGGCTCGGTCGGCGTGCGCGTCATCGCGTCTGCGTTCGACGCGTCGTTCGCCGGCAAGCTGCCGATGCAGACGGGCGCCAGCAACGACAGCACCGGCAAGGCGGCCATCGCGCAGTGCGCACTGTTCGCGTCGGGCTTTACATGGGGTTCAATGCGAGCCGCCGATGTCACGATTGGCAAGAAGACGGCAAGCGGCATTTCTATTCAGTTGATCGGCGACAGCACGTTTGCGACATGGACACCGCAAGACTGCTCATCGCGTGGCCGGGGCTTGAACACCGTCAAAGATCTCGGCGCGAACGGTATCGTCGGCATCGGGCATATGGCGCAAGACTATCCGGAAGCGGCCAGCAGAGCGCTTGCACCCAACTATTACTATTGCCCGACACCCTGGTCATGCACGCCAGCCAGTGTGCCGCTCGACAGGCAGACGGCCAACCCCGTCACCGCTTTCGCCACCGACAACAACGGCACGATCATCCGCCTGCCCGCACTGCCGTCGATGGGTCAGCTGAGCGTCACAGGCGAACTGGTATTCGGTATCGGCACGCGCGACAACAACGCGTTGCCCGCCAAGGCGACTTTCCTCGCTGTCACGGACCGCGGCATGTTCTCGACCAGCTACAAGGGACGCACGATGCCAAGCTACCTCGATAGCGGATCAAATGCCTTGTTCCTTCCAGATGGAACGATACCCGTCACGCCCGACGACGCCCACTGGTTCGCGCCCAGCACGACACAAAGCATGAGCGCCACATTGCTCTCGAACACAGGCAATGCGAATTCCACAATAGCCTTCTCGATTGCCAATTCGCTCAACCTGTTCGCTCTCGGTTATGCCGCGCACGACAATCTTGGCGGGTATTCTTCGCAACAACTCATGTGGGGTCTGCCGTTCTTCTACGGCCGGAACGTCTACACAGCGCTAAGCGGCATGAAAGCGGGCACCCAGACTGGACCCTACGTAGCATTCTGACCGGCCGCGTACTTCGCGACGCGTGCATACCAAAACGGCGGACAGGCACCTCAGCCTGTCCGCCGTTTTCACTTCTTCCGCGCCGCTCAATCCGTTTCTTTCACCTTCCCATCGCTCACGTCGGCAGGCGCTACAGCACCGGTAGCCGCACGTCCGTGCACAACAGCGCAGCGGCGATGCACCGGCGTCGCGCCCACCCATCCGAGGAATCGCGGCGCACGCTCCGTTGCAGCGCGGCGCGCACCCGAACGAGGCGCGCGCACCCGTGGTGCACCGCTTTCGCGCTCAAAGCGCATAACGCCACACGATGCCGCACCGGCATCGAGCCGCCTTGCAGCAAGCGAAGCGTGTATTGAAGCGGCTCCCGCGCAGTTGGCATATGCCTTGCAGTATCCGGCCCGCAAGCGCCTGCACACATAACGCAAACAATTGGACGCACGCCGTTCGTCCGCCACTCAACACCATCTATGGCAAGGGGAAGCACATGAAACGTCGCAGTCTGCTGAAGCTCGGCTCCATGTCGGGCGCGCTCGCGCTCGCGGGCAAGGTTCCTTTCGCGCACGCCCAGTCGGGCAGCGGCCCGATCAAGGTCGGCATCCTGCACTCCCTGTCGGGCACGATGGCGATCTCGGAGACGTCGTTGAAAGACACGGCGCTGATGACGATCGCCGAGATCAACGCAAGCGGCGGCGTGATGGGCCGCAAGCTGGAGCCGGTGGTCGTCGATCCCGCTTCGAACTGGCCGCTGTTCGCCGAGAAAGCCCGCCAGCTGCTGACGCAGGACAAGGTCGCCTGCGTGTTCGGCTGCTGGACGTCGGTGTCGCGCAAGTCGGTGCTGCCCGTGTTCGAGGAACTGAACGGCCTGCTCTTCTACCCGGTGCAGTATGAAGGCGAGGAGATGTCGCGCAACGTGTTCTATACGGGTGCCGCGCCCAACCAGCAGGCGATCCCCGCCACCGAATACCTGATGAGCGCGGAAGGCGGCGGCGCCAAGCGCTTCTTCCTGCTCGGCACCGACTATGTGTATCCGCGTACGACGAACAAGATCCTGCGGGCGTTCCTCAAATCCAAGGGCGTCCAGGAGACCGACATCCAGGAGGTCTACACGCCGTTCGGCCATAGCGACTATCAGACTATCGTCGCCAGCATCAAGACCTTCTCGCAGGGCGGCAAGACGTGCGTGATCTCGACCGTCAACGGCGATTCGAACGTGCCGTTCTACAAGGAACTCGGCAACCAGGGGCTGAAAGCGACCGACGTGCCCGTCGTCGCATTCTCGGTCGGTGAAGAGGAACTGCGCGGCATCGACACCAAGCCGCTGGTCGGCAACCTCGCGGCATGGAACTACTTCATGTCGGTGAAGGGCCCGAACAACACGAAGTTCAAGGAACAATGGGCCGAGTGGGTCAAGTCGCAGAACCTGCCGGGCGGCACGAAGCGCGTGACCAACGACCCGATGGAAGCGACCTATGTCGGCATCCACATGTGGAAACAGGCCGTCGAAAAAGCGAAGAGCACCGATGTCGACAAGGTGCGCGTCGCGATGGTCGGCCAGAAGTTCGCGGCGCCGTCGGGCTTCACGCTCGAAATGGACGGCAACCACCATCTGCACAAGCCGGTGATGATCGGCGAAGTGCGCGCGGACGGCCAGTTCAACGTCGTGTGGAAGACCAAGACCGCCATTCGCGCGCAGCCGTGGAGCCCGTATATCGCAGGCAACCAGGGCAAGCCGGATGTCGTCAGCTCGATTCCCGAGTTCCTGCGCCGCCGCTCACGCGTCGCATAACGTGGCATGAGCAACGTGCCGGCGTGTCGCACCAGTTGGACGCACCGGCTTGCGCAACGCGCCGCCGGCTCGCCTCGCGCGAGCCATCCGGCGCGCCCACGCAAGCGCGCGATGCCCTTGCCGCTTCTCGTGCGAGGGCATCGCGCGCCTGCCTGCAGGCTTCTCACTCAAGACCACTATGGCGTACTCACTTTCCACGCTCGCTTCGCTCAAGGCCCGCTGCGCTGACACGCTGCGCGGCATGCGCGCGCGCGTGCGCATTGCCGCCGCATCGTGTGCGCTGGGCGCGGCGCTCGCCGTGCTTGCACCCGCGAGCGCCCATGCACTGACGGCCGAAGAGGTCGCGCCGCTCGCCGGCGACGACTTCGATGCGAAGTCGGCCGCCATCGACAAGCTGATCGCGAACCACGACGCGCCGTCGCTCGCGCTGCTGAAGGCGCTATCCGAAGACAGCGCGCTCGCCACCGATAGCGGCGCCGTGCTGATCCAGGACGGCGACACCGCGCGCGACGCCGTCACGGGCAAGAGCGTCGCCGCAGGCGACGCGCAGCCAGTCACGCTGAACAATCTGCTGCGCTCGAAAGTCGCGGGCGCATTGTCGGGCCTGCAACTCGATTCGACCGACCCGGCGAAGCGCGCCGCCGCGATCGCCGCGTTGCTGCAAAGTCCCGATCCGTCGATGAAACCGCAAATCGACGCAGCGCGCGCCAGGGAAACCGACCCGGCGCTGAAGAAGCGCCTCGACACGCTCTGGGCGATGACGGCGCTGCACGACACCGATGCGGCGAAGCGTCTCGAAGCGGTGAAGCTGGTCGCCGCGCGGCACGATCTCGACATGTACGAACTGTTGCGCCCGCTCGTCGCGAAGAAGCCCGACGGCACCTTCGCCGAAAGCGACGCGCAGGTGCGCGAGGCGGCGCAGACGGGCATCGACGCGCTCGATTCGATCCAGCGCCGCAGCGAGATCGCGGGCACGCTGTTCGCGGGGCTGTCGCTCGGCAGCGTGCTGCTGCTCGCCGCGCTCGGCCTTGCGATCACGTACGGGCTGATCGGCGTGATCAACATGGCACACGGCGAGTTCCTGATGATCGGGGCATATGCAACCTATGTCGTGCAGAACCTCGTGCAGCGCTACATGCCCGGCGCGTTCGACTGGTATCCGCTGATCGCTGTGCCCGCATCGTTTGCGGTGGCGGCGCTGGTCGGCATCGTGCTCGAACGGCTCGTGCTGAAGCATCTTTATGGACGTCCGCTCGAAACGCTGCTGACCACTTTCGGCGTCAGCCTGATCCTGATCCAGGCGACGCGCATGCTGTTCGGCGCGCAAAACGTGCAAGTGGTGAACCCTTCGTGGATGAGCGGCGGCGTCACGGTGCTGCCGAACCTGATCCTGCCGTACAACCGGCTCGCGATTCTCGCGTTCTCGCTGATCGTCGTCGGGATTGCGTGGGCCGTGCTGACGAAGACGCGGCTCGGCCTGTTCGTGCGCGCCGTCACGCAGAACCGCCGCATGGCCGCGTGCGTCGGCGTGAAGACCGCGTATGTCGATTCGTATGCGTTCGCGTTCGGCGCGGGCATCGCCGGGCTGGGCGGCTGCGCGCTGTCGCAGATCGGCAATGTCGGTCCGGACCTCGGGCAGAGCTACATCATCGATTCGTTCATGGCCGTCGTGCTGGGCGGCGTCGGGCAGCTGGCGGGCACGGTGATCGGCGGCTTCGGGCTGGGGCTGGTCAGCAAGGCCATCGAGCCGTTCTGGGGCGCGGTGCTCGCGAAGATCGCGGTGCTGGTGCTGATCGTGCTGTTCATCCAGAAGCGTCCGCAGGGCATGTTCGCCCTGAAGGGCCGCAGCGCGGAGGCATGACATGACATCCGCGTCTTCTTCCGCCACCACTTCCGTCGAGGCACGCGGCGACGCTCAGGCGAGCGAACGCGAGTCCCTCGAAGGTTTCGCGCTCGGCCTGCCGCCGCGCCCTGCCCTGCTGTCGCGGCGCGCGTGGCAATGCCTGATCGCGCTGATCATCGCGATCGGACTGGGTGTGCCGTTCACGGCACTGGTGCTGCCGGAAACCAGCACATTCCATTTGTCCGCGTATGCGATGACGCTGACGGGCAAGCTGATGTGCTATGCGATCTCCGCGCTCGCGCTCGATCTCGTGTGGGGTTACTGCGGCATCCTGAGCCTCGGGCACGGCTTGTTTTTCGCGCTTGGCGGCTACGCGATCGGCATGTACCTGATGCGCGCGATCGGCCATGACGGCAAGTACGGCAGCGATCTGCCCGACTTCATGGTGTTTCTCGACTGGCATCAGTTGCCGTGGTACTGGGAGGGCACGCAGCATCTCGGCTACGCGCTGTTGCTGGTGGTGCTGGTGCCGGCTGTGATCGCGTGGGTATTCGGCTTCTTCACGTTCCGCTCGCGCGTGAAAGGCGTGTATCTGTCGATCATCACGCAGGCGATGACCTTCGCCGCGATGCTGCTGTTCTATCGCAACGAGACGGGCTTTGGCGGCAACAACGGCTTCACGGATTTCAAGCGGATTGCGGGCTATCCGATCACGCATGCAGGCACGCGGACGGCGCTTTTTCTATTGACGTTCGCGGTGCTCGTGCTCGCGTTCATCGGCGCGCGCGCGATCGTGACATCGAAGCTCGGGCGTGTCGTGACGGCCGTGCGCGACGGCGAGACGCGTCTGATGTTCCTCGGTTACAGCCCGCTGGCGTACAAGCTGTTCGTGTGGACGGTGTCGGCCGTGTTGTGCGGGATTGCGGGCGCGCTGTATGTGCCGCAGGTCGGCATCATCAATCCGGGCGAGATGTCGCCGGGCAACTCGATCGAGATGGCGATCTGGGTGGCGGTGGGCGGGCGCGGCACGCTGATCGGGCCGATTATCGGCGCGTTCGCGGTGAATGGCGCGAAGAGCTTTTTCACGGCTTATTTTGCCGAGTACTGGCTGTTCTTTCTGGGTTTGATCTTCGTGCTCGTGCCGTTGCTATTGCCGAACGGGATCATGGGGCTCGTCGAGCTCGTCACGCGCAGGAGGAACCGCTGATGAATGAGAACCCGATGGTTCCCGATCTTTCGCTTCCCGAGGAACACGATGGCCGCGCGCTTTCCGGCGTGGCGTCGATGGGACGTGTGGTCACGCCTGGCGAGATCGATGTGTCGCACGGTGCGATTCTCTATCTGGAAGACGTGACGGTTTCGTTCGATGGATTTCGCGCGTTGAATGCGTTGTCGCTGTCGATCGATGTGGGCGAGTTGCGATGCATTATCGGGCCGAATGGCGCCGGCAAGACGACGATGATGGACGTGATTACCGGGAAGACTTCGCCCGATTCGGGCAAGGTGTTTCTCGGGCAGACGATCGATCTCACGCGGATGAATGAGCCTTCTATTGCGCGTGCAGGGATTGGGCGCAAGTTTCAGAAACCGACTGTGTTCGAGCAGCATCCCGTGTGGGAGAACCTCGAACTGGCCATGAAGACCGATAAGGGTTGGTATGCGTCGTTACGCGCGCGGCTGGATAGGGCGGCCCAAGCGCGAATTGAAGAGACGTTGTCGTTGATTCGCCTGGAAGGCGAGGCGTTGCGGCCTGCTGGTGAGCTTTCTCATGGGCAGAAGCAGCGGCTCGAGATTGGGATGTTGTTGATGCAGCAGCCCGCGTTGTTGTTGCTCGATGAGCCTGCGGCTGGCATGACAGATGATGAGACTATGGAACTGGCTGCTCTTCTTAACCACTTGCGTGGGACCTGTTCCATGATGGTCGTTGAGCATGATATGGAGTTTGTGGCTGCGTTGGCCGGCGATGCCGGGAAGGTTACTGTTATGGCCGAGGGACGGGTGCTGGCTCAAGGGACGCTTGATGACGTTAAACGTGATGCGGCTGTGGTTGAGAGTTATCTTGGGCGTTGAATGAGTTTTCTTCGTTTGCAACGGGCTTTTGAGTGGGCTGCAGGTGGTTGCGTTGTGATGGCATCCGCGATTTGCTTTCGTGCTTCACGCGTCGCCCCTGTGCGGGGCGGCACCTACTTTTCTTTGCCGCCGCAAAGAAAAGTAGGCAAAAGAAAGCGGCTCACACCGCCAATTCTTGACGTTTACCCACGGGCCCCCAACGTCCCCACACTTCACACGCCAGCGCCCTTGCACGTGCGCGTTGCCAGCGCGCTGAATCCGCGCCTCACCCGCTTCAAATAGCCGTACTCGGGCAAGCGGCAGCGAATCATATGTGCCGCCCAGGTGGCAAACTGTGTGTAGGTTGTCGCGTCGTATAGGGTAGCGCTCTTACAGGGTGGGAGGCGTGCGATATCGGTCCGGAGTGAAGCGTGCGAAGCACTACGGCCTACACACAGTTTGCCACCTGGGCGGCGGTGGACTGTCTGGCGCGGTGGGCTGTGACGTGGGGGCTTGAAGCGGGTGAGGCGTGCATTCAGAGTGTTAGCAACGGACGTAGGTCACGTGGTTGTCGTGTGAAGTGTAAGAACCTTTGGGGGCCCTCAGGCAAGAACTAGCACTGGCGGTGTGAGCCGCTTTCTTTTGCCTACTTTTCTTTGCGGCGGCAAAGAAAAGTAGGTGCCGCCCCGCACAGGGGCGACGCGTGAAGCTAGATAACGCATCGCGGATGCCAGCGAAAGCAAAAGCAAAACGCGGATGTCAGCGCAAAGTCCAAACCACCTGCCGCTCGCCAACGAGCAAAAAAGGACACACAAAATGCTTGAAGTCGAAAACCTGAACCAGTACTACGGCGGCAGCCACATCCTGCGGAACGTGAAGCTAACAGTCCCAGACGGAAAACTAACGGTACTGCTAGGGCGAAACGGCGTAGGCAAGACCACGTTGCTAAGAACCTTAATGGGCGTAGTCCCCATCAAGACTGGCGAAATCAGATGGCGAGAAACGCCGATAACAAAACTGGCCCCGCACGCGCGCGTAGCGCAAGGACTAGCATATGTGCCACAAGGCAGAGACATCTTCCCAAGACTAACAGTAGAAGAAAACCTGCTAGTCGGCGCAGCCAGCAAAAAAGCACCGAAAAAAATCCCCGACCGGATCTACGAACTATTCCCGGTCCTGAAGGACATGAAAGCCCGCCGCGGCGGCGACCTGTCAGGCGGCCAGCAGCAACAGCTCGCAATAGGGCGAGCACTCATGAGCGAACCGCAACTGCTCATCCTCGATGAACCCACAGAAGGCATCCAACCGTCCATCATCCAGGACATAGGAAGAACCCTCCGACAACTCGTCGAAGAAATGGGCCTGACCGTGCTGCTCGTCGAGCAATACTACGACTTCGCCAAAGCCATCGCCGACCGCTACTGGGTCATGAGCCGCGGCGAAATCATCGCGGGCGGCGAAGGCGCCGACATGGACAACGACGGCGTACGCACGCTGATCACGGTATAACGGCAAGCCATCGTTAGCTGCTATCCTCGCCGCATGTCGCTTCACGAACTTCACGAAACGCTCGCCACCATCGACGACCCATCGCACGCCCTATGGCGCGCGCGGCTCGAACTCGGCTTCGCCAGACACGGCGAGCGAACCACCCTCGCCCATCGCCTGCACGAAGGCCCGTTGCGCCTGCAACGCCCGCTCTACCCCGAAGGGCCGTCCATCTGCCACGCCGTCATCGTGCATCCGCCCGGCGGCGTCGCGGGCGGCGACCGGCTCGATATCGACATCCGCCTCGACGCGCAGACCCACGCCGTACTCACCACGCCCGGCGCAACCAAGTGGTACAAGTCGAATGGCCGCGCCGCACAACAGCGCATCGCGATCCGCGTCGGCGCAAACGCCAGGCTCGACTGGCTGCCGCAAAACAACATCGTCTTCGATCACGCCAACGCTTCGCTCGACTTCTCTCTGACGCTCGACGAGGGCGCCACCGCACTCGGCTGGGACGCCACGCAACTCGGCCGGCAGGCCGCGGGCGAAACCTGGTCGGCGGGTCGTCTGCGCGCGGTATCGCGCATCGTCGGCCCCGATGGCCAGCCGCTGTGGTTCGAACGCGCCAGGCTCGCCGCCAGCGACCCGCTGCGCGACGCGCCGCAAGGTCTGGCAGGCTTCCCCGCATTCGGCACGCTGTGGGCCGTCAGCCCGCAATGCAGCGACGCGCTCGCCGAAACGCTCACCGCCCAGTTGCCCTTCGACGATTCGATTCGCGCCGCCGCCTCGTGCGTGTGCGACGGCGTGCTGATCGTGCGGGCCGTCGCGCGATCGATGGAAACGCTTCAGCATGCGTTGACCCAATGCTGGCTACAGTTGCGGCCTGTCGTGCATCAGGTCGACGCGAAGCCGCTGCGGATCTGGTCTACCTGAGCGATCTAGCTGAGCGCTCCATCTGAGTAGACAACCTGAGCGCATCGCGCCGCCGCACCATCTCCGGGCATCGCGACGCGCCAACGTGGTGCAACGACACATGCAAGCTACAGGAAAGCCTTGCCTGGTCCGCATGGCATAGCCCTTGCTGCATATGGCGCCTCGCGAACGCCGCATTGAAGGCGCGTTGCGAAGCCCGCTAAAAATCACACGCCGAAGCTCATCGCCAACATGACCCAAACGACCGCACATCGCCCGCGCCGCGCGTGGCTCGCCGCCCTGCTGCTCACGCCGCTCCTGACGCTCGCCGCGCCCCTCGCCCACGCCGACACGCTCGACAACATCACGAAGGCAGGCGTTCTCAAGGTCGCCGTGCCCGAAGACTATCCGCCGTTCGGCTCGGTCGGCCCGGACCTGAAGCCCCAAGGCTACGACATCGACACGGCCGCGCTGCTCGCGAAGTCGATGAACGTGAAGCTCGAACTCGTGCCCGTCAACAGCGCGAACCGCATCCCGTATCTGCAAACCAACAAGGTCGATCTCGTGATCTCGTCGCTCGGCAAAACGCCGGAACGCGAGAAGGTCATCGATTTTTCGACGCCGTACGCGCCGTACTATCAAGGCGTGTTCGGTCCCGCCGACATCAAGGTCAGCAACCCCGCCGATCTCACGGGCAAAACCGTCGGCGCAACGCGCGGCGCGCTCGAAGAGATCGCGCTCACGCAAATGGCACCGAACGCGACCATCAAGCGCTTCGAAGACAACAACGCGACGATCGCCGCGTTCCTGTCGGGCCAGGTGCAGTTGATCGCGGCAGGCAACATCGTCGCCGCCGCCATCCTCGCGAAGAATCCGCCGCGCCGCCCGGAACCGAAGTTCGTCATCAAGAACTCGCCGTGCTTCGTCGGCATGAACAAGAACGAGCCGCGCCTGCAACAGAAGGTCGATGCCGCCATCGCGCAGGCGAAGCAGGACGGCACGCTCAACGCGATGTCGAAGAAGTGGTTCAGCGCGCCCTTGCCCGCCGATCTGTAAGCAGTGCGTCGGTTGAAGCTGGTATCGTGACGCGGCCATGCGCCGCGCGCGAGACGGGCGGCGGCGAGGCAGCGCCGGAATGGCCAACGCGGCTCTCGCTCACGCGGGCGCCATAGGATGAATGCGATAAGCGAATGCGATGAAGCTCACTCCACGCGAAAAAGACAAACTCCTGATCTTCACGGCCGCGCTGCTCGCGGAACGGCGCCGCGCACGCGGCCTCAAGCTCAATTACCCTGAAGCCGTCGCGTTCATCACGGCAGCGCTGATGGAAGCCGCGCGCGACGGCAAGACGGTTGCCGAAGTGATGCACTACGGCACCACGCTGCTCACGCGCGACGACGTGATGGAAGGCGTGCCCGAGATGATTCCCGATATCCAGGTCGAAGCCACCTTCCCGGACGGCACGAAGCTCGTGACCGTCCATCACCCTATTCCGTGACGAGGCGCGCATGATCCCAGGTGAACTGATTACCGACGACGGCGAACTCGAACTCAACGCGGGCCGCGCGACTGTCACGGTCACCGTATCGAACACGGGCGACCGGCCCGTGCAGGTCGGCTCGCATTACCACTTCTACGAAGTCAACACGGCGCTCGCATTCGATCGCGAAGCCGCGCGCGGCTTTCGCCTGAACATCGCGGCGGGCACCGCCGTACGCTTCGAGCCGGGCCAGGAACGCACGGTCGAACTCGTCGCGCTGGCGGGCGACCGCGTCGTCTATGGCTTCAACGGCAAGGTAATGGGCAAGCTCTGATCGCTGTGCTGACGCGCGAACATTCGGGAACCTCTCAAACATGACATTACGCATTGGCCGCCGCGCATACGCGGAAATGTTCGGCCCGACGACGGGCGACCGCGTGCGCCTCGCGGATACGGATCTGCTGATCGAAGTCGAACGCGACTACACGATCTACGGCGAAGAAGTGAAGTTCGGCGGCGGCAAGGTGATTCGCGACGGCATGGGCCAGTCGCAGCGCGTTGCCGCCGAGGTGGTCGATACCGTCGTGACGAACGCGCTGATTCTCGATCACTGGGGCATCGTCAAGGCCGACATCGGCATCAAGAACGGCCGCATCGCGGGCATCGGCAAGGCGGGCAATCCCGACATCCAGCCCGGCGTGACGATCGCGATCGGCGCGGCGACGGAAGTGATCGCGGGTGAAGGGATGATCGTGACGGCGGGCGGCATCGATACGCACATTCACTTCATCAGCCCGCAGCAGATCGACGAAGCGCTCGCGAGCGGCGTGACGACGATGCTCGGCGGCGGCACGGGCCCCGCGACGGGCACGAATGCCACGACCTGCACGCCGGGGCCGTGGCACATGGAGCGCATGCTGCAGGCCGCCGACGGCTATCCGATGAATCTCGGCTTTCTCGGCAAGGGCAACGTGAGCCAGCCGCAGCCCGCGCTCGAACAGATCGCAGCGGGCGCGATCGGCCTGAAGTTGCACGAGGACTGGGGCACCACGCCCGCCGCGATCGACAACTGTCTGTCCGTGGCCGACGACACCGACACGCAGGTCGCGATCCACACGGACACGCTGAACGAAGCGGGCTTCGTCGAAGCGACGGTCGCCGCGTTCAAGGGCCGCACGATCCACACGTATCACACGGAAGGCGCAGGCGGCGGCCACGCGCCCGACATCATCAAGGTATGCGGCGAAGCGAACGTGCTGCCGTCGTCGACCAATCCGACCCGCCCTTACACCGTCAATACGCTCGACGAACATCTCGACATGCTGATGGTGTGTCATCACCTCGATCCGTCGATTGCGGAAGACATCGCGTTCGCCGAATCGCGCATCCGTCGCGAAACGATCGCAGCGGAAGACATCCTTCACGATCTCGGCGCGCTGTCGATGCTGTCGTCGGATTCGCAGGCGATGGGCCGGGTGGGCGAAGTCATCATCCGCACGTGGCAAACCGCGCACAAGATGAAGGTGCAACGCGGCGCGCTGCCCGAAGACAACGCGCGCAACGACAACTTCCGCGCGAAGCGCTATGTCGCGAAGTACACGATCAATCCGGCGCTCACGCATGGCATCGCACATGAAGTCGGTTCGATCGAGCCGGGCAAATGGGCCGATATCGTGTTCTGGGAGCCCGCGTTCTTCGGCATCAAGCCCGCGTTGATCCTCAAGGGCGGCATGATCGCGATGGCGCAGATGGGAGATCCGAACGCGTCGATTCCGACGCCGCAGCCGGTGCACTATCGCGAGATGTTCGCGACGCGCGGCGGCGCATTGGGACGCACGTCGCTGACTTTCGTGTCGCAGATGGCGCTCGACGCGGGCGTCGCCGAGCGGTATGGCTTGAGCAAGCGTATCGTTGCGGTGAAGAACTGCCGCAGCGTCACGAAGGCGCACATGATCCACAACGCGTGGCAGCCGTCGATCAGCGTCGATCCCGAGACGTATCAGGTGATCGCCGACGGGCAATTGCTGACTTGCGAGCCGGCAAAAGTCCTGCCGATGGCGCAACGCTATTTCCTGTTCTGACCCGGTGCGCAGCACTTCAGTGCCGGGGAAGGATAGCGCGGACGACGCAGGCTGCCTTTGGGTGGTCAGTGCGGCGTTTGCCGCTGTTCGATGTATTAGCGGATGATTTCGATTGGCGCACCGCCACCGCTACCGGCAAAGCCTCGAAGTCGGCGCAGGTGGTGGAAAAGATGTGGTGCGGGTCGCCGAGAATTTCTTTGGTGAACACGTCCCGGCGATATCTGGTAACGAAGACGAAGTGGACATGCATCAAAGGCCGTTGTGTCTTCCGCGCCGGATATCGTTGTTGTTGTTCATAGACCAAACTAGACTATCCGCATGCAACGCCTCCAAGCCTTCAAATACGAACTCATGCCAACGGGCGAACAGCAGTGCAAGATGCGCCGCTTCGCCGGGGCGTGTCGCTTCGTGTTCAACAAGGCGCTGGCATTACACAAGGAACGTTACGAACAGGGCGAGAAGAAGCTGGGTTATGCCGGTCTGTGCAAGTTGCTCACTGAATGGCGAAATGGCGCGCAGACGCCTTGGCTCAAGGATGCGCCGAATCACCCGCTTCAGCAGGCGCTCAAGGATTTGGAACGCGCCTATACCAACTTTTTTGCCAGGCGGGCCGACTCCCCGCGCTTTAAGAAGAAGGGCCAAGGCGACAGCTTTCGTTATCCCGATCCGAAACAGGTGAAGCTCGATCAGGCTAACAGCCGCATCTTCCTGCCCAAGCTTGGCTGGCTGCGCTATCGCAACAGCCGGGATGTGCTCGGCGCGATCAGGCAGGTCACGGTGTCGGCCAGCGGCGGCAAGTGGTATGTGAGCATCCAGACCGAGCGCAATGTCGATCAGCCGTTGCCGCAAGTCACCAGCGCAGTCGGTATCGATATGGGCATTACGCGCTTTGCCACGATGAGCGACGGCAATTACCTCGCGCCGCTCAACAGCTTCAGGCGGCACGAAGCCCGACTGCGCCTCGCACAGCGGGCCATGAGCCGCAAGACACAGTTCAGCAGCAACTGGAAGAAGGCAAAAGCCCACGTCCAGCGCATTCATTCCCGGATCGGCAACGCCCGCCGCGATTATCTGCACAAGGCCACGACCGCGATCAGCCAAAATCACGCGATGGTGTGTATCGAGGACTTGCAGGTGCGCAACATGTCAAGGTCGGCGGCAGGCGACACCGGGCAACCGGGCAAGAACGTTCGGGCCAAGTCCGGCCTGAACAAGGCAATCCTCGATCAGGGCTGGTTCGAGTTCCGCCGGCAACTGGACTACAAGCTGGCGTGGAATGGCGGCCACCTCATCGCCGTGCCACCGCAGAACACGAGCCGGACGTGTCCGGCCTGCGGTTGCGTGCGTGCGGAAAACCGGCAGACGCAAGCGAAATTCGCCTGTGTCGAATGTGGGTTCGAGGAAAACGCCGATCTGGTCGGCGCGATCAACATCCTGGCGCGAGGACATCGCGTTGCAGCCTGTGGAGAGCCGGTGCAGTCGGGCCGCTCCGCGAAGCAGGAACCCACCGAGGCGATCTGAAACACGCACCACCGTTTTAGACGCAGTAGAATTCCCTGCCTTCAGGCAGGGGAGGATGTCAAATGCGAACGATCGACAAGCTGTTGGGCGCTCATATCAAGCTCGCGCCCGTTCTCATCAAACGCGCGCCGATGCTGACGCTCGCGTTCGACGCGCGGTGCAAGAGCCGTCTTGCCGCGACGCTCGACAGCGGCGAAGACGTTGCGCTGCTGCTGCCGCGCGGCACCGTGCTGCGCGACGGCGATGTACTCGTCGCCGACGACGGCGGCCTCGTGCGCGTGGTCGCCGCGCCAGAGTCGGTGCTGTATGTGCGCGCACCCGATGTACTGACGTTGACGCGCGCCGCGTATCACCTCGGCAACCGGCATACGCCCGTCGAAGTCGGTGTGGATTATCTGAAGCTCGAATACGACCCGGTGCTTGCCGATATGCTCAAGCGCCTGGGCGCACTCGTCGATCAGGTCGAGATGCCGTTCCAGCCCGAGACGGGCGCGTATGGCGGCGGGCATCGGCATGGGCATGACGAGACCTTCGCCGAGGACTATGCGCTCGCGCAGCAGGTGTATGGCGAGCATCATGGGCATGCGCATTCGCACGATCATGGGCATGCGCACGAACACGCTCATGACCACGATCATGACCACGCTCACGGTGACTGTGATTCGTCGTGCGGTCACGATCATGGTCACGGTCAACATCATGCGCATCGCTGAGCTGACGGCGCTGTTGCATCTCGCGTCGCCGGCTTTGCCGATCGGCGCATTTAGCTATTCGCAGGGACTCGAAGCCGCGATCGAAGCGAAGCTCGTTACGGACGGCGACACGGCATGCGCGTGGATCGGGAGTGGCCTCTCGAACGTACTCGCGCAGGGCGAGTTGCCGTTTCTCGCGCATCAGATCGAACGTTGGCGCGCGCATGATGCCGCTGCGTTGAGGCAGGGTAACCGTGAGTTTCTCGCGAGCCGCGAGTCGATGGAATTGCGGCGCGAAACGGAGCAGATGGGCTGGTCGCTGCGGCAGTTGTGTGCATCGCTCGAATGGGGCGATGCGGAGCGCCGCGCGACGCTTGCGTCGATCACGCCGATTGCGCAACCGACGGCCTTCGCGTTCGCCGCGTTCGCGCACGACGCTTCCACGGATGCGGCCCTCGCCGCCTATGCGTTCAGCTGGGTGGAGAATCAGGCTGCCGCCGCGTTGAAGGCCGTGCCGCTCGGTCAGCTTGCCGGGCAGCGGATCATCGTTGCGCTGCGCGAGCCGATCGACGCGGCCGTCCGGCAGGCGCTCGCCACCTCAGCCGACGACATCAACACGTTTGCGCCGCAACTCGGCATTTTGTCGGGGCGGCACGAGTCGCAGTATTCGCGGCTCTTTCGCTCATAGTCATTGGTTTTTTTGTTTTTCACGGTCAGAACATGAACGCTCCTCATCCGATGCATCGCACGAAGAAACTGCCGCCGCTGCGCGTGGGCGTCGGCGGGCCTGTCGGCTCTGGCAAGACGACGCTGCTGGAAATGCTCTGCAAGGCGATGCGTGACAAGTACGATCTCATCGCGATCACCAACGATATCTACACGAAAGAGGACCAGCGCCTGCTGACGGTGGCGGGGGCGCTTCCTGCCGAGCGCATCATGGGTGTGGAGACGGGCGGGTGCCCGCATACGGCGATACGCGAGGATGCGTCGATCAATCTCGAAGCGGTCGACCGGATGCTGACGCGGTTTCCCGATGCGGATATCGTTTTTATCGAGTCGGGCGGGGATAATCTTGCGGCGACGTTTAGTCCTGAGTTGTCGGACTTGACCATCTATGTGATTGATGTCGCGGGCGGTGAGAAGATTCCGCGCAAGGGTGGGCCAGGGATTACGAAGTCGGATTTGCTTGTGATCAATAAGACCGATCTTGCGCCGATGGTCGGGGCGAATCTCGAGGTGATGGCGTCGGATGCCGCCAGGATGCGTGGCGAGCGGCCTTTCGTTATGTCTAATTTGAAGGCCCTCGATGGGCTGGATCGGGTGGTTTCGTTTATTGAGGAGAAGGGGTTATTGCGGGTGTGATGTTTTTTGTCTGCGACGCTGGGGTGGTTTGCTTTGGCTATGCGTTGGCATCCGCGTTTTGTTAGTGTGATTCGGGCTTTGCCGTTCGTGTGTTTTGGCCTTTGCTGCAGGGAGGCGGAGTTAGTGAGGCTGCGCTTTCCAATGAAATCAAACACATAACCACCAATACTCGATACTGGTCGGCGCAAACAGGATTGAGATCGTGAGAATCGCCGGATTTTTCCCGAATTAGTAAGACTGCCGGGATGGGGAAGCGACTCAGGTTGCATGCAGCCGCTTGCCTCCTTGCCAGGTTCGCAAGCGGCAGCGCCTGATGATCGGTCGTCGCAACTGGTGTCGACCGCGCCCGGGTTCAGCATGAGGAACATCGTCCGTGCACGGTCAACGAAGGGCGCGTCGCCGGCTCGCGGTATCGGTAGGTACGGAAATGGTTGATCGTTGCGCTCATGCTAGGATTCCCCCAACAAACGGGGAAAAAGCGATGGCAGTGCACGCTATAACGGCGGTTCGGATGGACGGGAATTCGCAAAGGGTCACACATGTGCTTTGGGGGCAGGTGTCCGTCAGCGGAGAGCAATTTGAGGTCGCTCCGCACGCATCGCCTGTAATCGAAGTGGTGGATGCACTGGCTAAGGGCGACACCGTCGTAACAGTCTTTCCGCTGGATGGACAGCGTGTCGCTGGCCCAGAAGTCCGACGCGTCGTCGACGAGGCCGGACGCGAAGGCATCGAAATGGTGGTCGCTGATTCCGATGCAGACCGAACGCTCGCGGACCTGCCACGGCTTGATCACGAATAGAGCGCTCATCAGATCGGCTCTAACGGGCGGAGTTCAACTACCCGCATCCCGAATCGACGCAGAGAACTTGCCCCAAGCTGCGCGCGTCGGCGCATCGTCTGAACATGCGAGTGGGCTTGTCGTGCGTTCCCCATCAGGCAGTGATCGGCCCAGACTGTGTCGAAACGGGCGGCCACAAGAAATAACGAAACCGGTCTCATCGGACGTTGCAGCTTTTCGATTGCGACAAGCCGAACGAAACCCGGCGAACAGATTGCAAAGGTTCAACAACCCCATGCGGGCATCACGCCCGCATTGCTGTCATAAGCGTTTCTGAACCGAGTAACCGGATCACTCGCTTCATGTTGTACGCCAGCACGTGCAAGCTCATTTCAGTGCTCACTCGTTCGATGGTCCGCGTGAGGAAATGAGTGGCCCCCATCCATGCCTTAATCGTGCCGAAGGGATGCTCGACTGTCTCTCGCCGGGTACGCATTATCTCAGGAGCATGATCAAGTCGCGCCTGCATTTCCTCAACAAGGGTCTCGTGCTCCCAGCGGGTCATACGCCGCTCAGTGCCCGGCGTACATTTCTCTTTTAACGAGCACTGCTGGCAATTCGAACTCCAATACTTGCCGAGCTTCAGAGCACGCTCTATGGTCCAGCATCGCCAGATGAGCCGCTCACCAGCCGGACACCGATATTCGTTCGTTTCCGGGTTGTAAATAAAATCATCCCTGCTGAAACGGCCATGCGCCGTGGCGGTTGATGTCACCGTCTTTGCCACGAATACGGTGATGCCAGCTTCGTGGCATGCAAGTATCTCTTCGCTCTTGTAGTAGCCTCGATCCGCGATCGCAGTGAGTTTGCCTACACCCATTTCCGTTCGGGCAAGCTTCGCCATCGACGTCAGTTGATCACGATCAATGCCGTTGTTAGTTACCTCGTGCGCGACGATCAAATGGTGCTTCGTATCCACTGCCGTCTGGACGTTGTAGCCAACAACTCCGGTCCCACGCGTCTTCATTGAACGCGCGTCCGGGTCGGTAAGCGAAACCTGCTTGTCAGGTGTCGCGTTCAGTCGCACCTCGATCTCCTTGAGGCTTCGCATCTGCTCCTTCAAGGCCGCAATCTTGTCTTGCAGTCGCTCTGTCCTGACCTTCGCGACTGCCGGCTCCTGACGATCCGCTGTGTCCATTGCCTCGAGATAGCGAGCGATACTTGACTCGATGTCGCGCATGCGTCGTTCAAGCTTCGCGCTCGTGAAGTTACGGTCGCGGTGGTTCACCGCCTTGAACTTGCTGCCGTCAATCGCAACGATCGCTTCGGCGAAGAGGTCCAGACGCTGGCACAGCACGACGAACTGACGGCAGACGCTACGGATCGCTTTGCCGTTGTCTTTACGGAACCGCGCAATGGTCTTGAAGTCTGGTGCCAGGCGGCCCGTAAGCCACATGAGTTCGACGTTGCGCTGAGCCTCGCGTTCAAGGCGGCGGCTCGACTGAATACGATTCAGGTACCCGTAGATTTAGATCTTGAGCATCACCTCGGGGTGATACGACGGCCGACCAGTCAACGCTGGTTCGACGCCCTCAAACCCAAGCTTACGAAGATCAAGCTCATCGACAAAGACATCAACTACGCGCACGGGATTGGTGTCCGTCACGTAGTCATCGAGCGCTTCAGGAAGGAGAGAGCTTTGTGTACGATTGTCGCCTTGAACGAACCGTTTCATGTTGCTCATCCTCGCTTTCGGATGGCAAATTTTAACGCATCCAAAATGCGTTTTGACACAATCTGGGCCATGAGCGGCCGGTCGAGGTCGTCGTCCAGTTTGGCTGACCAAGGCCTCGTCCGCCCTCGCTCAATGGCCGTTCTTCGGTGAGCAGATCGCAGGTGGCATTGCCTCCACGCGGCCAGAAGCGGCCGCACAAGACGCAAGGAGAGTGACCATTTCCTGGCGGATGACCGGATGACCGCCGGTCAGATTCGATTGACTCGGACGCTATGGACCGAGCCTTAGCCTGGCAACGCGAGGTGCACACGAGCTCCGGTATCCGCCTCGCCCTTCTACATGAGGTCGCAACTGGCTGATGTATTTTCAGTAGCCGCTGCGGCAATTAACCGTATCCATTGGCTTGACGACACAGCGCGGATTTAGTCGGACCCGTCGGCGTCCGATGCCTCTGTGAACTCACGTCTTGGCGGCGACCGGGAGTCGGAATGGGGCGCCGAGACGGTTGAAGGCGTTCATCGCAGCAATCGTTATCGTGAGGTCGACAAGTTCCTTTGGCGAGAACGCCGCCGAGGCCGCCGCATAGGCTTCATCTGAAGCATGCGTTTCGCTGACGAGAGTCACCTCTTCGGCCCAAGCCAAGGCGGCGCGCTCCTGAGCGGAGAACAGGTGCGGGACTTCGTCCCACACGGGCACCAGCGTCACCTTGTCGATGGACATGGTCTTTCTAAGATCGCGACTGTGCATATCGATGCAATGGGCACATCCGTTAATCTGTGAAACACGGAGGAACACGAGATGAATGAGTTCCTCGGGCAGGTTGGTGCTTTTGGTCACATAGTGATGGACACCGAAAAGCGCTTTTGCGCCGTCCGGGGCGATCTCGCTCCAGTTCAAGCGTGTCATCTTCGTCCTTTGCCGTTTGGCCATAAAATAACGTCTCTTGCGTCACGGGCGCGGGTTGGTTACTTCCCCTTCGCGCGTGACTCATGGCATAACGCGACTTTACTAGCCCGAGATCACGGACAACAGGCCCAAGAATTGGCGAAATGACTGAGCCAAAGACTATGCCCACGCTCGCAATTGAGATAGACCGTAATGCGGCGGCGTCCGTAGGCGAGCAGATCTACACGAGCCTCAGGCAAGCAATCATCGACGGTCGTCTTCAACCCGGAAGACGGTTACCCTCCGGCAGGGATCTCGCTGCGCAGCTCGGCGTCGCACGCGGAACGATCCTGGTGGCCTACGAGCGGCTGGCTTCCGAGAAGCTAGTGTTCGGCGCAGGCCCCGCCGGCACACGCGTCTGCGCGCAACTTCCTCCAGCGCCAATCGCGACCGAGATTCCGCTGGACGGGCCACTGTATACCTTTACACGACCGTATTCGAGCGCGCCGCTACCGTTCCAGATGGGCGTACCGGCTCACGATGCATTTCCCGCCAAGCTCTGGGCTCGAATGCGAGCGCGGGCAGTCCGTGCGGACGCCACTGGATACACGACCTACGCCGACCCTCGCGGCGAGCGCGACTTGCGCGCACAGATTGCCAGTCACCTGGCCATCAGTCGCCAGATTCAATGCCATCCCGATCAAGTTATTGTTACCAGCGGATACCGACAAGGACTGATGCTTACGCTCATCGCGCTCAGAGCTCACGGTCGCACCGCGTGGATCGAAGAACCGGGCTATCCGCTCGGAAGGAAAGCTCTGGAGCTGGCGGGGCTCACGGTTGCCCCTATCTCCGTCGATATGGAGGGGTTACGCGTCGAGGAAGGCATCGCTCGTGCTCCGCATGCCCTGTTAGCACTGGTCACGCCCGGCCAACATGCGCCGCTGGGCGCCGCTCTCTCGCCGGTAAGAAGGCGGGCGCTGCTCGAATGGGCTGAAGCGAAAGATGCTTGGATCATCGAAGATGATTACTTGGGCGAACTACAGTTGGTCGGACGGGCGGCGCCCGCCCTGGCTGCGGGTGATGGTGCGCAACGCGTGATCCACATCGGCGCATTCAGTAAGACAATCAGCCCCGCGCTGGGCCTCGGCTTCGTCGTCGCGCCGCGCGCACTGGCCGAACGCGTTGTCGAGACTGTTTCAGTAATGGCACCTGCTCCGAATAGGACGACACAGCTGGCACTAACGGAGTTTCTCGCAGATGGACACTTCATGCGCCACCTCCGACACATGAAGAAGGTCTACGCTGAGCGCCGCCATTTCGCTGTTGAACTGCTCAGGAAGCGATTTACGGAGGTCGTGGAATCGGGATTGGGGCTGATTGTCAAGTTGCCTGATGGTGTCGATGACCTGGAAATCGTTCATTCCGCGCGCAAGCAAAATCTTGCACCGTCAGCGCTGTCTGCGTGGTACCTGCGGACCGAGTTCGCGAGGAACGGCCTACTTTTGAGCGTAACGAATCTTCGGCCCGACAACATCCGTGCGGCGTGTGCTGCTCTCGAAGCTGTTGTTTCAGCACGCATCTCGCAACGTCGAGGCGTCGATGCAAGCCATCATTTCTTTTGATCGGCTTGGCGTGACCGGTACGGACAGCTTCGCGGTCATCCGTCTGAGCATATCGACGGTCCACTTCGGGTCGTGAGTACGCACTGCCGACTGGCCGCTTCCAGGAAGCAGAATTCCACTGGCCGCTTTCCGGCGATGAATTTGAAGAGCGGGCTGACGCAGCCCGACCCACTCCGGTCAGATAAGTTTCTCCGAACCGGTCAGTCAGCCAAATCCAGGTTTTGCGAAGTGGAGTGCCGATAAGCGGCCGTTGGCGACCTCACCGGATCGGCCACAAACGGTCATCCAGCGTCGTGAGCTAAATCGCGGACAATCTTCGCGATCATGGGGCGCGTGAACGTCTCTATCGGATCCACTCCGGGTCGACTAACTTCACCCGCGTCGAATGCTAAATAGACTTGATTAAAGAAGGCGGGCCAAGAGTCTTCACCCTGTGTGACAAAATCGTCATACACGAATCCGACTACAGCGATCGCGACCGCGTCACAAAACCAAAATGACAGTCTGCCCTCGTGAAACCCGAGAGCGAGGTGCCGAGCCATCACGTCGTACGCGTGGCGCCTCGTTGATCCGACAATCTGAGTCCAGCGTTTAAAGTCGCATGCTGACAGCAACGGCGCCGATCCTGTCTCGTCAAATCGCGCCTGCAACCGCTCTATAAAGCCAGCTTGCAGGACGTCTGGGACGGGGAGCATATTTCCAGCCTAGCTTTTCGTGGACGATGGAGTATAAACGGTACCGCAATGGCACATCGAGCGGACGCTTACGGCGATCTCTTAGGGTCGCTCAGGGTTGCTTCTAGCCGATTGCAGGAGTCAAGCCAGCTGCAGACGGTTTATGCGAGGCACATGAGGCCGTGGTTGGCCAGTTTCGGCCATTCGACCTTACGGAGAGGCTCGTCGACAATTCGCGAAAGTATAGGAAATTCCTTGGGGGCTCGTACTGAATGAGGAAGACACTGGGTTACCTTCACGACGTTTGGCTCTGCCCGGACGAGTCCGCAACGCTCTTCCCGCATGCATCGCCCTTGGACCAGACGGAGATGCCGCCCGTGCTCTCAACGCGGTAGGCATCTCCGGGCAATGGCCGGCAACATGCGGTCACCGGCACGCGACGCCGGAATCTTCAACACTCCAATAGTCGGCAAAAAACTTCTTCATGGATGCATCGGGCTTACTGCAAGAACAGGTCGATAGATTTAGAGAATGGGCGGCGTTGTACCCAATCCATGAGCGGATCGGTGCGTGGGAGTGTGACTACGAACAGTGGCGACCGCTCTGGGCCGCCGCTATTGCGGTATTGGAATCGCTTCCCCCAGACGCGTGGACGGAGAAATGTAGTGCGGACTTGCTCTACGCAATTGCACGCGATAATGAGATGGAATGGATTGCAGGCCAACTTCCCGGCAAGCCTGATGCGCTGTCAAAGCTGGCGCGTTTATCAGTAAACTCACCCGAGTCAGATGCCAAGTGGCAACTGGCTGCACAGCTCGGAACACAAGCTGCGAGAAAGGCGGAAGCAGAAACGCTCCTGCTGCACCTCGTAGATGATGAAGACGAATATGTCAGCAGACGTTCGTTACTTGCACTTGGAGCATTGAAGTCGGCGCGTGCCGAGTTCCTCGCGGAGAGGGCATGGCTCACGGGTCACGAATATCAACGCATCGCCGCTTTATGGGTTCTCAAAGATGTTGCTCACGACAAACTTGTGGGGTATGTGCAACTGGCTAAGGAGGATGGCCGCAAGTTTGTCGTGGAGAATGCACAAGATGCGCTAGATGCATGTCGATGACCGACAGTTGGCTCGGAAAATATATATCGAACGGCGACTTTTAGGAAATGCGAGTGTCCCTTGTGGGTCGGCGTGAGTCTGTCACGGCTGGGAAGGTTCGACCCGAAGCGGTCTCCCGCGCTGACACAATTTAACGGCCGCTACCGGAGTTGTTCGGACGTACGCATGTTCCGCGTAATGGTACGGCAACCGTGGTTCGGCTCCGTTCGGAAACCCGATTGACACACTCCCCTCGTCCGCACGGCACGATCCACACCCAATCCTATCTGCTTCGTGTCAGCGATCATTTTTCTGAAGTGGTCTCTTCCGCAAACGGAAAGAAAGCCTGAAAAATGACGCCCCTTGGTATCGCCGCATCGGCCCAAAGGGCGTTGTCAGGTTGATGGCCCGGTCACGTAAGATGGCGTGATGAAGAAATCGAAATCGCTCTATCACGGTCACCGTTTTCCAGCCGAGGTCATCAGTTGCGCTGTGCGCTGGTATTTCCGCTTTCAGTTGAGCGTGCGCGACATCGAAGAACTGCTCTTCGTGCGGGGCGTGTCCGTGACATACGAGACAATCCGTTGCTGGTGCGATAAGTTTGGCAAGGGCTTCGCTCACCGGGTCAAAGCTGCGCGACGCAAGCCGGGTAGCACGTGGCACCTCGACGAGATGTTCGTCGCGCTGCGTGGCGAACCGCACCTGCTGTGGCGTGCGGTTGACGAGCATGGCTCCGAACTCGACATCCTGCTACAAAAGCGGCGCGACAAAGCCGCAGCCAAACGTTTCTTCAAGCGTGTGCTGCGCTCGAGCCCGGTACCACGCAAGATCGTCACCGATCAGTTGCGCAGCTATCCTGCGGCAAAAGCGGAGATCCCGGAACTCGCGAACGTAAAGCACGTGTTCGTCAAAGCAGCGGCCCGACTGAACAATCGCGCAGAAAACAGCCACCAACCAACGCGCGAACGCGAGCGTCGCATGCGCGGCTTTCGCGACCCGAAACGCACGCAGAAATTTCTCTCGGGCTTCGGGCCGATCAGGCAACACTTCGCACTCAAGCGGCATCTGCTGCACGCTTCACTCTATCGCAGACAGCTCGCGGCGCGATTCGTTGCCTGGTGCGAACTCACCAACGTTACCCAAAATCCGTCCTACGTGTTCTAAGGGACGCTTTTTCCTGCCGTCTTTCCGCCTCAGTCTCGATAAGTTGACAGAGCCCCCGGTAAATTTGTTGGCGTAAACCCAAGCAAGTGATTGGGCCACGCACTCCTGCCACCTTCCGTTGACGAATGCTGGGACGGCCAGACCATGAGCCGAAATAAGGTTGGCGTTGCTGACGCGGTATGCCGAACTTGGTGAATACTCCCGTGGACACCGGTCTGGTACCGATGGTTTTCTGGGGCTCTACATGAGCGAGGGGCGAACGCCAAAGTACCGGCCCTCGCCTTGATCCCGATGGATGACTGGTGCAGACCAGCGCTGCAACCAGATGATAGAAAAATCGGATGCGCACTCATGCGCTTCAACGTGAAGAGGCGTTGAAATTGCTTCACATAAGCAGGGACAGGCCTGAGAGGCGCGTGTTTGTCTCTTGACCTTGGCCTTTCAATGGATGACAAATTTGCTTCGCTGCGCAACGAAGTAAAGGCGTCAACTCTGTGGCTCACGCCCTGCCCGGGCGTGGATTGACCAGTGACAAGATTACTTCGCTCTACGCATACCGAACGACATCATGGCCAACATGAAACGCAACGCGGAGCGTGAACATCGCATCGAGATGGAAGTGGTCGTCGACGCCTATAACGAAGAAGAACGGGCGATGGGATGGTATTGCTATCTCGAAGAGCAGCTTACGTTTCCATTCAAGCACCCGGGCATCAATCCCTGATTTCGTGATGCCACCCTTTGTCGTAGTTGAACCAAAGTGCGTGGATATGGCCGTCAGCGGAACGGAAAAGGTTGTGTTGTTCGTTCTTGAAGGCGTATCCAAATGGATCACCGACGGCCGAGGGTACGCCCGGTAGCATTGCAGTACGATCCTCGTGGTGCCAGCCACTATCGTAAGTGAACCACAGCGCGTGAATATGACCGTCGAGTGAGCGGAAGAGGTTGTGCTGCTCATTGTTAAAAACGTAGCCAAATGGTGCACCGACAGCCGATGGAGCACTCAGCATCTTCGTGCGGTCCTCATGATGCCAGCCACTATCGTAAGTGAACCACAGCGCGTGAATATGACCGTCGAGTGAGCGGAAGAGGTTGTGCTGCTCATTGTTAAAAACGTAGCCAAATGGCGCACCGACAGCCGATGGAGCACTCAGCATCTTCGTGCGGTCCTCATGATGCCAGCCACTATCGTAAGTGAACCACAGCGCGTGAATGTGACCATCAGCTGAGTGGAAGAGGTTGTGCTGCTCATTGTTGAAAGCGTAGCCGAATGGCTGGCCAATCGCGGCGGGTACGCCCAGTGGAATCACTGTACGGTCCTCATGGTGCCAACCGGTCTCGAAGTTGAACCACAGTGCGTGAACGTGTCCGTCGGCCGAAATAAATAGGTTGTGCTGCTCATCATTAAATACGTAACCGAATGGGCCGCTTATCGACACTGGGATGCCTGGCATCATCGCCGTGCGGTCGTCGTGGTGCCACCCGTCCGCGTAGTTGAACCAAAGGGCATGAATATGACCGTCGGCCGAGCGAAACAGGTTGTGCTGCTCGTTTTTGAACGCATAGCCACACAGATCGCCGATTGCGGTGGGTGTGTTCGGCACAATTGCCGAGCGATCCTCCTGATGCCAGCCACCATCGTAATTAAACCATTGCGCTCGAATGTTGCCGTCTGCTGACCGGATCAGGTTGTGTTGCTCGTCGATAAATACATAGCCGAACGGGTCTGATACGGCCGGTGGAATCGGGCGAGTGTTTGCGGTCATGTCAAACCTCTTGAAATTACGTTCCGAGCAGTGCCATTGGGCGCATCCTAAGCGCAAAATGAATACCCTGCGATACCGTCATGCCATCGACGATCGATTGCATTTCTAGATCACGATCGGCCCTTGCCATGCGCCCGCACCGACGATCCACATCGAATTGACGGCACCGTTGCCGTCGGTGAAGAATATATGCAGCTGATTCTCGAACCGACGGGCCGCGACAATGAGTGTGCCACCGATTGTAGTGTTTGGTGGTGTGAGCGGGGCCGGCCCCTGCCAGACGCCTGTGTCGGTCACCCACATCACATTCACAACACCGTGGCCGTCCACAAAGAACAGGTCGAGCTGATCCTCGGCTTGTCGGGCAGATCCCACCGGAGCACCCGGCACGGCCGTGCCGCGTGGTGTGAGCGGGGCCGGCCCCTGCCAGACGCCTGTGTCGGCCACCCACATCACATTCACAACGCCGTGGCCGTCCACGAAGAACAGGTCGAGCTGATCCTCGGCTTGTCGGGCGGACCCGACCGGAGCACCCGGCACGGCCGTGGCGGGTGGCGTGAGCGGGGCCGGCCCTTGCCAGACGCCTGTGTCGGTCACCCACATCACATTCACAACACCGTGGCCGTCCACAAAGAACAGGTCGAGCTGATCCTCGGCTTGTCGGGCAGATCCGACCGGAGCACCCGGCACGGCCGTGCCGCGTGGTGTGAGCGGGGCCGGCCCCTGCCAGACGCCTGTGTCGGCCACCCACATCACATTCACAACGCCGTGGCCGTCCACGAAGAACAGGTCGAGCTGATCCTCGGCTTGTCGGGCGGTCGCGATAGAGGCGCCGGGCGCAACCGTAGCGGGTGGCGTGAGCGGGACCGGCCCTTCCCACACGCCTGAGTCGACCGTCCACATGACGTTGACTGCGCCGTTGTTGTCCGCGAAGAACACATCGATCTGGTTGTCCGACTGCCGCACGGTCGCCATCGGCTGGCCGGGCGTGACGCTTCCCAGCGGGCTAATCTCGACGGCTCCCTGCCAGGGACTGCGTCCCAGTACCCACTTGACGGCCGCCGCGCCGAAGCGATCGGCGACGAAGATGTCTAGCTGTGCAGGCGTCTGGTCAGAGATACAAATCCGCGCGCCTGACGTCGTTACCCTCCCATACACGTAGTCGACAGCTGCAAGATCCTCCACGCTGGGCGCGTCACGTTGTCCAACGTTAATGTTGGTTTTGTTATTGACCTTCAGGGTGGTCGGAGGGGTGCTTTTGGGAGGGTAATGCATGATCGATTGGAGGTCGTACGGCCCAATCGGAGTGGCTTCCGGGGATGGTCCATAGTTCGAATCACCATCACCACCAACGATCGTAACGAATGCTGCCGAATCAGGCCGCTGATGCTCGTGAAAGAGCCCAATCGTATGACCAAGTTCATGCATCAGCGTACCGGGCTTATATTTGTCAGGCACGAACGCAACTGGTCCTTCCCATACACCCAGATCAGCAACCCACATAACGTTCAACCCACCGCTACCGTCCACAAAGAACAGGTCGAGCTGATCCTCGGCTTGTCGGGCGGACCCGACCGGAGCACCCGGCACGGCCGTGCCGCGTGGTGTGAGCGGGGCCGGCCCCTGCCAGACGCCTGTGTCGGCCACCCACATCACATTCACAACGCCGTGGCCGTCCACGAAGAACAGGTCGAGCTGATCCTCGGCTTGTCGGGCGGACCCGACCGGAGCACCCGGCACGGCCGTGCCGCGTGGTGTGAGCGGGGCCGGCCCCTGCCAGACGCCTGTGTCGGTCACCCACATCACATTCACAACACCGTGGCCGTCCACAAAGAACAGGTCGAGCTGATCCTCGGCTTGTCGGGCAGATCCCACCGGAGCACCCGGCACGGCCGTGCCGCGTGGTGTGAGCGGGGCCGGCCCCTGCCAGACGCCTGTGTCGGCCACCCACATCACATTCACAACGCCGTGGCCGTCCACGAAGAACAGGTCGAGCTGATCCTCGGCTTGTCGGGCGGACCCGACCGGAGCACCCGGCACGGCCGTGGCGGGTGGCGTGAGCGGGGCCGGCCCTTGCCAGATGCCTGTGTCGGTCACCCACATCACATTCACAACACCGTGGCCGTCCACAAAGAACAGGTCGAGCTGATCCTCGGCTTGTCGGGCGGTCGCGATAGAGGCGCCGGGCGCAACCGTAGCGGGTGGCGTGAGGGGAACCGGCCCTTCCCACACGCCTGAGTCGACCGCCCACATGGCGTTGACTGCGCCGTTGTTGTCCGCGAAGAACACATCGATCTGGCTGTCCGACTGCCGCGCGGTCGCCATCGGCTGGCCGGGTTGACCGACCCTGGGTCCAGTCACCGCATTTGGTCCTACCCAAGTACCAGTTCCAACAACAAAGTTAACTCGCAACGCGCCGTCGCCATCGAAGTAAAAGCAGTCGACCTGATCCGCTAATTGATTGATCGCGGACACTGCCGCCCCAGCGGGAATCGCCGGAAAATAGGCGGCCTTGATGTCCTGACGCCCTCCCCTGCGACCAACTTTGGACTGAGCAACGATCTCGTCCGGAACGAACCTGACGTAATCGCTTTCGTCTACACGGGGGACTATCCTCACCACGGCGGCCCCGGTGTTCCACGCATTTACTGCGTTTTCAATGTTGGCGCGATGCGGTGAGCCGATTGGAAAGGACAGTTCGTCGAAAGCAAAAGGCACCCTCCCATTGAGCCATTTGTGCGTTCCGTGGAAAATCGTGTATGACATTTCGTTTCCTTGCGTTCTGCTTGTCAACGCTACTGTGCGGGGCAGACGTTGGAGGGGCAGACGTTGGAGGTGCCGACTGGAATGCAACTGTGTGCTGTCCCGTCGACCGAAAGCGTAACTTACGTGACCAATTCAGCTGGGGCTGACGTATCACTTCAAGTGCACATTCGTGAATCAGGCAGACAAAAAATCACTAAAGTTAAAAAGAACAGCGCGCCCGGTCGGCTTCGTCGCGCGATCGCGAGATAGGGTTTGATATAGCGGATCGTTCACAGCATCCAATCTTTAATTGGAACTCCCGAGACTGGCCTAAAACTCTTTCAGGCGAGCATTGATGAAACGACGGCCTCATACGACCGAAACTCGGATCTCCTATTTCGCACCCAATTCTTCTCAAAGTTCTAAACGGACCAACGTTTTTGCTTTGAAAAAAACAATCCTCGCTTTTTGCAATCGTTCACCAAACCGGACATAAGCAACGCTGGTATTCTTGATCTGGAAATGGTCGATTAGAAAAGCGTTATTCGCGCCAAAACGCTTTCATCCGCAGAATACAGGTGCGCCACGAGCGCGATTGGTAACGGTCACCATTGATCGCATAAGTGGATTTAAGACACCGTGCGATTAGCTTAGGAAAGTTTCAAAGCTGTTTCAAGGTAGACGACAACAGAACTTTGGTAATCTCAGGACCCATTGTTGCGACGTACCGTTACACGCCATCCTCGCATATGTCGCGGTCGATTAAGCAAATCACCGGACTTTGCTTCCGGTTGAAGTACATAGTGCACCTCCGAGGATTTTGCGTGGATTGCTGGACATCGCAATTACATACAATAAGGATATCCAGGCATTGAGTGGAACGCCGAATGCATAAGCGCGCAGTACCCTGAGCAACTGACCGGCGGACTGGGCCATGCGGCCCTCCGCTCAGGCCTGAAGGCATATTGCACCACCCTGATACTGCCACGGACGCAAGAGCGTCGTCCCAATGGCAGTGTTGATCCGCTTAACGCCAATCCAGGGAATCTGGATCACACCACTTCGTGGCCGACCAAGGCCGAAGCCGCCGCGTAAGTCCGTGGCTTGTTCCTCGCATGGATTTTTCCGATCTTCTGGATAGTGGACGACACGGGTGAGCTTCCCTCGGTTTTTCACCTTCCACAGGTCCCGAGTTATGCAGCGGCATCCTTGGTCTGCTGAGCTTTGATCCAGTCTTGCAGAAACTGAACCGGCGGTACGAAGCCGAGCGACGAATGACGACGACTGCGGTTATAAAACACTTCCAAGTATTCAAACAAGTCTGCTGTCGCCTCCTGATGCGTCCGGTAGCGTGTCGCATGGACGCGCTCGTTTTTCAGGCTGTTAAAAAAGATTTCCGTCGGCGCGTTGACGCTCCTATGTCAAGCAACGTACGCCGAATCGGCCAGATCGGCCAGGATGAGCGGGTACGGTAATCCCCCCGCTTTTAACGCGAAGCAGAAGTAGAGACTATGCCGCGGCCATCAGCCGCTGTTTCGGCGTGATGCCGCCAAGGCCCATGTTGGGGCGCTCGTGATTGTATTGCCACATCCATTCCGTTGCGAAGTGCTGCACGTGCGCCAGGTCATCCCAGTAGTACTGCGACAGCCACTCATAGCGTACCGTCCGATTGAAGCGCTCGACGTAGGCATTCTGCTGCGGCTTGCCAGGCTGGATGTAGTTCAACGCAATACCGTGCGCCGACGCCCATTGCGTGATCGCGTCACTCAGGTACTCCGGACCGTTGTCGCACCTTATAGCCGCCGGTTTTCCCCGCCACTCGATGATCTGTTCCAACGCCCGTATGACACGGGCAGAGGGTAGCGAGAAGTCGATCTCGATTCCCAATGCCTCCCGATTGAAGTCGTCTATCACGTTGAGCAGCCGGATACTGCGACCGTCCTTCAGCTGGTCGTGCATGAAATCCATCGACCACACCGCATTCACCGACACCGGCACGACCAACGGCTCCGGGGCCTGCCGCACAAGCCGCTTACGCGGCTTGATGCGCAGATTCAGTTCGAGCTCGCGATAGATGCGATAAATCCGCTTGTGGTTCCACCTGAAGCCCTTCACGTTGCGCAGGTACAGGAAACACAGCCCGAATCCCCAGTTACGGTGGTTGTCGGTCAGCCTCAGCAACCAGTCAGCGATCTGATCGTTCTCCGCATTGCGCTTTCGCTCATAGCGGAAACAGGTCTGGCTTACGCCAAATGCCTCGCATGCAAGCCGGATCGATACGCCTCGGCGTGCTACTGCGTCCCTGGCCATCTCGCGGCGAGAAGATGGCCTCAGTCTTTTTTTGCCAGTGCCTCCGCGACGATCTCAGCCTTGATCTTCTCTTCAACGTACATCTTGCGCAGTCGTGCGTTCTCAGCCTCCAGCTCCTTCATCCGCGCCATCAGCGACACGTCCATGCCGCCGTACTTGCCGCGCCAGTTGTAGAAGGTCGCCGTGCTGATCCCCAGCTCCCGGCAAATCTCCGGTACCGCCAGCCCGGATTCCGCCCGCTTGAGCGCATCCATGATCTGGCTATCCGTGAACTTCGACTTCTTCATTGCGTAGAACTCCCTTTGCTGGAAATTCTACTTCTGATCCCGCTTACCGGACGGGGGCATTACCATAGATCATCGCAACGTGACCCGAGTGCGATTTGCGCGCGACGCAGCGCATCGTTCAGGAATGCCTCGATGTCGTCGCCTCTGATCACCGTCTGGCTCTGCACACCGCCTGCGCACGCTTCTCATGCGGTTGACCCTGATCGACCCGGATGAGACACTCACAATTCCAGATTCGATTGACCGCTCTTGCACTGAAACCGGAAGCTGCTCCTCGAAGCTTCGATTTACTGCTGCTTCGTGACCTATCTCACAGGCGCAATTGAACTGATCCCGAGAGATCACGCTGTCGTCGCTAAGAAACACGTCCGCAGACGAACGCCGAAACGTAGTTCGGCGTAGGATGACCTCCGACCCCAACTCCGCGTTGTGGAAGAAAGTTGCCTTCAGGGAAGGCACTGGCTATTCTGACCAGCAGTGCTCGTTCGTTGGGATACTTCACGTCATAACGCATGAGATTTCGATGTACGTTATATCCATCATGCTCGTTACGGGCCACTGAGAGAGGCTTAATTTGGATTCGGCCGACGCCAAATTCCTTCGCTTTCGCACTTAGCTCTTGAGCCAGCGACCGCGCGAACTCAAACCGCGCCTCCTCTCCTTCTCCTTCGCACCAGAGAATGTCTAGGCTCACCCCGTCGTAGCTATTCCGAACGATTTTTTTGGTTCGATCGATAGGAGTAGAAACTGTTGCCACCGCAGTCGCCGTTCCAACTTTCAGAGGGGTAAATTTCAACGCGGCAAAAGCCGGCCCTGTGTTAGTCTCCGCGTAAGTACCTCGCTTCTCCTTAACGTAGAGCTTCCATATGCGGGATCCGACGCGAGCCATTATATCGCCAACGTCGCCTCCTTTCTCAAGTTCGTCATGTAGTACGTTGGCATACTCGCTGTCGCTCGGCGCAAGATCACCGGCCGTTGTTGCGTATTGGATGAGTGTATTTGGCCCAGTGCGAATCGAAACGGCTTCGTTGTATGCTACTTCTTCATCTACCGGGTTTTCTCGACAATTATCCAGCGCGATAACCAACGCGACATTCCGATCGTCAGTCAGCTTCTGTAACGTGACGGCCAAATCGTTGGAGTTTTGTCGAAAAAACTTGTACTTTTCGTTTGCTGAAACTTTGTTGATTTTAGTTTGGTCGAACTTGAAAAGCACGGGAACAGTGAAAGACCGTCCATGAAACTGAAAACCATGGCCCGAGTAGAATACAAATACGATTGACCCCTTTGGGATGTTCGATAGGAAAGAACCAAAAGAGGAAATCTTTTTGTTGAATTCGTCGTATTGCAGATTACAGTAATCGAAGACCTCGAACCCGTTTTTTTGCAGGCTATTCTTGATCAAATTAGCGTCCTGACACGGTGTTCTCAGATCATGCGAATAGCCGTCTTTTGCAATCTCATCGTACTTTCCATTAAGATTGTAGTCCCAATTCCCAACTAATAAGGCCATCCGCCGTGGAGCGCCATCTTGGCAAAAGGCGCTCAACGATATCATCGAGACAAACAAAAAGGTCACGAATTTCATCATAGAGGCTCTCATCGCCTGTCTCCCGACGATCCTAAGGAAGCTACGATTCAACTTACGCTTGCAAACCTTGTTCAAACAGCCGCGCTTCAAGCTCTCTTCGCGTCAATAAGCCTTTCATCTCAGGCTTGCCGTCCCACAAGTGCTTCATTTTCCTGATTTGTGTGGGAATCTTTTCATAATGCTCCTCGTTCATTAAAAGGCGAATCTCCCTCATCTCTCTATACTGCGGTTTATCACTTTGAAAGCCGCCGCCTCCGCGGTTATATACCAGCGAAACCAGTGCGCCCCGGCTATCCTCGGGAAGAGAGGCAGCGTTCGGCAATCTCCTGATCGTTTCACCTACATATAGAGGGAGCAACCGACTGCGAAATTGAGGAGCGGCTAGGGACCATGGTATGGATACGGAGGAGAACTCCCCGAGACGCGTCTTAGCGGCGGCGCCGCGCAACTTACAAGCTCTCTCCAAGATGGCCAATTGACTCGGGGCCAGGATATCTTTCCAATCTTGTCTCAGCCATTCAGCTGTCACATAGCCGAGATCGTAGCCAAAAGCCATTGTTACACCAGAATTTCCGCCGGGCCAAATCGGACGTTCAAGCTTTTTTTTGTATTGCGACTCACCGGTTACCTCGGAGAGGATTATGAGATTTTCAGCGTCTTTTGATATAGGAAGGTCGCTCGGCTTAGTCCGAGGGGCTATAGCCCTCGTTATGGTTACATCGTACATTTCTTCAAGAATTATGTTCGCGCCGGTAGCTGCTCCGTTCATTAATTGTGGAGTTTGTATTACCTTCGCAAGAAGGTCTTGAAAGGATGAAGTAGATGCAAATGCCGGCATTGCACCACTTGCCCCTAAGGCAAGGGCAAGAAAGTTGAATTCGCGTCTTGTTAGCATTGTCACTCCTTCGCGGTCCTAGGGCGAAGCATCTGCTTCCCATCAAAATCGGCCTTCGTCTGCTAGTCAGCTAACCTCGAGATCCGCGAAGCTACGCAACGCGCTTCGCCTGTTGCCCGAAGATGGTGATGCACGTCGCCCGACCGGTGTTCGCATCGCCCATCCTCCGCCTCCTCTTTATTACGTTAGCTTTCATCCAGTTTAGAAGGCGAAAGAAAACTTTGACAAAACATTATTTGCAAGAGAGTGTGTGGCACCGCACGGAACTAACAGCCTCTGTTCGGCCTTGCCTTGACCGGCCGCGCCTCTCCGTTAATTGCCAATCGGTGTGCAATCAACGAAATCATTGCGTGAACGGCAACACGCGACCGCCACCCGTTACTCCATCTAGTGACGCTTTGATGGCAGCTACCTAGCTACAACGGTCACTCGCGCGGGCACGTCTGTGGAAGAGTGTTCGCCAGAGCCAAATAGCAACCTTGCCCACGCTATCGAACGTAGGGAGACGTGCCTTACTGGATCTCGCGGAAATCCGCGCACGCGTGCGTGAGTTGTGCTCGCAACTCGTCCGTCAGGTGCGCGAATGATACAGCCGTTCCAACGGCACGCATCCTGATTCGCCGAATGGCGCGTTGGCCGTTAATTGCTCATCAGTGTGCAATCAACGACAGCGTTACGCGAGTGGCAACCTTCAGCGGTCAGTCCAGGGCCCATTAACCCTGCGGCGCATGCCCGAGCAAAGTGGACGTTCGTGGGAATGAAGCCAACGGATTTTTCGTCGAGCCTTTGCAGATGCTAGGTGATTTTTCACGCTTTGTGCCTCGCGCACGTAGCGTCCGCTTCCAACGTGGGGTCGATCGTAAGATCTCTATTAATGACTGAGTTTGCAGATTTCTAACGTGCGACCTAAGCTCTGAAAGCTGAACGCAAGATCAAGCCGATCGTCGATTCGCTGCAACGACGGAGGACGCAATGGCTTTTTCGTACGGATGGATGGAGTCGATTGTCGCATTCGTCCTACTCGTTTGCGTAGCGGGCTGTGGCGGAGGCAGCGGTGATAACAATGAAGCCCCCTCCGACAAGGCTCCCATTGTGATAGGTCAGAGTGTGCCGACGTCAGTAGCAAGTTTAATTAAATCAATTCACACCGCATCGTTGACGATAACTCCCGGGGAGAAGATTGAACGGCAAACCAACGGCACGTTCCCGGTCCTCGTTGCAACAGATATGGATAACACCCCTTATTTGTTGGCAATCGGTAATTCAGACGGGGTAATGGACGTCGATAGCACCTCCGTGTCGTTAGTGCGCGTCGGGCTTGATCTTGTGCAGCCGCCCGGGGAAATGACAAACCTCCAAATCAATCAAGCTATTTCCGAGTCGCCCAGCTACAACAGTCTGCGGCTCAGCGTAGAAGCGGCGCTTGAGTCGGTACGATCCCCGTTGCTCGATGATGGCGTCGTTACGAAGGCGTGGGACGTAATAAGAGAAATGCTAGGTTCGCTAGGATCAAGCGTGAACAACGTGCGATATGCTGTGCATGCATCTAGTCCCGTTTCGCCACCATTGCCATTCTACCTAATCAACAATTCCGAGCCTTACGCTAGATTCTGGTTGGATGATATACCCGGGACGCTCGCGACCAGAGCTAGAAATCAGACCTTTATATCGTGGAGTCTAACGAGCGAGCAAGAAAACGGCGCCTTGATCGACACGAAGGTCGCTTCCCCCTTGACAACGACGTCACTTCAACTAATTGCGTATTACGGCGGAAGTGCGTCGACGACAGACGTAACAGGTGTAGAGCCGAGATTTACTCTTATCCTATCGCAAAATACCGAAACCAGGAACCTAAACGGCATAGGATCAGCGCTCAAATATTATTTGTTTATAGTTTCGGCTACGATTGGCTATTATCCAAATGGGGATACGAATAACTGCATTCTCGGAGTGGTATCGTCGATTTTTAACGAGAAATTTCCAGACTTTGCAGCGCAGCCCAATGCCACCTCTGCTGCGGAATATTTCGCAAAACTTTTGCCAGCCAGCGGCGATGAAGTCTATAAAAAATTTTCCCAATGTGGCAAACTGCCTACCCCAACGCAGATATTCGGCTCGACCATTGGAGCGATCTGGCGCGCCTTGAATCTTACCCGCTCGTTCGTGAACACAGTCGGCACGGTTGGCGAAACTTTTAACTATTGGACGTATGAGTCTTCCTTCGTAGTGTGCAAGCACAGCGGCAACATCGTGACTTGCAATGACAATAAGGTAGAACTGTCGCAGGCCGCATGCACCAAGACGTACCCAACTCCCGGCGGTTCTCCTCTCTACAGCGTAACAGTTTCGGGAAACGCAGAGTCGTCGGATTTACGGGACTTAATGGAGCTACGATTTGGTAGCCGCTCTTGCTTTGGGTGCCACGGTGGCGGGACAATCACGTGCTCCAAAGGTTGGATGGGCACGCATCTTGACGGCGGCGGTCTGGGATTTATCCCGGCATGTGTGCGCAGCGGGACGGATGCAAGCACGGATGCAAACTTGGATTTCTCGTACGCTGGCGGCTTGACGCCCGTTTCTGCTGATGAAATGGCGAGCATCCCGGAATTGGTTACTGCTTGTCTTTTTAATCAGGTCGGCAACCATGAGCCGATCTGCGTTACTAAGCCATTGGTGTGTCCATCGTGATTGAATAAGCGCAGGCATTCGCGACCGTGGAAGTCGATTGTCGGTAACGCTCGCCTGTCGTCCCCTTAGCCAAGGTGACGGCGGCCTGTCGCGGTTCGAAAGGTATCCACCTAAGGTCGATATCAGACTAAAGCAGCCATTCAAGTGACTGTTCTGCGTCACAAGCGAACGGCCGGAAATGGCCGCGAGCTGCCCGACGAGGGCGACGTCGTCGGCGCGCCCAGCGGAACTGGGCGTCCTCCCGGCAGGCTGGAGGTGACACAATTAATTCGCGCGGTCAAAACCTTTGCGCTGCAAGGGCCTCGGTCCTCAGCGGGATCGCGCGGGCGCGAATTGACACATTTATTGTCGCAACGGTGACAGTTTTACTACGGTCTACGACCGACTCACGGCGACTGCCGCGATCAATCGCTACATCATCACGTTCTTCCGCAGGCAGAAGTTCCGACTGGACTGACGGTCGAGCGAGAATCATAGACAGCTATAAAAAGGGCTATTGGATGAGCACAACCGGCTATGACGAAGATGAAGATCTGGAAGCGTTTCACGCTACAGATCCGAACGACCCCCGGACCATGGAATGCGACACGTGGGCCGCGCGGGAAGTGGCACGGATCTCCGCCGCCCAGCCGGACAGCGACGCTGTAATCATCCGGATCGAGCCGAATGCGGTGTGGCGATCGACAGGCGCGGGTTTTATTGGCCCCTTCTGGCTTCCTGCAGGTCGCTATCACAGTCCGCAACCGGGGTGGGCCTACCATTGCGCTGTGCTGTCGCAGGGAATTGTGCGCGATGAACTGTATCCGAACGGCCTTCCGCTTGAGGCCTACAAGCGGATTTTCAAGCACTGGGAAGATCTGGAATTTACTCCGGTAGCTTGACTGACAGGCCTGAGCTGATCGGGCGGCCGGACCGGACCGTGTTCGTTCGATCGGCAGCGGCACGAATCACGCTCCAGCGAACAAACAGGGTGACAGTATATGGAGCTTGCAGAAGCGCCTCGCGCGCTTGAACTCGACGTGTCCGCAAGGATGCAGTTGGCCTCGGGCTTACTGTGCAGTCTCAAGCTGGAAATGGACCGCTACTCGCGTGGTCTGCTGGGTCAGCCGTTTCTGGATGACTGGATGGGCAGTCAGGATACGTGCGCTTACTGGGGCGACGAACTGTTGCGTCTTGTGATTCCGTTTCTCGGCTGGGAGCGTCGAAGCGGCGACGCATTCCAGGCGTACGTCGATTCGCGTTACGTCCTCGGCGCGAGTATCAAGGGATTTCCCGAGCATATCCCCCAGGACAAGGTGCAGGATCGCATCACGCGATACGCCAGCGTCTTCGGCACGCGGGACAATGCACTCTATATCTGGTACCGGCCTTTGGGCATTCTGACGGCGCATGAGGGGAAGCACCGCGTCGCATTTATGCGCGCGCACGACCAGCCAGCGATCGCTGCGTGGGTACGAGAGGCGACCTACCCCTCTGCCGATCGCATCGTTATTGTTCAGCCCGATGATCGCCAGGGCGAATGGCTTGCGGTGCTTGACGGTCGGTATGTCCAGTTGTTACGACGCCCGCGCGTATCGCGCATGATGCTGGAGGCCTATGGCGTCAAGGTCTGCCGATGGCGTGACCTGACTGACACGCCCAGCAGGGAGTCCGTTCTGCGCGAGATCTACCGGACCGGCTTGCACCGACAGCCGCAGACGATATCGGAGGAAGAGCGTACGCTCGATCTCGACAAGCTGAAGCAGCAAGAACGCGTCGATGATGAATGCGTCAGCCGGAACATCTTCGAACTGAAGCCCTATCGATGCTCGTGGTTACGCCTCGGAATAGCGACGACATTCGCCTTCATCCTGTCACTTGTTCTATGGTTGCTGCCGTGGCCTGTCTTGCGGCCTGGCGCATTGATCTGTTCGGGAATCGCTTTTGGCTTGCTCAGCGGACCGTCGATGCTTCACTTCGTCGGTCCGCGTCGCGTTGCTGCCGGATCTGCCGGGCGCGACGTGTAGCTGTCGCACGCCAGGCCCGGCTGCTCTGGCACACGCCTCAATGGCATCACTCCATCGTGTTCCACGCATGCACCGCGTCTTCGATACGCAGGTACTGTCCCGTTTCGAGTCCACATTTCTGGCATCCGAATTGATGCCGCTCGTCCTCGGGGCGGGTGTACTCCGGCACATGATGATGCACTGGTCCTTTGCAATGTGGGCATGGCCTCGCTGTTCCTTCCGTCACAGGCAGCTTGGCGGACAGTTCAGTCTCAAGCTTGAAAACCACAATGCCCTTACTCGGGTCCACGAAAGTATCGTGACGCACGAGCGTTTCACCCGCGTCGAATTCAAACTGTCTGACATACAGCGACAGGACGTCCTGCAGCTGTATCTCGACCCATCGTAGCTCAGTCTTCTTTTCTGATGTCGTCATTATCAGTTTGGTGTTGTCGTTTAGGTTTTAGGTCTAGTCGATCATTTGTCCGAGATTTGGCGGTCGCGTGTCCGCGTCGTTCAAGAGGTGGCGAATTGGACCACTCATAGGTCTTTACGCGTAACGCTATCGACCTGGCGTCGTTCCGCGCTGGCATATCTATCCCAGACTCGTAGATTATGCACTAAGCGAATCCGTGCATAAACTATGACGGAGAACGTTGTAATTAATGGTGCGATCAGTGAAAGGTAAGCGAGCAATTCCGCAGTGAAGAGGTCGATCGCAGAGAAAAAATATAATATTACGGTTGTCAAGATTGCAAAAAAGCTGACGTATCCGATCAATCGTCCTTGCTTGCATCCGCACTCAAAATAATCTCGCCGAATTGTCCGCGCAATCTGTTCATTCTGATCCGGTTCAAGTTCGGAAAGATTTACATGGATTATTCTAATACCTTTTCCCCATGCGTGTAACCGTCGAAAATCGGACGTCGTGGAAATCATAAATGTCACGCTGCGTGGATTGCCGTGGCATGATGAGCAGCTTTTGAACTTCGGCATAAGACTCTCAACTCGAAGTCGGTTGCGGCTGAAACGCTATTGTCGCGATAATTACTATTATCACGCGAGTCGTGCTCCGCCAACATCTGCGGTAGCGGGCGACTTTGTGGGCCGGTTTGGAGCGCTTCGAAAGGCCTTATACGTGCGAACCGGTTCATCATCAAGTCGTTCTGACGAGCATATATCGGATGTTCGTCCATGGATAAGCCGCGAGGCTCGGCGACGGACTCTCGTCGCTGGGCCAAATGTTGGCAAAAGCACAGACTGTCGTATTTCCAATACCGCCACGCTGCGTTTTCGCCTACGTTTAACCAAATGCCAGCCTTGGCGTCACTCCCGTTGGGTCATGCAACTCCTGAAGTCGGATGTCGGACAAGCCTGACATTATCTTTTTCGAGAGGTCTACAATGCCACTGACCGTCGAGCAGCAAGAGAGCATAAGGCAGGAAGAAACAATACGTGCCAATGTCCAGAAGGAAATTGCAGAAGCTGGCGCACCCAAATCCAGATTCGCCAAAATCAACGGTTTCCTTGAGACAAAGGTTGGTTTTTGGTTGCTGGCTACGGTTCTTACTGGTTTGGTAACTGCGGCCTATGGGCAAATACAGATTTATTTGAGCCGGACGCCTGAATCAGGGCCAGCATACGACCAGCATATTGTTGACGAAATTCGACGTATTACCGAGGAGTTAATGACTGTCTACGCTGTTACCGGGATGGGAGTAAAAAAAGACACATTCGATAAACGGGTTGACCGGTACAACCAGATTATCGGAAGTATCGATGCGATTATCATTATGTCTGAGAGTCGGAGTGTGCCAGATCCTGCAACACAAAAGGTACTAAAGTCCAGTTTATCAGAATGGCAAGGCAACAAGAGGTCTCCGCCACCCTCTCAAGCGGATGCACTTTACATGGCTGCAACAGAGTGTGCAACGGAACGACATGTCGCGGGGCCAATGCGACTCCCCGACTCGACGTCTTCTTTAGATTCAAACACTCCTGACAGTGTTGCCGACTTGCTTCAAGTGTCTGCGGCGATTGCGTTACTGAGAGACACCGATTGCGTCCACGGATTGAATAATGCCGAGGTCGCTGTCAATAAGAGCATGACTTTTTATTACCTATCTCGAGCGCTCCATTACGAAAACGATCGGCAGCGTCGAAATGTAGATCCAATGGTGAAGGTCAGTCCGCTTTGACGAAATTCGGCCTCACAGATTATTGAATAACGCAGTTGAGTCGATTACTACGATGATTTCGCATGGTGACTACTTCGGTTAAAACTCACCATTTCGATCGTTTTCTCTGAAAGACATCAGGTAAGTTGATCGAAGCGATCGTCCTCAGCCTACAAAGTCGAGTGACCGCAACTGGGCCGGGCCCGGAAATACGAGATCGTCTAGAACAGCGCGATCTCAGGTCGAAAGCCGAACTTCCATGGACTACCCGTTTCGGTCAGTCACCATTGCAAATTACTGCCGTCTGGCTACACGTGACCGACAGTCATTCACGTCGGGTTTGGCCCCGCATAGAAGCCCGAAGGCTAACGGCTCCCTATCTGCTCCAGCGGAACGATATCCATGAGGTATCGCTCGGAACTAACCTTCGCTTCATAGAGCGTTACGAGACTCCCTCGCTGCTCAAGCAAACCTTTCGCATAGTCACGGTCTGCGTTTGGCATCAGGTAGCCGAAGATGACGCCCTCTAGCAGGATCCGCGGATACTTTGCTGAGCGCTCCTTGGGGTTCTGGTGGAAGTTGACGACGCGGTATTCGTGCTCGTACCGCCAGCCCTCGTACTTAGTCAGGAATATTTTCCTGAATTGTTGCTCGTTGTTCGAGCTATCGAAATAATCGACAACGGGATACGTCGAGCTGTATTCAACTAACTCTGCATGCTGAAAAAAATCGAGAGCCTTAAACTTAAGGCACATCCCCTTATGCTTATCCGCGTAGTGATAGTACATTACTGGATCGCGCTCGCACTCAGATAAGCAGAGCACACCAACAAGGCGATCACGGATATCTGCCGCGAGCGCTTTGTGGCCTATTGCGCAAACCTCTTCAGTTAACGACGGATACTGCTTCTCATACGCGCGATACCGCGCTTTCAGCTCCTTGCCTCGCAGGCTCGGGAAGTTACGCGATACAAGTGACCGGAACACGGTGTGGCGGAACTCGTCACGTTCTTCCGGTGTGCCGCCTTCGAAACGGAATACTGGCCTACAGTCCATCGGATCGTTGAAGTCTACCGGAGCCGTAAACCATAGTGCCGAATCGGTGAGGAGATTAGCAAAACGCTCGTTGCGCTTTGCGTCGGCCGCGTCACGCAACGGTGTGTACTTGTACAGATAATCAGGCGGCATGATGGTCTCCGGACGCGCAACGTCATGAGCCAAGCTGATAGACGACAACCCATACACTGAGAAGGATAGCGAAGCTGTATCGGCCAGCACACAGACTGGTGGCAATAAGGCGACGGCATCGATGGGAAGACGTCTCAAAATCAACAATATGCACAAGTGACGGTGTCACGGGAAGTTGCATTCCCGGTCAATCCTATGTCACATGGCACATTGCTACAGATGGTCGAAAAGTACAAGGCAGTAGGACTTACAGATCGCGGCCAAGTCGTCTTCTGGGCGTTCGTCATCATTGGTGGTCTTCTTCTCTTGCTCCTTCCTTCGTGAAGCGTAGCGCGCTACCTAGCGAATGTTTGAAGCCTGTGAGCGATTGTTCTGTAGCCTAACCTTGTATGGCGTATGGCGGGATGGATGTCTAGCATCAATGGAGGGAACCCAAAGGGAGTAGCAAGTCAATCAGAGACGCATGGAGGAGTGGCTACTCGGCGGAGCCGCCCCCAATGCGCACATCGTAACGTTAAAGTACATAGAGACATTCGCGGCCGCGTAGATTTGAACGAGAGGAAAGGGATCTGAAGCTGCCTCGCAAACCTCAATGCCTGAATGTCATCTCAGGCGGAACTGCTCTTGTCGGGAATCCGGCAGGTTGCGGAGTGAACCGGCCGTTGGAGTGCTCGCTTCGAGTGTTGCGCGAATGGCAATTATTGGCCGCACTTTGCCGGATGACGTGGAGACGAGCCGCTCGCCGGTGAAACTTTTATTTCGCTTAGCTTAAGTCTTTGTCCAGCAAGCGTTCGCGGTCGCCGTTGAGTCCGGCGGTCGTGGAGTGACACATTTATCGTCGCGACGTTGACGGTTTTATTGCGGTCTACGTTCGTCGAAGACTCGAAAATTGTCGACGATTCATGCGACGATGTCGAACGACCGGTTGTGGCCGGTTGGGTGAGGTCGCCAACGGCTGCTTAGTGGCACTCCAGTCAGCCAAATCTGGATTTGGCCGACTGACCGGTTTGAAGAAAGTTGTCTGACAGGAGTGGGTCGGGAGTACGCACTGCCGACCGGCCGCTTCCAGGAAGCAGACTCCCACTGGCCGCTTTCCCGCGAATAGATTTTACGAGCGCGCTGACACAATCGGACCCTGAGCGGACCTCGAGATTTTCCGGAAACAGCCGTTCATGCTAGGGTAACGCCACTTATCGACGGGGCGATGTAAATGAACGTCATCGAAATTAAATCTTGCGACTCCCAGACAGTGCTGACGTTGTCACCGCATAGCCGGAACCCCGACGAGGTTCTGTTTCTGGCCAAGATTTCGGCGGCCCCGTTTTCAGGCGAAGTTCTTGCGTCCACTTACGTTAACGGTCCGCCGACAACGCTGTTTGATGACATGGCAACGTCGTGGACTGGCTGGAGCGGCTCGAAGGATTGGCATGCGATCGACGGTGACCTGTCATTTGGAGCAACAATCACTTCTCTAGGGAATGTGACGTTAGTCGTAGAGATGAGCGCAAATTCTGGCGACGACACTCTCAAAGCAACATTGAAAATTGAGGCTGGCAGCCTTGATCGCATTGCCCACGACGTGCGTTCTATTTTTCGATCTGCATGAGAGCCTTCTACAGAAGTTGTGTCGGGTGTGCGTATCATGCAAGAAGCATATCCCGACCCATAGCGGACCTCCGGCTTTCTCGTTTGCGGACGGTCGTAGTTCCTCTGTTCGGGCCGGCAGAGTTCCAGACCAGGCAGAGGTTTTGGCATTGAAGTTTCATGGAGCACCTCGGCAGGCCAGTTCAGACTGCCCTGCACCGACCACTGAGCAGTTATCTAAGACGGTCGCGTCGCGGGAGAACCCTCGATGTCACCTCACAAAATCACGAGCTATTTCGGCGCACCGTTCAAGGCATGAGCACGCACCTCTTTTTCCCAGGCTGAAGAAGAATTCTCGTCGCGATAGGACCGCTGCAGTATTTCACCTGGTCCAGCTTCGACATATCAAACAGGAAGCCACGCGCCGTCTTTGTGACCGTCACGACATCATCGTCCAGCATCGGATATCTAGTCGTAGTACCGGAGACGATGGGTGTACCCTTGACCAGGCCGGAATCTATGGTGCAATTCGTCGCGAGACCTTGGGTGGGAACGCTAGACAGATACGAAAAGCTGACGATGACACCATTGGACTGCTTCACCTCAAGATCGTGAGACACCTCTTTCTGGTCAACAGAGCATTCGAGACTGTTCAGGTCTTTGACTGCCGCTTGCGCATTGCCAGCAAGCACAATTGCTACACAAAGCACAGTTCCGGTTCTCCGCACAATCATGTTCCTTTCACATCATTGACGATATCTGCGATGCTCTTCGCCGCCCCTCGCTTTGAAGGGTTACAGGTGAGTCCAGTCGGCAGCGGAGAGACCAGCCATGAAGTAGAAGCATCAGTGCACCTCTCCCGCCATGGTCTTCCACCGCGATTTGAGAAACGTCGAATGCCACCAATGCTTAGGTATTTTGATTCATGAACGGGGGAAGTTTGCCTGCCGGGATTGTCGCCATTCTAGCCCTCAGCGTCCAATGTCCCATTATGGCCGGCAGTCCTCCATGGGGTCCAGGCAAATGACGATTCTCTGGACGCCTTACAGGGCGATAGAATATCGCAGCATCAGGTCGCTCAGTTCAAAAACCGTAACTCACCGTAACCGCGAGATGACAACTGATCCCACCGAACCGCTTCGCTTGTCGGCGCGGCGCAGCGATCTGCGCATGCCGGTCGAAAAACTTCCCTACCCGATCGGCGAGGGAGACTCTCGTGAGTCACCTGGCGAGAATCGTCTATGGGGATTAGTCGGCGACCAGGCCGTCTTTCAGCATATCGAGTTGTGGCCACATACCGAGAACAGTAACCACAACGAGGAGGCAGCCAGAAACGGACGCATGAACGGTGAGTTATACGCTGGGTTGAAAGATGCCTTCGGCAGGATTAGCGCGATCGAGGTTGGCGCCTTGGGATCGGATGCATCAATGACGACCGCCGCGGAACTCTCCAGCTTTCACACTTTGCAGAGGTGGGTGCCAAGCGTTGCGGATGGTCGCCATCTGTTCGTGTTCCGCTCCCGTGACGGAGAATGGGCCGGCTTTCGCTGGCGCGAAGAAAGTTTCCGGTTTCGAAGGGCTTCGCTGGTAGGGTTCTCCTTAACCTCCCTAATGCCTGCAAGAAGCTCTGGAGGATTTCAAGTCTGGGTCGGCTGCGTGCCGCGTTCGGAGCCGGGACCTCATGCAAAAGATAAATTCGTGGAGGCAAGCTCCTGTTATCTGTATGACCGCTGGACGGCGGAAGTAGGGTTTGCGCTGCTATCCGTCATGATCTGCGCGGCGAACTTCCTCGGCACAGCCTTGACCAGTCGTCAGTTTGCGGACGTTTGACAGCTTGAGACGGCGGCGCCAGGCATTGGCGACGTTGTAAGGCAGTTTTGCTCGCAGCAACCCGACTAGCGCGCAACGCGCTTGTCGCCTCACTTCGGCCAGACAACTTTCTTCAAACCGGTCAGTCAGCCAAATCCAGATTTTGCAGACCGGAGTGCCAATAAGCGGCCATTGGCGGCCTCACCCTATCGGCCAGAAGCGGCCGGTCGACAGGGTTATTTGGATCGTCAACAAACGAAGCTCACCCGTGGCGCACGCTTTCCGTTGCTTCCGTATGAATTTGACCCAGCATTTCTGCAATGAACCATCGGCGCTACGCTCAAGTTTCTCTCTGACGAGCCGTTAGATTTGATACGACAGTCTTTCACATGTGCCTTGAAAAAAGTTATGTGCGACGCTGCGTGGATCCGTCTGAGCGAAGTTCATTTCGACAACAATTATCCCTGCAATTGAGAAGCATGAAGGCGATTGTCGCGGTTCTCATCTTAAGCGTTGTTCTATGCGGATGCGCTTCGGCAGTCAGCGAACGGGTGGCCACCAATTACACTAGGGTCGGTGCGGCAGCCGAGCGTCGCGGCGATTGGGACACCGCACGTCGAGCTTTTGCCCGTGCAACCCTAAACGCTGATCAAGCGGGCTTGCCTCCAGCGAGCAGGGCTATCGCACATTACGAATACGGGCGTTCGTTGGGCGTCACCTGTTTCTTTGACGAATCCGAACGCGAACTTACCGCGGCTTACGAGTTTGACAAGCAAGCAGGTCAACCTCTTTTTCTGTCATTGATCGAACTGGCTCGGTTGAATCTGGACCAGAAGAAGTTTTCGCAATCCGCCGCATACTTCGAACGCGCAATGCCGTTCTTGGACGGAGCGAATGTCGCGGACAAAGCACCTGTTGCGTATTCCGATATTCTGAACGAGTACGCACGCGCCCTTGCTGGAGCAGGACGCTCCGCGGAAGCCAAACCGCTGACCGACCGCGCGACGGCGCTTCGAGACGCCGCGCTCAACAAGCGCTCGATTACCGATCGGACGCCGTACGGCAAATTCTGCAGCAAATCCTAACCGCTGGCACCTCTGCGCCTTCGCGGACACTTGCGAACGTCCGCTTCGGAATGCGCACGGACTCGACGCTGACGATTGGGATACGGTGGTGACCACTGTCGCATGAAGCACGCTAACAACGCGCGGATGCCAGCGCAAACATAAGCAAACCAAAACCAACACCCGCGCCACGAAACCAAAACACAGACGCCAGCACAGACGCAACAAAACCCCAAAAAGGCGAGCCGCCTCAGGCTGACAACAAAGTCGTCAACACACTGACCGTCCGCGCAGTCGCGCCCCGATGCCTTGCGGCGAACGCAGAAGCCGCCCCACTCATGGCCACCCGCCGCGCCTTGTCCTCAAAAAGCTCACGCAACACGCGCCCCAAGTCCGCTGGATCTTTCACCTGCACACAAGCGCCAGCAGCCACAGCATCCGCCGTCGCCTGCGTGAAATTGAACACATGCGGCCCGATCAGCACGGGCACACCCACACCACATGCCTCGATCAGATTCTGCCCGCCCAGCGGCAGCAGACTGCCGCCAATAAACGCAACGTCCGACGCGGCATAGTAAGCGCCCAACTCGCCCATCGAATCGCCGAGCAGCACCTTCACATCACGCGGCAAATCCGGCACGACAACTTCACCCGCAGCCGCCGCGCCCTCCGGCGCCCACGCCGAGCGTCGGACACACCGCAAACCCTTCTTCTCGACCAATGCCGCAACTTCATTGAACCGCTGCGGATGACGCGGCACGAGAATAAGCAGCGCATCGTCAATGCCAAGTGCCGCGAACGCCTGCAACACCAGTTCCTCTTCGCCCTCGCGCGTGCTCGCCGCCACCCACACCGGACGCGTACCGATGGCCGCGCGCCACGCATGCCCGCGCGCCGCCAGTTCCGGGGGCGTGCTCATGTCGAACTTCAGATTGCCAAGCACAGCGACATTGCGCGCGCCCAGCGCAGAAAGCCGTGTCGCATCCGACGGACTCTGCGCCAGCACGCGCGCAAACCCGCCGAACACGCCGCGCGTCGCACTGCCGAACTTCGCGGCGCGCCGATAAGAACGCTCCGACATCCGCGCATTCGTCAGCACCAGCGGCACGTCGGCGCGGCGGCACTCGTCGATCAGCGTCGGCCACACTTCCGTTTCCATCACGAGCCCGATGGACGGGCGCCACGCCCTCAAAAAACGCCGCACCGCGCGCGGCATGTCGTACGGCAGATAACAGCGCAGCACGCGATCGGCGAAGATCTGCTCGCCCGTCGCGCGGCCGCTCGGCGTCATGTGCGTGAGCAAAATGCTCGCGTCGGGCCGCGCCTTGAGCAACGCCTCGATGAGCGGCTGCGCGGCGCGCGTCTCGCCGACCGACACGGCGTGCACCCAGATCAACGGCGTATCGTCCTCGGGCACGCGGCCGCGCACGAAACCGAAACGCTCGCCGATATGCTCGCGATAGCCACGCTCCTTGCGCGAACGGATCAGAAGACGCAGCACCGCGAGCGGCGCGATCAGCCACCACAACGCGTTATAGACGGCCCTTAGCATCGGGCCTCCATGCGCGGCATCAGGAACGGCATGAAGACGGCCGCGCCTGCGGCGCCTCGCACCCTGTTCGCGGGAAAAAGCAGCGCGCCGCTCAAACCAGCGCCCTGCCCTTCAGCCGTTCGAGAATGCCAAGCGGCGCGCACTCTGGCTGCGCCATCGACTTGACGGGCAAGAAGAACGTCTGCTCCATCATGAACTGGCCGGACATCACCGCATGCGACGTCTGATCCGAGAAGCACACCCACACGCTGCCTGGCGGGAATGGCATCGTCACTTGCGGCGACGCCTTCTGGTAATCGAGATCGGCCTTCATGCCGTCGTGCAGGTTCAGCATCAGATGGTCGTACTCGCTGCGCGGCGACTTGGTCACATGCAGCAGATTCAGCAGCCATGCCGAGCCGGGCATCTGCGGCTTGATGCGCGGCAGGAAGCGCTTGGCCATATCCTCGAACGGCTCGCCGACGCGCCACACGCGCGGCGCGCCGTTCGGATTGATGTTCGTGAACACCCGCAGGATGCGCTCGCCATAGTTGGGACGGGACGGAAACGCGTCGACGTGCAGGCGGCTATCGTCCTTGCGCCACGACGTCTCGCGTGTCTCCACCTGATGCAGCCGCAGGCTCGTCGGCGCGACGCGCAGCTTGCCCTTGTACTCGGGAAACAGCCCGTCGACGAGCGAGCGCGCATTCGCCTGATAGCGCGCAATTAGCGCGCGCACGGCCGATTGCGTGACGGCATCGCCCAGCACGCCGTGCAGCGCGCCGCCGTTCGGCTCGAGACTGATGTTCTTACGCTTCGGATCGGCCAGCGCGGGATCGAGCAGCGCCCGTTCGCCGCCCTCGATCGCAAAAGCGAGATTCGGGAAATACAGCACCTTGCCGCGCTCGACGCCCGCGAGCAGGGTCTCGCGCGGCATCGACAAACCCTGGCCGTGCCAGTCGGCGCTCGGTACTTCGATGATCTGGGATTCGTTCATGATCGCCTTTTGAAAGCGGATAAAGCTGGGCGCACGTTGCGGCCGGCGGTGACTGACGTTCCATGAAGGCGGCCACCCGGCATCCGGCATAGTCCTGATTATGGGCTTCGGGATGCGTCGGCCGGCTGCCGGCGTCCCTCGGGCGGCGCTGGCAACCGGCATCCCACGATGCCCGCGCCGCCATTGCCGCACCGCGTCACAACAGGCCGAATTCCGCCAGCGCGGACTTTACCTGTTGCAGCGTCGGCGGCTGGCCAGCCGTGCCGAGATTCACGACGTTCGGCGACCAATAGCCGCCCGTGCGCCATGAAGTGGCGAAATTGTACAACTCGACCGTCGGGCGCTTCAGCGCGGCTGCGATGTGAACCAGACCTGTATCAACCCCGACCGTCGCCGCCGCGCCCTCGATCAGGCCGACGACGGCGGGAAGCGACAGCTTCGGCGGCACGATTGCGGCAGCGCCGAACTCTTTGGCGAGACGCTCGCTGGTCGCGCGCTCGGCGTCGCTGCCCCACGGCAGTACGATCGACGCGCCGCGCCGCACGAGCGACTGCCCCAGTTCGATCCACGCGGCATCAGGCCATTGCTTGTCGGCGCGAGACGTGGCGTGAACAAAAACCACGTAAGGCACGGGAAGATTCAGTTGGGCTTCGGACAGCGCGAGCGCGGCGCGCTGCGTGTCGAGTCCGAAGTCGATCTCGTCGGTGGGCTGGGGCGTGGGGTCGCCGAGCGCTGCCGCGACCAGTTGCCGCGTGCGCTCGACCACATGCGTGCGCGGCGGGATGGGCACGGAGCGGTCGTAGAAGAAGCGCACGGGCCATTCGTAGCCTGCGCCATCCGTCCGGTTGCCGAGACCGACTAGCGGCCCGCGCGCCATCTTCGCGACCCACGCGGTCTTGATGAGCCCCTGGCAGTCGATCACGAGATCGTAGTTTTCGGCGGCGAGCGCGCGGCGGAATGCGCCGATCTCGCGCCAGTTATCGACGGAGAGGATGCGCTTGCGCCAGCGCCGCAGCGACACGGGAATCGCGCGCCGGACGCCTTCGACCAGTTCGACCAGTTTGACGAAGCTCTCTTCGACGAGCCAGTCGATCTGCGCATCGGGATGGCGGCGGCGGATGTCGGCGATGGCCGGCATGTTGTGAACGACGTCGCCTAGCGACGACACTCTCACGATCAGGATCTTTTGCGCGCTCAAGAATGGGATTGCCGGGTTGAAGATGCTTTGAAGGAACGCAATTTTAGCGCGGTCTGGGGGAGGGGTTGGGGATGTGATTTTTTGGTGTTTGCTTTTGCTTTTTGCTTTTTGCTTTTGCCTTTTTGCTTTTGCGCTCGCATTCGCGGTTTTGGCGGCGTGGCGCGGGCGTTGGCCTTGGTTTGCTAGTGTTTGCGCTGGCATCCGCGATTCGTTAGCTCGCTTCAAGCGTCGCCCCTGTGCGGGGCGGCACCTACTTTTCTTTGCCGCCGCAAAGAAAAGTAGGCAAAAGAAAGCGGCTCACACCGCCAATTCTTGACGTTTGTCCACGGGCCCCCAACGTCCCCACACTTCGCACGGCAACGCCCTTGTTCGTGTGCGTTGCCAGCGCTTCGAATGAGCGCCTCACCCACTTCAAACACCCGTAGATGAGTTAGCGGCAGCGAATGGTCTGTGCCGCCCAGGTGGCAAACTGTGTGTAGGTTGTCGCGTCGTATAGCTTGGCGCTCTTATCGGGTGGGACGCGTGCGCTATTGGTCTGGAGTGAAGCATGTGGAGCACCGAGGGCCTACACACAGTTTGCCACCTGGGCGGCGATGGGCTGTCTGGCACGGCACGCTCAAACGCAGGTGCGTGAAGCGGGTGAGGCGCTCATTCAGAGCGTTGGCAACGAACGTGGGTCACGTGGTTGCCGCGTGAAGCGTGGGGCCGTCGGGGGCCCGTGGACAAACGTCAAGAATTGGCGGTGTGAGCCGCTTTCTTTTGCCTACTTTTCTTTGCGGCGGCAAAGAAAAGTAGGTGCCGCCCCGCACAGGGGCGACGCTTGAAGCGAGCTAACGAATCGCGGATGCCAGCGCAAACGCAAGCAAACCAAAACCAAACCAAAACCAAACCAAACCAGGCATCAACCACGACGCAAAGGCGAAAAACCCCCACCCCAGCGTCGCAGACAAAATAATGCTCAGAACGGCAACTTGGCGTCAGCCTTTTCAGCCAGAATCACGCGCCGAAAATCCTCCTGAATCCGCTTCAAAGCGACATCATTGTCAGCCTCAAACCGCATAACAACGACAGGCGTCGTATTAGAGGACCGCGCGAGCCCAAACCCATCCGGATACTCGACACGCAACCCGTCAATCGTCACAACCTGATCGGCGTCAGGAAACGTCGCACTCTTCTGCAACCGCGCGATCAGCTCAAAATTCTCGCCTTCCTGCAGCTTCAACTGCAATTCAGGCGTCGAATGCGAATTCGGCAGGTCATTGAGCAGCTTGCTCGGATCCGCCACACGGGCAAGGATTTCCAGCAACCGCGCACCGGTATAAAGCCCATCATCAAACCCATACCAGCGGTCCTTGAAGAACACGTGACCGCTCATCTCACCCGCCAGCGGGGCGCCAGTCTCCCGCAATTTCGCCTTTACGAGCGAATGCCCCGTCTTCCACATCAGCGGCTCGCCGCCCTTCTGCTTCACCCACGTCGCCAGATTGCGCGTGCACTTCACGTCATAGATGATCTGCGCGCCCTTGTTTCGCGACAACACCTCTTCCGCAAACAGCATCAACTGGCGATCCGGATAAATGATCTGGCCGTCCTTCGTGACCACGCCCAGACGGTCGCCGTCACCATCGAATGCGAAGCCGATCTCAGCATCCGTTTCCTTCAGCGCGCGGATAACGTCCTGCAGGTTTTCCGGGTGTGCCGGGTCCGGGTGGTGATTCGGGAAGTTGCCGTCGATCTCCGTGAACAGCTCGACCAGCTCGCAGCCCAGCGCCTTGAACAGGCGCGGCGCGAGACCGCCAGCGACGCCATTGCCCGTATCGACGACCAGCTTCAGCGGCCGCGCGAGCTTGATGTCGCTCGTGATGCGATCAAGATACGCATCGGCGATGTCGTACTCCTGATAAGTTCCGGCGCCGCTTTCGAAGCGGTTTTCCGTAATGCGCTTGTACAGCCCCTGAATCTGCTCGCCGTAGATGGCAGCGCCGCGCAGCACCATCTTGAAGCCGTTGTAGTCGGGCGGGTTGTGGCTGCCCGTGACGACGATGCACGAATCGACGCGGCGTTCGCCGCCATCGAGCTTGAGCGGCACGCTGGCCGCGAAATAACCGACGGGCGTCGGCACCATGCCGACGTTGACCACGTCGACACCCGCCGCGCGCAGTCCGTCCGACAGCGCCTGGATCAGCTCGGGACCGGAAAGCCGGCCGTCGCGCGCGACCACGACGGCATCGCCGCCCTGCGCGCGAACTTCGCTGCCGAATGCGCGACCGATCGAACGCGCAGTCTCGGCGTCGAGCGTCTTGCCGATCACTCCGCGGATGTCATATGCCTTGAATATGGATTGCGAGATCATGGATTGGCTCACTTACGTGCAATGGAAAATTTGGATGACACAGCGTGGTCATGGCACTGTGCCTTGCCGGAAGCGGTCCGGATACAACTTATAATTGCGCTTTTCAGCGTCGCCTTACTGGCACCATTCTAATGCTTAGATGCCCCAGGCTCACAAAGTTGCCGCATCGTTCGTTCGGCTGGGCGCGCCAAATTGCAGACCACACGCACCTCCCGTGCCCGCAGACAGCAGATGGTTGCCATACGGAGGTCCGCGCTTAAGCGTTTTACGAATCCCGACGGCACGCGCGCTGTCGATACCTTGTCTGGCCTGGTCTCGAGCGCCTCATGCAGATCGGCGTGGCGATCGCAGACAGCAGCGTGCCGGCGCGCTACTTCGGTCGCGACCTATTCGGCAAATGGCAATACGCCCATACGCTTTTGCTCCTCCTGTCGCCGATTGCACGGGTCTGTGGCGCGGAAATCCTCCTGCCGACCATCGTCCATCGGCAGAAGAACAATTTGGCAGCGCCTTTGCGTTTTGGCTCTCCGCGTCGGCGGCGGCGCTGCTGCTGCCGTGGGCGGACATTCTGCTGGCACAGCGGCGGGCTTCATCCATCCGCCCCTGTAACGGCGAACCTGGCCGGGCTCGCCGTTACAGGGGCGGCTGAACAACGAATGCGAAATCGCCTTAGACGGGATTCACACCGCGCGTGAAAAAACTGCTTGACGCGCCCCATGCGATTGACATTTAATCAGCGCACCGTTCGCTCACGTCACGAGCATCGACCTAGCAACCCCTTCTTGGGGGTTTGGGGGGCTTTTGCGCCCAAAATTGTGTGAGATGCTGATCTAGCCGTCCCTGGCTGGACCAAAGAATGTAAACCCCCTCGGGGAGTTCGCCCGGTCAGCAGCTTTTTCTTCGCCGACCGGACGGGATATCGCGTCCATGTGACCGCACGCGTTTCCAGTTTCCAGCTCGCTTCGTATTGTTCACGCCTCCTGGCTCGACGAACCTGGGGCTAGGCGAGCGTGACATTACCCTTCTTCTCGGGTCCTTACGCCAATACTGACTGGCTACACCCGGAGGGCGCTGAAAATCCATTGAAAACTTCGTGCCGCGAGATGCGGGCAACGGATATGGATTGTTTAAAAGAAGGCCTTCGCTGCTTCGAGCCAGACTATTGGCCAGCGGCCTGATGTTGATAGACGATTAACCAGTCGCCCATCGTTTTTTTACCCCTTGCGGGAGCCAAGCTCTCCCCGAAGGTCGTGCTGCTTGTTTCGCGCGGAACGCACCCGTTCGCGCGTGAGAGCAGCAACACACGTTACTTCTCCCAGTGAAAAGGGGGCCTATCCGAGAGCATGAGTTGCTTCCCGGTGTAACCGGGATCGTCCACGTGCCTCGATTGTCCGCTTGCGGACGGTAACAGGCTTCCGTTGTCTCTTGAAACGGTCGACCTCATCGATCGTTTCGGTCTGCGACGCGCTGCTCTGGCGCACATCAATCCTTTCACACACCATCAGGCGAGATCTCGACGTGACATGCTCACCCGAGAATCCGCCCACCACCTCGCGCTCGCCCTCACGCGAGCGGTCATTGCCCACGTGCTGCATGCACGCGAATACGGTTGAACATCGAATGCGCCGCCATGCGACGCCGGGTGTTCAACCCACCCCGGGCTCTCTCTTCCAGCGCAGACCTTTCCACCGGTGTCATCCGGGGACCATCAGCTAAACCGCCTCTGCCCGTCTCTTTGCACTCCCGCATGCCAGCAGATCAACGTCCCGCCCTCGTTGTACCTGCTCGTTTCACTCACGTGTCTGGTTAGACACGTCGCCATCGCAAGCGATGGCAGCAGGGTGCCCTCATTCGCGTGCCCGCCCGCGCGTGAGGTCAGGTACAGGCGGAACAACCAGCCACATCAAAGGAGTGCTATGGGTCGAAGATCAACGGGCGTGAACCATGCCGCACAGATGAGCCGTGAAGCCGGCGGAAGCAAAGACTCGCAGAAACACCGTCGCCTGCACTGGAGCGAGTTCTCGCGTTTCGCGGCCCGGATTGGTCACACGCTGGAGGCCGTCAACGAAGCAGAGGACTGGATGCTTGAATTCTTCATCTGGTTTCTGGTTGCAGGGGCAATGAAGCCCGGCACGCTCGCAAACTATCGAGCGTCGCTCTCAGTAATACAGGATATGGCCGGACAGGATATGTCGCGCTCAATCCGCAGCCGGGCCCTCCAGCTTGAGCGACGGGACCGGCATGGCAAGCACCGTGCTCGCACGCCGCAGGAGTTCAGCGAACTGCTCGCCGCGGCACAACGGCTCGATGACGGTGTCGTGCACGTGATTCGCCTGATGCGTTGGCTGGGACTTCGCATGCGCGAAGCACTCATGTGCGGCAAGTCGCTGGAAACCTGGCGCGATCTGATCCTGCAGGGAAATCGACGTCTGCCCATCGAGCGCGGCGCCAAGAACGGGCGTCCGCGTCGCACCGAGGTGCTTGTTGATCACGTCGAGGAAACGCTCGACGCGATCAACGCGGCGCTGGCGTTCTGCCGCAGTCGCGACTTTGAACTGATCACCGGTTGCAACGACGACCTCAAAAGCGCAAAGGCCCGCCTGAAGTCTCGCTTTGACCAATTGCCGATGCGTAGAGAGCTCGGAAGTCACAGCCTGAGATTTACCTATGCAGTCGATTTCGGCAATGCCGCACTCGATCGCGGAATGCCGCCTGTCGAGGTACTGACCCAACTATCGGACCGGCTTGGACACGGCCCGTCACGCGTGAAGATGATCCTCGAAGTCTACTGTTGGCAGATCAGGCACCGGTTTCCCGAAAAGATGCAGTTACCCAGCGACTTCGTACCTTTGGAGAAAGCAAACAAGAGAAACCACTCAATACCTGCAATGTCCGGCGCGGGCGACCGGACGCAGCTCGGCAATGGTGCCGAACATAGGCGTCGACGGCCGGCGCGCGGACGCCGCGCCCGGACGAATCACGCGGCGCTTCAGCTGTGAGCGCAATTTTCAATAATCAGCATTGCGAACCGACCAACCACCAACCACGATCCACCCGTCTAAAGGAGGTAAGCAAGAAGTGTTGGAATCCAGACTCTCAAACGAAGCTCGCATAGCGCTATCCCGGTACAGCAGCGACAAAGCGGCCCAGACACTGCTGCCGTTATGGCTCAAGTTCGAAGCTTTTTTGCAATCGCGCGGCACGTTGCCATCTTCCATCGCTGACCTTCCGGAGGAATCGCTTCGCGCGTACGCGACGTCTCTCGACTACCAGGATTGGCACGTCGATGACGCTCTTGTCGCCCTGAGCGCCGTGCTTCTCGTGTGCCTGCACGCGGGCTACAAGGCCAAGGTCTTGCGCTCCATCGTAATCCCGCGGATCCGTCGCCCCGTCCAGAACCGCCAATGGGATGCATTCCGCCTTCGAACGTACCGACCGCTCGAATACTCGCAACTCGCCCGAAGTCGCAGACGCAGGGCCAAGCTCGAGGCGTACGCCAGCGATCCCGCTCGCATCGAAGACTCCGTCACGTAAACAGCAACGCACTTAACACATTCGATACCTTCACTAACAACCCTTGCAGGAACGACAATGACTCATCTGATTGTGGCTCACTTTCAAAGCTCGAACAGCGCAGCGCAGGCATCGGCGGCGCAAATCCTTCACGCGCAGATGGGAGGTTTGCTCGTGAAACCGGGCCCGCTCGATGGACAGGGTGAGCACGTGAACAACAACACACGTCTGACAGAAAGCGAAAATGCGCTTCAGGATCATTACTGCACGATGATGACTTCCCCGCGCGGCGGCATCATCGACGTCCCGACTGAGCATCGGAGCGCCATGATCGCGTTTATCCAGTTGAGGCGTCATGTTCTCACCGAACTCAAAACGATCATTGTCTCGGTGTCCCCGGATACCGCGTCACAGCAGGCTGCCGTAGAAACGCTTACCGCGATTTGCGCGGCGGGCGTGGTTCCGGCCTGCATCCGGATTCTCGCTACCGACGCTCCGGCGGACGCCCGGCTTGACGACGTCTACCCGCCAGTCGTTGACTATGCCCGCGAAGCCCAAATCACGGTAACGCCCGAGGCTGTGCTCCCGGTGTCAACATCTTTCGCCAAGGCCCAACAATTCAAGATGCCGATCGCCGCTGTCTTGAACCGCGCGGTCGATTTCGAAACGGAATTGACCTCGGCGCGGGTCAATGGCGCGCCTGAAAAAATCGTGCATGCGCTCGCTCATAAAGTAATCGCGCAGCGCGATCTCCTGGGCACTGCGGATGCGTTCAAACGTGTCGCCGACACACTCGGCCTACCGTGCATTTCGCAGGACGAGTGGCGTGCCGAATGCGCGCCAACTACGAACCGTAAGCGCGCGAGGACAGAGGCACTCGATTAAGGGCTTTTAATACGCCTCCGGGTAACGAAGCTGCAAGGCGGATTAACGGCCCACTTCCACTCAAGGTCCGTTGATCCGCGCGACTACTCGGCCTCCGATCGCCGAAGGCGCGACTTCAGGAAATCCGTTTAGGTCAGGAAAGCGTCGATGCACTATCGCTTCAGCCACGAAGTCAAGTTTGATCCCCTGTGCGCCGGTCCGCGCCCAGACCACAACAGGGGCGGCTTCTCGTGGCATACCAACCGGCACCTCGCCAGCACCGGCCGCAGCAAAGCAGCTTTGTCACCGGTGCGGGGACCTGAGAGAGCGCAAGGCAACCCTAACGTCTTCCAGCGTAACGGTACCTGAGCCGTCACGCAGATACCGAAGCGCAGCAAGATCGAGGATTCGTTTCAATATGGCATCCGTATCCGAGAGAAAACGCTCCTGCAATGCGTTGGCGACACAGTCAGCGGTGTGACGGGAGATTTGGAAGGTCTCGCCCGACATAGTCCTGAGTTTCGTACGGACATAGGAGACGATCCAGGTGTCCCGTCCGTCGCCGCCTCCCAGCCCGCAGGTGCAGCAATTGGGGCAACGCGCCGCTCGCCCGAGCCCTTTTTCTTTTTTGGATGCGACAATCGTGTGTTTCCGGGCACTTTGCTGTCCGCGTGCTCCGTGCGAAAACGTCTCAGCACTGCATCGGCATGCGGCACACATGGGACACCACTGGTCGCGCTGGCACGCGCATGCTTCATCACTCGTCATCTCAACTCTCCTGGGTAATGGTTCAGCGACCGCCTCTTTCCGGAGGACGTTCGCCAAGCCAGTCTCCACTCGAAATCGCAAAGTCAAGTCGCGCCGGTGGAGATCGTCAGGGCGCCCATGGAGGTCCAACGCAGAAGACTGCGGCGTGACGCCCAGACAAGACGGACTACGCATGGAAGATCGCGAGCGGCCCAACGTCGGCGAATTGAATGACGAAGTGCGCATCGGGAACCGGCATCGCATTGAAGCGCGACGGCGCGCCTTCTCTTATCCCCAATCGCAGTGGCGGCAGAGCATCCGTCCCGTTCGCAAACGATGCGCTGCCGCTCGCCGGGTCCTTTCGCGCGCCGGCGCGCCGCGCAACCTCGTCAAGCGCACGATGCTCAAGACTCTAGCGGGCTGTCTCGGCGCGAACACCCCCGTTGAAATCGCGAGCGCGGCAGTGAGCGAGGGTGTGCCGCCCACCTTCTCGGCCACGACCATGGCAATGCGCGTTGTGACCACTTCGGCGCAAGCAGCACAAGCGTTTTATGCGAGGCGCCGAAGAGCTTGACATTGTCCACCGCCGAGACGATCACCCTGAGCGAAGGGCTACTCGACTGCGGAGGAGCGAAAGCGTGGCGCCCTTTAACTTGTCCCACTACCGCCACAGCCGCAACGGAGATGCAACCGTTGAGGGCCCGACAGGAAATGGACGAACTGCGAACCATCAGAAAAGATGCGATACGGCGTCCCGGTGATCCTCTGCGCGGCAAAGGCAATCGTCACCGCGATCAGCACCAGGTTGGCAATCGGATTGTGCTTCACGCGCGTATAAATGCTCAGCGCGATCAGACAGGCGATGACCCTGACAGTGAGGCCGGGCAGCGTCGAGGAAAGAAGACAGACCCAAAATTTGATCGACACGGTGCTGTCAGCGCGCCGTGTCCTGCCGGAAGCGGTCCGGATTCAACTTATAATTGCGCCTTTCAGCGACGTTTTACTGGCGCCATTCTAATGTTTAGACGCCCCGCGCTCACAAAGTTGCCGCATCAAACCCTCGTCCGGGCACGTCAGCTTACCGACGATATGCGCCCTTCGTGCCCGCAAACTGCAAACGGACACCATGCGGATACTGGCGCTTAAGCGTTTTACGAATCCCGACGTCACGCGCGCTGTCGCAAACCTTGTCTGGCTTGGCCTCGAACGCCTCACCCAGATCGGCGTGGCGATCGCGATCAGCGGCGTGCTGGCGCGCTACTTCGGTGCCGACCTGTTCGGCAAATGGCAATACGCCAACACGCTTTTGCTCGTCCTGTCGCCGATTACATGGGTGTGCGGCGCGGAGATTCTCGTGCCGACCATCGTACATCGTCCGCCTGAACAACTCGGCACCGTGCTCGGCAGCGCGTTCGCGTTGCGGCTCTCGGTGTCGGCCGTCGCGCTGTTGCTGACCTGGGCAGGGATTGCGGCGGGCGTCACCGATCCCGTCGTCGGGGCGATGCTCGCCGGACTGGCCGTCACGATGCTGTTTCGCGAGCCGTTCGTCGGCGTGATCAACGCGTGGCTGCAAAGCATGACCTACAGCAAGCCGCAGTTGCTCACCAGCATGACGACGGCCATCGCCAAGGCCATCCTCGTCTGGCTGCTGGTGCGCGCGGCCGCCGCGCCGTCGCGCTTCGGCTGGCTGTGGGCGCTCGAATCGGCCGCGATCGGCGCGGTGCTGGTCGTCTATTTCATGCAAAGGCACGGCGGGAAACTCGGCTGGCGCGTGGACCGCGCGCTGTTCCGCCACTTCGCGACGGCGGGCACCGTGTTCTGGCTCGGCCTGATCTGCATGTACCTGTTCCTGAAGCTCGACCGCCTGATGCTGGAGCGCGCAATCTCGTTCGCCGACCTCGGCCGCTACTCGGCCGCGCAACAGCTCAACGAGAACTGGATCACGCTCGCGCTGATGCTGGCGCAAACGCTTGCGCCCGCCTTCGTCTACCGCGTCCAGGACGCGGTGCAGCTGCGCCGCAACATGTGGCGGCTCACGGCCATGACAGCCGTTCTGATGATCGCCGGCGCGTTCGTGCTGGACCTGCTGGCAGGCTTCATCATCCGCCGCGTGTTCGGGCCGGATTTCGAGGAAGCCGTCGATATCTTCCGCTGGGCCGTATGGCTGTCCGTCCCCGCCGGCATCGAGGCGATCGGCAACCTGGTGGTCCTGAAGTATCAGGCGAAGTTCGTGTTGCTGTCGAAGTGGCTGCTGGCGCTCGCCGTCGCGGGCATCGTCAATCTGCTGGCGATTCCGCGTTTCGGCGCGTACGGCGCGCTGATCGGCCTTGCCGCCGGCTATCTCGCCGCGGCTTCCGTCAATTTTTATTACATCCGTTACAAGCTGCGCCCATGACGTCTTCTTCATTCCCGCCGCCCGTGGGCGCTGCGCCGCTCGACGACGTCGCCGTGCTGATGCCCGCCTACAACGGCCAGGCGGACGTCGAGCGCACGCTGGCCTCGTTCAGCGAGGACGCGCGCATCCACGTGCTGATCGTCGACGACGGCAGCACGCCGCCCATCGTCGCGCCCGCGCTGCCGAACCTGTCGATCGAGGTGCTGCGCATGCCGAAGAACGGCGGTATCGAACGCGCGCTGCAGGCGGGTATCGAAGCGCTGGCGGCGCGCGGCTTTCGCTACGCCGCGCGCATCGACGCCGGCGACCTGACCGTGCCGCAGCGGCTTGCGCGTCAGCGCGCGTATCTCGAAGCGCATCCGCAGGTCGCGGGGCTCGGCATGTGGACGCAGGTGGTGTCGCGCGACGGCAAGCCGCTCTTCATGCTGACGCCGCCCGCGGAGCCGTGCGCGATCCGCCGCGTGCGCTTCATGCGCGCGTGTTTCGTGCATCCGTCGATGATGCTGCGCATCGACGCCGTGGTCGCCGTGGGCAACTATCGCGAGGCTTACAAGGCGGCTGAAGACCTCGATCTGTTCCTGCGCCTGATGGCGCGCTACGACTGCGCGAACCTGCCAGAACTCGGCCTGTACTACGAGCTGAACGAAGGCGGCATCAGCGCGACGAAGCGGCGCCGCCAGATCGCCTCGACGCTGCGCTTGCAGATGCGCTACTTCAACGTACTGAATCCATACGACTGGCTCGGCCTCGCAAAGAACCTGCTGCACTTCGTCACGCCCTACCAGACGCTTCAGCGCGTGAAGAAGCGGCTCTACGCGCCGCGTGCGAGCCTCTGAACACCGCCCGTCCAACCTGCAACGCAAGCATGAAGCAACCCACCCAATCCGCTGGCGCGCTGCGCATCACGCTCGTCTGCAACACCGCGTTCGCGATCTACACCTACCGGCAAGGGCTGATACGCACGCTCGTCGCGCGTGGCGTCGACGTGACGGTGATCGCGCCGCGCGACCGCACCTTCGATCTGCTCCAGCAGATGGGCTGCCGCTGCATCGAGCTGCATGTCGCATCGAAAGGCACGAATCCGCGCGACGATCTGCGCACGTTATGGGCGCTGTACCGGCTTTATCGCGAGATTCGTCCGCATGTCGTGTTTCACTACACGATCAAGCCGAACATCTACGGAACGATTGCGGCGAAACTGGCAGGCGTCGATTCGGTTGCCGTCACGACGGGCCTCGGCTATGTTTTCATCCAGAAGAGCCGTGCGGCGCAAATCGCCAAGCTGTTGTACCGTTTTGCATTCCGTTTTCCGCGCGAAATATGGTTTCTGAATAAGGACGATGAAGCTGCGTTTCGCGACCAGCAATTGCTCGCGCATCCGGAGCGCGCGCGCCTGCTGCACGGCGAAGGCGTGGATCTCGAGCAGTTTTCTTTCACGCCCCTGCATGTGCGTGAAAACAGGCAGGATGCATTTTCTTTTGTATTAATCGGCCGCCTGTTGTGGGATAAAGGCGTGGGCGAATATGTCGAGGCCGCACGGCAATTGCGCGCGAAGTATCCGCATGCGCGCTTCCAGTTGCTTGGGCCCGTCGGCGTCGACAATCCCAGCGCGATTTCGCAGGCCGAAGTCGACGCATGGGTGCGCGAAGGCGTGATCGACTATCTGGGCGAAGCGCACGACGTGCGCCCGCTGATCGCCGCCGCCGATTGCGTCGTGCTGCCTTCGTATCGCGAAGGCGTGCCGCGCACGCTGATGGAAGCGTCGGCAATGGGACGGCCCATCGTCGCCACCGACGTGCCGGGATGCCGCGAAGTGGTCGCGCACGGTGTCAACGGCTTGTTATGCGAGGCGCGTAATGTGGACAGCCTCGCAGCGAAGCTCGCGCAGATGCTCGACATGAGCGACGACGAACGTCGCGCGATGGGCGAGCGCGGCCGCGAGAAAGTCGCACGGGAATTTGACGAACGGGTTGTCGTCGAACGGTATAAAGGCCTGATCCAGCAGTTGACGGGCATATCACTCTAAAGGGAGTTCAGCATGACCACGAAGGGCACGATTCTGGTAACGGGCGGTGCAGGCTTCATTGGTTCGCACACGTGCGTGGAACTGCTCAACAGCGACTACGACGTGGTGGTGATCGACAATCTCGTGAACAGCAAGCGCGAATCGATCGCGCGCGTCGAGAAGATCACGGGCAAGCAGGTCGCGTTCTACGAAGCGGATGTGCGCGACGAAGCCGTCGTCAACACGATCTTCGACAAGCATCCCATCACGGGCGCGATTCACTTCGCGGCGTTAAAGGCGGTGGGCGAATCGGTGGCGAAGCCGCTCGAGTACTACCGCAACAACATGGACGGCCTGCTCGTGCTGCTCGACGTGATGCGCGCGCGCAATGTGAAGCAGTTCGTGTTCAGCTCGTCGGCGACCGTGTATGGCGTGCCGAAAAGCTCGCCCATCGACGAATCGTTCCCGCTCTCGGCAACCAATCCGTATGGCCAGAGCAAGCTGATCGCCGAGCAGATCCTGCGCGATCTCGAAGTCTCCGATGCGTCGTGGCGCATCGCGACGCTGCGCTACTTCAACCCGGTCGGCGCGCATGAAAGCGGCCTGATCGGCGAAGATCCCGGCGGCGTGCCGAACAACCTGATGCCCTATGTCGCGCAGGTCGCCGTCGGCAAGCTGGAAAAACTGCGCGTGTTCGGCGGCGACTACGACACGCCGGACGGCACGGGCGTGCGCGATTACATCCACGTCGTCGACCTGGCGCGCGGCCATATCGCGGCGCTCGACGCGCTCGTCAGGCACGACGCGAGCTTCGTCGTGAATCTCGGCACCGGTCAGGGCTATAGCGTGATCGACGTCGTGAAGGCGTTCGAGAAGGCGTCGGGCAAGCCGGTGCCGTATGAAATCGTCGCGCGCCGCCCCGGCGACGTCGCGCAGTGCTTCGCCAATCCCGCTAAGGCGCTGGAGGTGATCGGCTGGGAGGCGCAATACGGCATCGAGCGCATGTGCGCCGACCATTGGCGCTGGCAGGCGCAGAATCCGCGCGGATTCGAATAAGTCCGCCGCTCGACACTCGCGAAACCCACGAAACCCACGAAACCCACGAAACGCGCGGGATGCGCTTGCGCATCCCGCCTGTCGAACGGGCGGCCCACTAGCCCCGGCCCATCCCCCTTCCTCCTTTCTGTGCTCCGACGCACAGAAACGCCTCCCGTCCGCTGCTTCAATAGGCGCTCATACACTGGCGCTGCGTCGTTCATTCCGACCCGGCGTCCCGGGAGGCACAATGAACGTCATTGCAGAAGCGGCTGCACAGGATATCCTCGATCACGAAACCCACCTTGCCTGCGTCATCCAGCCCGTCGTGCTGGCGGGCGGGTCCGGGACACGCCTGTGGCCGCTGTCGCGCGAGCAATGCCCGAAACAGCTGATCGGTCTGACGGGCGACGAATCGCTGCTCGAAGCAACACTGCGCCGAACCCAGGGCTTGCGCGCGCCGACTCACGAGCATCCCGCGCCGCATATCGTCAGGACACAGCCGACGCTCGTCGTCTGCAGCGAGGAGCTGAAGCTGCCGACCAAAGAGCGGCTCGAGCGCTGCGCATGTGAATCCCGCGTCGTGCTGGAGCCAGCGCCGCGCAACACGGCACCCGCGCTGACGATCGCCGCACTGGCGGCGCTCGGGGATGCGCCGCACGGCGAAGACCCGATTCTCGTCGTGATGCCCGCCGATCATCTGATCAGCGACGACGCCGCCTTCGTCGACACGCTGCAGCAGGCCATCCAGCACGCGCTGCGCGATGCGATCGTCACGCTCGGCGTGCCGCCAGAGCGCGCGGAAACGGGCTACGGCTACATCAAGACCGGCCTGCCCGCCGACGCACGCGGCGCGCGCAGCATCGAGCGTTTTGTCGAAAAGCCCGCGCAGGAAACGGCGGAACAGTACGTCGCCTCGGGCGAATATTGGTGGAACAGCGGCGTGTTCGTGATGCGCGCATCGGTCTGGCTCGCGGCGATCACGGCGTGCCAGCCGGACATCGCGGCGGCATGCCGGGCGTCGTACGAACATGCGAGCATCGCGAGCGACGGCTCGCTGCAACTCGATCGCGCCGCATTCGCCGCCTGCCCGAGCGATTCGATCGACTACGCGGTGATGGAACACATCGGCGACGATCCGAAGCTGATGGGGATCATCGTGCCGCTGACGGCCGGCTGGTCCGATGTCGGCGCGTGGGACGCCGTCTGGGACATCAGCGAGAAGGATGTCTCAGGCAACGTCGCGCGCGGCCGCGTGCTGTTCGAAGGTTCGACGGATACCTATGCGCACTCGGAGGGACGGCTGGTCGCGTGTGTCGGCGTGACGGGCGTCGTGGTGGTCGAAACGGCCGACGCCGTGCTCGTCGCCGCGAAAGACCGCGTGCAGGACGTGAAGGCGATCGTGAACCGCCTGAACGCGGCGAAGAACACGGAAGCGAAGGTGCATCGGAAAGTCGAGCGGCCGTGGGGCTGCTACGACTCGATCGATCACGGCGAGCGCTTTCAGGTGAAACGTATTGTCGTGAAGCCGGGCGGGCGGTTGTCGCTGCAGATGCATCACCATCGCGCCGAACACTGGATCGTCGTGCGCGGCACCGCGCGCGTGACGCGCGGCGAGGAAACGTTCCTGCTGACGGAAAACCAGTCGACGTATATCCCGCTTGGCACCCTGCACCGGCTGGAGAATCCGGGCAAGACACCGCTCGAACTCATCGAGGTGCAATCGGGCAGTTATCTCGGTGAGGACGATATCGTGCGGTTTGACGATCAGTACGGGCGCACCGGAGTCTAGCGGCAGGCGTGGCAGGTGACCGCTGAGCAGATAGGCGCCACACGTTACTGAAACGACGCACATCGGTCTCAAGAAGCGCAGAACAGACAGCCAACGTTGGTGGTCCAATCTCCGTACTTGGATTGGAGCTCCACAGAATCTTGTTCTTTCGGCTCAGCGGTCCCATTGAGCCGTATATGCGAAAACGGCGCCCGGATGTCAGGACGCCGCTCTTTTTTTCCGCTTCGCTTACTTCATGATGGCGAGGCAGACCGCCACCACGATGGCGAACACCTTCCACATGCGCCATAGCTCGCTGGACCAGATTGCGCCTGCTGCGCCTGTGACAAGCAACACAACGCACAAGTCGTTGTTCACATGCATGCTCGCGAGCATGGCAGCGAACCACCACAACCCCAGCGAGGCGAGAAAGATTATTGTCCTGCGCGCGAAAAACGGTAGCGCCATAAACTTCATGTAACAAGACGTCAGCCGGTCCGTAACGCCCATTTACGCCTCCGGCTTGTTGTTCTTGAAATATTCGATGACGTCCAGACTGCACCAGCCTGCGACGCCAGACGCGACAAACGCCGCGATAAATAGCCACGTGCGCGGTTCAGACAGCGGTAGGCCATGACGCAAGATATTGATCAGTTCCAGCATGTTTCCACCTCGTGGTTGCAGCCCGATGCATCGCGCCTCGCGCCATGAACACCAGAGCCAGACCCATCTTCGCGTCCCTGCAGCGAAGTCAAGTCTCCACTCGCAAGGGGTACGTGCCATGCTAGTGATGAGTCGTGGTTGCCAACTTTGGCGCGATCAAACGGAGGGTACGTAAGGGATTGTGGAATTTCCGGCGAAACGTCGCTTCGCATCGGGCAGTCAGGGCGAGTCGCCGGCTTCGAGTGTCACTTCTCGACATGCCAACGCCGACCTGTCGGTTCGAATAGGTCGGCGGTACTGTGAAAGGATGATCCACGATCGACGCGGGCTGCAATCGCGGGGACAGAGAAAAACGGATCGCAATCTGCCGGCTGGAAGGACAGACTGATGGGCAGCAAAGAAATGAAGACCGCCTTGCCGGCTACGTTTGCCGCCAAGCTAGATTAGATCGCCGCGTGTTGTATCTGATGGCGGCCATCCGGTAATAGGTCGTGGGCTGCCAAAGCGCCGTCGCAACGGCCCGTTGGTCGCAAGGGGCGGTCAGGCGTACGGACGTATCCGGATTAAGTTCCTGCTTTTGGGAGCAAATTAGCGCAGGCGTCTGATTTCACAGAGGAAACCGCCTGATTTGCGAAAAACTATTGACCGCACAGGCGCCCCGTTTTCGCAAAATTGGGCAGTGCAAATGGCCCATGAAGATCCAAGTGCATAAAGCGGATTTCGGGCATCCATGCGCATCATAACTAATCCTTGCAAGAAAAGCCCTGTGCTTCGCTATTCGCCGCTCGCCGGCGAAAGAGAGTGACCTGCAGTTCCGCGGACATCGTCATGCTCACTCACTGCGCTAACCTTTCAGCAACGAATGATAGCGACTTACGCGTATCAGAAAGACTACAGTGCCTCGTGAAGAGTAACGTTCGGATTATCCGGATCACGGTCCTAACCCGGAAAGCTCCCCAAAGCGCATAGCTTTTTCTTTTACTAAGTATTAAGAGACTCAATTGCGCCGGATCGTCGTCAGTCAAATTGCAGCACGCGACAGCAGACTCGCGATTTCCGCCCCCTTTGCGCGCATGCATGTTTCGGCATTGCTTAGTCGCGCGGACTGCGAATTTGCGTGCTCCATGCTCCCCGAGTCCGAAGTCACTCAAAACGCAAACCGGTCGTTGCTTAACGCAAGAGCGGGTCCGAGTTTATGACGAGTCGAGTCGTCGATCTCTGCGGTCTAATTTGAGAATCGCAGCGATTGAAACCACTCCTATGATTCGACTCTGAACACCGCCACCGCCTCCCGCAACACGACAGCCTGCGCCTCGAGCGTCTTCGCCGCCGCCGCTGCCTGCTCGACGAGCGCCGCGTTCTGCTGTGTCACCTCGTCGATCTGGCCGATCGCCTTGTTGATCTGCTCGATGCCGTCGCTCTGCTCGTGCGCGGCACCTTCGATCTCCGACATGATGCCCGTCACGCGCTGCACGGAGTTCATCGCCTCTTCCATCGTCTTGCGCGCGTCGGCCACCAGCGACGCGCCCTGCGCAACCTGTGCCGTCGAATCGCCGATCAGCTCGCGAATCTCCTTCGCTGCTGCGCCCGAGCGCTGCGCGAGCGCGCGCACTTCCGATGCGACCACAGCAAAGCCTCTTCCCTGCTCGCCCGCGCGCGCCGCCTCGACGGCTGCGTTCAACGCGAGGATGTTGGTCTGAAACGCGATGCCTTCGATGATGCCGATGATCTCCCCCACCTTGCGCGACGACGCGGTGATGCCGTCCATCGTCTGCGTCACGCGCGCGACCACGTCGCTGCCGCGCACTACCGTGTCGAGCGCGCCTTGCGCAAGGCGGCTTGCGAGCTTCGCGTTGTCGGTGTTCTGCTTGACGGTCGCCGACAGCTCTTCCATGCTCGCCGCCGTCTCCTGAAGGGCGGCGGCCTGCTGTTCGGTGCGGCTCGACAGGTCCGCGTTGCCGGCGGCGATTTCGTTGGCGCCGAGCGTGATCGAATGGGTACTGCCGCGCACTTTCGACACCGTGTCGACGAGGCCGTCACGCATCTGCGAGAGCGCCTGCAGCAGTTGGCCCATCTCGTTGCGCGAGCGCACCTTGACCGAGGTCGTCAGGTCGCCTTCCGCCATGCTGCGAAAGTGGCGGATGGTCTGGTTCACCGGCTTCACGACAGCCGACGACAGGCCCGCGCGCGCTAACGCGCCGATTACGACGGTGGCCACGCCGATCGCGATGAACAGACCCGTCGAGAGTGTGAAGCGCCGACTCAACTTGCCAGCCTCGCGCTGGCGGTTATCGTCCTGCGCGCGCTTGAGCGCGTCGATCGCCTTTGCGTAGACACCGTAAAAGCGGTCCGCCGTCTCGCCCTGGATCGTGCGGAACGTATTGAAGTCGTTGTCGACGAGCGCCTTGTGCTCCGGCTCGATCGCCTGGTTGACGAGTGCCGCGCGAGCCTGCGCCACGGTTTGGGCGAGCTTGCCCTCTTCTTCGCTGCCGAAGGGGCCCGCCATGTAGACGCGGAAATCCTCGTTCGACGACTCCAGCAGCTTGTGCGCGGCGGCGAGCAGTCCGTCCGTGTCCTTGCCGACGCTGAAAAGCGTCTCGTAGCTGCCGAGCGACAGGCGCACCTGCAGGAGTTTTTCCGAGCTCGACGTCAGCGCGTTCATCGCCGCCGATGACTGCTGCACGTTCTGCAGGCCATCGTTGGTGAATTTCAGCGCGCCCCAACCGACGCCGATCACGATCAGGAGAAAAGCCGCGAAGATGCCGATGACGAGCGTCAGTCCTTGCCGGATGGTGATGTTTTTGAGCATGAGTGTCCGTGACGTGCTGTCGGCCAGCCGGGATGGCAGCCCCATCGATGGCTATCGGCAGCAAGGGACGGACTCCGAATAGGGAGAATCCATGACGTAGCATGTGGGATGGCGCGCTCTGCGCCGGCTCCCTCGAACGCTGTCTGCGCTTTGCTACCGTGGAAGCCGGGGTTTTGCACGGGCTACCTGCACGTCCGCACGCACGATGTGCCAGAGCATGGAGAAGCTGGTGCCGCCGACCGTCGGGTAGGTGTCCGCGTGACAGTTGTCCGACAGCGGATCGCAAGCGATCGTCATCGTCTGCTTGTCGTTGAACGTGATCTTGACGATCGGGCTCTCGAGCGCGCCCTTCTGGATGGGTTCGAGTTCGTATGTACAGGGAACGGCTTTGGGAGCGGTTCCTGTCCTGTCGCCCTTTATCAGCAGCGTTGCAGTTTTCGAAGGCGAACTGTCGAAACGAAGCTCGACTGAGTCGCCGCTGTCGGCGCTACCTTTCATCGATACGGGCACCGATGAGGGGACTGCGATGGATGCCAGCGGCAGCGCGAATAGCGCCGCGCTCAGGCATGCAAGAAGAGAGATACGCATCTTCGACCGTACGGCTTGAATATGCAGCGCATTATGGGCGAAAACGGCGCCGTCTGCCGCCGAGCCGTCAACCCGTCCGGGCCCGCTGCGTTTCATTTGTATAATCCACCGTTTGCCTTTCCGGCCTCCACTTCATGCTCAGTTTCGCGCTCGGCTTCATCGTTTCACTACTGGTCACTCTCGTGATCGTGCGGTATGCGCATCTGCATGAAACGTTTGCGGACAACGATCTGGCCGGCGTGCAGAAATTCCACGCGCGGCCCGTGCCGCGGATCGGCGGAACGGGGATTCTGGTCGGGCTGGTCGCTTCGGCGATCCAGTTGTACGGCGCGTATCCGGCCGTTTCGGCGGGTATTCTCGGCATTGTCGCGTGCGGGCTTCCGGCGTTTGCCTCGGGTCTGATCGAAGACCTGACGAAAAAGGTGTCGCCTCTGGCCCGGTTGATCTGCACGATGGTCGCCGCAGCGCTCGCTTATTTCGTGCTGGGAATCGCCGTCACGCGCATCAGCGTGCCGCCACTCGATTTTCTGCTCTCGTATGCGGCCATTTCCTGCGCGGTGACGGTGCTGGCAGTCGCGGCGCTCGCCAATGCGATTAATATCATCGACGGCTTCAACGGGCTGGCGTCGATGGTCGCGTTCATGATGTTCGCGTCGCTGGCGTATGTGGCGTTTCAGGTCCATGACCCGATCGTGCTGTCGGCATCGCTCATCATGATGGGCGCGGTAATGGGCTTCTTTATCTGGAACTTCCCCGCCGGGCTGATCTTTCTCGGCGACGGCGGAGCGTACTTCATCGGTTTCATGCTCGGCGAACTGTCGATCATGCTCGTGATGCGCAATCGCGATGTGTCGGCGTGGTATCCCGTGCTGCTGTTTATGTATCCGATCTTCGAGACTTGCTTCTCTATCTACCGGAAGAAGTTTATTCGCGGAATGTCGCCCGGGATTCCCGATGGCGTGCATCTGCATATGCTCGTTTATAAGCGGCTTATGCGGTGGGCGGTGGGCTCGAGGACGGCGCGCGAATTGACGCGGCGCAATTCGCTGACGTCGCCGTATTTGTGGCTACTGTGCCTGATCGCGGTGATACCCGCCACACTCTTCTGGCGCCACACGCTGCATTTGTTCTGTTTCGTGGTGGTGTTCGCGGCGACGTACGTGTGGTTGTACATGAGCATCGTGCGATTCAAGGTGCCGCGCTGGCTGGTGGTCCGAAGGCACCGGTGAAGCGCCCGCAGCAGGGAGACTGGCGTGGCGTTTTCCGTGAAGCGACCAGCCCACACGGTCATGCGACGCGACAGACATCGGGCAATGTCAATCAACGTTGCCGTCAACTGACGCTTCAGACCAAAAGGTGCGACACAGGATTTCAAAAAATGAAAAAGGCCGCGCCCGAAAGACGCAGCCTTGCTTCGATTGTTGTCCGTCCTTAACCCTACGCCTGCGCTATGACATGCGCCGACGAGCGCGGTCAACTTTTCGGCCGTTTCGGTCCATGACCAGACCGAATACAGACAAAGCGACAGCCACGCCAAGCGCAAAGAAACTGAAGCCCATACGATTCTCCCTTTCGTGGAAGCTTAACGTGAACTGCGCGGAAGACGTCGTTGACGCTTGACCCTGTTTGCATTGTGCTCCATCAGCGCGCCAAGTCCACACATGACGACTGCGGCGCCGAACACCAGAATACTGATATCCATTGCTCGTTCTCCTCGCTCGGAGTTGCTCCTTGCATACACGTTAGCACGAAACTCCCGATCGAACCTCGTCTTGAAGTCAGGCCTGGCATACGCCTGCTGGCAACCCATTACCGCCTCTTCGTGCACGGCTCGCAAAAGGAAGCATGCCGACGATGTTGCCCTCTACAAAAACGGAACACAGGCTATGCAACTGAATTGGACAATCAGCGCAAGATACGCCGCCGTCGCTGTCGTTCACGCTTGCGACCGCGACTGCTCATGTAAGCACCGTAACCCAGAATCGGCGCCAGGAGAGATAGGACGAACAAACCGAGATTCATAATTGATCTCCGCTCATCGGATGCCCAGATTGCGGCAAGCGTACCACACCGATGAAAGCTCGGGGTCTTGTCAGAAGGCGATGCGGTGTCGTGTTGAGCCGCGCACGCCGCCGCGCCACAACTAGCCGGCGGCATAGACTCCCACCTTTCTCAATTCCCCTACGCACGTTATTCATCATCGTCGCACGACAGTTCCGGCTTTCCGGGGCTCTTGCATTGCTCCCGAGTGCAGTGACGCTTTAGCGACCGGGCCTGGCTCCATTTCAACGTCAGTCGATTCGTGATGGAACCGCCGATGAGCATCAACCAGAGGTTCGTTATCCTGATTCGCGTGGACGCACTGGGCGCCGGCCCGGCTCCAACGTCCCATTCATCCAAGATCCGTGAGTATCTTCCGCAGCAGCGCGAGCCTTCGGATCTGCAGTGGAACCAAATAGAATCTTTGTTCGATCTCGGCAATCCTGGTGAGCCAGTAGGACACGCCGAGACTAAAGGCGGTATCAAGGATATTCGTGTTGCTGAGATGGCGTATTACCGCTTCAAGATGCGCCAGTTCGGGGTCGGCTAATGCCGCCGGTGATTTTGGCGTGTGGCTTACCGCAATCGCTGATGACCTGGGCTTCATTGCGCGCCCCCTGACGGGGCAGCCACGTCCAGCACTGGGTTGCAAAAAACTGTTCTTTGCGAGGTGCGCGAGAGGAACCGGGCCGGCGCGATGAATGCGATAGCTGGTTGTCTTTTGACCACATGATAGTGAAGCCCCGTTATACGTTGCATGGCACTCTGAATTAGTTTTCGTTAATTCAGAGTGCCCATGCCAAACGGAAGTCAAGGCACGGCAGGCGAAGGGGCGCACGGCAAGGCGTTCGCCGCCGTTCTCTAGCAGTGCAAACGCGGCCTGCCGCGTCGATTATCGCGAACGCGGCGAAATTTCTGACTGATGGGCGCTGCTCAGCTCATGGAATCCGCAGTGCTCTTTGGGAACCGAGCCTTTACAAGAACGAGCGGAAAACGGCGAATTGCTTCTGCCTGTCCTCAGCCTGTGTGATGCGCTTGACTACCTGATTAAGCGCGGTTTCCATATCGCGACGGTAACGGAGCAAGAAGTCTGGGTGATTGCACTCAATGATGAGTTGCCCTGCCCCTCTACCCTTCCTGATGCGTAGACGGGTAATGTGCGCCCCTGGCGGGAGGCTCTCGCCGTTGAGCTCACGCAGCAGTTGCCCGGACGTGTAGCTTTCCGCAAGATAGCTGATATCGTTTGATCGCTTGATCAGAGTCGAGTTGGTCACCACCCTTGAGATCGCAAGGAGTTTCCGTCCTACCGCGAACGTCAGTTTGCTTTCGCTAAACAGAGATCTGACGGCGAGAGGTAGTTGGCCAATAGAAACGGCATCGCTTATGTTCCTGCGAGGAATACGCAGCGCGCGTGAGCAGGCGCTGTAGCTCGTCCATTCACCGTTCACTATTCCTTGATGGTAGCGGTTGGATATGGACATCGGCAGGTCCGGTGATGGGTGTATGAACCTGTCTCTGCGGGCAGCTGATACTGCTTTCGCCGAGTTCGACATACGGCCTTTTACCAGCGCGAGGACCGCCTTTGCTGGCAGTTTGCCGCCGGCAGTAATATGCGGCCTGATTCGCTTAAGTACCGCCTCTTGACCTTCCTGCGCTATGACGCCACGAATGACGCGTACCGTGTGAGCGGTGACCTGGGAAATGTCCGCGAACATTCCCATTAGTTCGGCTGGCAGCGAGCCCATTCGCAGGGCAACCGACAGATTTGTCTGGCTCACCTTTAACGCGCGCGACGCGTCCGCCTGGGTGGTCCATTTGCCGCTCTCGAGTCCTCGTTGATACAGATACGCCACCAGAAAGCTCGGATGCAGCACTACTCGTTGACGAGATCGATTGCGGCTTTTGTCTTTGCTCACTGCCCCCCCTTCAGCGGTCGACCGTTCCATTAGCGAAATCATAAAATACACGAATGCGCTGTCGGATGGCGGCGCTATGAAGCCCAAGAAATAGCGTCTTTTCGGCGAGACACTGCGAAGCACCTCAGATCCGGAACGGAGCAGACGAAAAACACCGGCTGCGCAACCGCGGCGTCCGCGCTAACCCGCACGCCATCTCCGCGCGGGTGCGCCAAGTGTGTGGCTCGCGACGCGCATGGCTACTGACGCGGCTTGGCAACGGTCGATGTAGTGCTACGACGATGCGTCAACGCAGTCCCGGATCTCAGCGTCGCAGCTTCTAACTACTGTGAGCGCTAGATGATCGCAAAACGGCACAACTGGACCGTGGAACGACGGGAACGCCAGAGGCCAGGGCGGCTTTCATCCTCGAAAATATTGACCCGATATTTCGTGCGACGATGGCGCCCCGGCCTCCGGCAAATGCCTCGGCGACAACCGCCCAGTTACCCAGGACTGCTTCGGGAATTTCCAAGGACGAAAGGCGCCGGTAGCCGAGCCGGATAAGGTGTCGATTCTTCCGGGCATACCATGCCAAGTCCCTGATCTTGCGGCATAAATGGCTCAATTTGCGAAAACTCAACGTCCGCACACGTATTCTGCTTTCGCAAAACTTCGCAGCATATCCGTAAGAGTCACCGAGGCGTCAACATGCGAGCTGGATCACGGTCCTGATTCTCTGACACTAAAGCCGCAAGTCGCTGATTTCGCATAGAAAACGGATCGATTTGCGAAAAGCCGTCGTCCGCACAGCCGCCCCGTTTTCGCAAAGGTGTACGTGCTCGCCCGATGCGGACAACGGCGGCCTCGGGGGCGTCGGCGAAGCGAATCGCCTCCTGTGATATGACGACTGGACGAGCCGGCTCACGGTCTAAACCCGGAATGGTCTCTGAAATCGTATAGCTTTTGTTCAAGCACAGCGCTATTTGAAGCAGGCTTCGGCTTCCGGACTGTACAGCTTCTCGATCAGTAGCCTGATCCGTTCCGCTTGGTGGCATTTCCTCGGCTAGGTGCACCTGCATGATCTTTCGCTATGGCGGGTGCGCTAGCAAACGCTCTCTCGCCGTAGGGTGGCATTGTGCGGGCTACGCGGCCACGTCAATCAGCGTGTCTGAATTCGCGCGAGCTGGTCCTGCAAGTAAATCTCTCTCGATACCACCGTTATGTCGACGCAGGCTTCAGCTTTATAGTGATTCGTCGAGTGATGGGCTGCCCGTCTGGTTGACCGCGAACGCGCTTATTTCCGCGACAGCGCGGCGGCCCGAACGTAACGACTGAACAACCAGCCAGGAGTAAAAAGGGGGCTTCAGATCGCGTAAAGTGACTCGTCCGGTTCGCCGGTTTCATTACGCCCGACGAGGGACCCGCGTGTGTCGGCGCAGTATGCGCATCTCTATGAAAGTTTTGCGCATACAGACCTTGCTGGCACAGGATTCCGCACGCGGCCGGTGCCCCATACGGACTGTCTCGGCCTCGACAGAGGCCGATTCCCGCATTCGCCTGGTTTAACCGACAACCCGGCAAAAACGATATCGCCTTTGGCGCGCCCGTGCACGCCGGGCGCCGAAGGTGCTGCTATTGATGAAGCCCGCAGCCCGCGTTGCGCGCGAGAAATACGATCAGCGGGAAACGCGGGGATGCCGACGTTCGCGATCTGCCTTGCGGCCGAGGTTGCTCATGTGCACGCCATACGCACAAATCGCAGCCGTCAGGACTAGCGCAACAACACCGAAGCCCATAGTCAGTCTCCGTTCATAGTCGATTACTAGCGACAACCCTTTCTCTCTCCTGGCAATCGAACGGGTAAGGCAAGCGCAATTACGCGTTGCCGGGGGCAACGCCCCGCCCCATCGACCTTTACACAGGAGCCGCACCCCACGACGCAGCATAGCACGCTGAGTGCGGCCCCAGAACCGCACGACAGCGAGAAACACCAGTATCGCGAAAACCCATCGACCGCACGGGCGGCCCGTTCTCGCTAAGCTGCGGCGTAACGAGGCATCCGGAGACGAGCCGGATGACGGTCCATAGCTCGCGGACATGCAACTCCAGTTCCTGGCTTCCTCGAAGCAACCGTCGATCGCCCTCGGCCCCGCTGGTCGCAGGGTACACAGTTCTCTCAAGGCGACGTTCGACGCGTCGTAGCGAAATTAAAAACCAAGGCGGTGGCTCGGCCCATCCCTTGCCGCCGTCCGTCTCGCGCATCAGGGCGTGCGGAGCAAGTCCGTTTTTCGCTAATTCCGATCCGCCCGTTGAACGTATTGCGCGCCTGTTCTGGGACGCATTGGCGACAACCATTCTCTACGCGGTCGTCGGCACCGTATGACCAAGGTCCTTGGTGAGACGGCGATGGCGCGACCCTGCACGCCATGCCGGGCTATACGACTCCGCGACAGTGGCCTACCCAACGACTGTAGAAGGTGAACCCAACTGCGCCTTCGCCGATCACCCAGCGCAGCCTTTACTGGGATGCGGCTTGCCGATCGTTGCCCTTTGCCAGTAACCGGTACAGAGCCTGCCGGGAGATCTTGAGGCTTTTGGCTGCCTCTGACTTGTTCCCGCTTGCCGCAGCGATAGCCGCTATGGCGTCCTCCGCCGAGAGAGGCCGCGATCGCTCGCCCAAGTAAGCGAATGTCGACACGGAAGCCCTTGCTTTCGTCCCACCGCCTTCTCGCGCCACCTCGACCAGCCCTTCGATCGCAGCGTGGAGCAGTTGCGGGTCCGGTTGGTAATCTTGCCGCATCATAAGTGCAGGAAGACCAGTCACCTGCTCAGACATCATCCGCAGGTATGCGAGACGCAGACCTTGAACCGTGGCGACCGTGGCGCCGGGCCCTATCCCCTCCGTCTTCAGGATGTGGTAGAAGTGGTGGTACCACTCCTTCAGCGACCACGGGTCCGGAATCATGAACCCCGTACGGGGGTTGGCGAGCCGCGCAGCACGAATCAGAACGTCGTATTGCCATTCGGCATCGATCGGAACGACTCGAGGCTGTCTGTCTTTGGTGCCGTCGATCACATGGAGGTGCCCTCTAGCGCGCAGGCACCGCAACGGACGCAACAGCATGCTCTCCTTGGCGCACAGTCCAAAGGTCGCCTGAAGTTCGATTTGCATGGCGACCCATCGGTCCCGCTGGCAAAGTCGCCGGAAAACTGCACCAACGTCAACGTCGGCCGGCACAATAGTCTTGTGCTCCGCCGCGCGGTCCGGCCGGTGCCGTTCGCTGGAAAGACCCATGTAATCGTTCATCATCTGCACAAGTTGAGGCTTCTTCATCCACGCTGCGAGCGCGCGCCAACACGTCAGCCTGTTCTTGACCGCGTCCTGAGAGTGCTTCTTCTCGTTGACCCAGAAGTTGATGAGATAACGGATATGTTTTTCTCCAAGATTCCATGGCGACATGATCGCGAATCCGCCTTTGCGAAGATCGCGGAATCCGGCTACCAGAACCTGAACTCGATATTGTTGCGTCGAGATTGATATCTCGTCCGATTTGCCGCTGGTCTTGTCATGCGCGATCGACAGGGCGCGCGCGAAGAGTTCGCAAAGTTCGTCCGCGAGCCGCTGCGGCAACCTAGCGTTTTTGATGAACAGCTGATAGTCCAGTTGAAAGTTCACGATCGGATCAATGATTACGGCGCCTCACCTATCAAGGGGCGTCGTGTTGTGGAGATTGACTGCACGCTTTGCTTTCCAGGATCTTGAAGATCAGAGAATTCACCCGGCCCAGGGAAGCACTGTCGCCCGGTGATCCTTGAACCGACGATAGCCGGCTAAGGCTACCTGACCGCAGGCGCAGACCTGTCGAGTCAAGCAATTGCTGTCGCGCATTTGCTTTCCGGCTGCGCGTACCGGCAAAAATTGAATAAAGAAATCCGCACATCGGGTGTGCAAGTGATTTCCCGCCTTTGAAGGCGCGTTCATCACAATCGCGTTGAGATTGGATTGCGTGCGACGTGCCTGATTTATTTGCCTTGGACGAAAGAGAGAATGCTGCCGCGCTGTTCGCGCATCGTTGCATCTATTCCGACCGGGCTGCAACACATCGAGAAAGTCCAGGTCGGGGCGTGTCCAGCGAAGCTGATTTTCGAGCAGGACACATGCGAGCACGTTTAGCGGTATCGCCGGTGGAAAAAATTATGCTAATCGAGCGATCGTATAAGAAATGAAGTGCACTGCACTTGAGGTCGATGCGTCATTGACGCCGATAGGTAGAGAGAATATTAGTACTGTGTGCCCGCAAGCAAAGACGAAAAGCTCGCGAGTTTGCCCGAGCTTTCAACGGGACGCAGTATCGCTGGTCACGGAAGAAGCTGATCGATTCGGCGCGTTGTCAATGCTTGGTGCGCGCTGGCATGGTGCCTGATACTTGTTGTAACAACCAGGCACTTCGCTGTTGTCAGATCGTTGAACTTTTATCGGTTCGTCGCTCAATTGCGCTTGAGATGTAAGGGAGCGGGGGACCGGGTTGGAACCGGTCGCGTGAGCCGGCTTAGGTCACTAACCTGGAAAGCTCCGGTAAAGCACCCAGCTTTTCGGTGAACGTTCTGTCACGACTCGCTTCAGAATTTCATCCGCAAATCTTAAAATCCGCGACGCCCAGTTGGCTGGATCCCGAGGAAGGATTGCATTCAGACGCGGCATGGTGCGCAACATAGCATCGCTACATTCAGAAGGATCTGACTGCTACCATGTTGGCGCAGAAAATTTAGGCAGAGAAAACGCAGCATAAACGCCAACCAGGCTGACACTCACGGAGCGCTCCCAAATTTCGAACCCCGTCGCCAGATCTGAAGTCGTTGCGCCGCGCTATCGACTTATCGTGGCGTTCGGAGCGACGCCAGCAATAACAAACAAGAAAAAAGGCGCCTCGGCGCCTTTTTCGTTACATCGAAGCCCGCTTGCCCGGAGGCGGCGGTACGCTGCGCAGCGGCGGCGCGCTGAGCGTCGGCTGATATTCAGCAACCCAGCGACGCAGATCGCGCCGCACTTCGTCGTCCGTCAGCACGCGATGCTGCATCAGCCACGGCAGCAACTCGTCGAGCAGATTGTCGGGGACGCCGCGCGCCAACGCGATACGCAGCTTCGCATGCGGCGTGCGCGTGGTCGTTTCCTCGTCGGCGAGCAGTTCTTCGTACAGCTTCTCGCCCGGCCGCAAGCCCGTGAACTCGATGCGGATCTGGTCTTCGGTGAAGCCGTAGAGCCGGATCAGGTCGCGCGCGAGATCGACGATCTTCATCGGCTCGCCCATGTCGAGAATGAAGATCTCGCCGCCATGGCCCATGCTCGACGCCTGCAGCACGAGCTGCGAGGCCTCGGGAATCGTCATGAAGAAGCGGGTGATTTCCGGATGCGTGACAGTAACGGGCCCGCCCTTCGCGATCTGCTGCTGGAATTTCGGAATCACGCTGCCCGCGCTGCCGAGCACATTGCCGAAGCGCACGGTTTCGAACTGCGTTCGCTCGCTCGTCTGCTGCAGCGCCTGACAGGCCATCTCGGCGAGCCGCTTGCTCGCGCCCATCACGTTGGTCGGATTGACGGCCTTGTCGGTCGAGATCAGCACGAAGCGCTTCACGTCATGACGAATCGCCGCACGCGCTACGCGGTACGTGCCGAGTACGTTGTTGCGCACCGCCTGCCACGCGTTCTGCTCTTCCATCAGCGGAACGTGCTTGTAGGCCGCTGCGTGGTAGACGATGTGCGGCGTATAGCGGGCCATCACGTGATCGAGCAGCAGAGAATCCTTCGCGTCGCCGATCACGGGAACGATGGACAGCCCCGGGAAGCGTTCGTGCAACTCCTCGACGAGCCGGTACATCGCGTACTCGGAGATATCGAAGGCGATCAATTGCGCAGGCTTGAAACGCAGGATCTGACGGCACAGTTCCGAGCCAATCGAGCCGCCCGCGCCCGTCACCATCACGACGCGCGCGTGCAGCAGCGCTTCGACGTGCGGCGTGTCGATATGGACCGGCTCGCGGCCGAGCAGGTCTTCGAGGTCGATGTGGCGCACGCGCGACAGCGACGCCTGGCCTTCCCCGACATCGGTCAGCGCCGGCAGCACCATTGCGCGCACCCCGGCGCGCACGCACAGCGTGGCTGCACGGCGCTGTTGCTCGACGGGCGCCGACGGAATCGCGATGATCGCGTATTCGGTCTTCGTCGTCTCGGCGATTTCGGGCAGTTTGTTGATAGGGCCGAGCACCTTGTAGCCGTAAATCTCGCGGCCCTGCTTCGAGACGTCGTCGTCGAGCAGGCCGATCAGCCGCCACTCGCTCGAGCGCGACAGCTCCCGCGCGAGCATCGCGCCTGCCGTGCCCGCGCCGATCACGATGACCGGCTTACCCTGCGCGACGAGGCCGCCATACAGGTAGAATTCCTTGGCCGCGCGATACAGGGCTCGCGATCCACCCATCGCGAGGAACAGGAACAGCGGCGACACGAGCAGCACGGAGCGCGGCACGATCGGCACCGGCTGGATCATCACCGCGAGAATCATCGACAGCAAGGCGCCCGTCGCGACCGCCTTCGAGATGCGCATCAGGTCGGGCAGGCTCGCGAAGACCCACATGCCGCGGTACAGGCCGAAAATGCGGAACATCACCCCGTAGACGGGCAACACCCAGATGAGCGCGTGCAGCGCGCCGTCGCGGAACTCGGCGGGCACGACGCCATTGAAGCGGATCACATAGGCGACGAGCCACGCGCCGGTGACAGCAGCAAGATCGAAAAGGAAAGCGCTGAAAGACAGCCAGCTGGCTTTGGATCTGAGCATCAGCGTCATACCTCGGATTGTTGGGACTGTGTTGACTGGAACCGGCGCCAGCGCAAGTCGACGATGAATCCGATGACGACCAGCACGGCGGCCCACCCTGCGACGGTGCCCCACTGAACGGCCGGGGAGCGGCCGAGTACATACAACGCAAGCGCTATGCCGACAATCATGACCGCGTACCAGGCACACGCGGTGCCCGCATGGCCGACGCCCGAACGCACCATGCGCTGATAGTAATGCTCACGATGCGCTTGCCAGAACTTTTCTCCGCGCGCGAGGCGCCGCGCCAGCGTCACCGACGCATCGCCGATGAACGGCGCAAACACCAGCGCCGGAAACCACACGGGCCACGCGCCGCCGCGCCAGCCCCAGTAACCGAGCGCGCCCGCCAGATAACCCAGCGAGATCGAGCCGGCGTCGCCGAGAAAAATACGGGCCGGATGAAAATTGAAGAACAGGAAGCCAAGCGCGGCGCCCGCTACCGCCAGCGACGCCAGGGCCAGTTCTGGCATCGGATGGTCGGAAAGCAGCGCCCCGGCCGCGTAGCCGGCGAAACCGAACAGCGCCATGCCGCCCGCGAGGCCATCCGCGCCATCCATGAAATTGTAGAGATTCACCAGCCAGATCATCAAGAATGCCAGCGCACACAGCGCCCACCACGGCACGGCTGCGGGAAACAGCGCGACGAGCGTGGCGACGGCGACCAGGTGCGCGGCGAAGCGCACGCGCGCGGGCAAACCGCGGCGGTCATCGACCTGCGAGACGGCGGCGAGAAACGCCGTCGCCAGCGCGGCGAACCAGAGGGAAGGCGCGACCAGCAGCATCGCTACCACGGCGACGGGCACGATGCCCCAGCCGCCGACGCGCGGCGTCGGGCGCACGTGGAGCGAGCGGTCATTCGGGATATCGGTTGCGAGGCGCCAGGCGAGGCCGGTCTTCAGCAAGACAAACAGGATCGCCGCGCATGCGCAGACGGCCGCGCCAGCGATGAGCGGAAGTGTCCATGGAGCCATCAGTGATTCTTGCATCTGCATGAGCGGGCTCGATGAGTCGAACGATACCAGTCGGCGGTAGCCGCCAGACCTTCGTCGGTTGAGAACGGGGGTTGCCAGCCGAGCACGTCGCGAATGTGCGACGTATCGACCTGCAGACTGCCGATCAGACGGTCGACCTGCGCCGAGCGCCCCGTCAGCCGGCCTGCCATGCGCAACCACGCGGCCGGAACGGGCAGCAGCCGTGCCGGCTTGCCGAGATGTCGCCCGAGCGCGCGCACCAGTTCGGCAACGGTCGGCGCGTCATTGTCCGCTACGTGGAAGCACTGGCGGGCAGCGCGCGGATCGGTCGCGCAATGGACGAGCGCATCGGCCAGATTGCCGACGTACACCATGCTGCGCTGCGCATCGGCACCGCCGAGAGGCAACGGAACGCCCCGCCAGACGGCGTCCATCAGGCGCAGGAAGTTAGCGCGCACTTGCGGGCCGTACACGAGCGGAGGCCGCACGATCACGATTTCCAAGCCGGTGTCGTCGCCGAGACGGGTCAATGCGTCTTCTGCCGCGCGTTTCGAGCGGCCGTAGGCGTCTTCGGGGCGCGGGGGGGCGTTTTCGCGGAGGGGAACGCCGCCGTCGCCCTCCGCAACGGCTTTGATACTGCTGACGAAAACGAAGCGCCGCACCCCTTTGCGTCTCGCGGCAGCCGCCAGACGCAGCGTTGCGTCGACGTTGGTAGCGCGAAAGGCCGCCTCCGGGTCGGCCGCGTCTTCGTTCATGATATGCACGCGCGCGGCGAGGTGCACCACGCAGTCGGGCACCAGCGCGTCAGGCCAGGCGGCGTCGATGCCGGAGAAATCGCCGGAAGCGTCGAGCCACTCCTCCGCGCCAGCCGCATGCGAGCCAGCGCGCCGAACCAGCCCGATGACCCGATGCCCCTGCGCAAGAAGAAGATCGCACGTTACGCGACCGACGAAGCCGTTCGCGCCCGTCACCAGAATACGGCTCATAGCCACTTCCAGCCGAAGCGATTGAAAAACTTGAACGCCGAAGACACGAACATGCGAATGTGCGCGCTGCCCTTACGCGCCGCCCCGCCACCGTGATGCAGCACACGCACGACGGGCGCATAGACCACACGCGTCACTTCGTGCGCGCGCAAGCTCAGGTCATAGTCCTCGAAATAGAGGAAATAACGTGAATCGAAACCCGCCAAAGTCTTTAGCACGGTCGTGCGAAACACCATGAAACAACCACTGACGATGGGTGGGTCCCAGACCGTGTCACGCTCGTTGATCAGGTCGCGCATCTCGTAGCGCGCGAGACGCCTGTCGAACAGCCGCCGCGCACGTGCAGGAAGAAAACCGCGCACGAACAGATCGACGAGCGTGGGATACCGGCGGCATAGGAACTGGAGCTGGCCTGCGTCGTCACCAATACGTGGCGTCAGCAGTCCCGCTTCGGGATGCGCGTCGAGGAAATCGACGGCGCTCGCCAGTGCCCGCGCGTCCAGTTCGATATCGGGGTTGAGAACCAGATGAAACGAATACGGCGAATTTTCAATCGCAAGGTTGTGGCCGCATCCATATCCGATATTGCCGTGACCGCTGAGAATTTCGCAGTTAATACCGTTCCCGCGCAACGTATCAAGCGACGTTTCGATATCGGGCAAACCGCCGTTGTCGATGATCGTCAGCCGCAGCGCGAAGGACGGACGCGCGACACGCAACGTCCTGCAGGCCGTGGCGACGCTCTCGAGCGTACTGAGCAGGAGCGCGAGGTCCGGACGATATACGACGATGGATATCGAAAGGCCCTCGGTTTCGGAACGCGGCTCGCGTGTGAGAGTCATTTAATGGGAACGCTGTGTCTTGTCGACGACACTTGCTTGTTTCTGGGCCGCAATAATCGCGGAGTTTGCTGAAATTTACGTCAATCCGCAAGTCAGTTTGCCTTTTGTTACCGCTCATATAACACATCTGACCCGCAATTAGATTATCCCGGCGGGAAAAAAGTACAGAAAATCAAACACTTTGCTGTCGACGGGTTGTGTCCGGATAGGGCTGATAGTAAAGTAGCGCCGCCACGCCGGCCATCGTAACCGGCCATCTGTAACATTCGCTCGCAGCCTCGCCAGGACGCACCTCGGCCACGCGCGATGGACTCAATTCCGCTTCGCTTTCATCCTGCTATGCGCCTCCAAGGCATGACCGATGCGCAGTAAACCTCTTGTTGTCGACCTCGATGGCACGCTCATTCGCTCCGACGTTCTGATCGAATCGGGTTTTGCCTTTCTCAAAGCCGCACCGCACCGGTTCTACGAACCGCTGATCTGGCTCGCCCAAAAAGGCAAGGCGGGACTCAAGGCCCGCCTGGCTGACCGAACCAATGTGGACGTGAGCGTCCTCCCGTACGACGAGACGGTGCTCGAGTGGCTCAAGAGCGAGCGGCAAAGCGGACGTTCGCTGGTGCTCGCCACCGCGACCCACGAACGCTATGCGCAGGCCATTTCGGATCACCTCGGCCTGTTCGACCGTACCTTCGCCACCAACGCCGAAATCAACCTGTCGTCTCATCGCAAGCGTGATCGGCTCGTTGCCGAGTACGGCGAGAAAGGCTTCGACTACGCGGGCAATTCGCATGACGACATCGCCGTGTGGAAATCGGCGGAGCACGCCTATATCGTGAACCCGTCGCACGGCGTGGAGCGGGTCGCGCGCCGTCATGCCAACGTCGAGCGCGTGATCGAATCGCGTCCGCCGACCTTGAAGACGTGGGCGCGTTCGCTGCGCCTGCATCAGTGGCTGAAGAATCTGCTGATTTTCGTGCCCCTGCTGGCGAGTCACGGAATCTCGCAGATGCCGCAGCTGCTCGCGGCGGTTTTTGCGTTCTTTGCGTTTGGCTTGTGCGCATCGAGCGTCTATGTGCTGAACGATTTGCTCGACCTCGAAGACGACCGGCATCACCCCGTGAAGCGCAACCGTCCGCTCGCGTCGGGCGCGCTGCCGATCACCTGGGGACTCGCACTCTTTCCTGCCCTCCTCGCCGCGGCCATTGCGATCGCCTGGACATTGCTGCCCCTGCGGTTCGGTGCCGTGCTTGGCGGCTACTACCTGCTGACGCTCGCCTATTCGGTGTACCTGAAGAAGCAGGTCATGGTCGACGTCGTCGTACTGGCGATGCTATACACGACACGCATCGTAGCGGGCACCGCGGCCATCCACGGGCACCTGACGTTCTGGCTGCTCGGGTTTTCGATGTTCATCTTCCTGAGCCTCGCGCTCGTCAAGCGTTACGCGGAGCTTTATTCACTGAAGTCGCGCGGTCTCGTGAAAACGCGCGGCCGGGGCTACATGTCGAGCGACCTGTCGCTGATCTCGTCGCTCGGCACGTCGTCGGGCTATCTCGCGGTGCTGGTGCTCGCGCTGTACATCCAGGACGCGCGCACTGCGCAGCTCTACCGCTACCCGCAGATCATCTGGCTGGCATGTCCGCTTCTGCTGTACTGGGTCAGCCGGACCTGGATCATCGCGCACCGCGGACTGATGCACGACGATCCAATCGTGTTCGCCGCGCGTGACCGCGTGAGCCTCGCGGTCGTCATACTGTGCGGCCTGGTTTTCTGGGCGGCCATCTAGGCGATGACGACGGTGCTCTCCTGGGGACGATATCCCCGCATCCCTCAATCCGCGCACGCAGTGGCGTGGCGTGATACCGCACGGTCCGTGTGGTCGGAGACGGTGGGCGAGCACCGCACGATGCTGCCGTTCGGCAACGGCCGGAGCTACGGCGACAGTTGTCTCGCGGCATCCGGTCACGTCGTGCAGACGCTGCCGCTCGACCGCCTGATCTGCGTCGACTGGAACACCGGCGTATTGCGCGCCGAGCCGGGCATGACCCTCGAACAGATTCTCGAGGTGGCGATTCCACGCGGCTGGATGTTGCCCGTCACGCCAGGCACCAAGTACGCGACCCTCGGCGGCGCCATTGCGAATGACGTGCACGGCAAGAACCATCATGTGCGCGGCACGTTTGGGCGCCATGTGCGCCGCTTCGCGCTGGCGCGCAGCGATGGCAGCCTGACCGAATGCGCGGCGGACGAGAATGCGCACCTGTACGCCGCCACCATCGGCGGATTGGGGCTGACCGGGCTGATCCTCTGGGCCGAGATACAGCTGATGCCGATCCGTTCGAGCATGATCGACGTCACGAGCATTCGCTTTGCCAATCTCGAAGCGTTTTTCACCCTGTCGGAGCGGCTCGACCCTCTGCACGAATACGGCGTCGCCTGGGTTGACTGCCAGGCGCGGGGTTCGGCTATCGGCCGTGGCATCTACATGGTCGGCGATCATGCGGCCACGGGACCGCTCGAAGCCGATCAACGGAAAAAGCGCACGGTGCCTTTCACACTGCCTGTGCCGATATTCAACCGCCTGACATTGCGGGGCTTCAACGAACTTTATTACCGCCGACAGATGCACGACGAAGTGAAGTCGACGGTCGGCTATGACCAGTACTTCTATCCGCTGGACAGCCTGCTCGAATGGAACCGCATCTATGGCCGCGCGGGGTTCCAGCAGTATCAATGCGTGGTGCCTGCGGGCGTCGCCCGCGAGGCGATCCATGCCATTCTTGGCGCGATCGCGAAAAGCGGCACCGGCTCTTTTCTGGCTGTGCTGAAGCGCTGCGGCAACCTTCCTTCGCCGGGCCTGCTGTCATTTCCGCTCGAAGGTACCTCGCTCGCACTGGACTTTCCCCAGCACGATGCGCTCAACGAGCGGCTCTTCACCGAACTCGACGCGATCGTGCGCGAAGCAGGCGGACGCATCTATCCGGCCAAGGACGCCCACATGTCCGGCGCGGATTTTCGCGCGGCCTATCCACAGTGGCAGCAGGTCGAAGCACTTCGCGACCCGGCGATCCTGTCGCGTTTCTGGGAACGGACTACCCAAATATGAAAAACATTCTTATCGTCGGCGCCACGTCGGCTATCGCCATCGCGTGTGCGCGTCAATGGGCAAAAGAAGGCGCGCGCTTCTTTCTGGTCGCACGCAATGGCGAACGCCTCGAGCAGGTCGCGGGCGATCTGAAGGCGCGTGGGGCACAGCTCGCCTCCTGCCATCAGCTCGATGTCGACCGGCTCGATCTTCACGCGACGATGCTCGAACAATGCGCTGCCGAACTCGGCGCCCTCGATGTCGTGCTCGTCGCGCCGGGCACCTTGCCCGATCAGGCCGCTTGCCAGTCGGACCCTGCCGTCGCCGTCAAGGAATTCACCACAAACGCGACGTCCCTGATCGCCCTGCTCACGCCGATCGCCAACACGCTCGAAGCGCAGAAACGCGGCACGCTGGCCGTCATTTCGTCCGTTGCTGCGGATCGCGGCCGTCCGTCGAACTACTTGTACGGCAGCGCGAAAGCCGCACTTTCCGCGTTCTGCGAGGGCCTGAATGCGCGCCTGTTCAAGGCGGGCGCCCATGTGCTGACGATCAAGCCTGGCTTCGTGGCGACGCCGATGACTGCTGGGCTGCCACTGCCGGGGCCGCTCGTCGCAACACCGGAGAAAGTCGCAAGCGACATTCTGCGTGCCATCGACAAGCGCAAGGACGTCGTCTACACGCCCTGGTTCTGGTCGCTCATCATGCTCATCATCCGGTCGGTACCGAAGCCGGTGTTCAAGCGTACATCGCTTTGAGACGCGCTTCATGAAAGCAACACGATTCTCTTGCGGCTATTTACTGTTTGCCCTCGGAGTATTAACGTTCGCCACGACGCTCTACGCGGTGTGGCGTCATTACTCGCCGTTGCCGTTCGGTGATCAATGGGATGGCACGATCGGCTTCTACATGCGCGCTCTGCAGAATCCGTGGCAGTCACTCTTCGAGCAGCATAACGAGCACCGCCTCACCTTTTCGCGCCTCATCTTCTTTCCCGACGTCCGCTTCTTCGGCGGGAGAAACCTGCTTTCGCTGGCCGCGAATCTCGTGCTGGCAGCATTACTCGCACGCGCGTTCTATCGCGTGACTTCCCGTTATGCGTCGCTCGATCGCGCGATGCGTCTTTCGCTTGTCGGGGTCATTCTGGTGTTCACATTCTCGTGGATCCAGGAGGAGAACTTCACGTGGGGCTTCCAGAGTCAATGGTTCGCGGTCTACCTGTTCGCGCTGCTCGCCTTTCACGCCCTTGATCTCTCCGCGCAAGCTCAAGCCCGAGGGGACGCTGCGAAATCGCTTGGCTGGCTGGTCGCCGCACTGGCAAGCGGCACGATTGCCGCGTTTTCGATGTCGAGCGGCGTACTGGTTCTGCCGGTCCTGATCGCGCAAGCGATCTATCAGCGTCTCAAGCTGCGCGCCCTTTTGCTGATACTGGCCGTTACTGCCGCGGTATGGATCGGCTATTTCGTCGATTGGCACAACTCGGCGAGCAGTGGAAATTTCGTCGCTACGCTGGGTCAACATCCCATTGTCGCCGTGCGCTACGTTCTGCTTTATCTCGGCGCACCGGCTCAGAAGGCACGCCTTGGCGCCCCGGGTGCCTACGTGGCGGGTGCGCTGGTGCTGTTAACGCTGTTCGCGTTCGGCGCGAAACTGCTGCGCCATCCGACCCGCCCTGTGCGCGCCATCGCCTTGTTCTCGGTTACGCTGTTCATCACCGGGAACGCGCTGCTCACCGCCAGTGGACGCCTTGGATTTGGCGTGGACTCCGCACTTTCGTCGCGCTACACCACGGCATCGCTCGCAGCCTGGCTCGCCCTCATTCTGTTCGCAGCGCTGAACATCGAGACGACAGACGAACGCCACAAGGTGCTCACGCTTGCTGTGGTCGCCACGGTACTGATCGCCTCCGCGCAGCGCTTCGCGTTCAACGACGCACACGATGTGACTCACGCGCGGCTGGTTGCCGGCTTGGCACTGCGCTCGCATGTCTACGATCCGCAGATCGTCACTGCCGTCTACCCATTCCCCGAAAGGCTGGTCAACATCGCCAAAGCCGCTGAAGAAGCGAAGGTGTCGATATTCGCGGCCGGACAATCGGACTATCTGGCGCCGCCGCCACGCATCGACAGCAAGTCGACCTGCGAGGGCGCCATCGATGGCGTGTTCCCAACGAGCAATCCCAACATGCTCAGGGCAACTGGCTGGATTTACGACAGCAACGAACAGTCTACGCCGCGTTTCGTGGTGGTCACGGACGATAGCAATGCGACGCTCGGTACAGGCGTGACGGGCGGACCGCGCCCTGACGCGCGCGTCCATGAAGGCAGGCGTGCGCGCTATAGCGGCTGGACCGCATTTTTCAAGGCGCCGGCAAAGGGAGAGATCCACATTGCCGCGCCAACGGCGGATGGCAGGTATTGCGCCATGAAGGCGGCGGGGACGATGCCGCTCGCCGGTTCGCCCGCCGGCAATTAGCCAATCGCGCGGCCCCGCCGCCGAATGTTTGTATCATTGACGTTTGCCTATCGGCACGAACCTGCAGTTTCTTATTGAGTCATGCGCATGAACCAGACCCGCATCATTCTTCCAGGCGGCGCCGGCCTCGTCGGCCAGAACCTCGTCGCGCGACTGAAAGCGCGCGGGTACACGAATCTCGTCGTGCTCGACAAGCACAGAGCCAATCTCGAAGTCCTGCGCTCGGTCCACCCGGACGTAACCGCTATCTTCGCTGACCTTGCCGAGCCCGGCGACTGGGCTGAACATTTCGAAGGCGCCGACGTTGTCGTCATGCTGCAAGCCCAGATCGGCGCGCCGACGCGCGACCCGTTCGTGCGCAACAATATCGATTCGACGCGTCACATTCTCGACGTCATCAAGCGCTGCAACATTCCGTACACGGTGCACATCAGTTCCTCCGTCGTGAACTCGGTGGGCGATGACTGGTACACGGAGACGAAACGCGAGCAGGAGGAAATCGTCGTCGCGTCAGGCATCGAATGCGTCGTGCTGCGGCCGACGCTGATGTTCGGCTGGTTCGATCGCAAACATCTCGGCTGGCTTTCACGCTTCATGCACCGCGTGCCCGTGTTCCCCATTCCCGGCAGCGGCAAATACATGCGCCAACCGCTTTACGTCGGCGACTTCTGCAATGTCATCATCAGTTGCATCGATTCGCGACTCAAAGGCGAGGCCTTCAATATCACGGGACTCGAACGGGTCGACTACATCGATATCATCCGCCAGATCAAGCGGGCCACGCGCGCGCGCTGTGCGATCGTGCGCATCCCATACGGCCTCTTCTACGTATTGCTGAAGGTCTACGCGCTCTTCAGCAAGAATCCGCCCTTTACGGCGGATCAGCTCAAGGCGCTGACGGCCGGCGACGAATTTGAAGTCATCGATTGGGAAGGCATTTTCAAGGTTCGTGCGACGCCCTTCGCGAAAGCGATGGACGAGACCTTCAACGATCCGACGTACAGCCACATCGCACTCGAATTCTGACGGACAACGATTATGAGCGGAGAACGCATTGCAGTACTTGGCGCAGGGCCGATGGGGCTTGGCGCTGCCTATCAACTCGTGAAGGACGGGCGCAAGCCAATCATCTTCGAAGCCGACGACCGCGTCGGCGGCATGGCTGCGTGCTTCGATTTCGGCGGACTGTCGATCGAACGGTATTACCACTTTCACGCGATTTCGGACCACGCGTTCTTCGAAGTGCTGCGCGAGCTCGGCATCGAAGAGAAGATGCAGTGGCGCGAAACCAAGATGGGATACTTTTACCAAGGACGCGTGCAGCCTTGGGGCAACCCGATGGCCTTGCTGAAATTCAAGGGTCTTAGCCTGCAGGCTAAATTCCGCTACGGCTTGCATGCGTTCCTGTCGACCAAACGCAATGACTGGAAGCCACTCGATCACGTCGAGGCAACGGGATGGATTCGCCGCTGGATCGGCGAAGAAGCGTGGGAAGTGCTGTGGCGCCGTCTGTTCGACTACAAGTTCTATGACTACGCGTACAACTTGTCGGCCGCATGGATCTGGAGTCGCATCCGCCGAATCGGGCGTTCGCGCTACAACCTCTTTCACGAGAAGCTAGGCTATCTGGAGGGCGGCTCGGATACGCTGCTCGAAGGCATGCGCCGATACATCGAAGCCAACGGCGGAGAATTCCGTCTTGGAACGCCGGCGCAAAAGGTCGTGATCGACGGCGGCAAGGTCACCGGCATCGAAGCGGGAGGCGAAGTACTGCCCTTCGACAAGGTAATCAGCACGATTCCCCTGCCTTACGTGCCCCGCGTGATGCCTGATCTGCCGGCGAACATTCTCGATGCCTTCCGAAGCGTCAAGAACGTCGCTGTGGTGTGCGTGATCGCCAAGCTCAAGAAGGCTGTGACAGAGAACTTCTGGCTGAACACGAACGATCCGGAGATGGATATTCCCGGGATCGTCGAGTATACGAACCTTCGGCCGCTGGATCATCACGTCGTCTATGTGCCGTTCTACATTCCCGGCGAGCATCCGAAATACGCTGAACCGGATTCGGCGTTCATCGACAAGGTGAGGCGCTATCTGATGAAGATCAATCCGGATCTGAAAGCAGACGACTTCATCGACGTGCGCGCGAGCCGGTATCGCTTCGCTCAACCGATTTGCGAGCCGGGCTATCTCGATCGCCTGCCGCCGATCCAGCTGCCGGTGCAAGGTCTGCTCGTTGCGGATACATCCTATTACTACCCTGAAGACCGCGGCATTTCCGAGAGTATCGGATTGTCTCGCAAGATGGCGAGGATGATATGACGCGGGCCCATTCCGTCGTGAAGCAAACCTTCATTTCGAAGGACTTCCTGATGTTCCTGCTGACGGGCGGCTTCGCGGCCGCCGTCAACTGGGGTAGCCGGATCGTGTACAACATCTGGATGCCCTACTCTGCGGCCATTGTGGTTGCGTATATCACCGGGATGATTACGGCGTTTGTTCTGGCGAAGTTGTTTGTGTTCACCAAGAGTACGCAGTCGACTGCGCGGTCGGTTTTTTTCTTTACATTGGTCAATTTGGTGGCTGTGCTGCAGACGTGGGTGGTAAGTGTCGGGCTTGCGTATTATGTGTTTCCGCGGGTGGGATTAACGTGGCATGTCAGAGACATTGCGCACCTATTTGGGGTCGCAATTCCAGTTTTTACCAGTTACATCGGACATAAAAAATTTAGCTTTAAGCACTAGTCAGATTTTGTGTTGACTCGCCTGGAACGGCGGTCCCTCTTGAAGCAGAGGTGGCGCCCGGAATTCATGCGTGGCGCCGCCCCCGGAATGATCGCTTTCGCAAAGCCGAATAGTCGGCGAGTCGATGAATCGAGCGCCATAGTATTCTCAGAACATCAAGCCCAATCAGAGAAATTAGGAATGGACGAAATCTATTATCGACCATAGTTAATGCCGGTGGAGCACAAATACGCCGCATCCTTGGACACCGCGGCGATCCTGATATCTTCGAGATCGCCGAATGGCGCCGAGTCGAGCACGATTGAGAACCCGCTACTGAGCGCATCTGGTCGTTTAAAGGCGCTGGCAACATCGGGTCTGGCAAGATGCAACGCCTTAAAGAAATGCTTGGCGCCTGACTTCGAGGTAACCACTACCCACGTGTCGAAATCACGCGCGTCAAACGAGTTCGCTGGGAGAGACCATCCTTGAATACTAAGGATGGCTTTCCTGTCTTTATTCGATATGTGCGAGCTATAGGGTCCGCCATTGACGATATCCATGGCGCATTGCGTCGGCGCGGAGGTACCTATATTTAACAGCGCATCGGGAGCTTTCGAAGGCTTGGTGAGTGCAATATCTCTGGCGCTAGGCTGAATCACGATCTCAATTGGAGTCAGCCGGACCTTCATCGTCCGACTCCAGAAGGCAGAGAATCGGGTAACGAGTTTGAACGACTTGACTGTCGCGGTCGCCGGTATACCCGCAGCCAGGTCAAGCAAATCTTGCCCCGTCGTCATATAAGGCGACATAATGAAGCCAGAGCGCCCAATTTCTGGAATGTATCGATGATGGACTACTGTGCCATCGTCAAGCGTTAGATCAATCTCAATCTGAGGAAGCTTGAACAGCGTTTCCGCGACGCGGCCTAACATCGTCCGATTGGCATCAATGCTTATCCATAGCGGCGCATGTCCGTCGATAGCAATTTCGCGATTCCATTCGATAGTTTCAACTCTCGACTTCGCATCAACCAAGCGCGTACCGTTGGCTGCAGAAGCCTTTTCCATCTGCAAATAAGGAGGCTGGTAGCCGACAATTTTATATCGTGCCAAGAGTGTCAGTATGCTGCTCGAATCATCGAAAGCGGCCATGCGATGATCAATCGCATTCAGCGAGAAGAACACATTATCCGGGGCGTCGCGGCCCATCAGATGATCGTTGTTCTTCTTCAGGAGATCCGGTGTATACGCTGAGTAGCTTTGAAATATCGGCCTTCCTGACCAGTCGAGATTGTTCGCAAAAATCGCCGCCATTTCATATGGATATATGTCGACGGTTCCTGAGACCTGCGGAAGCGGCTCGGAGTCGCGGATTGCCTTGACCGCTGCGGCATAGTTGCGCTTGAGGTCTGCGGGACGTTCAAACCGTAGACCTAGGCCGTCAACGGTCTGCGAAACCGCCTTCTGGATAACTTGCAGAGGGAAATAGATGCCAACTTGAACTACGGATCCTACGATCGTAGCGGAGGTGAGGACTGCCATACCCAAAATAACCAAGGCCTTCAACGCATCGGATGTGCACACTACCAGGTAGGCAACGAACAGGAGGGCTCCAGCCGAAATAAATACGTGACCATCATGGCGGACAAAACCGGCCTTGAGCGCAACAAACAGCGTCCACGCCGCACATATGGAGACGCCGACCCCGAAAACGATGTCCGTCTTCCGCGTGCAGTAGAACAGCGAGATGCAGATGATAGCTGACGCGACCGCGAACAGGAGCGGGCCATACGGCGAATCACTCAGCGACATCGCCTCCGTATAGCCGGAGATGATAGGCGATAGCGCACTGAAAAACTGCGAAAGATAGACGATCGATTGACCAGATATTACCCACCAGCAGCAGGTCGAAGCGATCAGGAGAAAGGCGAATCCTACGGCTGCTCGAATATTCTTGCGAGCGAGGACCACAAAAGTCGCTCCCGTTATCGGCAGGACAACCCCGATGAAGCTTGCCTTTATGATTGGTATCATCCCGACGGCTATGGTTCCCAAGGCAAGAACACAAACATTGCTGTGGGTCGGCTTTAGATAGAGATAGGAATATCCCGGCAAGCACGCTCGCCCCATATTAAAAAACAGCAGGAGAGGTGCGACGATAAAAAGCGGGTCTCGGACCGGACTCAGCGCAATAAGAACCGGAATCGCAATAGCGACGAACCGCCTGCGAGGAGGGGCGGCCACAACAAGCATTCCGCAGAACCCAGCACCATATACGGCACTTCCCGCCATCATAAGATGATCGGTTTCTGGGCTATAAAGTTGGGTGTAAATGGACCCAAGCGGGCCAAACGTAAATAACACGTCGCGGCCGAAGACTAACCCATGTGATACCGCGACATTCAGAGCAAATCGCCATGACGGATCCAGCCCTGTTGTGGGCATCTCCGGCAATAGCGGCATCAGGAATAGCCATCCGATAACAAATAACACCGTCGCCAGACTTCTGGCGAACGCTCGCGTACGTTGAGTCTCAGTAACGTCGGCGGCGACTTCTTTCGTCATCTCGTAGCTAAAAGTTGCGCTTGGGGGCGCACAGTATGCCATACCGCGGAGCCCACGCGTCAGTAGAAGCAACGCGCCCTGATTGGCCCTCGGCCCCAGCAGATAGTCACCGCCCTGATCGTGAACGTGTCGGGTGAGCGCATGCCGGCTGGCTGCCCATCGCATCAATCGCGACGATCGCGCCTCGTGCGAACATCGAACTCCTGAGCCAGTTCGGCTAGCGCGCTTCGCCTCGGACAGCGTCAATGCTTCCGAGTTGGAGACGCGCTTGGCCCTCGTACCGTGTCCGAAGGCATCCATTTTCTGATACCCGGATGCACGCACGCATGAGCAGGCGCGAAGGCTTCTCATTCGGAAGCAAGCACTTCAGTGCGCTGACGAGGCGCATGGGCATCGGGGCGTTGTATCGCAGGCCAAACACCAGCCACGAACATGCGGCCCACAGGATCCGGCCGGACCTACTACGTAATCGGAAGATCGATCGCGGCAACCGGATCTGGCGCTCGATAGGAGCTATAGTACGCCCAGCCAGCGTAGCCCGCCCGTATGGGGGTGAAACTGGTTGAGCATGTGTGGAATGCAGTACCCGGAGGAGTTGACGCTGTAGAACCGGAGCATGCACTTCCTCTGCTGCGAGAGGAAGTGAGCCGAAGCGACGGTGACTTGCCGACACTCGCAAGTGACGTAGCCTGTGGAAAACAGGGCTTGCGGCAAAGCGGTTACACCAACATCAGCCCTCCAGGCTGAGCATGGGACGGCTACACGAACCTGTTAAACCGCATCTGAGGGTTGAAGTTTCACCCCTGCCCACATCGCTTCATGGGCAGGACGCGAACCGTCGCCGGTCACACATGTGGTCCAGTGGCACGAATGCTGACTGGATAAGTAGCGTGTCAGGAACCACGGGGAGCGCGCTGCCAGACCGTGATGCGTTCGAGGTCGAGGAGCATTGGCTCGCCGCTCAGCAAGGTGCGGCCGCACAAATCCCTCGGCTATGGGATTCGTGGAACAGGGGCAAGGTCAGTCCGTGCCACCCACCCGTCACATACATCCTTGTGACTACGTCTCCCGGGCAGCCATCTTGTAGCCCTCCCTCTTCGGTATAATACAAATGTTCGCGTGAAACGTGTGTATGTCTTATCGGTAACACTCGATACGCCCTTGTGACACCGGATTCGCCTGACCAGACAACCGTCAGAAAACTGCAATTCAGGACGAAGTTATCTACGCCGCACGAAAGTTCCATTAGGACGGCCCTTTTTACGCTAACCCGCAGAGCGCCAGCGATACATATCTTTTAAGCTTCTCACGAGTCGTAACTCACATGCAATTCCGACCCACCTCAAACACATAGACGTTCAATTTGTATTGTGGTTTACACGAGCAGCGATCTAGACACAGGGAGCTGCGTAGCTCCATACGAAAGCTGACATAACCAGTGGTAGTCCATTCACGATGTCGCCCATCATCTAACGTTTTCTGAAGAGCATTATGCAAAGTCATAGCGCCACGCCGACCGGCCTTGTCATCTCGTTGATTAGGAACCGTCGTTTGCTAATCGACCTTGCCAAGCGGGACGCAATCGGACGATACAAGGGATCAGTCCTCGGCATTTTTTGGTCGTTGTTAACGCCATTGTTGATGTTGAGCGTTTACACATTTGTGTTTAGCGCGGTTTTCAAATCGCGTTGGCAAAACAGCGGCGTCGAGGCATCGAAAGCCGAGTTCGCTGTAGTGCTGTTTGCCGGTATGATCGTGTTCAATCTCTTCTCAGAGTGCGTCAGCCGCGCGCCATCGCTCATTCTTTCGAACGCGAATTTCGTCAAGAAGATTATCTTCCCGCTGGAGATACTGCCCTGCGTCACGCTGCTGTCCGCTCTGTTTCACAGTAGCGTGAGCCTCGTCATCCTGCTCGTTGCCGAGTGGATAGTACGCGGCTCCGTTCCGTGGACCGCCATATTGATTCCGTTTATAGTCGCACCGTTGTGCCTGTTTATACTCGGCGCCTGCTGGTTTCTAGCAGCCACTGGTGTATTTCTTCGCGACATCGGACAAACGATTGGCATCCTCATCACCGCCTTAATGTTTCTTAGCCCCGTTTTCTTCTCCATCACGTCGCTGCCTCCGCGATTCCAGCAATTGGTTTATCTGAATCCGATGACCTTTCCGATCGAACAGGGTCGAAACCTTTTGATTTGGGGCCAAATGTTTGACTGGCGGCACTGGGCCATTTATACCGTTTCGTGTGCTCTCTTTGCGTGTATAGGGTTCGCCTGGTTCCAGAAGACTCGCAGAGGGTTTGCCGACGTCGTCTGACCTCGTGTCGGGTTCTATAACTTGCGTCCCGTTCGTCTCTTGCAGTGCCTGTTTGGCAGTGTATTGGGCACAGAAAGAAGGACGATACTAATTGACGGGCCCCGCCCGCGAGTGCCAAGAACGATCGATTGCCAGCGCGTCTATAGGATGCCATTTAGGCGTCCATCCGCGCTCTATACTTCCGCCTCGTGAGTAAATACCATGCGCCACATAATCCTTCATCATCATATATTCAAAAACGCGGGCTCGACGCTTGATTCATCCCTGGCGGCACAGTTCGGCGCCGGATTCTCGCACTTGGAGGATGAAGGAAATCCTGTTCACGCAAGCGCCTTAGTCAGATTCCTTGATAGCCACCCCGGCATTCAAGCAGTCAGCAGCCATAATTTTCATGGCCTGTCATTTGAACCCTTTCTTGGGAATCGTGGGTACCGCGCATTTAATTTTGCAATGATCCGTGCTCCATTTCCGCGTCTGATTTCCATGTATAAATATTTCCGTGGATCGGAGCCGTCTAGCGACCTCGCGCTCCTGGCCCGGAAGCTTGATCTTCGGTCGTTTGTCAAGCAGCTTATTGAACAATACCCGCATATGGTCGACAGTCCGCAGGTTAACATCATCGCGAACGACGGATTTTACGGGCACGCCGTGAGCGACAGTGACTTGGAAAAGGCGTGTGCACGATACGCGGCATTCTCCCTTTGCGCTCCTGTGGAACGATACGACGAGGCGATGGTTGTGCTCGAATACTTCAATTCACCCGTATATCTTCCGTCAGGACTCGACATGACATACGTCCGCCAGAATGTCAGCGATTCCCTTCCGGGAGAGAACGATCTGGAGGTGTTGCTTGGGGAGCATGTCTACAAGTGGCTAGGAAGGCTTCACGCCCGCGATGAGCATCTATGGCGCTTCGCTAATGCAGAACTGGAGCGCCGAATTAGCCTTGTGCCCGATTTCAATCGAAGACTTGCCGGATTTCTGGAACGATGTAAGAAGTTGCAGAACGGCGATTGCCGCTCGCATGAACGCCATTCACAGTAATTCTACTTTTGACGAAGCGTGAATCTCCATGAACGGGGACGTTCCGCAATCCCCTGTGTGGGGACCATGTAGAACACGGAGAGAGGACCACTCCTCTAAGCCTGGAGCCACTCTCTTCCAATCACGGACGGTCGTTATCCCGAAAATCGACGCGCGCATATGGACTGGGCGCGCTCGGCTTGCGGCACAACAGATTGCGCACAGTGCTTACCCGAAAGCGCCGAGTAGGCAAATATGATGGATCACGGGTAGCCTACACCGCATACCGATACAAGAAGCCGACCTGGGCGACGTCAACCGGTCCAATCAGGCACCGGCCATTTGCATTCGCAGCATGCCCCAATAACGATTGCAGCCCTCATAGAGCGTCGTTCTGGGCTGCCAACCCAGCGCTTCTCGGGCTCTACTTACATCCAATACAATGCGGGTCACGTCAAACCCACGGGGCACCGAATAGCCCACACGGGGTTCGATGCCGGTCACCTCCGACAGAATCGCCAATACCTCATTGAGCGAGTGTCCGACACCGCTGCCAATGTTATAAACAGCCGAGCCCTGCGCCTCGAGAGCGCAAACCATGGCATCGATCAGATCATCAATGTAGATGTAATCTCGGACAGTCGAACCATCGCCCCAGATTTCAATGCTCTTGCCAGCCACCATCTTACGAAGGAATATTGGAATCACGCCTTGCAAATCATTTGTCCTCCGCGCCATACCACCGTACGGATTCGAAACGCGCAGAACGGTAGCGGTCAAACCCTCCAAGACCGAATACATGTTCAGGTACTTCTCGACCGCAACCTTAACTATCCCGTACGAACATAACGGATCGAGCGGGTGATCTTCAGAGACCGGCAAGCGACTGGGATCACCGTATACCGTCCCTCCTGAGGACAGGTATACGATGCGCTTCACCTGATGCTTCTTCATCTTTTGAACGAGACGAATCGTACCGACGAGATTGCTCTGGACGTCTCCCACTGGATCGATGTTAGATGTACCGGGCACCGTCGTGCTGATTAGATGATATACAACATCTGCACCGGCCAATGCAGCATCCAGTCCACTGCCGTCAACGAAGTTGCCAGTCACCGGCACGACCGCTCCCGCTCGATACTGTGCAACCGGCTCTCGCTCATACACGCGCACTTGCGCTCCCCGGTCGAGAAGCCCATTTACAAGGTGGGTGCCAATAAACCCCCCACCACCCAACACTGCAATGGTGGTACCAGAAAGCGATGCCTTTTCTACTAACATAGTGTCCAATAGACTACCGTGTGAGGCCCGGCACAAAGGTTACGGCAGAAGAAAAGCCTTGGGCTTGCACAACCAGCGGTAGCAATCGCTCGATTGCGTGCAATATCGACCCATCGTACGGCAATGGTTCCTCAGGGTAATCGGTCCAATCGAGCCCGAGCCCGAACATCAGTTTAAGCGCCCGTGGTCGCGCCCAAAACATTGTGCCCACAGGGAAGCTGAAGTCGCCGTCGGGGAGCTGCTCTAGCCCCATGCGCTGCGCAAGCGGTGCCGCAAAGGGTTTGTTCTCCGACCATCCTTGAAGATGAGGGTCGTCAGCATAAACGATCCCGAGATCGGCTTCCGTTCTAAAGCGGCTCAGTATAGCGTCTGCAGACGCATGGACTCCCCCAATGAGATTTTCGAGCAAGAATCGAACCCAGTTTTCCACAAACTCGGGATTCCGTAGATCTACGCTCTTCTTCGTGTGAACGTGACCGACAACATCATATTGCTCGAAGCGTGACGCAAATTGTGTGAAGAACGGTCCAATATCGCGCCCACGATTTTGCACTACTTCGATCTCGATTCGTCCTTTGTTGATGGCCGTCACGGTTGCACGCACTGCGTCGGCGTCACTCTCCGACCGAACGCTTACGAAGATGTCGCACTCAAGCTTATTCTTGCCAAGCCGCGCGAGAATGTCGTGCACTAGCTCAGGGTAGAAAGCATGGATATGCAAGGCACACTTCGGCGCCGGACCCGCGCCGACTATCGGCGCCCCCACGTTTATCAACCTTTGCATCCACGCACCCGTCGGTCGACCCGCTCGGATGAAGTGTGCAAACGGATTCTCAACGCCGATATCGTGCTGCTGAGCGTACAGCGAAAGATTAAAACCCGGTGCCGGCTTACGCGTCGCCATGCCGCTGCGCCAAGACCTGACGAATTGACGGATTGATTCGTCACGGGTTTGCGGTGCCCACTCTGGAGCAGCAAAATAGTCTTGCGCGAAATCATCGGTCCCTGCTAGGAAATCGCAGTCTTTTTGTTCCTGCCGCGTGGCATCCGACAACTCTTCACCGAACTCGATCAATCTCGCCACGTATGCCCCTCTATCGAAGCGTTGCTCGGCAAAGCGACGGGCCATATTCGACAACGCGACCAGTTGGTCGGGAGAATGATACAGATCGAGAATTCTGCGAGCCGCCGCCCCGACGTCAAGGAACGGCACGACACACTGCGCGGTCGTTTCGTCGCTCTGCAGCAACTCAGCTATACCCGTGGCCCGATCAAAGCACAGCGTGGGTTTGCCGTGCAGCATCGAATCGATTGCGACGTTCGGCAACGGATCAAGCCGCGATGACAACAGGAATAGGTCCGATAGCGCATACACAGGCTCCATATCTTCAAGCTCGCCCACCATCGCGAAGCGATTGCCTAATTCTGCCCGTTCGATCTGCTCGTAAATGTAGGTCGAATATTGCAGGTCCGTCTCCGGCTTGTAACCGTGCCCGACCCATGCCATCACGATATCCGCCGCGGGGTCTAGACGCTTTAGCTCTGCCGCGGTCGCGATAAATAAGTCAACGCCCTTGCGGTAGTGCACGGTCCCGGCTCCCAAGACAAGAAACGGACGTCGCTCCCGCTCGTCCAAGCCGACGGCGCGCATGAATTTCAGATGGGACTCGCTGACATCACTGTTGCCGCCAGCAACCACCGGAATAGCCGACTTCCCTTGTGGCACAACCTCGCTCAGTGCAATGGCTGCCTTCGTTTCGCTGGTTATTGCGTTATCCCGCACAAGCTTCGCGGGAAATACAACCCGGCCGGCCCACCGCAGCGCCGATCCGAACGCGTCGTTCGGCCGCGTGTAAGCGGAGAACTCATGAACCATCAAAACCGATGGCACGAAGTTCTCGGCAAGCGCCTGCAGGACAGATCGCGATTCGATGCTATTGACTAGCGCGAAATCGATATGGTAGCGCTCGCAGATTTGTGGAACGAGTACACCCATCGCAATCGGATTTCGCGCGTCTAATTGGTATGGTCCGATCAGCACGTCGCACGCGTCGCCGTTAAAAAAACTAGCGATGCCACCCGGGCCTAATAGAACCGCAACCACGTTGAATCTTCGGAGCCGAAGCTCCTTGCAAATATTCCAGGCGAGAATCGGAGCACCCGTGCGCGATGCATCATGGCTAACTACCAGCACAGTCGGCCTATCTTGCATCAGCGAGCCTGTATATTCCTTAACAATCAATTTCGGCGGTACAGCCGAACGCCCTTCGCGTCGACCGCTCGACTGATAGTGCTCATAGGGATCCACTCCCGCGGCTGCGACGTCGGGATTACACTTCAAGTAATAAGCGGCATCAAACTCCAAAGGTCTACCAGCATTGCCAAGTCTGCGAGCGACCCGGGCCATCCGTTGTATTGCCGAATCGCGCGTATCGCTTGTGGGCGACGAGCTCAGCGCGGGTCCGTCCATCGCTCCGTGCAAGCTTTCTGAAGCGACACTCTTCAACCGCACGCGGGCAGCGAGCGAAGACGATAGGACCTTTCCCATGCGCAACGGCGACGTGACGCGCCAAGAGGTCGATCGAAGCATCGCGGCCCTCACCGCGTTTGCCTCAGCAAGTGCCTTGTTTGAGGCCTCGTTCTGGGCCCGCTCCTGCGCAAGCTCCAAACGAAGAGAATCCAGTTCAACCTCCCTGGCTTTCAGTTCAACCTCCCTGGCCTCTTGCTGCTGATTCATGTAGTGAATATGCCCGTGCAGTGCGTTGAGTTGTTCGCTCTGCTCGTGAATCGTTTTACTGAGTTGTGCGATTCGTCCTTCTTCACTTCGACTTGTGAAGACTCCCGTTGGATAATTCGGCAGCAACTCGATATCGGATGCCACTGCCACGAAGTAGAGCGGCTCGATCGCTCCCGCCGCGACCTCTGTGTTCGAACCATCTAGCAGATAGTTGCGGATATTTCCGGTGTCCGCGGCGCTTGCCGAAAGCGGGAAAATGGTGGAACCACGGTACACACGCTGTCCATACAACCTACAATGTTTGAACGAGCGCAGCAGTAGAGACTCGAACTCATCCTTATACAGCTCTTTGACGTGGTACGGATTGCTGTACCCGGGGACATCCGAATACTCGTGCTTGTCAGGGGAGGAGATAACCAGCATTCCATTCGGCCGAAGCACGCGCTTGATCTCCGCCATCATTTCTTCATGCTGGTAATGGTGCTCGATCGTCTCGAAGCTTACGACAGCGTCAACCGAACCATCGCCTAACGGAATGGCGGCACAGTTGCCATGCAAGTAGGCGAGGTTTGGCCGGTCGCCAGAGTACTTCCTCCGAGCGAAGGCAACTGCATCAGCCGAAATATCGACACCCGTCACGGTTTTCGCAACACGGGCCATCAAAGCCGATCCGTAACCTTCGCCGGAAGCGATGTCTAAGACGTCGAGTCCCGCCACCAACTCTGACACAGCGTGATAACGGTGGTAGTGTTCAAACTCGATCTCGCCGACCATGTCTTCGGGCAAGAACCGCTCGCCTGTGGCTGGAAGCTGATTTTGCATCTGAAAATGTATTGAATTTAAGTAACCAGGCTTGCCCGCGTACCGCAAGTACGCACTGGTGGCTTGATGCCACGCGACTGAAAGCGGCTGTCTGACTGGGTCCGCGAAGGCATGCCGCGTCGGAGCTTGACCGGTAAAATTTTCATTCGCGCGCCGCGCACGGCCCAGCGTTCCTTTTTTGGAGTGAACCTAGCCCAACCGCCCTCGGGCGAAAATAAAGAATGGTACCAGTTTCGGACGCACGTGGGACTTACGAGTCTCATATATGAAGGCCTGCAGTCAGACCGCCTGCCTCGAGCACCATTCCGACCAGCCGATCATCGCGGCACGCCTATTGGCGACGCACACGAATCCCGGAATCGCGATCGCTATCTGCGGTACGCGTGGCACCGTATAAACGCTTAACTAACTACAGACAAATACGGAAATGTTTTACCGAACGGTCATCTGACGATGCAATTTCTTTCCTGCGCCTTGAAGAAAATATTGAAGGCAGCCCCGCAAAGTGCCTCGAAGAGCGATGCGCACGTCACCCGGCGCGCGGTCGCGGGGCCGGAATCGAACTTCGAACGGAATATGCGGGCTCCGAGTGGCTTGGCCGCAGCGGACTATCGCGTGCAAATATCGCGACTCATGTCGCTTACCGGCGCGCACTGTGGGGGAGGACCCAATCCGCCTACCACATGATCGGTCGGGGAAACGCGTGAGAACCCGCGTGGCCCTGTGCGATAATGTTACCGTGCTCTGTGTGCCCAAGAAAAGCAACGACGGGAAAGTGCAGATAGGCAATAGCGCATCTGCGCTGCTCACCCATTTTGTTCCGACCCCGTCGTGCCTTTTCATCCTCGGGGACCGATGGGTGGCTGGCCGCACTGGGGCCTTCATCCGGAGCACTAGCTTGGCCATCGGAATTTCAATTACAGCCCTCATGCTTCCTTCATCCATTTTCTTGCCTGCACCCCCGTCGCCCATTCGCTTTCAGCGGCTCACTTATTGGAACCCAATACTTGCCCATGTCAACGCGCTCATGTGGGCAAAACTCTCTAGCTGGCAAGGCTGGGGCATCCAGCAGAGCGTTCGCTATCTGATTACATGGCGTGGATTCGTGCGACTCCAGAAAACACAGAAGAGGCTTGCCTATGTCGTCTGAAGTTGTCGTCCGCGTATCCAGCGTCAAAAAAGGCTTTCGCTCCTATGAGCGTCCGCAGGACCGTCTGAAGCAAGGGCTACTATCACTAGCCTCACGTGTCGTTCCTATCTCCTTTGCGAAAGCCGAACTGAGGCGGCGTGCAAGTGCCTGCGCTCGCACGTTCTGGGCGTTACAGGATGTTAGCTTCGAGGTCCATCGCGGCGAAACTATCGGCATTATTGGGCGCAATGGATCTGGTAAAAGCACCCTCCTTCAAATTGTGTGTGGCACGCTGGCGCCGACCCAAGGAGAAGTTGCGACACGCGGGCGAGTTGCCGCGCTGCTTGAACTAGGGTCCGGATTCAATCCCGAATTCACGGGTCGAGAAAACGTTTTCCTAAATGGTCAGTTGCACGGACTTACTCGTGACCAAATCGCACAACGGTTCGACGAGATCGTCGCATTTGCCGATATCGGTGACTTCATCGATCAGCCGGTCAAAACTTATTCTAGCGGCATGTTCGTGCGCCTCGCGTTTGCCGTCATTGCTCACGTGGACGCAGATGTGCTCATCATTGACGAAGCGCTTGCCGTTGGCGATGCCTTTTTCACGCAAAAGTGCATGCGTTTCCTGCGTAAGTTCAAGGAACAAGGGACGGTGCTGTTTGTTAGCCACGACACAAGCTCTGTGCGTAGCCTGTGCACACGCGCAATATGGCTTGAGAAGGGCGTTATCCTTGAAAGCGGCGATCCAAAAGAAGTCTGCAATCGCTATCTCGAAGCGTTCTATGAAGCGCAACAAGGCAAGAGCACTACTACGAGGCTACGTGCACGCGAGAACGCACAAGCTTCTCCGCCGCTGAAGGATCAGCGGCTTGCTTTCATCAATCAAAGCAATCTGAGAAACGACATCGAGCTTTTCAAGTTTGACCCCGATGCCCCGTCGTTCGGTAAGGGCAGTGCCCATATCATGGGCGTCGAATTTCTCGACGAAACGGGACACCGACTCACGTGGATTGTGGGAGGCGAAACAGTAACACTCCGCGTTACAGTTCATACCGAGCGCGCAATCTCCTCTCCGATCGTTGGCTTCTTCATTAAGGACAAGCTTGGCCAGACACTGTTCGGTGACAATACGTACCTTACGTACCGAGAAGTACCTGTCGAATGCCAGTCGGATTCTCTACTAGTCGCCGACTTCACGTTTACGATGCCGATTCTCATAGCCGGCACGTACTCGGTCAACGCGGCTGTAGCGGAAGGCACCCAAGAGAATCACGTGCAGCTTCACTGGATCCACGATGCGTTGATATTCCGCTCGGAGTCTTCCAGTGTGTCCACGGGCCTGATGGGGATCCCCATGCGAGATATCAGTCTCGGCGCGCACAGTGGATCAACGCAACAGATCCTCTACTAGTCAACCTCACCGAACTGGAACCGCCCGACACAACAATGGGACAATTTACATTTGGGATGCGAGTTCTGACTCTTGAAGACGACGTGGTCGACGTGGCGGTCGCTCATATATCGCGGTCGTCGCAGCAAGTCTTACATTGCCAACGACGTCTATAAGTCGGACAGCAACGGCGAGCTACTGTACTGGCTTAAACGACGGCCCCTTATGGCGCCTTCGGCGGCGTACTTGCCAGACAGCAGCGCCGCAAGTCGATGTAAGGAGTTCCGCCGTCTTCCCTTCAAAACGATGAGATTTGACGATTTGGATCAATCCAGCCTAGATCAGCAAAAGGCGCTCGATAGTGCTCGCAAGCGCATCGCCGCCCTTGAAGCCCAACTCACCGAAGCGCGGCAGCAGGCAGAACTTGCCTCGATACATCAGCGCAAGTCGGCTCAGTTGCAACTCGAGGTTGATGCAATTAAAGCTTCGACTTCCTGGCGCATCACGGCGCCCATGCGACTCGCCACTCAAGCCGCGCACATTATGCCGCGCGCCATCCATACGATTCGCGGGCAGGCCAAGGTGCGAGGCGGGCTCGCTAGCACTCTTGCGTACTATTGGACGATCGTACGCCGCGAGGGTCTTCGAGGCGTACGCGCGCGCCTCGTCCGGCTTCGCGACGGTTCAGGCTTCGCCGACGGCCCGCCGTCTGACGAACGCTATCACGCTTGGATCGATCGCTTCGACTCGTTTGACGATGGGAAACGCTCAGAAGTCCGCAAGCTAGTTGAGTCCCTGCCCCGGAAGCCTCTTATTTCGATTGTTGTACCAACATACAACAGCGACGAAAAGCTATTACGCGAGATGATCGCGTCAGTTACGGCCCAGCTATACCCCTACTGGGAGCTATGCATTGCCGACGACGCCTCTCCCGATCCGCAGGTCGCACGGGTCCTAACCGAAGCGGCAGGGGCCGATCCACGCATTCGCTTCACGGTGCGGGCGACCAACGGACATATATCCGAAGCTTCTAACAGCGCGCTCGAGTTGGCGCAGGGAGAGTACGTTGCGTTGCTCGACCACGACGATATCCTGCCGGAGCACGCGCTCGCAATGGTGGCTCGTTACATCAACATGCATCCGCATGGACGCATGTTCTACAGTGACGAGGACAAGCTCACGCTGGACGGCATGCGTACCTACCCCTACTTCAAACCCGATTGGAATCCGCAACTGATCCTTTCGCAGAACTTCTTTTCTCATCTAGGCGTCTACGAGACCGCACTTGTACGGCAAGCAGGAGGGTTCCGAAAGGGCTTGGAAGGCAGCCAAGATCACGACCTGGCGTTGCGCTGCCTGGAAATCTCGGGCCATGACAGCGTTGTACACATCCCGCACATCTTGTATCACTGGCGCACCATGCCGGGCAGCACGGCACAAAGCGGTAGTGAGAAACCGTATGCGCACATTGCGCGAGTGCGCGCGATCGAAGAACATCTCAGCCGCTGCGGAATAAGGGCCAGCGTCGAACAACCTTTTGGCGATGCTGCGCCGCTGCGCGTGCGTTATGCCGTCCCGAGCCCAGCGCCCCGAGTGTCGATCATCATTCCGACGCGTGACGGCCTTGAGCTATTGCGTCAATGCATCGATAGCGTGCAGGTTAAAACAACCTATCCGAACTATGAGATCATCGTTGTCGACAACGGTAGCGTAAAGCTAGAGACGCTTGACTATTTCTCCCGTCTCGCAACACAGCCGAACGTGCGCGTCTTGCGCGACGATTCGCCGTTCAACTTCTCGGCATTAAATAATCGTGCCGTCGCGCAAGCCAACGGTGACTATGTGTGCCTGTTGAACAACGATATCGAAGTCATTACCCCAGATTGGCTCGACGAGATGGTAAGCCTCGCCGCACAACCCGGCGCCGGGGCGGTTGGCGCCCGGCTCTGGTATCCGAACGACACGCTTCAGCACGGTGGCGTGCTGCTTGGTCTGGGCGGCGTAGCAGGCCACATGCATCCAAATCTGCGGCGGTGGCAACTCGGGTACTTCGGTAGGGCTGTCACGACACAAAACCTGTCTGCCGTCACCGCTGCCTGCCTGGTCATCCGAAAGTCGGTCTACGATCAGGTCGGTGGCTTGAATGAAGAGCTAGCAGTTGCATTCAACGACGTCGATTTTTGCATCCGCGTGCTGAAGGCCGGCTACCGAAACGTGTGGACACCGCACTCGGAGCTGTATCACCACGAATCGGCATCGCGCGGCTCCGACATGGCCCCCGATAAATACGAGAGATTCGTTGGCGAAGTTCGATGGATGGAAGCACGCTGGCCAGATCTGATTGCAAACGACCCTGCCTATAACCGCAATCTGACATTGAAGACGGACCTCGCACCGTTCGCACTGGCTGAGCCGCCTCGCATCGGCCAGTTCGAGTAGCCAATCAGCCGGTAGCGACACCACGCGCCGCTACAGGCGACACATTATTGTTCAAGCCGCCCCATCCGCCCCCGCACAGCGTCCCACATACCCTTGAATGCCATCCTGAGGTGTGAGCCGCCATGCGGCGGCAGGAGCGAATAAATCAACAGCCGCCCGGGCAACTTTACAAGTTCGGTGGACTTCCAGTTGCACGGCATATAGCCGCGCAGCATCAGCGCCACCGTATTGCGAAAGAGGTAGTAGTGGCGTAACGCGCTGTGCATCGGATAGGTCCTGCCGAGCACACGTATAGGCTTTTCACCCAGTTCGTGGGTCAAGGTAAGCCACGGTACACCGAGCACGCGAAATCCCTTGTGCCTTGCGCGCGCGCACCATTCGAGATCAACGAAGTCTATGAACAATTCATCGTCCATCGGACCGACATCCGACCAGTAACGCAAGTTCACACACGAACCGGATGTAATCAGAAAATCAACTTCGATCGGCTGTTCACCGATCGGCGCGACGCGTTGAAGCTTGAAATATCGAAACCGTACGAACGGCGCAATGCCGCCAAGCCGCGCGTCATCATAAGCGGGACCCATGAGCGCAACTCGTTCGTCACGAGCCACATATCCGGCCAGCAACTCGGGGAGTTGAAGCAACAATGCTTCGGAAGGCTCACTATCCTGATCGAACAAAAAGGCCGCACCAAAGCCGCCGCTGATCAGTCGGCTTACTCCCTGATTGAGCGCTGTAGCAATACCGCGGTTAGCGCAATTCGGCAGGTAAGTTATTCGCGGAGACAAGCCAAGCGCCTGCGCCGAGGATGGCTCCTCTGTATTGTCAACAACGACAACATGATGAACGAGGGCGATCCGGTTTGCACGCTCGATACAAGCTTGATCCGGTCGATAGAAGACAACGACGCAGCCGGTCCGTATGCCTCCGGACATGCCGGTCAACGCGTCTCCAGACACAGTCTTAGCGCATCCTTCCAGTGTGGCGCCTGCAAACCGAAAACCCGCGCCAGTTTCTCGTTCGACATTCGTGAATTTGACGGCCGCTTCGCCGGGGTCGGATAGTCCGACGCGGGAATCGGCAGCACACTCGATCGCCCCTCCAGACCCGCCAGTTCAAATATTGCCGTCGCAAAACCATACCAAGAGGTCGAATCAGCCGCTGTCAGGTTGTAAACTCCCGAACGACTACTCCACCACTCCATTCGATCGCTGACAGAGAATGCCTGCGCAACGACGTGGGCAGTAAGGGTGGCAATCGTATTGGCCCACGTAGGCGCGCCAAACTGGTCGGCAACGACTTTCAATTCGGACCGCTCGGCCCCAAGCCGCAACATGGTCAGCAAAAAGTTCTTGCCACGGCTGCCATAGACCCAGCTAGTACGGAAGACCGCGTGATCAACGCCGGTTGCGGCAACCGCCTGCTCTCCTGCTAGCTTTGTCCGACCGTAAGCATTCTGAGGATCGGTTGCATCGTCCTCAAGGTAAGAGCCAAGCTTGTCACCGTTGAACACGTAGTCAGTTGAATAATGAATCAGCGCTGCGCCCAACTTTTTTGCCTCTTCGGCGAGTATGCCGGGGGCTTGACCGTTGATACGCATAGCTAGGTCGAATTCGGCTTCTGCCTTGTCGACAGCTGTATATGCTGCCGGATTAACAATCAGGTCGGGCCGAATCTCGCGCACCGCCGCTCGCAACTGATCCGGGTTGGACAGGTCGACTACGGAGCGGTCGACCGCGACTACGCGTCCGAGTCCCTGCAACGACCTTGCAAGCTCGAAGCCAACCTGACCATTCACGCCCGTTACCAGAATTGTGCGCCCGATACGATCTGCACCCATTGACTTCCTCGGCCTTTAAGCAAAAACATCTGCGTCGACAAGGCGCTTACCTGCGGCATCTTTGACGGCAACAAGTGGCTCACCTTCGATCGGCCAATCAATCCCGATCTGCGGGTCGTTCCACGCAATGCTGCGCTCGTACTCCGCGAACCAGTAGTCAGTGGTCTTGTACAAGAAGTCAGCCGAATCGGACAGCGTTAAGAAGCCGTGCGCAAACCCGGGCGGAACCCACATTTGCCGCTGATTTTCCGCGGAGAGATGTACGCCCACCCACTTGCCGAAATTTGGTGAACTCTTGCGGAGATCCACCGCCACATCATAAACGTCACCCGCCACGACACGCACAAGCTTCCCCTGCGCATGCTGGATCTGATAGTGCAGCCCGCGCAGCACGCCCTTAGCGGAACGCGAATGGTTGTCCTGCACAAACTCGACACCCGCCTCAACGGATTCGGCAAATTCACGCGCGTTGAAGCTCTCGTAAAAGAATCCTCGCGCATCACCAAACACTTTCGGCTCGATGATCTTGACTTCAGGAAGCGCGGTTGCAGTTACGCTGATGGCCATGCGACTTGGTCCGTAAGAAGGTTTCGCAGATACTGCCCGTAAGCGTTCTTCGACAGTGGTTTCGCGAGCGCGAGCAACTCTTCGCCATTGATCCACTTGCGCCGGTACGCAATTTCTTCCGGGCATGCAACGACCAGCCCTTGCCGCTTCTGCAACGTAGCGATGAACGTCGCCGCTTCGATCAAAGAATCGTGCGTTCCTGTGTCGAGCCATGCGTAGCCGCGCCCCATGATCTCGACGTCCAGCTTCTTCTGCGACAGATACCGCGAATTCACATCGGTAATCTCAAGTTCGCCGCGCGCGGAAGGCTTGATATCCGCGGCGATATCGCAAACCTCGTTATCGTAGAAGTACAAACCCGTGACCGCGTAATTCGACCGCGGCTTCGCCGGCTTTTCTTCAATCGACAGCGCGCGAAAATCCTTATCGAACTCGACCACGCCATAACGCTCGGGATCATGCACGTGATACGCGAACACCGTCGCGCCATCCGTGCGAGCATCCGCACGCTCCAGCTGCTTTGCCAGATCGTGACCGTAAAAAATGTTGTCGCCGAGAATCAGCGCCGACGGATCGTTACCGACGAACTCGCGACCAATGATGAACGCCTGCGCAAGTCCATCCGGTGACGGCTGCACCGCGTACTGAATATTCATGCCCCATTGGCTGCCATCGCCGAGCATCGCTTCGAAGCGCGGAGTGTCCTGCGGCGTCGAGATGATGAGCACATCGCGGATACCCGCGACCATCAGCGTCGACAGCGGGTAGTAGATCATCGGCTTGTCGTACACGGGAAGCAGCTGCTTCGATACGACGTGCGTGATCGGATAGAGCCGCGTGCCAGATCCGCCCGCGAGAATAATGCCTTTGCGTGCCATCGTTCCGCCCTTACGCGCGTTGCGCGTAGTTCGTTTCGACCCACTTGCGGTACTCGCCCGAAGCGACCTCGTCGGCCCACTCCTGGTTGTCGAGATACCACTGCACCGTCTTCGCGAGACCCGTTTCGAAAGTCTCGGCCGGCTTCCAGCCCAGTTCACGCTCGAGCTTGCGCGCATCGATCGCATAACGGCGGTCGTGGCCCGGACGGTCTGTCACATAGGTGATCTGATCGCGATACGAGCCCTGCGCTTTCGGACGTTTCTGGTCGAGCAGATCGCACAGCGTGTGCACGACTTCGAGGTTCTTCTTCTCGTTCCAGCCGCCGACGTTATACGTTTCGCCCGGCACGCCGCGCGCCAGCACTTCGCGGATCGCGCTGCAGTGGTCGCCGACATACAGCCAGTCGCGCACGTTCTGACCGTCGCCATACACGGGCAGCGGCTTGCCGCCGAGCGCATTGGCGATCATCAGCGGGATGAGCTTTTCGGGGAACTGGTAAGGGCCGTAGTTGTTCGAGCAGTTGGTCGTCAACACGGGCAAGCCGTACGTGTGGTGATACGCACGCACGAGATGGTCGGAGCCAGCCTTGGTGGCCGAGTACGGGCTGTTCGGCGCGTACGGCGTGGTTTCGGAGAATTGCGGATCGGTCGCCGACAGCGAGCCGAACACTTCATCCGTCGATACGTGCAGGAAGCGGAATGCCGCTTTGTCTGCATCGTTCAGCGTGTTCCAGTACGATCTTGCAGCTTCGAGCAGCGTGAAGGTACCTACCACGTTGGTCTGAACGAAGTCAGCCGGCCCGTGGATCGAGCGGTCGACGTGGCTTTCGGCGGCAAAGTGCAGCACCGCGCGCGGCTTGTGTTCGGCAAAGAGTTTGTCCAGCGTGTCACGATCGCAGATGTCGGCGCGCACGAAGACATGACGAGGATTGTCCTGTTGCGATTTCAGTGTGCCGAGGTTGCCTGCGTACGTCAGCTTGTCCAGGTTCAGGACTGGCTCATCCGAGGCGTTCAACCATTCAAGCACGAAATTGGCGCCGATAAAGCCGGCACCGCCCGTTACCAGGATCATGGGATTCCTTCTAGAGATTTTCTTGGCCGAGTGGCCGGCATGCCGAGCCGGCCTGAGACGGAACAATCATTGCCGACCGGAGAGGAGCGGCAGCAATGCTGACCGAACCTTACAAACGGGCACGCGGGTACGTAACCAGTCATTATAAAGGTGTCGATGAGAAACACCAGAGGACTAACAAACTGAGACAGTTTTTGACGTCCTCCCCGCCCTTTCTAAGAGGACAGGGATTCCTTCTGCAAGACGGCCACGTCCGGCCGCGAGAATGTTTTTCGCGGCATTCACGTCGCGATGATGACGCGCGCCACAGGCGCACGTCCATTCCCTTATTCGCAGACCTTCAAGTCCTTTCGGACCGCTGCGCGCGCGGCACGCAGAACAGGTCTGGGTTGAGTACGCCTCGTTGACCTCGTCGAACCACACGCCTGCGTCATCGCACTTGTACTGCAGCATGGTCCGGAACGCGCTCCAGCCCGCATCCAGCACGGACTTCGCCGCGCGGGTCTGCGTCAGCGCCTGCGCGTTCACGTTGCCAACGAAGATGGCGCCGTACATCCGCACGAGCGCCGTCGATTGCTTATGGAGAAAATCCTTCCGGCGTGCGGCAATCTTCGCGTGAATCGCTCTCACGCGCGCCTTCTTGCGCGCCCGCTGCGCGCTGGCGAGTGCCGGCTCCAGTTCGCGATAGGAGCGCTGCGCCTCAAGCGCAGCACCGTCGCTCGTGGCGGCGAAGTCCTTCAGCCCCAGGTCTAGGCCCACAGACCGCGCAACGCCGCTGACGGCCGGTTTAGGCTTGCTCTCGACCTTCACCGTGATGTTCAAATACCACCGGCCGCGCGCATCCTCGCTGATACAGCCGGCGCCGAGTTCGTACCGCGACAACCCGTAGCTGTCCCACAACGAGAGTGGTGTGCTCGCGATGAACACCTGTCCATTGCGATAGCGGATGGCACTCGCCTTGAACGGTATCCAGCCGAGTGAGCGGCGCGCGCCGCCGGACACGCGCCAGCGAAGCTTGACCCTGCGGGACTGCTTGCGCCGCGTCACCAGTTCCGCGCTGATGGCCTGGACCGTTTGGGAGTGCAGTGGCAAGCCTTCCCTCGTCGCGCCGGCGGTGTAGCGGTCAAGCTCGTAGGCCGAGACGAACCGGCGTTCACGCTCGAAGATGCGTACGCTTAGTTCATTGCAGTAGTTCCAGACCTGGTTGACGTGATATGCCCACTCTCGTAACACGCGCGCGTGCCGGTCCTTCAGGCGAAGCCTGAGGACGCGCGTTGCGGTAGCGGTTTGAACAGAAGGGGGCACAAGGCGCTTTAGATTCCGGCGAGGCAACATACCGGGAGCATAGCAAAGCGCAAGGTGGCCCGTCGGCCGCCGCGCTCCGCCTCGCCCCTGACGGGGCTTTCCGCAGCTCCTGGTAAATCAGACAACCAGAGAAAGCATCCAGTCGATGGTGTCTTCAATGCCGATTGCCGGCATGTCAGGGACGACGCGGTTCAGCCTTTTCGCCGAACCAACCAGCACTTTGACTTCATTTTGCCGGACGAAGGCGGGATTTACGCGAATTTCGAGGTCGTGACCCGATGCCTCGCGGACGATATCGATAATATCCGTCAGAGTGCGCGGACTGCCGCTGCAAACATTGAGCGTTTCGCCCGCGACCGGGGCTTCGAGTAGCGCCCGATATGCCCGCGACACCATCCGCACGTCCGAAAAATCGCGTGCAACGTTGATATTTCCCAATTCGATAAACGGTCGACGCCGCACAAAATGGGAAACGATTTTCGGAACCAGGAAACGCTCGGACTGCCCGCGCCCCGTGTAGTTGAAAGGCCGCGTGACAACGATCGGCAGCCGGTCGAACCACGTTCGCACCAGATGCTCCATCGCCAGCTTGCTCGCTGCGTAGTGGTTGACAGGCGCAGCCGGCGCGTCTTCATCGACGACACCTTCCGCGTTGCCATAAATGTTCGCGCTGCTCGCGATCAGAATCTTGCGCGGCTCGTGCCCGACGTCGACGCAAGCCTGCAGCAGGTTCGTCGTACCGATCACGTTAACGTTGTACATTTCCAACGGATCGTCGTGTGCGACGAAGCTGATCGCCGCCAGATGCACGATGAATTCGGGCTTCAGCTCGCCGATCAGGCGGCGGCAATCCGGCAGCGACGTGATGTCGAGCGTGCGCTCGCCGGGCTGGGCATCGCCGGCCGTCGTGCCGATGACCTCATAGCCTGCGTCGGCGAGTTCTTCGCGCACGTAGGCACCAGTGAAACCGCTCGCTCCCGTGATGAGAACGCGGTGGATGACTGGCTGAGACGGATGCCGCAAATCCCTTTCCTCCCTGATCTGAGCGCCTGTCGCGCTGGCAGTGGCCGATTATATCGGACGAATGAATCGGCCCCGTTCATTCGCCAAGGGTCGTGAAAGCGTAGTTTGGCCGCCAGAAAATCGCCCAAAAGTCCGAAAAAAATCAAAATAATTCAGCGCTTGCACGGCGATGGAGTACGACACGGCGCGGCGACGCCAGCAACCTGCCGCCGATCCCGGACGGACCCGGGAACGCGCGCTATCATGTCGTGTTGTGCAATGCAGCTCGACTGCAGCAGCTTCGAACTCAATTCCCGGCGACTCGCGGCGCTGCCATACCCCGCCGCCGCGTCCTTCGGACCACTACTTCTTGCCGATGACCGTTTCCACCAGCTTCCCTCCTCTCGCTTTCGGCGATCTGCAGGGCTGCCGCACCCAGTTCCAGCAACTTCTGGCGAAGGCCGCGCCTCCCGCCGACGCGCCCCTCTGGTTCGCGGGCGACCTGATCAATCGTGGCGGCGAATCGCTTGCGACACTGCGCGACATCATCGCGCTGGGAGATCGCGCCGTGCCCGTGCTGGGCAATCACGATCTGCATCTGCTGTCGGTATCGGCGGGCATCAGAAAGTCCAAGAAAGGCGACACGATCGATGAGATCCTCGCCGCGCCCGACGCCGAAGACCTGCTGCACTGGATTCGCCATCGTCCGCTGGTTCATTACGAGAACGGCATGCTGCTCGTGCACGCGGGCGTACTGCCGCAGTGGGACGTCGATCTGACGCTGGAACTCGCCGACGAGCTGCAGCGCGCATTGCGCGCGCCGACCTGGAAAGAGACGCTGGCTGGCCTGTACGGCAACGAGCCGAACCGCTGGAAGCCGAGCCTGAAAGGCATCGACCGGTTGCGCCTGACCTGCACCGCACTCACGCGGATGCGCTTTTGCAATGCCGATGGCGTGATGGACTTCTCGTCGAGCGGCGGCATCAATTCGGCGCCCTCGGGTTTCATGCCGTGGTTCGACGTGCCGGGGCGCAAGACGGAAGACGTTACCGTGGTCTTCGGACATTGGGCCGCGCTCGGTTTGATGGTCCGCGACAATCTGATCGGACTCGATTCGGGCTGCGTGTGGGGCGAGCAGTTGTCGGCCGTCCGGCTGGCGCAGTCGCCCGCCGAACGCACGGTCACGCAGGTGGAATGCGAAGGTTGCCGCGCCGTCGCTTGAACGCGAAGAATGAAGGCTGACTGACGTGCTATGCAGTGCTATGCAGCCCTATGCGTGGCGCGTCATGTCGGCGTCGGGATCGGCTAGCGGCTCTTGCGGATTTTTCGCTTCCGCTGCGGCGTCGATGAACTGCTGGGTCCGATCCGCGATCTGGCCGGAACGACGCGCCTCGGGGTCCTGCAGCGCGGCGAGCGCCGCCCCAACGGAAGCCTGCGCCTCCGCCGCCAGCAAACGCCGATCCGCCCCCGGCGCGAGCGGCGCACCGACATACACATGCGCCGTCAGCGGACCTGCGCGCAACATCGCATCGAGCGACTCGCCAAGCGACAGCTCGCCGATATACGCCGGCGCCGTCGACTGCCGGCCCTGCGCGTCCTCGTACATCATGCACACAGGCTGCACCGGACGCGACGCCGACACCGCCGCCTGAAACATGTTGGCGTGAAACGGCAACAGTTGAACGCCGTCGGACGTCGTGCCTTCCGGAAAGACACACATCAGTTCGCCCGCGTTCAGCCGATTGGCGAGTTCGTGCATGATGCGTTTCGCATCGCTACGTTTTTCGCGCTGAATGAACACGGTGCCTAGCTGCTGCGCGAGCCAGCCGACCACCGGCCATTTACGGATTTCGGCTTTCGACACGAACGGCGTCGGACGCCACGCGTTGATCACGTAAATATCGAGCCACGAAATGTGGTTCGCCACGACCAGCACGCCTTCGTCGAGCCGCGCGCCGTCGTTGTGCACGACGAGACGCATGCCGCACAACTGCAGCATGCGCAGCGACCACGCGCGGTTCAGTTCCAGACGCTGCTGTGGCGTCGCGCGCGGAAATCGTGTCCAGACGGTCCACATGCCGTGCAGCAGATGCACGACCAGCCGAGCCTTGCGTAACGCGAGCTTCATCTTGCGAGTCTTCCGCTTATCTTTCCATTCTCTGCCGATGCGCAACGCGCTCAGCGCTGCTCGAACGCCACCCGACCCGACACGACCGTCGCGCGCACGCGGGCCGGCAGCTCGTAGCCGAGGAACGGCGAGTTATGTCCCTGGCTTTTCAGCGCGCGTGGCTCGACGCGCCAATGAGCGTCGCGGTCGAACACGCACAGGTCGGCCGTCCCGCCGGCTTCGACGCGACCAGCAGGCAGCTTCAACACGCCAGCGGGCGCAGCCGTGATGCGGTTCAGAGCCTTCGCGAGCGAGATGCCCGCTTCGTCCGCCCACTTGACGGTAAGCGACAGCAGCAGTTCGAGCCCCGTCGCGCCCGGCGTCGCCTCGGCAAACGGCAACAGCTTCTCGTCGTCGTCGACGGGCGTGTGGTCCGAGCAGATCGCGTCGATCGTGCCGTCCAGCAGACCCGCGCGAATCGCCTCGCGGTCGCGCTGGGAACGCAGCGGAGGATCGAGCCGGAACTGCGCATCGAAGTAGCCGATATCGATATCGATCAGATGCACATGATTGATCGTGACATCGCAGGTCACGGGCAGACCTTCCGCTTTCGCCGCGCGCATCAGCTCGACACCCGCCGCCGACGACAGATGCGACAGATGCACGCGCGCGCCCGTCACACGCACGAGTTCAAAGATCGTATGGAGCGCGATCGTTTCCGCCGACACCGGCACGCCCGACAGACCGAGACGCGACGCGAGCGGACCGCTCGCCGCGACGCCGCCCTTCGCGAGATACGCGTCCTGCGGACGCAGCCATACGGTGTAACCGTAGGTGTTCGCGTACTGCAGCGCGCGCAGCAAGACCTGTGTATCGACGACGGGCGTATCGGCCTGCGAGAAGCCGATACAACCGGACTCCGTCAACTCGACCATCTCGGTGATCACCTGTCCCTTGAGCCCAACCGTCAGCGCGCCCAGCGGATACACGTGCGCGCGATTCAGATTGCGCGCGCGGAATTTCAGCATTTCGACGAGGCCCGGCTCGTCGAGCACGGGATCGGTGTCGGGCGGACAGACGAGGCTCGTCACGCCGCCCGCGAGCGCCGCGGCCATCTCCGATTCGAGCGTGGCCTTGTGCTCGAAGCCTGGCTCGCGCAGGCGCGCCGACAGATCGACGAAACCGGGCGCCACGTAAAGGCCCTTCGCGTCGATCGTCCTCGCCGCGTTGAAATCGGCAGGAGCGCTGCCGAGCGCGACGATCTTGCCCGCCGCGATGAATACGTCCTGTTGCCGCTCGGTGCCCGCTACGGGATCGATCAGCGTGCCGCCTTGAATATGAATCTTCATGCGCTGCCTTTTATGCCTGCCTGTGCTTTCATTGCCTGATTCGAATGCCGATTCGGGCGCGGATCAATCGTTGTTGCCCGCGACGATGCCCATCACCGCCATGCGCACCGCGATGCCGAACGTCACCTGATTCAGAATCACCGACTGCGGCCCGTCCGCCACCTGCGAGTCGATTTCGACGCCGCGATTCATCGGGCCCGGATGCATCACGATCGCATCGGGCTTCGCGAGCGCGAGACGCTCGGGCGTCAGCCCCCAGCTCTTGAAGTACTCCTGCGCCGACGGCAGCAACGCGCCGCTCATCCGCTCGTTCTGCAGACGCAGCATGATGATGACGTCGACGTCCTTCAGCCCTTCGTCGAGGTTGTGGAACACGCGCACGCCCATCTGCTCGAGGCCGCCCGGCAGCAACGTGCGCGGGCCGATCGCGCGCACTTCGGGCACGCCGAGCGTGGTGAGCGCGTGAATGTCGGAGCGCGCAACGCGCGAATGCAGAATGTCGCCGACGATCGCCACGCGCAGATTCGTGAAATCCTTCTTGTAGTGGCGGATCGTGTACATGTCGAGCAGACCCTGCGTCGGGTGTGCATGACGGCCGTCGCCCGCGTTGATCACGTGCACGTGCGGCGCGCAATGCTCGGCGATCAGATACGGCGCGCCGCTCGAAGCATGCCGCACGACGAACATGTCGGCATGCATCGCCGACAGGTTGTTGATCGTGTCGAGCAGCGACTCGCCCTTGCTCGTCGACGAAGCATTGATGTTGAGATTGATCACATCCGCCGACAGACGCTTCGCAGCGATCTCGAAGGTGGTGCGCGTGCGCGTCGAGTTTTCGAAGAACAGGTTGAATACCGACTTGCCGCGCAACAGCGGCACCTTCTTCACCTCGCGGTCGGTCACGCTGACGAACTGCTCGGCCGTGTCGAGAATGTGATTGACGATCGCGCGCGGCAGGCCTTCGATCGTCAGCAGATGCTTCAGCTCGCCGTTCTTCGTGAGCTGCGGATTGCCCTTCAGGAAGCCGTAGCGAAAACGGTCCGCTGACGCGGCGTGATCGGCCGAAACGGTGGAACCTTGGGAAACCGGGTTGGGCGTGTTCATGGTGTTCCTGAATCAGACTGGGGACTGCATGTGCTGCTAATCGTTACAGCGTTGCGCGGCTGAGCGGGCGTTGCACGCGCTCAATCCGCGCGCGGCTCGGTGTGAAACGCGAGGCTGTCGCCGTCGCGTGACAGCACCAGCGTCGCATTCGCCGGCACCTCGATCGTGCCGCCGACAAAGCGCGCCGCTACCGGCAACTCGCGCCCGCCGCGATCGGCGAGCACCGCGAGTTCAACGGACGCGGGACGCCCGTAGTCATACAGTTCGTTCAGCGCGGCGCGCACGGTGCGGCCGGTGTACAGCACGTCGTCGACGAGCACGATGCGGCGGTTGTCGACTTCGAAAGGCAACGAGGTTGGGCTGGCCTGCGTGTGCAAGCCTTTCTTCGCGTAGTCGTCGCGATGCAGCGCGACGTTGACGACGCCGAAGGTCGGCACGTCGAGGTCTTTGGCGAGACGCTCGGCCAGCCACGCGCCGCCACTGTAGATGCCGGCGAGCACCGCGCCGTCCGGACCACCCAGCGCGTCGCCATAGGCGGCGCGGATCTGTTCGAGCAAGGCGCGGTAGAGCGCCTCGGCGTCAATGGAGCTCATCGGAAAGTCCGTCCAGATATTGCTGAAGAATGATGCACGCGGCTTCGGCGTCGAGCATGCCGGCTTGCCTCGACCCGTCGCGGATACCCGCCTCCGCTTCGACCGACGAATAGCGTTCGTCGACCCACGTGACAGGCAGATTGAAGCGCCCGTTCAGCTGGTTGCCGAAGCGCTTGGCGAGCTGGGTTCTTTCGTGCGGAGTGCCATCGGGATGCATCGGCAAGCCGACGACGAGCGCGTCGGGCTTCCATTCGTCGATCAGCTTGCCGACCGCTTCGAAGCGATATTCGCGATTGCGGTTTTGCAGCACGACGAGCGGCCGTGCGCTACGGGTGAGCGAATTGCCGACGGCAACACCGATACGTTTTTCGCCGTAGTCGAACGCAAGCAGCGTCGCTTCACGTCCGGCCACACTGCTCATGCGTGACCTGCTTCGCCGGAGAGCATCGAAGAAGAAATGCCGAGCAGTGCAAGGGCGGCTTCGAAGCGCTCTTCAGCAGGCACGTCGAACACGATTTTCGGGTCGGCCTGAACCGTGAGCCAGCCGTTCTTCGAGATTTCGTCCTCGAGCTGGCCCGCGCCCCAGCCTGCGTGGCCGAGCGTCAGCAGAAAACGCTGCGGGCCCTTTCCGCTTGCGACGGCTTCGAGCACGTCTTTCGACGTGGTCATCTCCAGCCCGCCCGGCACCTGCATCGACGACGTATAGGTGCTTTCCGAAGCGTCATGCAGCACGAAGCCGCGCTCGGTTTGCACCGGGCCGCCGAAATACACGGGGACATGCAGCAGAGGCTCGATCTCGAGCTTGAGATCGATGCGATTGAACAGCGCCTGGAGGTCGATATCGGTCGGCCGGTTGATGACGAGGCCGAGCGCGCCGCGCTCGCTGTGATCGCAAAGGTAGACCACCGTTCCTGAAAACGTGGGGTCCGCCATGTTGGGCATGGCGATCAGGAACTGGTTGGTCAGATTGATGCGATCGTTACTCTTGGACATAGGTCGAATTTTAGCAAAGACGGTGCGCGACTGCGGGGCCCGTGCGTTGCGCAAAAATCGTGCAGCGGGCTGTTCGCCGGTCTTTGCGGGCAGGCTGTCTGCAAGCGCGCGGCCGACGAGATCGCAGTCCATGAAACTGCACTCTATCACGCGCTCCCGCCTTGCCGGGAACGACGAGCGTGCGCTATCGCGCAGCTGACGGCATAGCGCCAGGATCCCGCCCGTTCTCCTGCATCCAGACGGTTCGCTACGCGCCGCCGCCTTGTTCGATGGCGCGCGTCAGCGCGGCCAGCGCGTTCGTCGCCGACTGCGGCGCGACGCCTGCCGCGACCTTGTGCAGCATCGCGCGCAACGCCTCGGCGGCCGCTTCGAGCGAGCGCGCGTCGGGCGCTTCGACCACGATGTGCGCGCGCACGGCGGGCGTCGATACGCCGGCATGCGCGCGGCGGCGCCACGCAAGACCCAACGCGTCGGCGAGCAGCGCGACCTGCCCGAGTCCGAGCGCCGACGCAGCCGCGCCGAGTCGGTAGGCCGCATCGCCCGCTTGCAGCGCGGCGCTGGGGTCGGCTTTTTGCGGATTGTCGGCGGCGCGTGCGTAATCCGAGAGTGCGGCGATCGCGGCGTCGGCGGTTTGCAAAAAGTCTTCATACGCGTTGGCATTGACCGTCAGCACGCCGAGTTCGCGCGTCATCGCGACGTGCGCCGCCAGCGTCTCCGCCTGGTGCGCGCCCGCCTCCCACAGCGCTTCCGATGCCTGCGTGCCCGCGATATGCCAGTCGACCGTCAAGCCGTAGTCGCGCAGCAGTTCGACGTGCTCGGTGTCTTCGGCGGCTGCGCCGAATAGCGCATAGTCGCGCCACAACAGCGCGAGCGTCGCACGCACGAGCGAGCGCGGCGCGAGCGGAATGCCGCGCTCTTCATCGGCAAGTGCAATGTTGCAACGCGCGTAGAAGCGCCGCATGTCGGCATCTTCGACGGAGCGGCCGGTCGCGCGCAACGCGCGCGAGCACGCCAGGGCGAGACGCCAGAAATCGTATGGATCGGGACCGGAAAGATCGACGAGGCAGGCGTCGAGATCGTCGAGCGCCGCATTGACCGCGCCCGCCACCGCGCTCGTGCTGACATGGCCTTTCGAGCGCAGCACGGGCAGCAGCGCCTGCTCGTAACGCGCCCGCAGATGCGCCAGGCGCGCCACCGATTGCGAACGCAGCGAAACGGGCGGAACGGGCCGGCCGGCAAGCGCGACGTCTTCGAACGTGATGCTGTAGCCGGGCGTGTGCTGCGCGATATGCGTGCTGAGCGCGCGGTAATGCTCGAAAAGCGAGCCCGAGCAGCCAAGCTCGCGCAGATTTCGCCGTTCGAGCGCCGCACGAAACGCGCGCAACGCCGCGCCGAACGCCGCGCGGGCGGCCGCCTCTTCGGCGAGACCGCTTGCCGCCATCGGCGAGACGAGCAGCAATGCATCGGTGAAACGGTGGGCGGCGAGCCAGCCTGCCTCGCGCAACGCACGCCCGGCGATCAGCAGTTGCGCGGTCATGTCGCGCCGCTGCTCGAAGGCATCGAGCGCATCGGCAATGGCCTGCTCCGCGGGGCGGACGGCGCCGCCGCGGGGATTCGGTAAAGCGTCGAGCGTATCGGGCGATGCGGATCGAAGGGTCATGAGCAGGTTGCAGGAACGCCGGCATGGTCCGGCGGCATCGATACTGCGCCTCCGGAACTGCCGTTATGGCGAAAATAGTGCAATTGCCGGGCCACCGACCGCATAGCCCCGAAACGGTGCCGCTTTCTCAGATCACGACATGACGCAAACGGCACCGCTCAAGTTCGCAACCTCGCGATGCTGAAAGCACCATGCTCACGCAGCAGCACCTGCCAGACCACCGTGATGAATCGCACGCATAAGCGTGCAAGCCAAGCGCTGCGACAATTCATCTTGCGACAGCCCATGCGCGCCGATGTTCCATCGCGCGCGTATTCGATTCATTTCGATCGATCGACCTTGCGTGGCGGGCAACGAATGCCCGCCGACGGCAAGGCGGGTCGATCAGATCTGCACCATCTCGAAGTCTTCCTTGCGCGCGCCGCACTCGGGACAGGTCCAATTGATGGGAACATCTTCCCAGCGCGTGCCCGGCGCGATTCCTTCCTCTGGCAGACCGGCTTCTTCGTCGTAAATCCAGCCGCAGATCAGGCACATCCAGCTCTTATATTCCATTCTTGAGTCGCGTCGAAAAGTCCGGGGAAACGGGAGCCATGATGGTACCGTGTTGCCGCCTCGATGCCTAGCGGATGCGGGGTCCGAGCGGTGGTCCGCGACGCTTTGCGGCGTTATGTGTGACGGGACCCGCCGGCGGATGCGAAAAAATGCCTTACACGCGTATAAGGCCGCATAATTGAGCCGTCTGTGTGGGCCGCGCGGGCGCGTCGTGCGCCGGTTGTGACCCACGAACATTTCGCTCATCGACCACAAAAATTTCATGGCCAGCAACACCCCTCCGATCGTTCTCACCTTCGGCCTGTCGGACCCGACAGGCGGCGCCGGATTGCAAGCCGACCTGATGACGCTTGCCAGCATGGGTTGCCACGGCGTGTCCGTGCTGACCGGCTACACGGTGCGCGACTCGGCGAGCTGCGACGAGGTCACCGGACTCGACCCCGAAGCCGTCGCGACCCAGGCGAGGATGCTGCTAGAGGACATGCCCATCGCCGCCTTCAAGGTCGGCGCCGCCACGCGGGCGGAAGTGGTCAGCGCGATCGCCGAGGTGGTCGCCGATTACGACGACATCCCGCTCATCCTCGCGCCCGACTTCACGCTCGACGACGAACATGTCCTCGCCGCCGACGAACTGCGTGAAGCCATCGCCGATCTGCTCGCGCCGCAAACCACGCTGCTGGTCGCGGACACGACCGCCCTGCTCGCGCTCGCGCAGCCGGACGGCGATGCCGAAGCGCCGAGTCTCGACGCCGCGATCTCACATCTGCTGTCGCAAGGTTGCGAATACATCCTGTCGACGGAAACGGGCACACATCGGCTCGTCAACACGCTGTTCAGCGAAGACGGCCAGTTGCGGCAGGACATGTGGGACCGTGGACAACAGCGGATCATGGGCATCACCGATACGCTCGGCGCCGCGATTGCCGCGCTGCTGGCCAACGGCCAGGAACCGGCCGAGGCGGTCCGCGAAGCGCAGGAGTATCTGTTCCAGGCAATGCAGGCCGCCTTTCGGCCGGGGATGGGAGCATATCTCCCGGATCGTTTCTTCTGGGCAAGAAGCAGCGAAGACGAGGTGCCGCTGGGCGGCGGGACGGATACGACGCCGGGTGAGGCGCGGCATTGATCCCGCGGCGCACGCAAGGCCGCGAAGGGGCGTGAGAATGACTCCAGTCAAGCGCCAATTCGCAAATCAAGTATTTCAGTCGTAATTATCTGTTACAGCAATCTTATTTTTTAGATACTACAATTACGGATTGTAATTATTACCACTGTCTGATGAGACCTCTTCGCCGCCAGTCGACGAGGCAGCCTCAACGGCAGACCGTCGATCCCCTGACGGAACCTCCGGACAATCCGAATTGGAAGACCTTCCTCCCAGTGCTGCGGCCGCCGTTTCCGAGCCGCGTGCCTGCTGCACCCAAAGCAGCGCGCCAAGTGGCCGCGTCGCTCGCGACGAGCAGGACGGCCGCGCGTGCGTCGAACGTATTCAGCCTTTTGTACAACGTTTCAACGGCACCATCACCGGCCGCGACCGCGCCTCGATGCTTGGGCACAGGCCCGTTACCGTGTGGCTCACGGGCTTGTCGGGCGCGGGCAAATCGACGATCGCGTTCCGGCTCGAGCGCGAACTGATGTCGATGGGACACGCGTGCTACGTGCTCGATGGCGACAACGTCCGCCACGGCCTGACAAGCGATCTCAGCTTTTCGAAAGAAGACCGGCGAGAAAACATCCGCCGGGTCGCGCACGTCGCGCAATTGATGAACGACGCGGGGCTGATCGTGATCGCCGCGTTGATCTCGCCGATGTTCGAAGACAGGGCAATGGCCCGCGGCATCATTGGAACCGACAGGTTTGTCGAGACTTATGTGTCCGCTTCAGCAAACGATTGCGCGAAGCGTGATCCCAAAGGGCTGTACGCGAAGGCCCAGGCGGGAACCATCAATTCGTTCACCGGCGTGTCGGCACCGTATGAACCACCGCCGCACCCCGATTTGCTTATCGATACCACCACGCTGACCGAAACGGATAGCGTGTCGCGCGTGCTCGATCATTTGCGCCAGCACTTTCTGCTGCAACGCTGAACGCTTCGCCTGCATGCCCGTTAGCCAAACCTGAAGCACCAAAAGAAAAACCCGCATTGCTGCGGGTTTTTCTTTTGGCATGAGAAGCGCACCTCGCGGCGCGCCTCTCACATGCATTCCAGTTACCTGGAAATTACATGTCCATGCCCATGCCGCCCATGCCGCCGGGCATGCCGCCAGGCATCGGTGCATCTTCCTTCGGCAGTTCGCAGACAGCTGCGTCCGTCGTCAGCAGCAGGCCAGCAACCGAAGCTGCGTTCTGCAGTGCCGTACGCGTCACCTTGGTCGGGTCGACGACACCAGCTTCCACCAGGTCACCGTACTCGCCCGTTGCCGCGTTGTAGCCGTAGTTGCCCTTGCCTGCTGCAACTGCTGCCACCACGACGCTGGCTTCTTCGCCGCCGTTCGTGACGATCTGGCGCAGCGGCTCTTCCATTGCGCGCAGAACGATCTTGATACCTGCGTCCTGGTCAGCGTTGTCGCCCTTCACGCCAGCGATTGCGCTGCGTGCACGGATCAGTGCAACACCGCCGCCAGCCACGATGCCTTCTTCCACAGCTGCGCGCGTTGCGTGCAGTGCGTCTTCGACACGTGCCTTCTTTTCCTTCATTTCGACTTCGGTCGCTGCGCCAACCTTGATCACTGCAACGCCGCCAGCCAGCTTGGCCACGCGCTCTTGCAGCTTTTCACGGTCGTAGTCCGACGTCGCTTCTTCGATTTGCGTGCGAACCTGCTTCACGCGCGCTTCGATGCTTGCTGCTTCGCCAGCGCCGTCGATGATCGTCGTGTTTTCCTTGCCCACTTCGATACGCTTCGCTTGACCCAGTTCGTTCAGCGTTGCCTTTTCGAGCGTCAGGCCGGTTTCTTCAGCGATGACCTGACCACCCGTCAGGATCGCGATGTCTTCCAGCATTGCCTTGCGACGGTCGCCGAAGCCCGGAGCCTTGACAGCCACCGTCTTCAGGATGCCGCGGATGTTGTTGACGACCAGCGTAGCCAGTGCTTCGCCTTCGACGTCTTCAGCGATGATCAGCAGCGGACGGCCAGCCTTCGCGACTTGCTCCAGAACCGGCAGCAGATCACGGATGTTCGACACCTTCTTGTCGTGCAGCAGCACGAACGGGTTGTCGAGGACAGCGACTTGCTTGTCCGGATTGTTGATGAAGTACGGCGACAGGTAGCCGCGGTCGAATTGCATGCCTTCGACAACGTCCAGCTCGTCTTGCAGCGACTTGCCGTCTTCGACGGTGATGACGCCTTCCTTGCCGACCTTGTCCATGGCTTCAGCGATGCGATCGCCGATCGACGTGTCGCTGTTCGCCGAAATCGCGCCAACCTGTGCGATTTCCTTGTTGGTCGTGCAGGGCTTGCTGATCTTGCGCAGCTCTTCGATTGCTGCTGCGACTGCACGGTCGATACCGCGCTTCAGGTCCATCGGGTTCATGCCCGATGCGACGTACTTCATGCCTTCGCGAACGATCGACTGGGCCAGAACCGTTGCCGTCGTCGTACCGTCACCGGCGTTGTCGCTGGTCTTGGAAGCGACTTCCTTGACCATTTGCGCGCCCATGTTCTGGAGCTTGTCCTTCAGCTCGATTTCCTTCGCGACCGAGACACCGTCCTTGGTGACCGTCGGGCCGCCGAAGCTGCGTTCGAGAACAACGTTACGGCCCTTCGGACCCAGCGTGACCTTCACTGCGTTGGCGAGAATATTCACGCCTTCAACCATCTTGGCACGGGCGGAATCGCCGAACACGACGTCTTTAGCTGCCATCTTCTAACTCCTTGAATTCTTGAGAATGAACCGGGACAAGTGATTACTTGTTGACAACGGCCATGATGTCTTCTTCGCGCATCACCAGCAGTTCGTTGCCGTCGACCTTGACGGTCTGGCCTGCGTACTTGCCGAACAGAACGCGATCGCCGACCTTGACGTCGAGCGCGATCAGGCCGCCCTTGTCGTCACGCTTGCCCGGGCCGACTGCCAGGATTTCGCCTTGATCCGGCTTTTCTGCTGCGGCTTCGGGGATCACGATGCCCGACGCGGTCTTGGTTTCCTGATCCAGACGCTTGACGATCACGCGATCATGCAAAGGACGAAGGTTCATGGATAGATCCTCTCTTGATTGGGACTGAAGAACGCTGAGGTATGCCGGCTGGCGCCGCCAACCAGCGGAGTTGTTAGCACTCTCGTGCGGTGAGTGCTAATTATATGGACGAGGGATTACAAATTCAAGAAGAGACGGAGGAAGACAGAATGATATCGCCCATGCGTCGGTCGGCGCGGTTCGCCGCCGACTTCGAAAAGGTCGGCAAGACAAAAATAACTCATTACAAACAATGACTTACTGATATGCAGTAGCTTGTGAGCACGGCGGGAAAGGCTCCGGGATGCCGCACTCCTCTCCAGATAGCGGCGTCTAGGTGAAATCCCGTAAGCGCCCGTCGTTCGGGGCCTGACGCATTCTCACCGCCCGATCCCGTCCCCACACGTCGAAGCCAAGACCTGCGTTTTGCGCCGCGAGTCCCGTTCGCCGGTGGCGCGCCGATGCAAGCAACGTGACCGTGCAAATCGGCCAACAAGCCGGTGTCTGAAAAGCCCCGCATCCCGCTTCCGAATACTGTGCGATGACGCACAGGTATATCGGACCGCAATCGATAAGATCGACCCGAAATCGTAGATATCCGAATTAAACGGCGCGAAAGGCGGGCGTCCGTTTTCGGCTGTCATATGAACGCCAGACATCGTCACGATACGGCTCGGAACCCCGTTTCCCGATGGAACCGGATGCAGCCGGATACAGCCGGATACAGCCATTAAAGGTTGAATGATGACCAACGCCATCCATGCCGTCCGTCAGTTTCAGCCCTTCCTGGAGTATCTGCGGGAAGGAAAGCAAAGCCGCGCAGCGAGCACGCACGTCGAAAAGGCCGATCTGATGACGATCGAGCCGTCCAGTCACGTCGTGATCTCGCGGGAAGGCCGACAGCGGCTGGCGGCCGAGAGTCAGACCGCGCAGCCGTTCGATTGGGAAATATAGGATTGATTGCGCCGCGTCTATGCGTCGCGGCCGTTTCGCACTTGCCGGGCGGCGACGAGCAGACCTACCGCGCCGCGCAGTTCACCCGCGCCCTCACTTCGTGGTCACCGACGCAACGGGCGAACCGCTTCCCCCGTCCGGGGCGTGCATGGCGCTCGTCTGCGCATCGCCGCCATCGCGGGCTGGCGCCACCCAGGCGGCGGGCGCCGCATTGTTCGCTGACGGACGGGCGGCGCTGTCCGTTGGCGTGCCCGGCGGCAAGGGTGGAAGCGTCGGCAATCCCGTCGGCAGTCTCGTCGGCGCACTGTTGACAACGACGGGCGGCGGTTTGCGCGGCGCGGGTGCGGCTTTATCGCCTAGCGGCTTCCATCCTGTCGAAAGAACCGCCCGCTGAAGCAGAGCCTGAGCCTCCACGCTGCCGGCATCGATCGCCAGCGCCTGGTTGGAGAGTTTGAATACACAACTCCATATCTTGTCGTTTGCGCAGCTGTTCGCCACGCCTATCGCAACGTCCCGCTGGTTTTCCCGATCCTTGACGTCGCGTTGCATCCGCAATGCGTCAGGGTTGCCGGGTGCCAGCAACAGCGCGTCCGCCACGGCTGCTTTCGCCTGCGTCAGATCGTTTCGCGCGAAACCTGCCCTTGCGTCGCTCAACGCATCGGAGATCGTCCGATGCGACTGCGCGCCGCCCGGCGCGCGAGATGTGACTGGCTGCGCGATCCTGTCGACGGTGGCTTGGCCGTTGACGTCCGTCGAAGACACACTCTCTTTCGACGGCGGCAGGTACTGAGGTATCGGGCTGCTCGGAGCGTCCGCGCCTGCCGACAGTTCGCCGCCCTCGGTGTTGCGCGTATGGCCGTGCCCAAGCCACAGATAGCCGACCACGCCGAGCAGAACCAGGCCTGCCAGCGGTATCGCGCCCCGCGTAACGACCCAGCGATACACAGCTTGTGGCAGCGACGCGGGCACCACGTCCGGCGAAAATTCCGTCTCCCCTGCCCCTTGCCACACGACGTTCGGCGCAGCACATTCCGTCGGGTCGTCGACGACTGCGGGTGCCCGGCGAGTGTGCGCGGGGACAGCCCTCAATTGCGCCTGTGCACGCTTTGGCCGGTCGGCCTCGAGCGGGCGACTCACGCCGCAGTAGGGGCAGAAGTTGACATACTGGTACAGCACGCCGCCACACGTGGTGCACGGCGTCGGAAATCTCAAGGCGGGCGTCGTTTCGGCAGACATGCTTGAACCCCAACCAATTGTGCGCGATGCCATTTCGGCAGACTCGGCGTCGAACTGAAGACAGACCACAGAGTGAGCGGAACTCGCCATCCGCTTTCGCGGGAAAGCGGACAGCCCGGCCGCAGGGCCGGTAACTGCGCAACAGAGTGCTTTATCGCATGTCGTATCGGGCGACGGTGTTAGCTATCGCACATACGTTACGAACTTATAGAAGAGGACGAATCTTGCTCGGGACTTTTCATCGCCCTATGTGGCGCAAGACGCTTTGCAGAAGAACCATCGCACCCGGCAAATGAAAAACGGCTGCCCCAAAAAAAACATGGCGGCCTTCCCGTCACAGAAGGTCGCCATGCTGCGCAGACGCCGGATCAATCGACAACAGAACGACGTATCGGCGTCCGCGTCACCGGGTGAGAACAGAAACTAGGTCAACGCATCAAACCCCACTATCCACCCGCACGCCGGCGCGAATCGGCTCGACGACCACATGGCTCTCTTTCGGCAGCGCCCATTCCAGCCACCGCGCGCGATGCAGCACCACGAGCCCGAACGCCAGCGCCGCCAGCACGCCGAACGTCGCGAAGCCCATCTGATAGCTGCCCGTACCCTCCTTCGCGATGCCCATGATCACAGGCAGATAAAACCCGCCGATACCCCCCGCCGCACCGACGATCCCCGACATCAAGCCCGTCTTGCCCTTCCAGCGCTGCGGCACCAGTTGAAACGTCGCGCCGTTGCCCAAGCCGAAGCACACATACATCGCGATCAGCAACGCAATGCCAGCCGCCATCGGCGGCATCCATGCCGCGAACAGGAAGTCGCACAGCGAAATCGCCGCGAGCAGAATCACCAGCGCACGCACACCCGAAATACGATCCGCGACCAGACCGCCGACAGGACGCACGAGCGCGCCAATACAAGCCAGCAGCGACATGAAGAGCCCGGCTTCGAGACGCGGCATCTGATACAGCGAAATCAGCAGCGTCGTCACATACGACGACATGCCGACGAAACCACCAAACGTAATGCTATAGACCAGCATCACCACCCACGTATCGCCCTCGACGAGCACGCTGCGATAGTGCTTCGGCAGCACCGCGATCGCGAGCAGCGCGCCGAGCACGGGCAGCAGCAGCACGCCCGTCTTGCCCGCGCCGAACACGCCCGCATGCACGGCAACCACCAGCGCGACGAGACCCACCAGCGTCACGATGAAACTGCGCATCGCCCGCACGCCGCTACCCGACTTCTGTCCCAGATCCTTCGCCCAGAAGAACAGCGCGATAGCGGCAAGACCCAGGAGCGGCAGCGCTGCGCCCGCAGCCTTTGCCCAGCCGAACTGATCGGCGAGCGCGGGGAACATGAAACCGTCCAGCACCGCACCGATGTTGCCCGCTGCCGCCAGCCCCAGCACCAGACCCTGCACTTTCGGCGGATAGTTGCTGCCCGCCATCGGCAGCGCAACGGCGAAGCTCGCGCCGCCGACACCGAGAAACACGCCCAGAATCAGCAGCAGCGTGTACGACGGCGTGCCCGGCATCAGCAGCAGCACGACGGAAGGAATCGCCGACAGCGCGATGCCCATCAGCGCAACGCGTCGTCCGTCGCAAGCCTGATAGAGATTGCCGAGCGTCACGCGCAGGATTGCCGCGCCGAGCACGGGCACCGCGACGAGGAAGCCCAGTTCCGCGGGCGACATCGCGATGTCCTTGTGAATGAACGGCGCGAGCGGCCCGAACATCACCCAGACGGTGAAGCCGGTATCGAAGTAGAGGAAGCACGCAAGCAGCGCGCGCCAGTTACCGCTCGCAAGCGAATTCAGCAGGTTTTTCATGGGTCTCTCTCATTGAACGAAAACAGGGCTGATGCGTGAGGTCGAGCTAAGAACTAGGGGACAGCACGTTCGGTGGCGCGGGGCCGCGCAGACTGCGCGACGTGATGCGCCGGTGTTCGGGGCGCGCCGCGCCGCGACGATGGGTTGTCGCCGTCGCGATCGACGACGCTGTAGATCAGCGTGTCCATCTCCTTGATGATGTCGGCGAGCACCGTCGTGATGACGGCGAACTCGCGGCCATACGAGCCCGCGCGCGCCGCCGAAATGCGCGCATTCAACGCGACGATATTTGCCTGCATCGAGATGCTCGACAGCTGTTCCGCGATCGCGGCCTGACGGCGCTGCGTTGCCGCCTCGATGCCGCGCATCTCGTTCTGGTACGCAAGCGTGATGTCCTGCAGCAGTTCGAGCAGCGGCGTCGCCTGCGCGACGAGGGCATCGACATGCTCGCGCGCCATCTCGTCATTCGCCTCGACGCGCGCGACCGTTTCGTCCGTCAGCGCGATGAAGCGCTGCACGCGCTCATCCGCCTTGCGCGTGCCGTAATAAAGCTGCTGTAGCGCTTCCGAGAACACGCCGGGCAAATGATCATTGCCATTCACGAGCACGCGATGCGTCGCCGCAAACGTCGCGAGGCATTCGCGCGTGATGGCGAGCGCATTCATGTCGCCATGCGACGCAAGCAACACATGCAGCACGATGCGTTGCGAAAGCATGCGCTGACGGCCCGACAGATTGATCAGTTCGCCGATCGTCTGTCCGGACACTTCACTGCGCTGCGTGGTGATCTGCTCGTTCGTCATGCTGGATCGCGCCGATGCGCGCTTTTCGGTTGCGCAAAAAAAAGCGTCCCGAAGCGCACGCGCGCCGCCCGATCGCATGGATCGAACGCTCCTCGCACGTTGCGTTTCGGGACGCCGTTGCCCCATCGGTCCGCTCGCATTGCGAGCGTCCCTGAAAAAACCGGAATTCGTTGCAGCCGCCATTGGCCACGTGGCGGATAACGCAATAGGTATGCCATCGGCGTGTTTTCGGCCGATGCATGCGTGTCGAAAGGGACTTGACGGTGCGCTGGCGAAGCGCGCAATCGCTTGCTGGACGAGGGTGCGCGTGTTCCTGGATGGTTCGCGCAGTGCCTGCTGCCGTTACGTCCCGCCAATGAAAAAGCGCCCTGTTCAGGGCGCCTGTGCGCGCCTCAACGAAGCGCGCCGATGCTGTGGCGTGGTGCAGCGCACCACAGCCGTGCGCTCTGCGCTAGCGCCGGTCGGACCCGGAGACGACGTCGATCCACACCGCGAGCACGAGAATGCCGCCCTTCACGATCATCTGCCAGTACGAGTCGACGTCGAGCATCGACATGCCGTTATCGAGGCTCGCCATCACCAGCGCGCCGATCAGCGCGCCATACACGGTGCCCGAGCCGCCGCGCATCGAAGTGCCGCCGATAAAGCACGCCGCAATCGCATCGAGCTCCCCCATCGATCCCGCCGATGGCGAGCCCGCCGCCAACCGCGCCGTATTGATGAGGCCGCCGAACGCGCACATCAGCCCCATCAGCGCGAAGATCGCGAGCTTCACGCGGTTCGTGTTGACGCCCGACAGCCGCGTCGCTTCGAGATTCGATCCGACTGCATAGATGCGCCTGCCAAACACGGTTTGCGTCGCGATATACGTGAAGATGCCGAGCAGCGCGAGCAGTAGCAACACGGGCACGGGAATGCCGCCGTAACGGTTGAGCGTCGCGACGAACGCCAGCAGGATCAGGCCTGTCGCGACGATTTTCACGCCGTCCTGCCACAGCGGCACGACGCTCAGGTTGTAGTGCTGGCGCTTCTGCCGTTGCCGCACGGTCAATGCGGCGAGCAGCACGAACAGCACGACAGCGAGCGTGTCGCCCGCAATGCGCGGCAAGTAGCCCTGGCCGATGAAGACGAAGTCGTCGGACACGGGCGCGATCGTCGATCCGCCCGTCACGCCGAGCAGCACGCCGCGATACGCGAGCATGCCGCCCAACCCGACGATGAACGACGGTACACGCAGATACGTCGACCACCAGCCGTTGAAAAGACCGATCGCGACGCCAAGCAGCATCACGACGGGCAACGTTGCCGCGAGCGGCCAGTGATGCGTGACGTTGAGTATCGCCGCGACGCCGCCGAGCAGGCCGAGCAGCGATCCGACGGACAGATCGATCTCGCCCGAGATGATGACGAATACCATCCCGCACGCGAGCATTCCCGTGATCGACATCTGCCGCAACAGATTGGACAGATTGCGCGGCGTGACGAACGCGCCTTCCGTGAGAAACGAAAAGAACACCCAGATGACGGCGACGGCAAGCAGCAACGCAAGCAGCTTGTAGCGCGCGAACAGCTGTTTGACACGCTGTCCCGATGCGAGTGATGCGCCGTGTTTTGCGTGGCTATCGGAAGAAGTGAGATCAGGAGTCATGCGACGCTCGCCAGTTGAGTGGGGCCCTTGCCTTTCGTGTCCGCGTGCTTCGGATTCGTCGCGATGGCGGCCGTGAGGATGTGCTCCTGCGTGAGACCGTCATTCACAAAATCGCCGCGCAACTCGCCTTCGCCGATCACGAGCACGCGATCGCTCACGCCGAGCACTTCCGTCAATTCCGACGACACCATGATGATGGACACGCCGCGCTTCGCGAGCGCGAACATCAGCTTGTAGATTTCGAACTTCGCGCCGACATCGACGCCGCGTGTCGGCTCGTCGAGAATCAGCACGGAGGGATCGGTGAGCAGCATGCGCGTGAGCACCGCCTTCTGCTGGTTGCCGCCCGAAAGGCTCGCAATCGACAGCATCGGCGACGCCGCGCGCACCGACAGCCGCTTCATTTCCGAGTTGATCGTGTCGAGTTCGGAAGCAGTATCGATGCGCCCGCCTTTCGCGAAGCGTTGCAGCACGGCGAGCGTGATGTTGTGGCCGACGCCCAGCTGCGGCACGATGCCGTGACGCTTGCGGTCTTCCGGCACCATCGCGATGCCCGCCGCGATGGCATCGGCGGGTGCGCGAATTTTCAGACGCTTGCCGCCCATCCATACTTCGGCTTCGCTCACGCCCGGATAGGCGCAGAAAATCGCCTGCATCAACTCCGTGCGTCCCGCACCGACCAGTCCTGCGACGCCGAGTATTTCACCCTTGCGCAACGCGAACGACACATCGTCGACACGCTTGCGGTTCGTATTGGTCACGTCATAGCAGCTGACATTGCGCGCCTCGAAGATCACGTCGCCGATCTCATGCGGTTCGCGCGGAAACAGATTCGTGATCTCGCGTCCGACCATCATCGCGATGATGCGATCGGTAGTGAGTTGCTTCATCGGTTGCGTGCCGACGTGCTTGCCGTCGCGTATCACCGTAATTGTGTCGCACACCGCTTCCACTTCATCGAGCTTGTGCGAGATGTACACGCAAGCCACGCCGCGCTTTTTCAGATCGCGCACGATGTCGAGCAGAATCTTCGTTTCCGCAGCCGTCAGCGACGAAGAGGGCTCGTCGAGTATCAGCAATCGCGCCTGCTTGTTGAGCGCTTTGGCGATTTCGATCAGTTGCTGATGCCCGCCGCCGTAGTTCATCACCGGCTGTGCGACGTTGATGCCGGTGATATTCAGTTCGCGCAGCAGTTCGTCGGCGCGCTGATACATCGCCGCGTAATTCATGCGGCCGCCGGGCAGCGTGATTTCGTTGCCGAGGAAAATGTTCTCGGCCACCGACAATTGCGGCACCAGCATCAGTTCCTGGTGAATGATGACGATGCCTGCGCGTTCGGTATCGCGAATGTTTTGCGCGACGAGCGGCTTGCCGTCCCAGAGGATTTCGCCGGTCCACTCGCCATGCGGATAGACGCCGGAGACGATCTTCATCAGCGTCGATTTGCCTGCGCCGTTCTCGCCGCACAGTCCGACGCATTCGCCGGGCGCGACGACGAGATCGATGCCGTCGAGCGCCTTCACCCCGGCAAACGATTTGGCGATGCCGCGCAATTCCAGAAGCGCTTGTGCCATGCGTGATGTCCTGGATGGATGAAAGATGCGCGAGCGCTTCTGTTTGTAACGATCAGAAGCGCCCGTGCCCGCTATCAGTTGCCAGCCAGTTGCGCCTGCGTATAGAAGCCGTCCTTGATCACGACATCGACGTTGCTCTTGGTGAGCAGCGTGGGTTGCAGCAGCACGGTATCGACCTGCTTCTTGCCGTTGTCGTACTTCGCGTTGTATGCGGGCTTGTCGCCCTTCGCGAGATCGACGGCGAGCTTGGCCGCTTCGCCTGCGATCAGCTTCAGCGGCTTGTAGACGGTCATGGTCTGCGTGCCTGCGATCACGCGCTTCACAGCCGCAAGGTCCGCATCCTGGCCGGACACGGGCACCTTGCCTGCCATCTTCTGTGCGGCGAGTGCCTGGATCGCGCCGCCTGCCGTGCCGTCGTTCGACGCGACGATCGCATCGATCTTGTTGTTGTTCGCGGTCAGTGCGTCTTCCGTGATGCGCAGCGCGGTCGCCGCGCTCCATTCGGGGACCCACTGCTGGCCGACGATCTTCACGTCGCCGCGATCGATGGCGGGCTTGAGCACCTTCAACTGCCCTTCGCGCAGCATCTTCGCGTTGTTGTCGGTCGGCGCGCCGCCGAGCAGGAAGTAGTTGCCTTTGGGCTGCGCGTTAAATACGCCTTGCGCCTGAAGTTCACCAACCTTCTCGTTGTCGAACGAGATATAGGCATCGACGTCGGCATCGAGAATCAGCCGGTCATACGACACGACCTTGATGCCGGCCTTGTGCGCTTCGGCGACGACATTGCCCAGGGTCTTCGAATTGAACGGCACGATCACGATTACGTCGACGCCGCGCGAGATCAGGTTCTCGATCTGCGAGATTTGCCGAGCTTCGCTCGCGTCTGCGGATTGCACGGAGACTTTCGCGCCGAGCTTGGTCGCTGCGGCGACGAAATAGTCGCGATCGCGCGACCAGCGCTCGACGCGCAGGTCGTCGATACAGAAGCCGATTTCGGGCTTGTCCTTGCTCGCATGTGCGAGCGGGGCAACCATCGTCAGGCCGGCGGCCATTGCGGCGCAAACGAGGGAACTCAATACGGAACGACGCATTGCAGATTTCATGTCTCACTCCATTTAGGGTTGCGTGCAGTTTCGAATGCGAGAGAGTCGAACCGCCGTCTTAACCTCAGGGTGCGCTGCGAATACCTGTTCGCAGCGTCAATTTTGGAAGCTGCCCCATTTTTGTTCGCACGACAGCGTGTGCCGTGCGCGCCGGCGGAGCAATTGCGAAATCTACCGGCGCTGCTAACGTTTTTTCGTGCCTTTGCTTTGCCTATTTGGCGGATGAGTAGATTGCCTGATTGACGATGTTCTCCAGACGCTCTTGCTGTCCGCTGACATGACGCGGCGCGATGTTTCGCTGCACCGCATCGCTTGCCAGCGATTCGAGCGAATAGCCGCCCGCCAGCACCTTACGGCCGAAATCGCTGTCCCAGCCCGCATAGCGTTGCTGCTTGAACGCGCCCAGGCGGTCGTTCTCGACGAGATGAGCGGCACGCTCCAGCGCGACGGCGATCACGTCGATAGCACCGATATGGCCGTGCACCAGGTCTTCGGGATCGATACTCTGGCGGCGGACCTTGGCATCGAAATTCATGCCGCCCGTCTCAAAGCCGCCGTTGCGGAGGATCTCGTAGAACGCGAGCGTGAGTTCTTCCACACTATTTGGGAACTGGTCTGTATCCCAGCCGTTTTGCGCGTCGCCGCGATTCGCGTCGATGCTGCCGAAGACGCCGAGCGCGAATGCATTGGCGATTTCGTGGTGAAACGAATGACCGGCGAGCGTCGCGTGATTGGCTTCGATGTTCACGCGGATTTCGTCCTGCAAGCCGAATTGCGTGAGAAAGCCGTGGACTGTCGCGACGTCGTAGTCGTATTGATGCTTGGTCGGTTCTTGCGGTTTCGGCTCGATCAGCAGCGCGCCCTTGAAGCCCAGTTTGTGTTTGTGCTCGACGACCATGCTCATGAAGCGGCCGAGTTGCTCGCGCTCGCGTTTCAGGTCGGTGTTGAGCAGGGTTTCGTAGCCTTCGCGGCCGCCCCACAGCACGTAGTTCTCGCCGTTCAGGCGCTGGGTTGCTTCGAGCGCGTTGAGTACCTGGGTTGCGGCGAAGGCGAACACATCCGGGTTCGGATTGGTGGCTGCGCCCGCTGCGTAGCGTGGATGCGAGAAAAGGTTTGCGGTGCCCCACAGCAGCTTGACGCCCGTTTGCTCCTGCTTACGCGCGAGCACGTCCGTCATTGTCTTGAAGTTGTTCACGTAGCTTTTGATGCTGTCGCCTTCGGGGGCTACGTCGGCGTCATGGAACGTGTAGAACGGGGTGCCGAGTTTCTGGAACAGTTCGAACGCGTTATCGGCCTTGGCATGTGCCATTTCTAGCGGATCGCCCGAGCGATGCCATGGACGCTCGAATGTGCCTGGTCCGAACATGTCTGCGCCGGGCCACACGAACGTATGCCAGTAGCAGACGGCCAGACGCAGATGGTCTTCCATGCGCTTGCCGAGCACCAGTTTGTCCTTGTCGTAATGGCGATAGGCGAACGGGTTGTCCGTGTGCGGACCCTCGTAGCGGACGGCGGGCAAATGTTCGAAGTAAGGCATGCGCGTCTCCTTTTGTGTTTTCCATTGAATGCCAGTGCTGCTGGCTTGATGTGACGTCATGCTGACGCGTGCTCGTTTTCGCGGCAATTGCGAAATTCGCCAGCGGGAGTGGTGATTCTTGGTAGTGGCTGGCGCCACGGGGTGGGGGGGCCTAGAATTGGCGCGATGGGTTTGGGTCTGGTTTGGTTTTTGGTTTTGGTTTGGTTTGCCAGGGTTTTCACTGGCATCCGCGAATTGTTAGCGTGCTTCAGGCGTCGCCCCTGTGCGGGGCGGCACCTACTTTTCTTTGCCGCCGCAAAGAAAAGTAGGCAAAAGAAAGCGGCTCACACCGCCAGCAATTGTTCTTGCCTGAGGGCCCCCACAGGTTCTTATGCTTCACACGGCAACTTGCTTATTCATGCCCGTTGCAAACGCTTCGAATGAACGCATCACCCGCTTCGAATACCCGTACCCGGGCAAGCGACAGCGAACGGTATGGGCCGCCCAGGTGGCAAACTGTGTGTAGGTTGTCGCACCGCAAAACTCGCTGTTCTTGCAAGAGACACCGCCCCTGCTTTTCAGTCCGGAGTGGTGCGTGTATGGTGAGAAAGCCTACACACAGTTTGCCACCTGGGCGGCGGGAGACTGTCTGGTACGGCGTGCTGTGACGGGGGAATATGGAGTGGGTGAGGCGTACGGAGAGAGCGTTGGCAACGCACGTGAACAGGTGCATTGCCGCGTGAAGGATGGGGACGTTGGGGGCCCGTGGACAAGAACATGGGCTGGCGGTATGAGCCGCTTTCTTTTGCCTACTTTTCTTTGCGGCGGCAAAGAAAAGTAGGTGCCGCCCCGCACAGGGGCGACGCATGAAGCACGCTAACGTAACGCGGATGCCAGCGAAAGCAAAACCAAATCGCGGACGCCCGCAAACCTTCACCGCACGGAGAGCAAATGCCCCCCACAACACATCGAATCGCATTACTCTTCAATGCAAACAAAGTCTACGACCGCGAGATCATCACAGGCATCGGCAACTACCTGCTTTCAACGCGCGTCGCCTGGGACCTCTTCCTCGAGGAAGACTTCCGCGCACGCCTGAACGGCATAGAACGCTTCGAAGGCGACGGCTTCATCGCCGATTTCGATGACCCAGCTGTCTGCGAAGCGCTCGCCGATTCCCCCTTGCCTGTGGTCGCCGTAGGCGGCTCATACGAAGACGCATCGAAGTACCCGCCGAATCTCCCCTACATAGCGACCGACAACATGCAACTCATGTCGCTGGCGTTCAAACATCTGATCGGCGCCGGACTGCAGCGCTTCGCCCTCTACAGCCTGCCCGAATCCCCAACCAACCGCTGGGCGCAAGAACGCGAACTCGCCTTCAACACGCTGCTGAAAGCAGATGGCATGGAAGGCGACGTGCATCGCGGCCTGCCGACCAGCGCCCCCGTCTGGCACCAGGCCAGCGAGCAACTCACCCAATGGCTGCAAAGCCTGCCCAAGCCCGTCGGCATCATCGCAGTAACAGACGCCCGCGCGCGCCAGGTACTACAGGCTTGCCTGATCAGCGGCATCGCCGTGCCCGAACAGGTCGCGATCATCGGCATCGACAACGATCCGCTCACGCGCTCGCTCACCCGCATTCCGCTTTCATCCGTCATTCAGGGCACCGAGGAAATGGGGCGCACAGCCGCACACCTTCTGCATCAGATGCTAGGCGGCGCACGCTTCGCAGGCCGTCGCATACTCGTGCCCCCCGTCGGCATCAACGTATGCGAATCGACCAGGCACGAGCCGCTCGCAAGTCCCTACGTAATGCGGGCGCGTCACTACATCCGGCAATACGCCTGCCAGGGCATCAAGACAGAACAGGTCGCCGATTACGTGGGCGTGTCGCGTTCGTCGCTAGAAGACTATTTCCGGCGCGAACTCGGCTGCACCGTGCACCAGGAAATCCTCAAGCACAAGCTCGATGTCGCCAAGCAACTGCTCGCGCAGCAGGACATGTCGAGCGCGGAAGTCGCGATACGCTGCGGCTTCACGTCGTTGCAGTACATGTATGCCGTGTTCCGGCGCGAACTCGACTGCACACCGCGCGAGTATCAGGAACGCATGCAAGCCGCCGCGCAATCGACTCACAATGCGCCATCCGCATAAATGCCTTAATCTGGTTCGATCCGCGACCGATATGAATTTCGCCGACATGCACAGCACCGACACCTCTCTCTCATCCAGCGTCCAGGTCGATCGCTGGGGCACGTTGCCCGGTCTCGGCGACATTCGTCTGTTCACGCTGCGCAACGCGCACGGCATGCGCGCCACCGTCAGCGATCTCGGCGCGACACTCGTCTCGTGGCATGCGCCCGACCGCGCGGGCCGCGTCGCCGATGTCCTGCTTGGCCACAGCACGCCCGCGGAGTATCTGGCGAGCCGCTGGTTCTTCGGCTCGACCATCGGCCGCTGGGCGAACCGTATTGCGCAAGCGCGCTTCACGCTGGACGGCGTCGTCTATCAGCTCGACCGCAACGACGGCAACAACCTGCTGCACGGCGGTATCAACGGATTTCACAAGGCGCTGTGGCAGGCGCGCGAAGTGGACGGCGCACTGCTGCTGTCGCACGAATCGCCCGAAGGCGATGCAGGTTTTCCCGGCGCGGTCACGGCAACCGTACGCTATGCGCTCGACGACGACGGCGCGCTAACGATCGACTACGACGCCACCGCCGATGCGCCCACGCCCATCAGCCTCACCAATCACGCGTACTTCAATCTGTCGGGCGACGCGCTCGCCGATGCGCCCGATATTCGCGGCCATGTGATCGCGATCGATGCCGACGCATTTTTCGCCGTCGACGACGCGATGATCCCCATCGAACGAAAAGATGTGGCAGGCAGCGTGTTCGACTTTCGCGCGGGCGCACCGATTGGCGCGCGCCTCGACTGGCCGGATGCGCAACTCGCGCGCGCAGGCGGCTTCGATCATTGCTACGTGCTGCGCGACGGCAGCGCTGCGCTACGCACGGCAGCGACGCTCTACGATCCCGGCAGCGGCCGCCAGCTGACCGTGTCGACCGACGCGAAGGGCATGCAGTTCTATACGGGCAACTTTCTCGCGGAGGTCGCGGGACGCAACGGCAAGACATACGGCAAGCACGCGGCACTGTGCCTCGAAACAGGCGCGTTTCCGAATCAGATCAACATGCCGGACGCCGAACAGGTCGTGCTGCGACCTGGCGAACGTTATCGCCATACCACCGTCTACCGGCTCGGCGTGCGTTGAGCACGCCCAGCGGTATAGCTTCCATATTCCTTACGTAATCTGTCGAAACATTGCCGCTGTTGTAATTCGCCCCCGATGATTGCGGCATTCATTACGCCGTGAAATCATAGGCAGCCTTTTCTGATCTCAAAGCCAGCCCACTGCGGCGCTCCGTCCAGGGGCAAAGCGGCCAGCCAGCCCACGCCATCGCATCCCCCAGCCGATGGTCATTCCGTCACGAAGCATCACGCGCGTCGCCGGCATCGACGGCTCGACGCGTGCGTGAGCCATTTCGACGACGGTTGCGGTCAGCTGCAACCCTACGCTGTCTTGCCCCTGGAGCGACCTGTGAACACACCCGAAACCGTTGCAATCGATTCCGCCGCGCGCTTCAATGGACCAGGCAAAAGCGCCGGCAATGGCGCGCCGCCCGCCGGATCGCGCCGCATCACGTTCATCCGCTGGCTGCGCAAGGTGCACAGCTGGGTCGGCCTGTGGGGCGCGGCGCTCGGTCTGCTGATGGGCACGAGCGGCTTTTTGCTGAACCATCGCGGCGGTCCGCTGCGCGTATCGACGGGCGAACCGCAGGTCGAGTCGCTGCAGGTGAAGCTGCCGCAGCCCGCACCCGAATCGCCGCGCGATCTCGCCAGGTGGCTCAAGCAGGAGCTGAAAGTGCAAGGCAAGCTGGGCCGCATGCAGAAAGAGCCGTCGCATCCCGTCGCGTGGGGCGATCGCAAGGCTGTTCAGCCGGAACACTGGCAGGTGAGCTTTGCGTCGCCTGGCGAAAATACGCAGGCAGAGTACTGGGTCGGCAATGACTATGTGAGCGTCAAGCGCAGCGCCAACACGTTCCTCGCAGCGCTGACGAACCTGCACAAAGGCGTTGGCCTGAGCGTCGGCTGGGTGCTGGTGATCGACACGTTCGCGGGCGGCGTGATATTGCTGTCGCTCACGGGCGTGCTGCTGTGGACGCAGTTGAACAAACGTCGCACGATCGGTGCGGTGCTTGTGCTCGGGTCGATCGTCGCGGCTATCGTAGCCGGGATGTTCTGACGCGCCGCGTTCGTCGAATACGACAAAGGGCGAAGCACCGCTGTGCATCGCCCTTTTTCTTTGCGGCCTTTAAAGCCGCAACATCTTTAGCGGCGGAATTAGCGGCGGAAAGCCGGCGCGCCCATCGGCGCACCCGTATTGCCGCCGTCGACGACGATCTCGGCCGCTGTCATCCCCGACGCCGCATCCGATGCGAGGAACACAGCCGCCTGCGCCACTTCTTCGGCCAGCGCGAAACGGCCCATCGGGATCATCGGGGAGAGCGCCGTTTCCGTCGCGTCGAGCGTTGCGCCTTCACGGTCGCCGCGCGTCCAGATCGACGTGCGCGTGCCGCCGGGAATGACCGTATTCACGCGGATACCGCGCGTGACGAGTTCGGAAGCGAGCACGCGCGCCATGCCAGAGATCGCCGCCTTCGATGCCGAATACGCCGACGATCCCGGCGCGCCCAGCTGACGCATCACCGAGCCGTTCAGCACGATCGAACCGCCCTCGCCCATCAGCGGCACGGCTGCCTGCACGGTAAGGAACACGGCCGTCACGTTGGTGCGCATGATCGCTTCGAACTTCTGAGCCGTGGTGCTGCCGACAGGCGTCGCACCGCTCACGCCCGCGTTCGCGAACACGATATCGAGCTTGCCGAACTTGTCGGCGATCACTTTCATCACGTCGTCGATGACCGCGGGATCGTCGAGGTCGGCGCGGATCGGGAGCGCGTTCGGGCCCAGCTCGGCCGCCGCTTCGTCGAGCTTCTTCTGGTCGCGGCCCGTGATCGCCACGCGTGCGCCTTGCGCGATCAGGATGCGCGCCGCCGCGAATCCGATGCCGCCGTTGCCGCCCGTGATGAGTGCCGTTTTGTTTGCGAATGACATCTGCGTTTCTCCATGGAGTGAGGTTGGGGGCGGACATCCGCCCGCAGCTGCTTTATAATTGCAACTGCAATCTTAAATTAATGATAGTGACCGCAATCAATAAGTGTCAAGCGGTTTTTCTCACCGGTTTGTTGCGGAAGGTGGATCAGCGATGAAAGTCAGCAAGGAAAAGGCGGCGCAAAACCGCGCGGCCCTTGTCGAAACGGCGGCGCGGCTGTTCCGGGAGCACGGCATCGACGGCGTCGGTGTCGCCGAGATTGGCAAGGCGGCGGGGCTTACGCACGGCGCGCTCTACGCGCACTTCCCGTCGAAGGAGGCGCTCGCGGCGGAAGCGCTTGCGCACGGTCTGCAACTCGGCCACGAGCGCATGACCCGAACGTCCGATGGCCGCGCGCCGAGCCTGAGCGAACTGCTCGATAGTTATTTGTCGGAAGAAAAGCGTGACGACATTGCGAACGGCTGCGCGATGGCGGCGGCGGCGAGCGAGATCGGCCGACAGGACGAGACCATCAGCGCGCGCTACAGCGAGGGCTTTGAACTGATGGCGGCCGTGTTCGAAAAGCACCTGCGCGCGCGCAAGGTGAAGGGCGACCTGCGCGAGAAGGCGATTGCGATTTCATCGACGCTGATTGGCGCGATCGCGGCGTCGCGCGCGGTGTTGAAGGCGCAGCCGGGGCTCGCGAACGACATTCTGCGCGCGGCGCGGCGCGCGGTTGGTGATATGGCGGGGGAGAAAGCCTGAGCCGCGGGCGAAGAACTGCTACAAAAGCGCGACGCAAGCGGTTATCCATGCGCGTCACGCCTTGAACTCGCGAGTGCGATGTCCAATAGTTAAAAGGGAATAAAGAGGACCGCGTGGTAGTTCGTCAAGTCATGACGGACGCGCCATTCTTCGAGTAAGGAGTGCATCGTGCGCAAGATCACTGTTTCGCTTCGGTTGACTACCGCTCTCGCGCTGTCTGTCGGCGCCGCGTTATCGAATGCGCAGGGGCTTTCCACTTACGACGACGTGAACGCGCCCGTCAACAGCACGCGCCTGATGCCCAACGCGCCGCGCGGCAGCGAATATCCGACGCACGGCAACCAGCAGGCGGGCGAAATGAATCTGAACCCCACCGATCCGCGTGCGCAACTCGTTACGGGCGCGCCTAATAACGCCCAGTCGGGCGGCTATGGGTCGCCGCTTGCAGGGGTTCGTAACGCTGTTACGGTGGGGCAATAGTGGTTTGATGTTGTTGGTGGGGTGGGCTTTGCGCTGGGATCCGCGATTTGCGTTTTCGCGGGCATCCGTGATTTGACTTTGCTTTCGCTGGCATCCGCGACTCGTTAGCTCGCTTCACGCGTCGCCCCTGTGCGGGGCGGCACCTACTTTTCTTTGCCGCCGCAAAGAAAAGTAGGCAAAAGAAAGCGGCTCACACCGCCAATTCTTGACGTTTGCCCACGGGCCCCCAACGGCCCCACACTTCACACAATAACGCACTTCTTCACGTGCGTTGCCAACGCCCTCTCTTTACGCCTCACCCGCTTCATATACCCGCGTCACGGCACGCCATGCCAGACAGTCCACTACCGCCCAGGTGGCAAACTGTGTGTAGGCTTTCGCGCCATACGCGCACCACTCCGGACCGATAGCGCACGCCTCCCACCCGGTAAGAGCGCCACCCTATACGACGCGACAACCTACACACAGTTTGCCACCTGGGCGGCCCATACCATTCGCTGCCGTTGGCCTTTGTACGGGTAATTGAAGCGGGTGAGGCGTTTGTTCGAAGCGTTGGCAACGGGCACCAACCAAGGCGCTGGTGTGTGAAGGATGGGGACGTTGAGGGCCCGTGGGCAAACGTCAAGAATTGGCGGTGTGAGCCGCTTTCTTTTGCCTACTTTTCTTTGCGGCGGCAAAGAAAAGTAGGTGCCGCCCCGCACAGGGGCGACGCGTGAAGCGAGCTAACGAGTCGCGGATGCCAGCGAAAAACCCAAACACCGAACGAAGAAACTCGAAGTACGAAGGCGCACCACGTAAACCAGAAAAAAAACCACAAGAAAAAAAGCCCGCTTTCGCGGGCAACCTTCTACGAGGAGACAACAGCAAAAAAGCATCACCCTTTGGTAGCACCAAAAGTCAGCCCCGCAACAAAATGCTTCTGCATCGCAAAGAACATTGCGACGGAAGGCAGTGCCGCGAGAATAGAGCCGGCCGAAACGAGATTCCACGCCGTCGTCCACTGCCCTTTAAGCGCCGCGACCCCAACCGTAATCGGCGCTGCGTCATCGCCCTGCGTGAGACACAACGCCCAGAAATAATCGTTCCACACAAAAGTGAAAACAAGAATAGCCAGCGCGGCCAGCGCAGGACGAATCAACGGCAGCACGATGCGAAAGAACACCGTCCACTCGCCCGCCCCTTCGATACGCGCCGCTTCAACCAGTTCATACGGCAACTGCTTGATGAAGTTGCGCAAAAAGAGCGCGCAAAAACCCGTCTGAAACGACACATGAAAAAGAATCAGCGCGCCAAGCGTATTGAAGATCCCGAGGCTCAACGACAGATCGCGCACGGGAATCATCAGAATCTGGATCGGCACGAAGTTGCCCGCAACGAAAGTCGCAAAGAGCGTCGTGTTGCCACGAAACTTGTAGATAGCCAACGCAAAACCCGCCATCGCCGCGAGCGCGATCGATCCGACTACGGCAGGCACCGTGATCAGCACGCTGTTCCAGAAGTAATGCAGCATCGGCGATGTAGTGAGCGCTTCGCGATAGTTATCGATGAGCGCGATGTGCTTCGGCCAACCCCAGTAATTCCCTTCGCTCAGTTCTTCCGTCGAGCGCACCGACGTGACGAGCACGGCGATCATCGGCAGTAGCCAGATCAAAAGCGCAATCGGCAACGTCAGCTTGTACAACTGCCGGTTTAACGGCTTCCACTTGGCAACGGGCATCGGGTACATATCGTCCGCTCCTTACTGTTCGTTGCGCAGCATGCGGCGCAGGTGATAAACGATGTACACGAGCATGATCGCGAACAACACCACGGCAATCGATGCCGAATAGCCAATGCGGTAGTACTTGATCGCCTGGTCGTACATGTAATAGGCAAGCACGGTCGAACTCTCGAATGGCCCGCCGCCCGTCATCACCGAAATCAGGTCGAAACTGCGCAGCGCGCCAATCACCGTAACGACGATCGCCATGAACGTGACAGGCCGCAATTGCGGCAGCACCACGTGCCACAGCATCGACCAGCCCTTCGCACCTTCCATGCGCGCGGCTTCGATCTGCTCGCTGTTCAGCGATGTCAGACCCGTCAGATAAAGAATCATGCAATATGCGGTCTGCGGCCATAGCGCGGCGAAGATGATGCCGAACGTCGCATAGTGCGCGTCGCCGAGCACGGGCACGCCGTGGCCGAGTATCACGGCAAAGAGGCCAAAGGTCGGATCGTAGAACCACGAGAAGATCAACCCGACCACGACGCCCGACAACACGAACGGCGCAAAGAACAACGACTTCACGACCCGTATGCCCGCCACCGCCTGGTTCAGATAGAGCGCGACGGCAAGCCCCATCGGCGGCGCGAGCAGGAACAGCACGAGCCAGATGAGGTTGTTCTTCAGCGCAGTGTAGAAAGTCGGCGCCTGAAACAGCTCGATGTAGTTCGCGAACCCGACGAAGACCTTGTCGGTCATGCCATCCCAGTTGTAGAAGCTGAGCCAGATCGACGACAGGATCGGCCAGACTACATACACCGCGACCATGAAGCACGCGGGCGCGAGAAACAGCAGCGCGGCCTTGCGCTGGCGCCGCGCGGTGGGCGACGGGCCACGCTTCTTGCCCGCGGCTCTGGGCGATGGCGACGCCTGCGGCTGCGACGGCGGCGTGCCGTTGATGTCCTGACGTGTAACGGAGTGCGACACGACGATTCTCCATGCAACGAAATTGCTGCTTCGCGCCGGGCTCGCATTGAATGCACGCCCGGCGCCACTGCTTCACATCTTTACTTCTTGTAGATGCGCTTGCGCGTCTGCTCGAGCTGCGCAAGGATCGCATCGATCTTCGTCGGATCGGCGATGAATTGCTGCATGCCCTTCATCCCTTCGTCGGCCATTTCCTTCGTCATGTCGCGATCGTAGAACTGCGCAATGCCGCCCTTCGTGTTCGACAGAATCTGGAAGCCGATCTTCGAGATGGGATCTTCCGGTTCAGGCGACTTGCTGTTCGCCGACAGCGAACCAAGACCCGTCGCGAGTTTCGCGCCCTGCTCCGGCGTCTCGACGAACGCAAGGAACGTGTGCGCGTCGGCCTTGTTCTTCGCCTTGGCCGGAATATGCAGCGATTCGACAGGACCATCTTCCGCCGTCGGCACGTTCGAGTCGATGATCGGGAACTGGAAGTAGCTCATGTTCGGCTTCACGTTCGGCGGGAAACCTCCCGTGATGAACGTGCCCATCAGCATCATCGCCGCCTTGCCCTGGAACAGGAACGGTTGCGCCGCGTCCAGATCGTACGACAGCGAGTTGTCGATGAAATCCTTGTCGTCGAGCAACTGCTTCCACGTCGTGTACACCTTCTTCACGCGCGGATCGGTGTACGGCACTTCGCCCGCCATCAGCTTCTGGTGGAACGCGTTGCCGTTGATGCGCAGGTCGAGATAATCGAACCAGCCCGCCAGCGTCCAGGCGTCGCGCCCGCCCACGGCGAACGGCGTGATGCCCGCCGCCTTCAGCTTCTTGCACGCGTCCATCAACTGGTCCCACGTCTTCGGCTCGGACGCGATGCCAGCCTTCTGGAACAGATCCTTGCGATAGAACAGGCCCCACGAGTAGTACACGGTCGGCGCCGCATACTGCTTGCCGTTGTATGTCGACGATTCCTTCGTCGATGCATACATGTTGTCCCAGCCGTTCTTCTTCCAGTCGCCGCTCAGGTCTTCGAACAGGCCGCGCCGCGCGTAGTACGCCATGCGCTCGCCGTTGTGCCAGTTGACGACATCGGGCGCGACCGTCGACAGCCAGCCCGGCAACTGCACCTTGTACGCTTCCTCATCGACGAACGACGCTTTCACGTCGATGTCGGGATGCGCCTTCTTGAAGTCGTCGATCACCGATTGCCATACCGCGCGCTGGCTTGCGCCTTTGAACGCGATGTTGATCGTCATCGTGCCCGCTTCTGCCGTCGTCGCCGCGAACGGGGCAACGGCTGCGGCGACTGCGAGCGCTGCCGCTGCAATTGCGGTGCGCGCGTTGAATTTTCCTGCTGTCATCTTCCTGTCTCCTTGTGTCCTGGTTCTTACCTGCTGGGATCACTGCTACGTTGCCAATTCTTCCGTGTCTTCCGTGCGATAAGCCGCGACGCCTTGCGGCTCGACTTCATGCGCGCCGATCACGAAGCGCGACGCATCGACGCCTTCGATCACGTGCCGCCCATTCGTATAGTTGAAGACATACGTGAGCTTGCCGCGCCGGCTGATACGCACACTGTCGCCCAACGGCGTCGGCGTGAGACCCGCCTCAGTCGCGATGCGCGCGAACAGCGATTCCGTCAGACGGTCGTCGAACAGGCTCGCGAAGTAATGAACCGAGCCGTGCTGCACGTACGCAGGATGTCCGTCGGCAAATCGCGCGCGCACGCCGAAGCTGCGTTCGTCTGCGGCATCGATCAGATCGCGCCAGTGGCGCGCCTGGCCTTCGCGCAGACCATCGCCCGCGCCGTTGATGTGCACCGCCTCCGTCACGTTCGGCCGCATCGATTCGACGCGCCACACGCGAATGGGGAGCAGCGATGCGAGCGCGCCCGGCGGCAGGTTCGCCGGAATCTGCAGATCAGGCGTCTTCGAGCCCGTGCGCGGACCGAGCACGATCTGCGCGCCCGAGGCCGCGAGCCGCACCGCGAAGTCGCCCGGCACGACGGGCAACGGCGGCACCACGATCATCGCGTAGCCGTCGAGCGGCGCATCCGCGGCAATCACGTCGACGTCGAAGCCGAGCGAGCGCAGCGCCGAGTAGTACTCGAACGCGAAGCGCGGGTAATGGAAATCCGCGCCTTGCGGATGAATTTCAAAGAGCCATTTGGCTTCGTAGTCGTAGATCAGCGCAATCTTGCTGCGCACATTCGCGTTCGCATCGGCATCGGCGGCCGAAACCCTGGCGATTTCGTGCGCGACCTGCTCCGCTTCGCTGCCGCCAATGTCGAGGCGATTGTCGGGCGTGTTCAGCCCTGCATGCATCTGTTCCTGTGCAAACGGCGCCTGACGCCATCTGAAGTACGACACACAGCCCGCGCCGTGCGCGAACGCTTCCCAACTCCACAGACGCACCATGCCCGGCAGCGGCGCAGGATTCCAGTGCGCCCAGTTCACGGGTCCCGGCTGCTGCTCCATCACCCAGAACGGCAGCTTCGACATGCCGCGATACACGTCGTGGTTGAACGAAGCAAAGTCGGGATGCCCGGTGCGCAGGAACTTCGCCTTGATCTCCGGCGCGTACCACTGCTCTTCGAGCGCGCCGAGCGGATAGCTGTCCCACGTGGCCACATCGAGATCGCGCGCGACCTTGTAGTGATCGAACTCGGTGAACAGCTGCATGAAGTTGTGCGCAACGGGACGCCCCGGCGAATGCGCGCGAATGATCTCGACCTGCATGCGGTTATAACGCGCGACTTCATCGGAGGCGAAACGCCGGTAATCGAGCCTGTGCGACGGATGCGCTTCCGTGACGGTCGCAACGGGCGCGTCGATTTCGTCGAAGCTGCGGTACTCCATGCTCCAGAACACGGTGCCCCACGCGCGGTTCAAAGCGTCGATGTTCTGGTAACGCTCCTTGAGCCACGCACGAAAGCGCGCGACGGCTGCGGGCGAATAGCTGACCACCGTGTTGTGGCAGCCGAATTCATTGTCCGTCTGCCAGTAAGCGACGGCGGGATGCTTGCCGTAACGCTGCGCGACTGCCTCGCAAATCTTGCGCGACGCGTCGAAATACGACGGTGACGAGAAATCGTAATGACGGCGCGAGCCGAATGCACGCGGACGTCCATCCGCGCCCACGGGCAGAATGTCGGGATGACGGTCGATCAGCCACTTCGGCGGCGTCGCCGTCGGCGTGCACATGACGACTTGCAAACCCGCGTCACCCAGCACGTCGACCGCGCGATCGAGCCAGCCCCAATCGTATTCGCCCGGCGACGGCTCGATACGGCTCCATGCAAATTCCGCGATTCGCACCTGCTCGATGCCGAGCGCCTTCATACGGCGCGCGTCGTCTTTCCACATCGATTCCGGCCAGTGCTCCGGGTAGTAACAGACTCCAAGGCGCATGCGCATGTCCCTTATTTATGCGTAGTGTTCGACGGAGTTGAGCGCCTTCACGGCGAATCCGTCCTCGGTGAAAAGATGGCAGGCACGGGCGGGCGCGGCGAATGTCACGCGTTCGCCCTGCTCGACGCGGGCATTGCCCGGCACCTTTGCGATCAGCACTCCGCCGCCTCGCTGCTCCAGATGCACGTAGCTGTGCTCGCCGAGATGCTCGATCAGCGAAATGGTGCGTGCGAGCGTTGCATCACGTCGTGATGCATCGTCCGTGACGAGTTCGAGATGTTCCGGACGCACGCCGAAGGTCACCGGCTGTCCGCCTTGCAAGGTGCTGCCGTCGACCTCGACCCGCATGGTTTCATTCGTGTCATCGAGCGTGACGTCGACGCCTTGCGCGTCGATCGCCGTGACTCTGCCGGGCAGGAAGTTCATGCGCGGCGAGCCGATGAAGCCTGCGACGAAGCGGCTATTGGGCCGGTGATACAACGTCAGCGGCGCGCCGATCTGCGCGATGCTGCCGTAGCGCTCGGTGTCCTTGCCCGCGTGCAGCAGCACGATCTTGTCAGCGAGCGTCATCGCTTCGGTCTGATCGTGCGTCACGTAGACGACGCTCGCGGTGGCGAACTGCTTGTGCAGACGCGCGATTTCGATTCGCGTCTGACCGCGCAACGTCGCGTCGAGATTGGACAAGGGCTCGTCGAACAGAAACACGCCCGGCTCGCGCACGATCGCGCGGCCAATGGCAACGCGCTGGCGCTGCCCGCCCGACAATGCGCGCGGCTTGCGCTCGAGCAGCGCTTCGAGTTGCAGGATGCGCGCCGCCTCCTTCACCTTGCTGTCGATTTCCGCTTTCGGCTTCTTCGCGAGCTTCAGCCCAAAGGCCATGTTCTCGTACACGCTCATATGCGGAAACAGCGCATAGCTCTGGAACACCATCGCGACGCCGCGCTCGGCAGCAGGCACGTCGTTGACGATGCGCCCGCCGATCGACAGGTCGCCGTCCGTCACGTCTTCGAGACCCGCGATCATGCGCAGCAGCGTGGACTTGCCGCAGCCCGACGGACCGAGGAACACACAAAACTCGTTTTCGCCGATCTCCAGATCGACGTTGCGGATCACGGGCGCGTTGTCTCCATACGCTTTCTGCACGCCCTTCAACGAAATGCTCGCCATCGCTTCGACTCCGTGATTTAATCAGCCCGAAGCGGAGATTAAGCGCTTAATCTGAATGGCCGAAAAAACGACCGCATCGCGATCGCTGGCCCTTCTGAAGGCCGTTTGTTGGCCGTGTAAGGCTGTCTCCGATAATTCGTTCTGTCGTTTTGCGCATGGTGCCCCGCCTTCGCGGCCAATGCAAATGATGAACGCGAGTCCCACATATTGAATAAGTGTTGCGAAACATGTCCACTTTGAGTGAAGTCGCGCGACGTGCCGGCGTCACGTCGGCCACCGTTTCGAACGTGCTGCGCAATCGCGGGCGCGTCGGCGAGCAGACGCGTCAGCGCGTGCTCGAAGCCGTCGAAGCGCTCAACTACCGTCCGCATCTTGCGGCGCGCGCGCTCGCCGAAGGCCGCGCGCCAACCATCGCGTTGATGGTGTCGAGCATCGCGAACCCGTTCTACCCGGAGTTCGCGCTGGCCGTCGAGCGCGCGGCGCGCACCAGCGGCCACTTCGTCATCATCTGCAACACCAATGAAGATCCGCACGCGGGCCGCGCGTATCTGGAGCAGATTGCGGGCACGCTATCCGAAGGCGTGCTGGTGATGAACGCCAACCTCGACTTCGACGATCTGCGCAAAACGGAAGCGCGCGGCGCACCCGTGGTGCTGTGCATGTGGGAACGTCCCGACGATCCACCCGGCTTGCCGTGCGTCGCCGTCGATTTCCGTCTTGCGGGCCAGCTTGCCGCAAAGCATCTGATCGAGCTGGGGCACACGCGCATCGGTGCGGTTGTCGGCAGCAAGCCTTCGGGTATTCACGCATCGCGCTATGAAGGTTTCGTGGACGCGATGCGCGAGGCAGGGCTCAAAGTGCCCGCGAAAAACGTGCGTTACGCACCCGACACGACGCAAGGCGGCTATGCCGCAGCGCGCGATCTGCTGGAGCGCGACGAGAAACTGACGGCCATCTTCGCGACCAACGACCTGCCCGCGCTCGGCACGATCCACGCGGCGGCCGATCTCGGCCGCGACGTGCCGCGCGATCTGTCCGTGGTCGGCATCACCGACATCCAGCTTGCACAGCAATCGCGTCCACCGCTCACCACCGTTGCCGTGCCGACCGTCGAAGCCGCCGAGCTCGCTGTGTCGCTGCTGCGCGAGCTGATCGAGCGGCCCGCCGGCAAGCATGGCGTGCACCAGAAAGCGCCGCGCATGTGCGTGACGTCCGCGCCGCAACTGATCGTGCGCGGTTCCACGCGCGAACGCTGATCCATAGCGTCACCGAAGCCGAAGCTGGGGCCAAGGCCGAGGCCGAGGCTTTCCTCATATTTCACACGATCAGGCATGACAGGTCTCGTCCCGTTCGATCCTGGTCAAAATCAATACAAGCGACGGATCGTGCCGCGTGCCGCAGGAGCGGGACAGAACGAAGACAAGAACCCGCGAAGGCTTGCGTGTCAAAGGCTTGCATCTGCGGAGAGCGTTTGTTTATGCGGCCTTGCGCCATCGTTGAATAAAAAAATCCGCCTCAAATCATCGTCGCGCTTGTTAGACTCGAATCGACTTCCCCAAGGGTTTTCGATTCATGAACAACACAGTGGATGATCCAGAAGTCGTGCCGCGTTATCGCATCGGGGCCGTCGCTCGCATGGCGAATCTCCCTGTCGGCACGCTGCGTATCTGGGAGCGCCGATACGGCGTCGTGGCGCCGCCCACCACGCAATCCGGGCATCGCCTGTACAGCGAAACCGATGTGCGGCGCGTCGCGATGATCAAGGGGCTCGTCGATCGCGGCTATTCGATCGGCTCGATCGCGACCTTGCAGACAGGCGAACTCGAACGGCTCGCCTTCATGCATGTCGACAAGACGCCGGTGACGCCGCTCGCGGAAGGACGGCCGGGCTTGCGGCTGCGCATTGTCGGCACGGCGCTCGCGCAGACCATCCGCCAGCACCTGCACGCATTGCAGGCCGAGCTCGCGAACGAGCCGAAAGTCTTCGAGAACATGACGGCCGCGTTCACCGAGCGCATGAACCAGCCGGCCGACGTGCTGATCATCCATCTGCCGTCGCTGCACGCGGACGACGTCGAGCGCGTGCTGGCGTTGAGCGCGTCGACTCACGCGGAAAATATCGTCGTGGTGTACTCGTTCGCTGCCGCCAACACGATCAATCTGCTGGAGCGGGTCGGCGTACGCACGATCCGCGAGCCGCTCGATCAGGCGTCGATCGCGCAGATGATAAGCGACATCCGGCGCAAGACGGGACTGGCGGCCACTCAGCCCGACATGCGCGAGCCCGCGCCGCAGCGGCACTACTCCGATGAAACCCTGATGGCGATGGCGCACGCGTCGACCACCATCGCGTGCGAGTGCCCGAAGCATCTCGCGAGCATCATCATGCAGTTGAGCGCGTTCGAGCAGTACAGCGTCAGCTGCGCTTCGCGCACGCCCGCCGATGCGCTGCTACATGTGTATCTCGCGAACATTTCGGGCCGCGCGCGCGCAATGTTCGAGCATGCGCTGCTGCGCCTCGAACGCGAGGAACGTTGGGTGCTGGAAAATCGTTGATAGCCCGCATGCAGCGAAAGCGGCTACGCTAAACGTTTGCGCAGCCGTCCAGACTTCAGCGTTGCGAGCGCTTGTTCGCATACATCGCGCCGTCGGCTTGCGCGAGCAGGTCGTCGATACTCTGCGAGCTGTCGGGCGCATACGTCGCCGTGCCCACGCTGCAGTGCAATTGATAAGGCGCTTGCGCGGACTGGTTGTGGACATCCAGCTGATGCCTGAGACGCGCGATGGTCTGCGCCGTCCCTTCTTCGTCCGAGTCGCTCAGCAGCACAACGAACTCGTCGCCGCCCAACCGGCCGATCACGTCGCTGTCGCGCAATGCAGTTTGCAATACCGTTGCAAATGCAATCAACGCGCGGTCGCCTTCGGCGTGGCCGTATACGTCGTTGATATTCTTGAAGCCGTTCAGGTCGAAGAACAGCAGCGACGCGGGCTTTTGCGCACGTTTGCATAATCTGATTGCATGCTGCGCGAGCGCCTCGAAGCCGCGACGGTTCGACAGGCCGGTCAGTTCGTCCGTGGTCGCCAGCTGCACAGCGGAGATTTCCTGCTCGGCCATGCGCGCCAGATCGCGCAACAGCACGCGCTCTTCGTCGTCCAGTGCGCGCGGCTTCACGTCGATCAGACATAGCGTGCCGAGCCGGCTGCCGTTGTCGACGGTGAGCGGATAGCCCGCGTAGAAGCGGATATTCGGATCGCCCGTGACGAGCGGATTGTCGGCGAAGCGCACATCGAGCAACGCATCGTTCACGAGGAACAGTTCGTCGTCGAGAATTGCATGGCTGCAGAACGATACGTCGCGCGGCGTCTCCGAAGCATCGATGCCGGGATGCGACTTGAACCACTGACGATGGCTATCGACCAGGGTGACGGCCGCGATGGGCACGCCGAACAGGCGTCTCGCGAGTCGCGTGAGACGGTCGAACCGTTCTTCCGGCGGAGTATCGAGTATGTGAAGTGAACGCAATGTTTCCAGGCGTTCGCTTTCGTTATGTGGCATTGATGGTCGCAGCATTCGAGATCCGGATTAAACGGGAACGCGCGCTACTCGTTTAGCGCCGCGCGATCCGCCGCAGGTTGAACGGAAGCGGGTACAAATTCTATCCGCAGCCTGTGGTAAATGAAAAGAATTACCGCCCTGTCCTGCTGACTCAAATGCATGCGTAATTGCCCTGGCTGAATGCTAACCGACACCTGTCGGCCCGTTCAACACAATACGTACCTTACGCGCCAGTTCCGCCCGCCGATAGGGCTTATGGATCATGTCGAACTCGCTACCGTTCGCATCGGTTCGCTCGAGCGAGGCATCGGCATAGCCGGTCGTCAGCAGCACCTTGATCTTCGGTTGCAGGCGCCGCGCCTCGCGCGCAAGCATCACGCCGTTCATGTTGCCCGGCATGATGAGGTCGGTGAACAGCAGGTCGACCGTCGTGCCGTCCTGCAAAATCTCCATCGCCTCTTTGGTGTTCAGCACGACGCGCGTGCGATAGCCGATCTGTTCGAGCATCGCCTGTGCGACTTCCGCCACTTCGACGCGGTCGTCAACGATCAGGATCATTTCGTTGCCCGCTTTCTCGATCGCCTTCGGCGCGGACGGCCGACGCTGCACATTGCCTTCCACAGCCGGGAAATAAAGCCGCAACGTGGTGCCGACGCCCGGTTCCGAATACAGGTTCACTGCGCCGCCCGACTGCTTTGCGAAGCCATATACCATCGACAACCCGAGACCCGTGCCCTTGCCTTCGTCCTTGGTCGTGAAAAACGGGTCCATCACCCTGTCGAGAATTTCAGGCGGGATGCCGCAACCGTTGTCGGAGATCGCAATGCTCACATAGCGGCCGGTGCGCAGGTCGGCGAATCCGACCATCGCCTGATGCTCCAGCTCGACTGTCTCCGTGCGCACCGTCACGACGCCGTCGCGCCGGCTGGCCAATGCGTCCCGCGCATTGAGCAATACGTTGAGCAAGGCGACTTCGAGCTGGGTCGGATCGACACGGCAATTACCGAGTCCGTCCTCATATTCGGTCTTCAGCGAAACGTTCTCGCCAAGCGTGCGACGCGCGAGCTCGACCATGCTGTCCGCCAGCGTATTCAGATTGACTGGGCGCCCCACGAGCTTCTGCTTGCGCGCGAACGCGAGCAGCTGCTGGGTCAGCGTCGTGGCCTTGGCGACGGCGCCGCGTATGCGATCGAGGCTTTGCTCCATCGCCGGGCCGTGCGCATTGCCTTCAATGCCCATTTGCAGCACATCCACATAACCCGCCATCACCTGCAGCAGATTGTTGAAATCGTGCGCAATGCCGCCCGTCAGTTGCCCGAGCGCCTCCATCTTCTGCGCCTGGTGCAGGGCGTCCTCTGCGTCGCGGCGTCGGCTCACGTCCAGCTGCGAGCCGAAGAAATACACCAGCTCGCCCTGCTCGTTAAAAACGGGCGAAATGAACAGTGCGTTCCAGAACGTCGAGCCGTCCTTGCGATAGTTGAGCACCTCCGTCGCAAACTCGCGGCGATCCGTGACGGCATCCCGCACCTCGTCGATGGTGGCGCGATCCGTCTCCGGTCCCTGCAGAAAGCGGCAGTTGGTGCCGATGATTTCCGTCAGCTCATAGCCTGTCATGCGCAGGAACGCATGGTTCGCGAAGATCACGGGATTGTCGGGCAGGTTCGGATCGGTGACGACCATCGGCATGCGTGTCGTCGATACGGCGGCGAAGAAGATGTCGTCCCGATGGTCGCTGATCTGGTGCGCGCCGCTTCGAATGGTGGTGAGTGTACGGTTGGTATCCATGGCATTTGACGCAATTAGGCGCGACAGCCACGGTTGTTTCGCTCGACTCTTTACGTGGGCAGTCACACTCCGGTTTGAGAAACCGCATTGCTCTGCGCACAGCAACGCAATGCGGAATTACATTGCGTCCATTAATGCGAAATTCATGCCGACACCAGAATCCGGCAGTAATTTCATGAAAGTTCACGCACAGAAGGGAAGAGTTACCGCGCAAACGCGTTATACATCAATCGAAATGTCGAATCAGCAATGCGGGATTTCGCAAAAGGAAAGGCCACTAGAAAAATTTTCAAACAATCTTTACTGCTGCGTCCGGCGCAGCATCGACAGGTCATAGCCCATGGCGCGAACGCGTTCCAGCAGCGCGCGTTGCAGTTCGACAGCGGGCTTCGCTTCACGCGTGAGTATCCACAGATAGGTGCCGCCCGGTTCGCCGACGATCGACCAGCTATAGTCGTCGGCGTGATCGAGCACCCAGTAGTCGCCGACATAGAACGGCCCGAAGAACGACACTTTCAGCTTGGCGTTGTCCGAATCAGGCACCACGCGCGCCTTGCCCCGCGCGACGCGCCGCGGTCCATCGGCACCGCCCTCGCGGCCCGTGTTGATCACGCTGATCAAGCCGTCGTCGCGCTTCGCGTAGTCCGCCGTGACGAAATCGCGGCCTCGCTCGAAACGATTGTCATAGCGCGCGAACTCGTACCAGCGCCCCGTATAGCGGTCCACGTCGACGCTCTTTGCCGGCTCGGGCACGCGCGCGACGCCTTTTTTCCTTCTGATGACGAGCGCGCACGCCACCAGCACACCCACCGCGACGACCACAGCGCCAGCGATGACGGCGCGCGCATGAGAACCGTTGTGCCCGATCTCCTGGCTGATGTTCTGTTCGACACTCATCGGTATCAACCTCCCGGATATGAAGCTCCGACCCGGCGACAAAGCCGTTTAGACCTTACGCGTCTGAAAAGTTTTCCAGCAAAGCGCAGCAGGGTGTCAGCGCATTGAATGCCTGAAGGCAACGCAACAACGCAGATTCGCAATAGCCGCTATGCTCTCTCTTCTGCATTTCCATTCTGCTGCACTCAACCTCTTATAGTTTCCTTCTCGCGGAGTCGATCATGCAATACCGCAAATTCGGCCATACCGGTCTTACTGTCTCGCGTTTGTGTCTCGGTACGATGACTTTCGGCTTGCAAACCGAAGAAGACGTATCGCGTGGCATTCTCGACAAGGCGACGGACGCCGGTGTGAATTTCATCGATACGGCCGATGTCTACCCGCTAGGCGGCGGCGAAAATCTTGCGGGACGCACCGAGGAAATCATCGGGCGCTGGCTCAAGGGCAAGCGCGACCGCTTCATTCTGGCGACCAAAGCGGTCGGCAAGGTCGGTCCGCATGCATGGAATCAGGGTGCATCGCGCAAGCATCTGCTCGACGCCATCGACGATTCGCTGCGCCGCCTGAACACCGATTACGTCGATCTGTACCAGTTGCATTCCGACGACCGCGACACCCCGCTCGACGAAACACTCGAAGCGCTCGATGTGATCGTGCGCTCGGGCAAGGCGCGCTATATCGGCGTGTCGAACTATCTGGCGTACCGGCTCGCGCGCATGCTCGGACGCTCCGACGTATTGCGCACTGCGCGCTTCGTGTCGGTACAGCCGCGCTACAACCTGCTGTTCCGGCAGATCGAACGCGAACTGCTGCCGCTCGCCGACGAAGAAGGCCTCGCCGTGATTCCGTACAACCCGCTCGCGGGCGGCCTGCTGACGGGCAAGCATCGACACGACGCGAAGCCCACGGAAGGGCGCTTCACGGCGACGGTCGGCAAAGCAGGCGAGATGTACTCGGAGCGCTACTGGCACGAGCGTGAATTCAAGACCATCGAAGCCCTGCGCGAGATCAACGCGAAAACCGGCGAACCGATGACGAAGACGGCGATTGCATGGGTCCTCGCGAACCCTACCATCACGTCGGCCATCATCGGCGCGAGCCGCGTCGAACAGTTGAACGACTCGCTCGCCGCCGTGGATCTCGTGCTCGACCCCGAGATCAAGAAGCAGCTCGACGAGGCAACCGTCGAATACCGCTGGGGCGACGCACCGCGCTGAGCGTGCGATGCTGCGCTAGCGTCCGTAGCGCAGCACGGTGCTGCTCGCGGCCAGCACGTGATTCGTGACGGCTGCGAGAAAGGCGTCGTGATTGAGATTGGGTGGCAGCGCATCGGGAGCGAGATCGAGCGCGTAGACCTGCAACACATAGTGATGCGGCACGTCGCCGATGGGCGGACAAGGTCCGTAGTAACCGGGCTGCCCCGTGCGATTGATGCCGCTCACGCTGCCTGCGGGCGCTGGCGCGCCATGCGGCATCGCGTTCATCGAAGCGGGTATCCCGTACAGTACCCAATGAATGATGCCAATGCCTTTGGCGCCGTCGGGATCGAAGAGCGTCACCGCGAAGCTGCGCGTGCCCGATGGCGCGTTGCGCCATTGCACAGCGGGCGACTGGTTGCGGCCGCCGCAATTGTTCACACCGGCTGCGTGGCTCGAATCGATCGTACCGCCGTCGGGCGTGCCCGGCGACGTCACTTCGAAGGCCTCGGCCGCCACGGCGTGCGTGAAGCCTGAAGAGAGCGCCAACGTTAGCGCCATGGCTGCGAGCCGGGTGTTGGAGATAGTTTTCATTGAACGGCTCCGTCGAAGGGAATGCGCTCGCGCGTTCACGACCGCATCGGAGGAAACGAACGGCCATGCCCGTTTATTCCCCCGCCCGCTCTTTCAACGGAACACGCCCGACTTCTGGTTCGCTTCCGGCAACTGCCGCGTTTCCCGCACCGACTTCGGATGCCAGAGCCGCGCACCGCCTTCGATGCCCGCCGCGTTCGACACGACGGCCGCATTCGACGGCAACTCGAACGTCAGGCGCTCGGCATTGCCGCCGCCGATCCACAGCTTGTCGTAGTTGACGAGCGAAGTCAGGATGGCGATCACCTTCTCCACACGCCGGTTCCAGCGCTTGCTGCCCACCTTCTCCCGCGCCGCATTGCCGATGTACTCGTCATACGTGCGGTCCTTGCTGACGGGATGATGCGCGAGTTCGAGATGCGGCATCAACTCGCCGTCGCGAAAGAGCGCGGTGCCAGCGCCCGTGCCGAGCGTCAACACGAATTCGATGCCATGCCCTTCGATCGCCGCGAAGCCTTGCATCTCGGCGTCGTTGATCATACGCACAGGCAGGCCGCCCAAGCGCGCCGCCAGTTGTTCCGCGAGCGCGAAGCCACGCCAGCTCGCGTCGCCGATATTCGGGGCCGTCAGCACGTGGTTGTCGCGCACGACGCCCGGAAAGCCGATCGACATCAAGGTTGGATGCTGCGCATCGACGAGCGGCTGCACGAGCGTCACCAGCGTATCGACGAGTTGCGCGGGCGTGCATGGATGCGGTGTCGCAACGCGCACGCGTTCGCTTTTCATGTCGCCGTCCGCGTCGATCACGGCCGCCTTCAGGCCCGTGCCGCCGACATCGATGGCGAGTATCCGCTCACCGTCGCTGGTGGCCTTGGGTCGCGTCTGTACTTTAGCTTTGGCCAAAGCGTCCCCCTTTCGTTTGTGGTTGTGACAGGACTACTCTTTGCTTTGCAATGAACGCCACGCGCGGCCATCGCGCGCGAGCAGTTCATCCGCTTGCGCCGGCCCGCTGCTGCCCGCCGGATAGCCATACACGGGCAGCGGGCCGCCTTCGGGATGCAGCACGCGATCGACGGCGCACCAGCTCGACTCGATGCTGTCGGCGCGCTGGAACAGTGTCTCGTCGCCGAGCATGCAGTCGTAGAGCAGCGTTTCGTAGCCGACGTTCGCGCGTTCGTCGAAGAAGTCGTTGTAGTTGAACGCGGAGCGCACCGCGCCGATCTGCATCGCCGGTCCGGGCACCTTGACGTTGAAGTCGAAGCGCGTGCCATGCGCGGGATCGATGCGCAGCGTGAATACATTCGGCGTCAACGCTTCGACGGGTGTGTCGCGGAACATCAGAAACGGCACGCGCTTCAACTGCACGGCAATCTCGGTGCGGCGTGCGGCCATGCGCTTGCCCGTACGCAGATAGAACGGCACGCCCGCCCAGCGCCAGTTGTCGATGAACACGCGCGCAGCCGCATAGGTTTCCGTCGTGCTGTCGCGCGCGACGTCGGGTTCGTCGCGATACGCAATACCCGCATCACCCTTTTCGTACTGGCCGAATACGACGTCGTCGGGCTTTAGCGGCTCGATGGCGGCGAGGAGTTCGGCTTTCTTGTCGCGCACGGCTTCGGCATGGAACGAATTGGGCGGCTCCAGCGCGACCATGGCAAGCAACTGGAACAGATGGTTCGGCAGCATGTCACGGAACGCGCCCGTCTGTTCGTAGAACTTGCCGCGCCCTTCGACGCCGAGCGTTTCCGCCGCCGTGATCTGCACGCTGTCGATGTACTCGCGCCGCCACACAGGCTCGAACATCGCATTCGCGAAGCGCACGGCAAGGATGCTCTGCACTGTGTCCTTGCCGAGAAAGTGATCGATGCGATAAACCTGCGATTCGTCTGCGTAACCGAGAATGTGAGCGTTGAGATCGCGTGCGGACGCGAGGTCCGTGCCGAACGGCTTTTCGATCACGAGACGCCGGAAGCTCCCCTTGTGCTGCGCGTCTTCTTTCAGCAAGCCATGTTTGCCGAGACGCTCGACGATCGGCCTGAAAAAGCGCGCGCCCACCGCGAGATAGAAGATCGCATTGCCGTGCGGCGTTTTCTCGATACGCTGCTTGAGCGCTTCGAACACATCGTCGGCTTCGAATTCGCCCGCCATGTACTCCATGCGCGATGAAAGCCATTTCCAGGCTTTCTCGTCGACCTTGCCGGAATGCGCTTCGCTCGCCTTTTCCGCAGCGAACTGCTGCAGCGACTGGCCGAGATCGTCGAGCCACGCTTTCGTTTCGCGCTCGCCGTGATTGACCCCGATGATGCGCATGCCGTCGTCGAGCAGGCCATCGACGGTCAGGTTGTACAGCGACGGCGTCAACAAACGCCTGGTCAGATCGCCGCCCGCGCCGAAGATGACCAGCGTGCACGGCGGCGCGGGCCGCTTGCCTGCGGGACCCGCGGCGGCTGCATGCGGGCCTGCGCCGATCTTGCAGCTTGCTGACGAGGTAGTGGATGATGCGTCGTTTGCGTCATTGGACATGGCAGTCTTTCCATCAATGAGCCATACGCGTGGCAATATCTGAAAGACCCGCCGTCATGCCGCACAGTTCAATCGAACTGCTGCACGAGCGGCGGGCAGCGCGGTCTATTTCACGGAAGCGGCCACTTCGGCGTCCTGCGCCTCGCCCGTTTCGGGCAAGAAACCGGAGCTTGCAAGCTCGCGCGGCTGCAACAGCAATGCGACGAGACCCGACCACCCCGTCTGATGCGACGCGCCCACGCCGCGTCCGTTGTCGCCGTGAAAGTATTCGTGAAACAGCACGAGATCCTGCGAGCGCGGGTCCGCCTGCAACATCGGATACGCAGCCATCACAGGCCGCTCGTTGTTCTTGTCCTTCAGGAACAGCGTCGTCGTACGTTGCGCAAGGGCGTCGGCGATTTCGGACAATGAAAGCTGGTTGCCCGAGCCCGTCGGGTACTCGACGCGAAAATCGTCGCCGTAATAGCGATGAAATTCGTACAGCGACTCAATCAGCAGATAGTTGACGGGCATCCACACCGGCCCGCGCCAGTTCGAATTGCCACCGAACACGCGCGAATCGGATTCGGCTGGCAAGTACTTCACGCAGAAGCTCTGCCCGTTGTGCTGAAAGACGTAAGGTTGATCGCGATGCACACGCGACAGCGCGCGCACGCCGTGATCGGACAGGAACTCGGCTTCGTCGAGCGCACGCTTGAGCAGCGCTTTCATCCGATGCCCGCGCAACAGTGAAAGCAGCAAGCTGTTGCCGCGCCCCGGCTCGTTCCAGCGCGACACCAGCCGCGCGAGATCGGGCTTGTTGCGCAGGAACCAGACAAGGCGGTCGCGCAGGCCCGGCAGCGAGCCATGCAGACGCTCTTCGAGCACATGCACGGCGATCAGCGGAATCAGCCCGACGATCGAGCGCACCCGCATCGGCACATTGGAGCCGTCGGGCAAGCGCAGCTTGTCATAGAAGAATTCGTCCTGACTGTCCCACAGGCCCGTATCGCAGTTATCTTCGCAACTCACGGCCTGCGCGATATACAGGAAGTGCTCGAAGAACTTCACGCCAATATCGACGAACACGTGATTCGCAAACGCGAGTTCGAGCGCGATGCGCATCAGGTCCAGCGCATACGCGGCCATCCATGCGGTGCCGTCGGCCTGATCGATATGGCCGCCCGTCGGCAACGGCGACGAGCGGTCGAAAATGCCGACGTTGTCGAGGCCGAGAAAGCCGCCCTGGAAGATATTGCGGCCGTCGGCATCCTTGCGATTCACCCACCACGCGAAGTTCAGCAACAGCTTGTGGAAGACCAGTTCGAGAAAATCGCGGTCGCCCTTGCCCGTCAGCGCGCGATCGATTTCATAAACACGCCACGCGGCCCATGCGTGCACGGGCGGGTTCGCATCGCCGAACGCCCATTCGTACGCGGGGATCTGCCCGTTCGGGTGCATGTAGCGGTCCTTCACGAGCAGCAGCAACTGACGCTTCGCAAACGCGGGATCGATCAGCGCGAATGCAGCGGCATGAAACGCGAGGTCCCACGACGCGTACCACGGATACTCCCATTTGTCCGGCATCGACACGATGTCCGCGTTGCACAAATGCCGCCAGTCGCGATTGCGTCCCTGTTTGCGCGATGCGGGCGGCGTCGGCTGCAACGGGTCGCCGTCCATCCAGCGCTCGACGTCGAACTGGTAATACTGCTTCGACCACAGCATGCCCGCTAGCGCCTGGCGCTGCACGAGCCGCTCGTCCGCGCTTTCTATATGATGCTGCAACGCCGCATAAAACGCATCGGCCTCGGCGATACGTTGCGCGAACAGTTGCTCGGCATCGAGCGGCGTTTCATCGGCGCAGAACTCGGGACGCCAGCGCAGATAGACGACGGCCGTCCCGTGCGGCGGCAGATTCAGCGGCACGTGCGCGGCCGCTTTGGTGCCTGCGTCACGACGTATCGCATCGGCGTCGCCGTGCACGAGATAGTTGTTGAAGCCGTCCTTGAACGGACCTTCCGCCTCCATGTTGAAATGGCGGCGGACGTTCGTATCGTTCTCGCAGAACAGCCACTCGAAAACAGTCGTATCGGGCGACCATGCCGTCACCACCATCGGCTCGTGTCCGGGATGCGTACCGAGCAGACGCGTGACGCCGTGCACCGTTTCCTTCGTGAGCTTGGGGCGCTCGCCGGCCTCCTTCCACGACCATTTGTTGCGCGCCCAGATTTGCGGCAGCAGATCGAGTGACGCGGATTCGTCCGCGCGGTTTTCGACGGTGACGCGCATCACGATGTCTTCGGGCGAGTTCTTTGCGTATTCGACGGTCACATCGAAATAGCGCGAGTCGTCGAAGATGCCCGTATCGAGAACTTCATATTCCGGCAGATCCGCACCGCGCCGCCCGTTCTCCTCGACGAGATCCTGATACGGAAAAGCGCCATGCGGATACTTGTACAGCATCCGCATATAGGAATGTGTCGGCGTGCCGTCCAGATAGAAATACAGTTCCTTGACGTCCTCGCCGTGATTGCCTTCCTGGTTCGTGAGGCCGAACAGGCGTTCCTTGAGAATGGGATCGGCGCGGTTCCACATGGCGACCGACACACACCAGTTCAACGTGTCGTCGCCGAACCCCGCAATGCCGTCCTCGCCCCAGCGGTAGGCGCGGCTGCGGGCGTGATCGTGCGGGAAATAGTCCCATGCGGTGCCGTTCGGGCTGTAGTCTTCGCGCACCGTGCCCCACTGACGCTCGCTCAGATACGGGCCCCAGCGCTGCCATCGCGCGCATTCACTGGAGTGCAGACGTATTCCCTCGACAGTGGCAAGCAGGTTTCCGGCGCGCAGCGGAGGCATGGCAGCGTCCTCGTCTCTCGGGTGACGGTGGGAGTCACATCGTAGCGCGGTTTGGGGTGTTCGCGTCGGGGAGGTGGGCGTGGACGCTTTCGCCCAGCAACACGCCCATACGCAACCGCTCCCCCAGCGACCAAGCCTGAAACGGCGTGCCGCCCGGCGCATGCGGCGCATCGCCGTCCGCGACTTCCGAAATGTGATCGAGGCCCGCGCGATCCAGATGCGCGTCGAGCGGCGCGAGAAAACGCGCGCGGGCCGCGCTGCGGGCGGCGTCATCGGGACGTTGCGCGCGCAGCCAGGCTTCGACGAATGGCCCGAGCAGCCATGGCCACACGGTCCCCTGGTGATACGCGCCGTCACGTTCGAGCGGCGCGCCCGCATAGCGCCCGCGATAGCCGGGATCTTCCGGCGACAACGTGCGCAAACCCAGCGCCGTCAGCAGATGCGCTTCCACTTGCGCAACGACGGCCCGCGCCGTTTCGCCTTCGACCAGCGCGAACGGCAAGCCGCCTGCCGCGAAAATCTGATTGGGCCGGATCGATCTGTCTACAGTGCCGTGCACATGATCGACGTCGACGTTATCGAACAGCGCGCCCGTTTCCGAATCGACAAAGCGCTGCACAAACGATGCCGCCACACGCCCGGCGGCATCGCTCCAGCGCGCATTCCACTGTGCGGCAATGCGCAATGCGTTGAACCACAACGCCTGCACTTCGACGGGCTTGCCGATGCGCGGGGTCACCACCCAGTCGCCGACCTTCGCGTCCATCCACGTGAGTTGCACGCCAGGCACGCCTGCACGCAGCAGGCCATCGTCATCGGCACGGATGCCGTAGCGCGTGCCTTGTGTGTAGCCGGCCAGAATCGTATCGACGGCTTCATGCAGGCGCTCGCGCGTCGCGTCCGACGCATGCCCTGTCGCCAGATAGTCGTGTACGGCAATCGCAAACCAGAGCGACGCATCGACCGAGTTGTATTCGGGCTCGTCGCCGTAATCGGGAAAACGGTTCGGACACATGCCTTGCGAAATCGTCCCCGCCCATGCGAGCAGGATCGACCCGGCTTCCGCGAGTCGCCCCGTGGCGATCAGCAGGCCGCGCATCGCGATGAAAGTATCGCGGCCCCAATCGGTAAACCACGGAAACCCGGCGACGATCGTGTGTCCCGCCGACCGCGCGACAACGTAGGCATCGGCGGAACGATGCAGGCGCGAAGCAAAAGCAGCGCGGCGGTTCGTTTCAGTCCCGGCAAGCGTGTTCGCCAGTTCAATCGCGGCGGCTTGCACAACAGGCTGCGATGGGTTCGGCACGTCCGCGCTCAATATCATCACGGCCGCATCCGAACGAAGGTCGAACGTGAAAACGCCGGGCGTCGCGAGGTCTTCGGTGAAATCGAGGCCGCGCTCGCGTTCGCGTACATAGCAGAAGTTACGATACCAGTCGGGCGCGTGTTCATACGCGCCGTTCGTGACGACGCGAATCGCAGGCAGATCGTGATACGGCTGCCACGTCACACGTTCGCCGTCGACGGAAGCGGAAAAATCGAAGGCGCCGTTCTCGTGATGCAGCGCGTGATAATCGCGCCCGGACAGCAACGGACGAACATGAAGCCTGATTGCGTCATCGCCACCAGCGTCGTCATCGAATGCCACGCGCCAGCGCAGCACCGTTTCGCGAGTTGCTTTCGCGACGAACGTTTCCGCGATCACACACGTCCGCGCATCGAGGCGGAAGCGCCATGTCGGCCACGGTGTCGTGTCGAACCGGATCAGACTCGCAGCGATGTCGGGATAGACGATATCGGGCGCGTAACGCTGCATCGACAGCGGATAGCGCGCGCCGTTCGTCTCGACCCACGCTTCGATCCCATTCACGAGCACGATGCGGCCCGCTGGCGCGCGCGTCGCCGTCAGCAGCAGCGCGTGATAACGCCGGGTGCGCAGCGTGCCCGCCGTGCCCGACGCAAAGCCGCCATAGCCGTCGGCCTCGAGCCATTCGTCTTCCAGACGTTCGATATCGAAAGGAGATTCGACGCGTGTCATCGCAGTGGCCGCCGTGCGCCGGCGACGGGATCAAGACAGCCGACAGATTAGCCGCTCGCACATGAAATGTCTCGCGCGTTCAACTGGCCGGTTGCGTGGCCGATGGCTCGCCCGCATCGGCTGAGCGCGAATCGCGCTGAATCGGCAGCACGGCCCACACTTCGAGCCCGCCGCCTTCGCGCGCATGAAACGCCAGCGTGCCGCCATGCAGCCGCGCAATGCGTTCGACGATCGCCAGCCCCAGCCCCGTGCCACCCGTTTTGCCATGCGCGTTCTTGCCGCGCTGAAACGGCGCCTTCAGCCGTTCCAGTTCTTCCGCGCTCAAGCCCTTGCCGCGATCGGCCACGGCCACATGGATCGCTTGCGCGTCTGCCCACGTCCTGACGGCGAGACCTGTTTGTCCGTACACGACGGCGTTCTGCATCAGGTTCATCACGAGCCGCATCATCGTGATGGGCCGGAACGCGTGCTCGGGCAACTCGCCCAGTTGCAGGTCGAACTCGTGTCCGAGGCCCGCGAAGTCGGCGGCGAGCTGGCTGATCAGCGCGTTCAGATCCCCCGGTTGCGGCGTCTCGCGCTCGCCGCTGCCCGCATAGTCCATGAACTGCTGAAGTATCGTATCGATCTGATCCAGATACGACTCCGCTGCGCCGACGAAAGCTTCGTCGCCGTTCGTGTCGCTCGCCATCGCCATCGCGAGACGCAGCTTGGTCAGCGGCGTGCGGATGTCGTGCGAGATGCCCGCGAGCATCAGCGCACGCGTCGCTTCCGCCTGCTGCAGCGCCTGTGTCATCTGATTGAACGCGCCGCTCACCTGGGCGATTTCCGTCGGACCGTCGACGGGTAGCGGCGGCGGCACTTCGCCCGCGCTGACACGGCGCGCCGCTTGCGCAAGCTCCTGCAACGGACGGTTCAGATGCGCCTGTAGCGCGAAGCCCGTCAACGCGGCGATCATCCCGAGTCCGATCGACAGCAGCACCGCCGTCAACATGCCGCCGCCCTGCGCTTCTTCCGGCACCTGCAGGCCGATCCAGTATGGCGTGCCCGCCACATGCATGCGAATCCACATGCGCGGATGCGGCGCGCCTTGCCAGCGCACTTCGGTGCCCGGCGGCAGATAGCGATGCAGCGTGTCGAGAAAGGTCGCGAGCTGATAGGTCCGGTAGAACGCGAGCAAGCGGACACGCGGCTCGATGACAGCTTCCGTTGGCGGCTCGCTGCGCGCATCGAGCCGCGCGACGAGCGTGTCGCGTGCGTCCACGGGCGAGGCGGCGAGCGCATTGTCCAGCGTCTTGATGTAGGTGCCGAACACGGCCGCAGCGCGCTCGACGCGCGGCTTCTGCACGTAATGAATCAGCACGCTCAGCGAGCACACCTGAGTGAACGCGACCAGCACGATCAGCAGCGCGATGTTGCGCGCGAGCACGCTGCGCGGCAGCAAGCGCGACATGAAGCGCCGCAACATGCGCGCACTCATGCGTCGACGTCGGCGACGAGCATGTAGCCGACGCCCCACACTGTCTTGATGTAACGCGGTTTCGACGGATCGCTTTCGATCGCCTGCCGCAGACGCAGAATCTGCACGTCGATGCTGCGGTCGAGCGCATCGTGGTCGCGCCCCCTTGCGCGCGCGATCAGATTGTCGCGGCTCACGGCGCGGTTCGGCGAGGCGGCGAGCGCCGTCAGCAGCAGCATCTGCGCCGAATGCAACTCGAGAAGATCGTCCTGTTTGTAGAGGCACTGCTTGCCGACATCGAGCCGGAAGTCCCCGAAGCGCAGCGTCTGCGTGGTGACGGTCGGATCGTTCGAGGCGATTTTCTGGCGACGCAGCAGCGCATTGATGCGCGCCACCAGTTCGCGCGGCAGAAATGGCTTCGCGAGGTAATCGTCGGCGCCCGTTTCGAGGCCGATCACACGGTCGAGCGGATCGCCCTTGGCCGTGAGCATCAGAATGGGCAGCGTGTGCCCTTCTGCCCGCAGTTTCGCGCAGATCTGCAGGCCGTCTTCTTCGCCGATCATCAGATCGAGCACCAGCAGATCATACGGCTCGCGCTGCAAATAGCGCTCGAGCCGTTTGCTGTTTTCCACGGCGCGGACTTCGAAGCCGTGTCCGCTCAGAAAGCGCTGCAGCATGTTGCGGAGTTCCGCTTCGTCGTCGAGCACGATGATGCGGGCGGGTCGGTCCATGCAAGGCTCCTTCGTCGCTTGGTGGCTTAGGGTTGCAGTCGTCTTGCAACAGTTTAGCGTCATGCCGACCCGCTTTTCCGTCAGTGCGATCCCGCGCGCTGCGCCATGAACTGCTCGATCTGCGCCAGCGTCACGTAGCCCTGCTTCTGCGTGTCGATCTCGGCGAAATGCTGCGCGACGCGTGGCATGCCCGTCTGCGCCTGGGCCAGCGTCAGCTTGCCGTCATGCGTCGTGTTGGCGGTCGCAAAGCGCTCCTGCAACTGCTGCATCATGCGCTCCATGCGCGGCGATCCCGCCATCGGTTGCGGCGCCGTCTGGGCCATCACGCCCGTCGATGCAATGCACAAAGCCAGAATAGCGATCAACATCTTCATTTCCCATCTCCATCATCGGTTCGTTCAACTTCTTCGCTACGTCGTGTTGCGATTCGTCGTTGGCGAAGCGAATTCTGGTTGTCCGGGACGCTCAAGGCAATTTCAAAGTTATGTCGATCCATGTCATGTGAGCGGCCCCTCTTCGTGCACGGCGCAACGTGCATTACGCAGCAGACGCTTCAAACATGGGCGTGCTATTTCCGACATCGAATGAAACAAGTAATCGCTGCCCTTCGTGGAAGGCGTTGCGTATCGTTTGCACGTCGGCCGCCTCTTCAGCATTTCACACCGCATGTGCCGACATTCGCTTCAGGAGTTTCATGTGAACATTCGATCTGCTTATACGTCCGCGATCGCCGCCATGGGCATCGCCTGCTCGACGAGCGCCTTTGCCGGCACCGTCTTCGTTCATGCGGCCTATGTGCCCGCCGCCGTCTACGCACCGGTGCGTACGCTCTATTACGTGCCGCCGCAACCGCCTGCCGTGGTGCCCATCGTGCCCGCGGCGCCTGTCGTGCCCTACGTTGCCGTCGTACCGCCACCCGCTCCCGCGATACGGCTGCCCTATGCGACGATTCCCGTGCCAGTCGTCGTCATCCGTTGACGGTATTCGCGCCGCGATTCACTTGATCTTTGCCCAGGCGAGGCCAACAATGAAAGCCTCAATCGTCGTCGACGAGTATTGCGGAGAGCCCTATGCCGGACATCGAAAAGGACAAGGTCATCGCGGTGCTGAACCAGATTCTCGAATCCGAGCTGGCAGGCGTGGTGCGCTATACGCACTACTCCTTCCTCGTGTTCGGCTTTGGCCGCATTCCGATCGTGTCGTGGCTGCGCCAGCAGGCTGACGAATCGCTGCTGCACGCGCATCAGGCGGGCGAATGGATCACGACGCTCGGCGAGTATCCGTCGCTAGGTATCGGTGCGCTGCTCGACTCGCATACGACCGACATCACCACCATCCTGCGCGAATCGCTCGCAGCGGAAGATGTCGCACTCGGCCTGTATCGCGATCTGCTCGCGCTGGTCAAGGACCGCTCGGTGGCGCTCGAAGAATATGCGCGGCAGATGATTGCAGTCGAAGAGATGCACGCGGGCGAAGTGGACAAGATGCTGCGCAAGCCCGGCACGGTCGGCACATCGGGCGAGCGCGGCGCGGCGCATTGAGTTTCTTGCCGCGTTGTAAGGGCGCAATCGCAAGCGTGCGCGCCTCGTTCAATTGTCAAATGGCTCGCCGCATTCACGTCGCTTTATCGTCCGTCTTCTATCCGCCTCTCGAGAAGCGCCGCATAAGTCAAAAGATGACATATACGGCGCTTCAGTCTTTTTGCATCCGCGCTGATTTAACGTTTGAGCGCCGCAAAACAGATCTATTCCCCTAAAGCTTCTGCAAGCATGATCTCGTTTGCAACGACCCATGCTAGGCTATGCGCGGCATCAGGCTGTTGAATTCTGCATTCGTAATTTCGTTCGTAGTCCGCGCAGGTAATACAGGGTGGATAGATGATCGATGACGTCAATGGCAGTCGCAGTCGCTTGCATGGACCTTCACGTTTCGCGTTCGACACTTCGATCAGCGCAGCCCTCGCCATTCTCGGCGCATCATTGCTTCCCCTGTCCGGCTGCATGGTCGGCCCCGATTACCGCACGCCCGCACCGCCCGCCACGCAAACCTATACGCCCACGCCGCTGCCCGATCAGACAGCGTCGTCGCCGGGCGCATCCGGTGTGCCTCAGCGATTTGTCGCAGCACAGGACATTCCCGCCCAATGGTGGACGCTCTTTCATTGCGAACCGCTCGACGCGCTGATACGCGAAGCGCTCGCCAACAGCCCGAACGTCGCCGCTGCGCAGGCGGCGCTCAGGCAGGCGGCCGAGAACTATCGCGCGGAAGTGGGCAGCGCGTTGTATCCGTCCGTCGATGCGAAGCTCAACGCGACGCGTGAGAAGTTCAACGGGGTCACGTTCGGCCAGCCGGGGCTCACGCAAGTGCTGAACCTGTATAACGCGTCGGTGAACGTGTCGTATAACCTCGATGTGTTCGGCGGCTCGCGGCGCGAACTCGAATCGCTGCGCTCGCAGATCGATTACCAGGGCTATCAGTTGCAGGCCGCGTATCTCGCCCTGTCGGCGAACATCGTCACGGCGGCGGTCAAGGAGGCCTCCTTGCGCGAGCAGATCGACTCGACCGAACGCATCGCCGCAGATGAAGAAGCGCAACTCGGCGTATTGCGCAAACAGTTCGAACTGGGCGGCGTGGGCCGCACCGCCGTGCTCTCGCAGGAAACGTTGCTCGCGCAAACACGCGCGACGCTGCCGCCGCTGCGTCAGTCGCTCGATCAGACCCGGCATCAGCTTGCCGTGCTCGCAGGCAAGCCGCCAAGCGACACGGCCGTGCCCGAGTTCAGGCTGTCGATGTTCACGTTGCCGCAAAGTTTGCCCGTGACTCTGCCTTCGTCGCTGGTCAGGCAGCGGCCCGACATCCTCGCAGCCGACGCCACGCTGCATCAGGCAAGCGCCCAGGTCGGCGTGGCGACGGCGAACATGTATCCGCAGATCACGCTGTCCGCAAGCTACGGCCCGCAGGCGCTGACGCCAGCGGGACTGCTCAAGTACGCGGACATGATCTGGAGCATCGGCGCGGGCATCACGCAGCCGCTCTTTCATGGCGGCCAGTTGAGCGCACAAAAGCGCGCTGCCGAGGCCGCATTCGATCAGGCCAACGCGCAATACCGGCAAACGGTGTTGCTCGCGTTCCAGAACGTCGCCGACACGTTGCGCGCGCTCGAACACGATGCGACGGGTCTCGCCGCGCAAACGGACGCATGGCGCGCGGCGAGTGCTTCGCTCGATCTGACGCGGGGCCAGTTTCGCGTCGGCGGCGTCAGTTATCTCGCGCTGCTCGATGCGCAGCGTCAATACCAGCAGACCGTCGTGAATCTGGCGCAGGCGCAGGCCGCGCGCTATGCGGACACGGCAGCGTTGTTCCAGTCGCTCGGCGGAGGCTGGTGGAACGACGCGGCCACGAGCCAAGCCAATCAGGCAAACCCCGCCACGCCGCACTGACTTCTTGCAGTAGCCGCACGTCGCATGCGATGAGCCCGCAGCGCCGCCGGATGCGTTTCGTGCCTCACCCGTTTGCCGTGCAAGGACATGACGATGACGACGAAAAGACCGATGACAAAGCGGATGATCATCATGCTGATCTGCGTGGGCGTGCTGCTCGCCGCGCTGGTCGGCTTCAACCTGTTCAAGGCGCACATGATCCGGAAGTTCATGGCGAGCAATGCGGCGCCCGCCGCGACCGTGACGTCCGCTGTCGCGCGCTATCAGAGCTGGCAGCCGCAACTGTCCGCCGTCGGCAGCCTGCGCGCGGTGCGCGGCGTCGACGTGACGACGGAAGTGCCGGGCCTCGTCCGCGAGATTCCGTTCAGCTCGGGGCAGGAAGTGAAAGCAGGCCAGGTGCTGCTGCGCCTGAACGACGATTCGGACCGCGCGCTGCTCGCCTCGCTGCAAGCCGCCGCGGAACTCGCGCAAACCGTGTACAAGCGCGACAAGGCGCAGTACGACATCCAGGCGATCGCCAGGGCGCAACTCGACGCCGATGCAGCCGACCTCAAAAGCAAGCGCGCGCAGGTCGATCAACAGGCCGCGCTCGTCGAGAAGAAAACCATTCGCGCACCGTTCGCGGGACGCGTCGGCATCACGACCGTGAATCCCGGCCAGTACATCAATCCCGGCGACGCGATCGTCACGTTACAGGCCATCGATCCGATTTACGCCGACTTCTATCTGCCGCAGCAACAACTCGGGCAATTGCAGGTCGGACAAACCGTCGTCGTCGATACCAACGCGTACAGCAGCCGCACGTTCGACGGCAAGATCCGCTCGATCAATCCGCGCGTGGACAACACGACGCGCAACGTGCAGATCGAGGCGAGCGTCGACAACCGCGAGCGCAAGCTGCTGCCCGGCATGTACGCGAACGTGAAGATCGACGCGGGCAACGAAGAACGCTATCTGACGCTGCCGCAAACGGCGATCACCTATAACCCGTACGGCGCAACCGTGTTCGTGGTCAAGCCGGGCGAGCACAAGGACGCGCATGGCAAGGTCATGCCCATCGCGCAACAGGTGTTCATCACGCCAGGGCCGACGCGCGGCGATCAGGTCGCGATACTCAAGGGCATCGGCGAAGGCACGCAGGTCGTGACGAGTGGCCAGTTGAAGCTGAAGAACGGCACGCCGCTCGTGATCGACAACCGCGTGCTGCCTGCCGACAGCCCGAACCCGACGCCTCAGGAACAATAAGAGGCCGCCGATGAAATTCACCGATATCTTTATCGAACGGCCGGTGCTCGCCTCCGTCGTGAGTCTGCTGATTCTCGTGCTCGGCTTGCGCGCGCTGTCGACGCTCAAGGTCAGCGAGTATCCGCAGACGGAAAACGGCGTGGTCACGATCATGACCGCGTACTACGGCGCGAGCGCCGACACGATGGCCGGCTTCATCACGCAGCCGCTCGAATCGGCGATTGCGCAGGCCCAGGGCATCGACTACATGTCGTCGTCGAGCACGACGGGCCTCTCCACGATCACCGCGACACTGCGTCTGAACTACGACTCCAACCGCGCATTGACGGAGATCAACACGCAGATCGCGTCGGTGCGCAACCAGTTGCCGCCGCAAGCGCAGCAGCCTGTGCTGACCGTCCAGGTCGGCCAGACCACCGACGCGATGTACATGGGCTTCTACAGCGACGTCCTGCCGAGCAACAACGTGACCGACTATCTGCTGCGCGTCGTGAAGCCGAAGCTCGATTCGGTGCAGGGCGTGCAGACGGCGGAAATTCTCGGCGGCCGGCAGTTCGCATTGCGCGCGTGGCTCGATTCGACGAAGCTCGCGGCGCACAACGTGACGGCTTCCGACGTATTCACGGCGCTCGGCAACAACAACTATCTGGCGACGCTCGGCACGACCAAAGGGCAGATGATCAGCGTCGATCTGAACGCGGGCACCGACCTGCATTCCGTCGAGGACTTCAGAAAGCTGGTGGTGAAGCAGAAGAACGGCGCGATCGTGCGTCTCGAGGATGTCGGCAATGTCGTGCTCGGCGCGGACAGCTACGACTTCAACGTCGCGTTCAGCGGCAAGCGCTCGGTGTTCATCGGCATCAAGGTCGCGCCGGATGCGAACGTGCTCGATGTGGCCAAGCGCGTGAAGGCGATCTTTCCCGATCTGCAGAAGCAGTTCCCGACAGGCATGACGGGCGACATCGTCTACGACGCGACGGACTTCATCAACACCGCCATCGAGGAAGTGGTGAAGACCCTCGTCGAAGCGCTGCTGATCGTGACGGTGGTGATCTTCCTGTTTCTCGGCAGCTTCCGTGCGGTGATCGTGCCCGTGATCGCGATGCCGCTGTCGCTGATCGGCACGTTCTTCGTGATGCAGCTGCTCGGTTATTCGATCAACCTGCTGACGCTGCTTGCGCTCGTGCTCGCGATCGGACTGGTGGTCGACGACGCGATCATCGTGGTCGAGAACGTCGACCGGCATATGAAGGAGGAAGGCAAGCCGCCATTCGAAGCCGCGATGATCGCCGCGCGCGAACTGGGCGGGCCGATTCTTGCGATGACGGTCGTGCTGATCGCCGTGTATCTGCCTATCGGTTTTCAGGGCGGTTTGACGGGCGCGCTTTTCACCGAGTTTGCGTTCACGCTGGCGGGCGCCGTGGCTGTATCGGGTGTGATCGCGCTGAGTCTGTCGCCGATGATGTGCTCGCGTTTTTTCCGCATGGATCAGGAGTCGGGACGTTTCGCGCGTTTCGTCGACAGACAGTTCGAGCGCGTGCATCACGGCTACGGGCGGCTCCTGCATTCGATGCTCGACACGTGGCCCGTGTTCATCGTAATGGGGGCGCTGCTGCTGTGCGGGACCGTGTATCTGTTCATGACATCGCAATCGGAGCTTGCGCCGCAGGAGGACCAGGGCATCGTGCTGTCGCAGATCCAGGGGCCGCCGAATGCCACGATCCAACAGATGCAGACCTACGCGGACCAGGTGTTCGACATCTCGAAGGGTATGCCGGAGTATTCGCAGATGTTCCAGCTGACGGGCGCGCCGACGCTGAATCAGGGGATTGGCGGCGTTCTGTTCAAGACCTGGGACAAGCGCAAGAAGAACGCCACGCAGTTGCAGCAGGAGTTGCAGGAGAAGTGGAACGGCATTGCGGGCGCGCGGGTGGCCGCGTTCCAGTTTCCGCCGTTGCCCGGCGCACAGGGCTTGCCTGTGCAGTTCGTGATCAGCACGACGGAGCCGTTCGAGAATCTGAATGAAGTCTCGCAGACCGTGCTGCAGAAGGCGCGCGAGAGCGGCATGTTCTTTTTCGTCGATAGTGATCTGAAGATCGACAAGCCGGAGAGCGTGCTGGTCGTGGATCGCGATAAGGTTGCGTCGCTTGGGCTCACGCAGAGCGATGTCGGGCAGGCGCTGGGTGCGGCGCTGGGCGGCAACTACGTGAATTACTTTTCGATTGCGGGGCGCTCGTACAAGGTGATTCCGCAGGTGTTGCAAACGGATCGATTGAATCCGTCGCAGGTGCTTGACTATTATTTGCGCACGCCGGATGGCAGTGTGATACCGGCTTCGACTGTGACGAGTTTGAAGCAGAACGTGGTGCCGGAGTCGATCAATCACTTTCAGCAGTTGAACTCGGCGACGATTTCCGGGGTGATTGCGCCGGGGATTTCGCAGGGGGAAGTGCTCGACTTTTTGCGCAAGGCCACCACCGATGCCGCGCCGACCGGTTATAGCGCGGATTACTCGGGGTTGTCGCGGCAGTTCGTGCAGGAGTCGGGCGGATTTGTCATTACGTTGATGTTCGCGACGATCATCGTGTTTCTCGCGCTTGCCGCGCAGTTCGAAAGTTTTCGCGATCCTGTGGTGATTCTTGTTTCTGTGCCGATGGCGTTGTTTGGGGCGCTGATCTTTATTAATCTCGGGCTGTCGACGCTCAATATTTATACGCAGGTTGGGCTTGTTACTTTGATGGGGCTGGTTAGCAAGCACGGTATTTTGATTGTGCAGTTTGCTAATGAGCTTCAGCGGGCGGGGCGCTTGAAACGCGAGGCGCTCGAGGAGGCGGCGGCTGTGCGGTTGCGGCCTATTTTGATGACTACCGCGGCGATGGTACTTGGGGTTTTGCCGTTGGTGATTGCGTCAGGGGCTGGCGCCGCTGGGCGGAATGCCATGGGGCTTGTGATTTTTTCCGGGCTTTCTATTGGGACTCTTTTTACGCTGTTTGTTGTGCCTGCCATGTATATGCTTTTGGCTGCTGATCATCATAGGGATAGGAGCCGTTCGGTCTGAGTTTGGTTTGGTTTGGTTTGGTTTGGTTTGGTTTGGTTTGCTTGTGTTTGCGCTGGCATCCGCGTTTCGTTAGCTCGCTTCAAGCGTCGCCCCTGTGCGGGGCGGCACCTACTTTTCTTTGCCGCCGCAAAGAAAAGTAGGCAAAAGAAAGCGGCTCACACCGCCAGTGCTAATTCTTGCCTGAGGGCCCCCAAAGGTTCTTACGCTTCACACGGCAATCACGTGACTGATGTTCGTTGCCAGCGCGTCGAACAGGCGCCTCACCCACTTCGAACACCCATACATGAGCCAGCGGCAGCGAATGGTATGTGCCGCCCAGGTGGCAAACTGTGTGTAGGTTGTCGCGTCGTATAGCTCGGCGCTCTTACAGGGTGGGATGCGTGCGCTATCGGTCCGGAGTGGTGCGCGTATGGCGCGAAAGCCGACACACAGTTTGCCACCTGGGCGGCGGTGGACTGTCTGGCGCCGCGTGCTGTGACGCGGGTATATGAAGCGGGTGAGGCGCACGGAGAGAGCGTTGGCAACGAACGTGAAGAAGTGCGTTATCGTGTGAAGTGTGGGCACGTTGGGGGCCCGTGGGCAAACGTCAAGGGCTGGCGGTGTGAGCCGCTTTCTTTTGCCTACTTTTCTTTGCGGCGGCAAAGAAAAGTAGGTGCCGCCCCGCACAGGGGCGACGCTTGAAGCGAGATAACGCATCGCGGATGCCAGCGCAAAGCAAAAAGCAAATCGCAGATGCCAGCGCAAAGTCCAAACCCCACCCAGCGTCGCAGACAAAAAAAACCAAACAGGAGCAAAAATGTTCAGCACATCACTCTTCCTGACGTCCGCAGGTGTAGGCCTCGCCGTCGCCGCGCCAGTCGGCCCCATGGGCATGCTCTGCATCCGCCGGACGCTCACGGACGGCCCCCGCGCGGGCCTTGCAATCGGCCTGGGCATAGCCGGCGGCGACGCCATCTACGGCCTGATTGCTGCGCTAGGCCTGGTGAGCGTATCGCACTTCATGCTGGCCTACGACAAGCCGCTTCACATCATCGCAGGGCTATTCCTGCTCTATCTCGGCATCCGCACGATGCTGCAAAAAGACCCCGCCGGCAACGGCAACGGCAACGGCAACAGCAACAGCAACAGCAACAGCAGCGACAACCCCGAAGGGAAACTAGCCAACTTCGGCCACGCAGGCGCAATCAAAGCCTTCGCCAGCGCCCTGCTGCTCACGCTCACCAATCCGCAAACGGTCATCATGTTCGCCGCCCTCTTCACGACGCTCGCGCCGCGCGGTCCGTTTTCATCGAGTGTCGCGCTCACGACCGTGCTCGGCGTGTTCTGCGGCTCGATCGCGTGGTGGTGCGTGCTCGTGACGGCCGTGTCGCTCGCGCGGCATGCGATCGGCCACAAGCTGCGCGTGATCATCGACCGCATCGCCGGGCTGGCGCTCGCCGTGTTCGGCATCGTCGAGGTCAAGCGCGCAATCTGACCGCCACACAGGCAATCCATGCGCGGGCGAACCACGCCTCAAGCCCGCGCAAACCGCGCGCGCCACAAGCCATCGAGCGAATACAGCGCCAGCGCAATCCAGATCGCGCCATAGCCGATCAGCTGCGCCTGCCCGAACGGCTCGCGATAAATCAGCACGCCAATGATCAGCTGCAACGACGGCGTCACATACTGGATCAGCCCGAGCATCGAAAGCGGAATTCGCCGCGCGCCCGCCGCGAACAGCAACAGCGGCACGGCCGTGATCGGCCCGGCCAGCGCAAGCAGCACCTTCACGCCGAATGACGCCGAGCCAAACCCGCTCTCGCCATGCGACAACGCAAACAACAGATACAGCACGGCGACGGGAAATAGCAGCACAGTTTCGAGCGTCAGCCCTTCGAGCGCACCCAACTGCGCCGTCTTGCGCAGCAGGCCATAGCCCGCAAAGCTGAACGCGAGCGCAAGGCTGATCCACGGCGGATGGCCGTTTTCCCACGTGAGCCACAACACGCCGCACGCGGCGACCGCGACGGAAAGCCACTGCACGCGCCGCAAGCGCTCGCCGAGAAACGCAAGGCCGAACAGCACGTTGATCAGCGGATTGACGAAATAGCCGAGACTCGCCTCGACGATATGCCCCGCGTTGACGGCCCAGATATAGATGCCCCAGTTCGTCGACAGCAACAGCGCGCTCGCGGCGAAGCGCGCCAGCAGCCGGCGATCGCGCAGCACAGGCGCAAGCCAGCGCCACTGCTGCCGCACGGTGAGCACGATGAACAGAAACAGCATCGACCACACCATCCGGTGTGCCAGCATCTCAACCGGCGAAATCTGATGCAGCGACTTGAAATAGATGGGGAAGAGTCCCCACAAGGTGAACGCGAGCAATGCGTAGGCGACGCCGTAATTCATTTTTGTCGGTCTGGGATGGGAGGCACCGGAAACGGGAGGCAGAAGCGGCGCGCTGACGTGCCATTCGGCAAATCCCCGGCGCCCGAAACGCTTATTGTAAGCTGTCTGTCGGGACGGCCCGTTGCACAGCATCCGCCCACATTCGTACGCGGCAGCGCCGGTTTTGCGACAATAGCGGACTTTCGCCGCGCCGCCAGCCAGCATGAACATCCATTGGGATCATCTGAACGGCAGCAGGACGCACGGCTACCGGCAAGCTCGCCCGCAACCTTTTACGACCGTCCGCGGTCCGCGCAATGGCACTTCCCCATATCGATCTCCTGTATTCCGCGTCGGGTCTGTTCGTCGGCTTTCTGGTCGGACTGACGGGCGTGGGCGGCGGCTCGCTGATGACGCCGATCCTCGTGCTGCTGTTCAACGTCCATCCGGCAACGGCCGTCGGCACCGACCTGCTGTACGCCGCCGCGACCAAGGCGACGGGCACGCTCGTGCATGGCGTGAAGGGCTCGATCGACTGGCAGGTGACGCTGCGCCTCGCCGCAGGCAGTGTGCCCGCCGCCACCGTCACGCTGATCCTGCTGCACCGCTACGGCATGACCTCGACGCGCGGCGGACATCTGATTTCCCTCGTGCTGGGCGTGGCGCTGCTGATCACCGCGATCGCGCTGATCTTCCGGCCTCAGTTGACGAAGCTCGCGGCCTCGCGCAAACGCGCGACGGGCCAGGGCAGCACACTCGCGCTGACCATGCTGACGGGCGCGATCCTCGGCGTGCTGGTGTCGCTGACCTCGGTCGGCGCGGGCGCGATCGGCGTCACCGTGCTGCTGCTGCTCTATCCGATGCTGCCGACCATGCGCATCGTCGGCTCCGATATCGCGCACGCCGTGCCGCTCACGCTGCTGGCGGGCGCCGGGCACTGGCTGCTCGGCTCGATCGACTGGTCGATGCTGCTCTCGCTGCTGGTCGGCTCGCTGCCGGGCATCGTGATCGGCAGCTATCTGTCGTCGAAGGCGCCCGAAAAATTGCTGCGCAATCTCCTTGCTGCGACGCTGACGCTCGTCGGCGTGAAACTCGTCCTGTCCTGATCGCGAGCAGACGCGCAGCCGTTCGCCTGCATCACTTGAAGAAGCGGCAGTTCAGATCGGTTTCGAACTGCCGGACCCAGTGGCCAGCCGTGTCCTCGTGATAGGACTGCGCCCAGCCGCCGCGCCGGATCGTCAGAAGACGCGAGCGATGCGAGGTGTCGTCGGGATCGTCGCTTGCGCTGATGTCGAAATGCGCGGGCGCAAAACCGTGGCGCGCGCACACCAGCTCGAAAGCAGCGCGCTCGCCGATGGGAAGGTCGGTGTAGGTGAAGCGGATCGTGTCCATGGCCGTCGCTCCGTGAAGCTTCGTCGATAACTTCACAGTACTGCACCCGACGGGTAAATTGTGTGTCACGGCGCACAAGAACGAAGCTCCGTCGCGTTTGGGCGAGGGCTGGCGCACTGTCCGTTCTCAGGCGACGCGACACGCTCGGATTTCTGTCATACGCGTGTCATGCGGCCCGCCGCTTTTCGTACCACGCGTGGCGAGCCGCTTCCTCTATCGCATCACTTCGGCACGTTCACCGCACCCGCTCCGACCTGAATCGCGTCCGAGCCCGGGTTCATCGAAATCGCGGGAAGATTGGCCGTCGTCAGCGCGGGCGCCGCGCCTGCCGTGCCGCCGCGCGGCACCGTGCGGATCACCTGCGACGGCGGCAGCGCCGCGCCGCCCTTCAGGTGATTCCACATCAGGTTCAGCGCCTGGATGTTGTAGTAGTGCACCGGAATGAAGCGCGTGTCGAAACCGGCCACACCCAGGAACGCGTCGAAGTGCTGGCCGTTCAGCACTTCATAGAACGCGAGCTGGCTCTTCGAGCCTTCCGTGATGCTGTTCATCGCCAGATACGCGCGCGACGCGTGGTTCACGGGCACGAGCGCATCGCTGCGTCCCTGCACGATGATGGCCGGCTTGCCGTGCAGGTTCGCGTTCACGCGGATCGCGTTGACGTTCTGCTGCATGCGCGCGTCGCCCGCCGTCCACAACGCACGCAGACACGCGGCACCCGCGAAGGCGGCGTCCGCCGTGGCGAACCGATGGTCCGCGCCGCCCGCCGGCGAGACGTTGTAGACGAGGTTGATGCCGTTGGTCGGCGGCACGCCGTTGCCGAGGCCGAACACCGAGGGCATCGGCGCGACGGCTGGCGCGACCCCCGCCGCGCCCGTCGCCGCGTTCGTCGTGCCGAAGCTGAAGTCGCACAGGTTGTCGGTCACGCTCGACTTCGTGTACGCGTTCGCATACGTGACAGCGACGGCCGGCACGGCCTGCGAATCCCACATCGGCGCGTGCAGCAGATCGGAGTCGGACTCGTAACCGGCAGCGTGCAGTTTCGCGAGCGCGTCGTTGGCCTGGCTCGCCGCGTCCGCCCCGCTCACGAAGCCGCCCGCCGCCAGCGACGCGCAGCGCGCCGTGCGGATCGCCTGGGTGGTCGCGAGCGGCAGCGCCGTCAGATATGGCGCGCCCGTCGCCGCCGTCGCGGCTGCCGCGCACGGCATCAGCATGTTCGCGTAGGTCATGTAGTCCGCGAGCGGCGCGCCCGCCGTGGGAATCTGCGCGCCGCCTTCGAACACCTTCGCCGCCGACGCCATGTTCAGGTTGATCTGCGGCTCGCCGACCACGACAGCCGTGATCCACCCTTGCGTGTCCTGCTCGGCGGCCGCGAGCGACGCGCCGCCGCCATTGCTGACGGAAGCCGCGATGGTGGTGATGCTGCCCGCGCCGTATCGCACGCCATGCTGCTGTGCATTGTTGTTGACGGTCGGCGCGAACTGCTGGTTGAGCGCCCAATACGCGAACTGGATCGCTTCGAGCGTGTCGTGTCCCCAGTCCTGTTCGGGGTTCTGCTGCGAATGCGCATGCTTGAACGCGTAGCGGTTCGGAAAGCCGGCGTTGAACGACGCCAGATTCGCCGACGACACGTTCGCCGTGAAGAGGCTCGCCGTGCCCGCGCCCGCTGCCGTCGACAGCGTGCCGTTCATCAGCGTGACGAGCCCCGTCTGCATTTCTTCCGCGCCATTACCGCTGCCTTTGTCGGTGTAGGCGACCGCGCAGCCGCGCTTGAGGCCCCACTCGCCCGCCGCCGAAATCGCGCCGTACACGCCACGCGAGCCCGACGACGTCGCCGTGACGATGCATGGATTATTCGGATCGAACGTGCCGGGCACCTGGACCATCAAGGTCACGTTCTGCTTGCCGGTGCCGTTGTCGGCGTACGCAAGGTACTCGGTGCCGGCGATCTTGCCTTCGCCGAGCGTGTCGTTGCCGTTCAGATCGACGTTGGGCCCCCAGAAGCGGCCATAGCCGCCGTTCGACGACATGTCGACGAGCGCGCGATAGTTCGACCAGATCGCGAGCCGGCGCAACTCCGCCGCCGTCGGACTCGCCGCGTTCGCGAACGATGGCGCCGTTGCGGAACCGAGGCCCGTCTTGCCGAGCCCACCCGTCAGGAGATCGTCGCTGTTGCCGTCGTACGCCGTCGTGGTCACGCTGCCCGATACCACGAACGAGGGTAGTGCGTTGACGGTCTGGCTGTGATGATCGTCGCCGTGGCCACACGCGGCGAGCAGGATCGAAGTGGTGGCGAAGCAAAGCGCAGTGGCAGCACGTCTGAACAACAGTTTCCCTGTCATTACCGTCTCCATTGTCTTGTTGTCGATGCCGTATCGCGCCCATCCGCAACCAGCCGGCATATCTGCATGCAGCGCAGCGGGCGCGGCTGCGGCGGCTGGTCCAATGCAAGTTTCGCGCCGATCTGCTGTACGTCGCGGCGCCGTCGCCCGACGGCTTGCGTGACGCCGGTTCGCACGCGAAGAAACGCGCGGGTCAACACGCGTGCCGTCCTGATTCAGAGACACCGGCAGGCAGGCGAGGCCCGCCGCAGTGACCTTGAAACAGCCGCAAACGCCCGCCGCGCCAGCGTCTCCCCTCCTATGCGGGCGATGTCCACGCAAAGAGACGCTATGCGAGTAGTCCCGTTTCGTGGAGCCCGGGCCGCCTTCGCTTGCGCGTTGCCGCGCGCGCTTTGACGCCCGCCTGGATGCGCGCGCAACGAAGTGCTCCCAAAACGAAACGGGCTCCCGTTCGAAACGGGAGCCCGCTTGTCATTCTGACCGGTAAGCACGCAGCAACATTGCAGTGTGCCGTTCGTCAGGCGACCGGCTGACGGCTGCCCGCGAGCCGGATCATGGTCCGGCCTGCGCGGGCGCGGCCCTTGCCGCTTATTGCTGCTGGACGTTGATCTTGTTCGACACCGACGTCACGCCAGCCACGCCCTTCGCGACTTCGCCAGCCTTCTGGATCTGGTCATTGTCGGGGGCCGTGCCCGTCAGCGTGACTGCGCCGGCACGGGCGCGGACGTTGATGTTCGACACGTCGAGGCCTTGCGTCTTCGCGAGGGCCGAGCGGACCTTCTTGCCCAGCGCGCGGTTTTCCGACTTGGCAGCCTTCGAATTGGCGGCAGGTGCAGTTGCCGTCGTGCCGGTGGACGTGGAGTCGCTTGCCTGGGCATACGCGTGGCATGCAACAACCATTGCGACAACACCACCCAGTGCCTTCAGAAAATCGACCGATTTCATACCTTCTCCTTTTTGCTTGGTTTGGACCGCGTTTGACTGCGGCTTGGTTACGACTACGTGAGGCCCGACTGCACGCGCGCGCGAAGGCGCGACGAGGCATGGCGAGCCAGGAGCGTTGTCACGGTCTGCGAGAGAGGCATTGGAAAGGATGACGGCCGGCGCGATCCAGCGCGCGGCGGTGCATGACACCGGCCGTGCGCCGCGCGGTTGGCAGCGTGCCCTGGTCTCGTCTGTCTCGCCGGGTCGCGCTGCGCCAACGTCGATGCGCGGCAGCGTTGCCAATGTAATCTAGCCGCGCAAGTTCTGCAAAGGATATCGCGCGTTCTGCACGGTTCCTGTTGCGGCCCGTTCCCGTCCGGGGCAAAACGGAACGGCCGTGCCAGATGTGCTTCGACGGCCCGCCGTGGGGGCGCCGTGAGCCGCATCCCGTCTTTCCAGGTCACTTTTTGTTACGCGTTTACGGCCCCGCGCGCACGCCGCACGCGCCGCCGCGGCGTCAATCTCCTGTACCATCGGCGCGAATTCATCCGACAGCACAAGCATTCCCATGAAGCCTTCCGACGGACGTCGCCCGGAACGCCCCTCTGAGCGCAAGCCGCCCCACCTCGTCGCCCGCTTCGTGGCGATCTCCTGGCGCGATCTCGCCGTATCGTTCGGCCCCATCCTGATAATCAGCGCAATCGCGATCTACGTCGCCGTGCGACTGATCCAGCCCGCCCCGCCCAACACGCTGACGATGGCGGCCGGACCCAAGGGCAGCACCTTCTGGGTCGCCGCGCAGAAGTACAAGGAAATCCTCGCGCGCAACCGCATCACGCTCAACGTGCTGGAGACGGAAGGCTCGCTGGACAACTACCGGCGACTGGCCGACCCGCACACGGACATCGACGTCGGCTTCGTCCAGGACGGCATCGCGCCGTCCAAAACAACTGACGATCTGATGTCGCTCGGCAGCGTCTCGTATGTGCCCGTGGCGATCTTCTATCGCGGGCCGATGATCACGCTGCTGTCGGAGTTCAAGGGCAAGCGCATCGCGATCGGCGCCGAAGGCAGCGGCACGCGCGAGCTCGCGCTGCAGTTGCTGAAGGCGAACGGCATCACGCCCGACGGCCCGACGAAGCTGCTGCCGCTGTCCGGCGACGACGCAGCCAAAGCGCTGACGGAAGGCAAGATCGACGCGGCGATCCTGACGGGCGACTCCGCGCAGCCGCCCGTGATGGGCAAGCTGTATCGCACGGCGGGCGTGCAGTTCTACGACTTCACGCAAGCCCCCGCCTACGCGAAACGCTTCCCGTATCTGACGCAGCTCGAAATGCCGATGGGCTCGTTCGATCTCGGCAAAAACCTGCCGTCGACCACGCTGCACATGATCGCGCCGACGGCCGAACTGGTCGCGCGCGATTCGCTGCATCCGGCGTTGTCGGATCTGCTGATCGATGCGGCGCACGAAGTGCACGGCAAGGCGACGGCATTGCAGCGGGCGGGCGAATTTCCCGCGCCGCTCGCGCACGACTTCCCGATCAGCGAGGACGCCGCTCGCTACTACAAGTCGGGCAAGAGCTTCCTGTACCGGGTGCTGCCGTTCTGGCTGGCGAGCCTCGCCGACCGCCTGCTGGTCGTGCTGGTGCCGATCATCGTCGTGCTGATTCCGGGGCTGCGGCTCGTGCCGTCGCTGTATGCGTGGCGCGTGAAGTCGCGCATCTACCGCTGGTACGGCGCGCTGATCGCGATCGAGCGCGAGGCGCTCAACGAGACGTCGGCGGCCGAGCGCGAGGCGCTCATCGTGCGGCTGGACAAGATCGAGGAATCGGTCAACGGTCTGAAGATGCCGCTTGCGTATGCGGATCAGTTCTATGTGCTGCGCGAGCATATCGGCTTCGTGCGGGCGCGCCTCACACGCGATTCGGACGCGGCAAGCACGCCTCACAGGGCTGCCGCGGCGGCTGAAGGCCCCGCCGCTGGCCGCGCCGAAGCCCGTGCGGCAATGCACGAGAGCCACGCGGCGCAAGCGCATCACGACAATCCCGAAAGCCACTCAAGCGACGATAGCGAAACCAGGCCCGGCAGCGACCATCCTGCCCGCACCTCTTGACGGCCGCGAGCGCGTGCGCCCGGCCAACGCCGCGCCAACAGTGGCCGCGGTAACGCCATTTTGTGAAATGATGCGCACGCGGCGTGCTCCGCGTAAGATCGAAACAATCACAACGGGCCGGAGCGCTCATCGCCGACGGCCCGCCGATTCCGGCAACCGGGAGACATCATGACCGATGGCATCGACGCCACGCAGCCACTGTGGTTTTACGACTTTGTCTCACCGTTCTCGTATCTGCTGCTTGAACAGCACGACAAATGGCCCGAGTTGCCGTTCGTGCTGACGCCCGTGTTGCTGAACGATCTGTATCGCCACTGGGGCCAGCGGGTTGCGTATGACGTGCCCGCGAAACGCATTTTCACGTACCGGTACGCGCTCTTTCGCGCGGAGCAGTTGGGCATTCCGTTCCGCATGCCGCCCGCGCATCCGTTCGATTCGACCAAACCGATGCTGCTGTCGATTGCGCTCGGCTCCGACCTGCAAACGGTGCGGGAGATTTTCCGCTTCATCTGGCGCGACGGACGCGACCCGTCAAGTGCCGACGGCTTCGCCGCACTGTGCGAAAAGCTGAACGTGCCGAATGGCCAGGAACTGATCGAGCGCGAGGCGACGCGCGCGCAGCTGATGCGCAATGGTACCGACGCCATTGCGATCGGCGTGTTCGGCGTGCCGACGTTCTGGCTGAACAAGCAGTTGTTCTGGGGCGAAGACGCGCTGCCGATGGTGCTCTATTGCGCGCGTACGCCGAACTGGCTCGACTCGAAGGAAGTGAAGCGGATCACGTCGCTGCCGTCGGCGCTGTCGAAGGCCTGAGCGCGCTTGACGGGGTTCGCCGGCCGGCGCCGGGTGCGCTGCCTTGCATCGCGTGACATAGCGTGGTGCCCGGCAAGTGGGCGAATCGCCAGCCGTGATGCCCGTCATAGGGCATGCGCTATGGCCCGCGCAGGGCAAAACGGCCTAAGGTTATAGCTTCGCGCGCATGCGGCGAGGCGTCGGGCACGAGGACGCCGCGGCATGCGCAATGCACCGTTCGACACACGCATTCGAAAGCCTTCAAAGGGCCTTCCCCGCCCCGCCGATTCATGGACGACAACGCCGCTTCACTCGATATCTGGCTCGTGCGTGTGCTGCGCACGCTGCTCGTCGAGCGCAGCGTCACGCAGACCGCGTTACGGCTGAACCAGACGCAGCCGGCCATCAGCACCGCGCTGCGCAAGCTGCGCGAAACGCTGAACGACCCGATTCTCGTGCGCGGCAAGTCGGGCATGGTGCCGACGGAGTACGGTGAATCGCTGCTCGCGTCGGTGCAGAAGGTATTGCGCGACGTCGATTTCGTCGCGACGCCGCACGGCGACTTCGATCCGGCTCGCTCGCGCCGCACGTTCCGCATCGCCGCACCCGACTATCTGAACGACTTCTTCATGCCGACCGTGATCGCGCAATTCCGCGAGGCGGCGCCGCATGCGCGGCTCGAGATCGAGTCGCTCGGCCCGCTGCTCGATCATGCGTGCGCGCTCGATGCCGGCGAGCTCGATCTGGTGATCGGCAACTGGCCGAAGCCCGACGGGCGCTTCGAGCGCAGCGACCTGTTCTCCGATACCGTCGTGTGCATGATGCGCGCCGATCATCCGCTCGCGAAAGCGCCGCTCACGCGCGACGCCTATCTCGCCGCGCCACATCTCGCGCCCGCTCACTACAGCGGCGCGCGCGGCGGTGCGATCGATATGGGCTTTGCGCGCGCGCAGGCGGCGAGGCGCATTGTCGCGACACTGCCGTACTTCGGGCTCGTGCCGCAGGTGCTGCTGCAATCGGACCTCATCTTCACGACGACGCGCCGCTTTGCGCTGCATTATGCGGAGATGCTGCCGCTGGCCGTCGTCGATGTGCCGATTCCGTTTCCGCGCATCAAGTGCTACCAGATGTGGCATCCGCAGCCGGACCGGCCTAGCGACATCGAATGGTTGCGCAGCTTGATGGCGCAAGTGTCGGAGATGCTGGTGGCGAAGAAGGCGCGGCGCGCGCGCGGGGCGGCGAAGGAATCGACGGGGGAGAAAAAAACGGACGCCGCAAGTCACCCCGCTGCGCCCGTGGGAGGAACCGCTCGGTAAATCAAGCGCCCGCCTGATCTTTACAAAAGATGACGATCCATCCGCCGTTGATTCGCTACGATGTTTCACTGCTCAAAAGCGGACGGCGGTTCATGGCGACAGAACTCAAAACGGATGCCTGGCATCGCCACATGATGTATCGGAGCGATGACGCGTCGCATGTGCAATTTGCGTCGACGGCGGACGGACAAACGGCCATCGAGGCGGGCAAGAAGTTCGCCGGTCGAGCGCGCTCGGATGTCTGGGCAAAAGACATGGCCCTCGTAGGTCGCGTGCGGCGGTTTCTTGGCGCGAATTTTCACTGGCACGCGCGCCTTTCGAAGTCAGGTTCGGATCTCGAAGTCGTCGAGATGCTGCAACTGATGGTGCGCGACGGTTCCATCCATGTGGTTGCGCAGGAGCCAGCGCGCGTCGGAAGCGTGGCGTCGGTGACGGAAAATCCAAAGTCGTCGTTCTGGGGCTCAGACCATTACAGTCATATCTTCGACGTACCGTTCGCCGACCGCTACCAGGCCCAGCTCGAAGCGATGAACGCCGGCGGCCCGAGCTTGGCCGATATACGCGCCATGAATGACAGCATCAATGTGGAGTTCATGCATGCAGCCGTGCTGGCCGATCCGCTCGGGACCCTGCCCGTTTTTGCGCGGGCTGGATGGGTCAGCAAGTACGGATTGCCTGATCTGTCGGAATACGCTATGGATCGAAATGCGGATGCCAAATCCTTTGCTGGCGACGCATCCACAACTTTCACGAACAGTCCGCCATTTGGATACGAACCTGACCAGTCCGAAGCTAGCAGCGTCATCGACATCGCTGCACGAGGCCTGAGCGAAGCAGAAGAAGCTGAATGCGACGCAATGTATGAGGCTCGCATGACATACTGCAACGCCTTGAGCAAAATGTACGGCAACGACGCGCGTACTTACCTCGCGTGCAAACAACAGGCGTTCCAGGACTACCAGGCATGCAGGGGCTACTAATGACCGAATATTTTGTTTCTTACTATGACCCCGATACCGCGACAATCAAAACAGGATTCGTCGATGCTCGCGTGTTCAAAGATGTTCGTATGAATCTGGCCATGGAACACGAGGTTGGGGCAAGCAATCCTATCAGCGACGAATTCGCGCGCCGCTTTGGCGGCGCCGCCCTTCTCTGGTTTGCGACGCAACATCCCGAGCTACGCGAATTTCTTGAGATCACAGACGGCAAGGGCAGCAAGATCACGCTCTAAGAACGAGCAGCCCGGTAAGGTCGCACATGAATTCGACACACCGATACACGACGCCGAGATGACTAGCGTGACCTATTAAGGACAGACCGAAGCGTAAGCATCGATCTCAATCTGGCGGCCCGCGGGATCAAGCTGATGTTTTCGGGGATGCAGGCATTCCGCGCTAACGACTTTGGATTGCAGAAGGTCTTGTCACGCGTGCTTCTCTCAACGTCTCACAGGTTCTCGGCCGATGAGATACGCGACTATGTCCAATCGGCTGACAGTCAGCACGATTACAAAGCTTCTTGAGCGGATCAAAAGGTCGCAGAAATCGACGCGGCGATCTCCCGAGCAAACTCGTGCTGTTCGTGATCGAGCCGCCTGTCGGAGTGGAAATCGTCGTCCTGTGCGAGAAGACGCAGATTGTCGAAGAGAAAAAAACGGACGCCGCAAGTCACCCCGCTGCGCCCGTTGGAGGAACCGCTCGGTAAATCACGCGTCGACGCAATGCACTTCCTGAACAGACGCAAGATCTGCCAGCGAAACCTGCTGCGACCTCACCTGCAACAATTCCGCGCACACCGCCACCGCAATCGACGTCGGCGCCTTATCGACGATTCCGGGCACGCCGATCGGGCACGTCATCTCGAACAGCCTCTGCGGATCAACACCCCGATCGAGCAAACGCCGCTCGAACTTCACGCGCTTCGTCTTCGAGCCGATCATTCCGAAGTACGCAAAATCGCGCCGCCGCATGATGCGCTCGGTAAGCGCGAAATCCAGCGCATGGTTGTGCGTCATCACGAGAAAGAACGCGCCGGCAGGCGCCGCGTCGACGATGGCGTCGGGCGTGTCCGTCGCTTCGATCTGCACGTTCGCGGGCACTTCGTCGGGGAACAGTTCGTCGCGTTCGTCGACCCATTGGACGACGCACGGCAACCGGCCAAGCAGCGCGACGAGCGCATGGCCGACATGGCCCGCGCCGAACAGCACGATGTGCATCGGCGGCGGCAACTGCGTCGCGTGGCCGCTGCGCCGGCCAATCTGAACCGGCGTCTGCGCGACAGTCGAAACGTGCATCATGACGAACGCCCTCTCCTGAAGTTTACTGTCCAGCAGCGCGAACCGCACGGACAGCCTTGAGGATTTCCTCGCCGGTCGCGGGCGCGTTCAGCGGCGGATTCACCTTGTAGTCGCCGACAGCAGCGACGGCATCGCGGATCGCGAAGAACACCGAGAACGGCAGCAACAGCGGCGGCTCGCCCGTCGCCTTCGAACGATGGATGCTGTCCTCCGCATTGCGGTTCTTGAAGAGCCGCACGCGGAAATCGGGCGGCGTGTCGTTGACGGTCGGGATCTTGTAGGTGGACGGCGCATGCGTCATCAGCTTGCCGCCCGCGTTCCACCACAACTCTTCCGTCGTCAGCCAGCCCATGCCCTGAATGAAGCCGCCTTCGACCTGTCCGACGTCGATGGCAGGGTTCAGCGACGCGCCGACGTCGTGCAGCGCGTCGGCACGCAACACGCGCATTTCGCCCGTCAGCGTGTCGATCACCACTTCCGACACAGCCGCGCCGTACGAGTAATAGAAGAACGGCCGGCCTTGCAGCTTCGCCTGATCCCAGTAGAGCTTCGGCGTCGCGTAGAAGCCATCGGACCACAACTGCACGCGAGCGAGATATGCCTTCGCGATCACTTCCTCGAACGGCACGATGGCGTCGCCAACCAGCACGCAGTCGCCCGCGAAACGCACCTGCGCTGACGTCACCTCGCCCGCGCCGAACTTTTCGGCAGCGAACGCGGCAAGACGCTCGCGCAACTGGCGCGCGGCATCCTGTGCGGCCTTGCCGTTCAGGTCCGAACCCGTCGATGCCGCCGTCGCCGACGTATTCGCAACCTTCGACGTATCCGTCGCCGTGACGCGCACGCGGTTGAAGCTCACACCAAGCTCATGTGCAACGACCTGCGCGACCTTGGTGTTCAAGCCCTGGCCCATCTCCGTGCCGCCGTGATTCACCAGCACCGAGCCATCGGTATAGATATGAACGAGCGCGCCCGCCTGGTTGAAGTGCGTCACGTTGAACGCGATGCCGAACTTGCAAGGCGTGAGCGCGAGCCCCTTCTTCAGCACTTCGTTGTTGCGGTTGAATTCGAGAACTTCCGCACGACGGCGGCGGTAATCGCTGGTTGTTTCGAGTTCGTCGATGAGTTCGTGTATCACGTTGTCTTCGACGATCTGCCCATACGGCGTCTGGTTGCGCTCGGTCTTGCCGTACAGATTGCGGCGGCGCACGTCGAGCGAATCCTTGCCCAGCGAGCGCGCGATGTCGTCCATGATGTACTCGATTGCGAACGCGCCCTGCGGACCACCGAAGCCGCGGAATGCCGTATTCGACTGCGTATTCGTCTTGCCGCAAAAGCCGTCGATGGCGACGTCCGACAGAAAGTACGCGTTGTCGAAATGGCACACGGCGCGCGTCATCACGGGACCGGACAGATCCGCGGAGAAGCCGCAGCGCGAGGTCATGTCGACCGTCACGCCTTCGATCACTCCTTCGTCGTCGTAGCCGACGTCATACGTATAGTGGAAATCGTGGCGCTTGCCCGTGATCATCATGTCGTCGTCGCGGTCCGGACGCAGTTTGACCGGGCACAACAGCTTCCACGCCGCGAGCGACGCGCAGCACGCGAACATGCTCGATTGCGATTCCTTGCCGCCGAAGCCGCCGCCCATGCGCCGGCACTCGACCGCCACATTGTGCGAATGCACGCCGAGCATGTGCGAGACGAGGTGCTGCATTTCGGTGGGGTGCTGGGTCGAGCAATACACGAGCATGCCGTCGTCGTCCTTCGGCACCGCGTAGGAAATCTGCCCTTCCAGATAGAACTGCTCCTGGCCGCCCAGCAGCATTTCGCCCGCGTCGCGATGCACGGCGCGTTGCAGTTTCGACGCGGCATCGCCACGCGCGAGCTTCATCGGTGGGATGACGCTCTGGTTCGCGGCGCGCGCCTGCTGCGCCGTCAGCACGGCGGGCAGTTCTTCAAACTCGATGTCCGCGCGACGCGCGCCAAGACGCGCCGCATCGTGCGATGTCGCAACGACGATGAACATCGGCTGGCCGACATACTGGACGACGCCATCCGCGAGAATCGGATCGTCGCCCTTGACGATCGGCGCGCAATCGTTGTGGCCGGGAATATCGGCCGCCGTGAACACGGCGACGACGCCGGGCGTCGCGCGCACTTTATCGAACGACATCGACAGGATTTTCGCGTGCGCTTTCGGTGACGTGCCCAGCGCCGCGTGCAGCGTGCCCGCGAGTTCGGGAATGTCGTCGGTGTAGGTGGCGCGGCCGCTGACGTGCAGATGCGCGGATTCATGCGGACGCGACAAGTGGACTTGCGTGAATTCGGCGAGTTCTTTCGCGTCCTTCAGGAACGGTTCGGCTTGCTGGTTCATTCGGTTGGTTCTCCGTTTCCTTTTTGTCCGTCAGGCCGCAGCGCCTGCTGGCGATACCGCGCGCACATCGAGCGCGCTCTTTTGCAGCGGATTGTTCGGGCGCGTTTCGAGCCAGAAGCGGTACAGCGTGTTCGTTGCGGCTTCGAGACGGTAGTCACTGGTTGCGCGCATATCGCTGAGTGGCTGGTAGTCCTTCGCGAGCGCGAGCATGGCGATCTGCGCAGTCGCTTCGTGCCACTCGTTGTCGGCGAGCGCGGCTTCAGCGTGCGCCGCGCGCTTCGGCGTCGCTGCCATGCCGCCGAACGCGATGCGCGGCTCGCGGATCGTCTCGCCGTCGGCGATGAACGAGAACGCGGCGCACACGGCGGAAATGTCCGAGTCGAAGCGCTTCGAAATCTTGTAGGTACGGAACTTGAAGTGCTTGCGAGCCTCGTTGCGCGCGGGCACCTTCAGCGCCACGACGAACTCGTGTTCGGCCATATCCTTCTTCTGATATGCGAGGTACAGATCTTCGAGCGCCAGCTCCCGTTCGGTCTCGCCGCCGCGCAGCACGACGCGCGCGCCTAGCGCGATCAGGCCCGGCATCGAATCGCCGATGGGCGACCCGTTCGCCACATTGCCGCCGATCGTGCCCGCGTTGCGGATCGGCAGCGACGCGAAGCGCTGCCACATTTCGGTGAGTTCGGGGTATTGCTTCACCAGTTCGGCATACGCGCGTTCGACCGTGACGCCCGCACCGATCTCGATCCAGTCTTGCGTCACGCGAATCGTCTGCATTTCCGAGATCTGGCCGACGTACACGATATGACCGAGGTCACGCATCATCTTCGTGACCCACAAGCCGATGTCGGTGCTGCCGGCGAGAATGCGCGTGGTGGGCGCGTCGGCCTTGATCTTCGCGAGGGCGGCGACCGTGCGCGGCGCATCGAACTGCTGGCCGTTGCATTCGTAGTGGAAGGTTTCGCCGCGTTCGAGCGCCGCGAGTTTGCCGGCGAGCGCCTTCACGTCCACGGGTGCTTTCGGCGCGGGCAGTTCGAACATGCGCTCGGCCGCTTCGATGATCGGGCGATAGCCGGTACAGCGGCACAGGTTGCCCGTCAGCGCGTTGGCGATATCGGCGCGGTCCGGCACGGTCTTGTTTGCGCACGAATGCTCGTGGCCGTGCTTCTCATACATCGACCACATCGACATTACGAAGCCCGGCGTGCAGAAACCGCACTGCGAGCCGTGACACTCGACGAGCGCTTCCTGCACGGGATGCAGGCTGCCGTCCGGCTGGCGCAGGTCTTCGACGGTGAAGAGCGCCTTGCCGTCGAGCGTCGGCAGAAACTGGATGCACGCGTTGACGGCCTTGAAGCTGACGCCGCCGGCGTCGTTGCGTTCGCCGATCACGACGGTGCACGCGCCGCAATCGCCTTCCGCGCAGCCTTCCTTGGTGCCCGTGCAGCGCGCGTCTTCGCGCAGGTATTGAAGGACGGTGCGGGTGACGGGTGCGTCGGTGATCTCACGGATCGCGTTGCGATGGTAGAAGCGGATCGGCTGGCTCATGTCTCGTGCTCGTTTCGGTTGTTCGCGTCCGCGTGGGGCGAGCGGACGGTGCGGCTGATGGTTCGAAAAGTAGCATCATCAATATTCACAACCCATAGGTCCGATCGCATGGAGGACATATAGCTGGAGCGATAAATTGAGACGGCGGCGGAGCCTCGAACTTATATTGTGATGTCTTATTCTCAGTATATTCGTTTGTTTTATTTCTAAACGGACAAAAGCTGCCGCAGCGACACCGACGAAAGCAGTGTCCGAGTGTCAGAAAAATTGATGGAAAACCGTCAGATGACGCGACGAGCCCGTTTTTTGGGCGGCAAAATTATTAAGCAAACCCTGCAAGTGAATCGGTTCCATGGGAAAATCATGGCTTCCCGCCAAATTCAAGTCTCGTTTTCCCCATGTCCGCCGACTCCGCTACACCGCGCAGCGAATTTGCGACCACTTTGCAGATCATTCCGGTCGTTTTTTTCACGTTTCTTTGTTATCTGACGATCGGCATTCCGCTCGCGGTACTGCCGGGCTACGTCCACGACGACCTTGGCTACAGTGCCGTGATTGCGGGTCTGGCGATCAGCGTGCAGTACTTTGCGACGCTGGCGTCGCGTCCGCTCGCCGGCCGTTCGGCGGATACGCTTGGGCCGAAGAAGACGGTGACGATCGGGTTGATTGGTTGCGGCGTGAGCGGCGTGCTGTTGCTGCTGGCGGTGCTGCTTGGCCGGTGGCCGACGTTGAGTCTTAGTCTTCTGGTGCTGAGCCGGCTGGTGCTGGGCTTCGGCGAGAGCCTGTGCGGCACGGGCGCGATCTTGTGGGGCATCGGGCGGGTCGGCACGACGAACAATGCTCGCGTGATTTCCTGGAACGGCATCGCGACCTATGGCGCGCTCGCGATTGGCGCGCCGTTGGGCGTCGCGATTGCGCATAGCGTGGGGTTTTTTGCGCTTGGGGTTGTGGTGATTGTGCTTGCGGCGCTGGGGTTTTATCTGGCGCGCCTGATTGCTGCTGTGCCGGTTGTGCATGGCGAGCGGATGTCGTATCGCAGTGTGTTTACCCGTGTGCTGCCGCACGGTATCGGGCTTGCGCTTGGGTCGGCCGGGTTTGGGTCGATCGCGACTTTCATCACGCTGTTTTATGCGGCGAACCACTGGCCGAATGCGGCTTTGTCGTTGACCGTGTTCGGTACGTTGTTCATCGGCGCGCGGTTGCTGTTCGCCAACACGATCAAGACGTATGGTGGTTTTCGTGTCGCGATCGCTTCGTTCTCTTTTGAGTGCGTTGGGTTGCTGTTGCTGTGGCTTGCGCCGGAGCCGCATATTGCGCTTGCGGGCGCTGCGTTGACCGGGTTTGGTTTCGCCCTGGTGTTTCCGGCGCTCGGCGTCGAGGCGGTTGGGCTTGTGCCGCCCGCCAGCCGCGGCGCGGCGTTGTCGGCTTATTCGGTTTTTCTCGATCTGTCGTTGGGGATTACGGGGCCGCTGGCCGGGTATATCGCTGGTGAATTTGGATATGGGTCAGTGTTCCTGTTCGCAGCTGTTGCCGCTGCGGCGGCTGTTGCACTGTCCACTATGCTTTATTTGCGCAATGCGCGGACGCCTAATGCGCCTGCGGCGGCCTAAGGTTGGCGCTTGCAGCGGGCGTTTGGGTTTTGGGTTTCTGCTTTTCGGTTTGGTTGTTTTTGGGTTTGCTGGTGTTGGGTTGGGGTTGGCTTTGTAGCGCGGCTGGTTTGGTTTGCTTATGTCTGCGCTGGCATCCGCGATGCGTTATCTCGCTTCAAGCGTCGCCCCTGTGCGGGGCGGCACCTACTTTTCTTTGCCGCCGCAAAGAAAAGTAGGCAAAAGAAAGCGGCTCACACCGCCAGCTCTTCTTCTTGCCCACGGGCCCCCAACGTCCCCACACTTCACATGGCAGCGCAGTTGTTCACCTGCGTTGCCAACGCTCTCTCCGTGCGCCTCACCCGCTTCATATACCCGCGTCACAGCACGCCGCGCCAGACAGTCTGCCGCCGCCCAGGTGGCAAACTGTGTGTCGGCTTTCGCGCCATACGCGCACCACTCCGGACCGATAGCGCACGCATCCCACCTTGTAAGAGCGCCGAGCTATACGACGCGACAACCTACACACAGTTTGCCACCTGGGCGGCACATACCATTCGCTGACGCTTGACCGGGTACGGGTATTTGAAGCGGGTGAGGCGTTCATTCGAAGCGTTGGCGACGGGCACTGGCCAAGGGCACTGCTGTATGAAGCGCGGGGCCGTTGGGGGCCCGTGGGTAAACGTCAAGCGCTGGCGGTGTGAGCCGCTTTCTTTTGCCTACTTTTCTTTGCGGCGGCAAAGAAAAGTAGGTGCCGCCCCGCACAGGGGCGACGCCTGAAGCGAGATAACGCATCGCGGATGCCAGCGCAAAGGCAAGCCAAGGATGCCAGCGCAGAAGCAAACACAAGCAAAACCACCAAAAGCGTCGACAGACAAAAAAACCTCAATCCCTCCCAGCCAGCGCACGCTCAAGCGCCGCCACCCCAGCCGGCAAATCAACACCAACCCCGAGCTCAACCATAGTCCTACCAAACGCATGCAGCGTACGAAAAAGATTATGAGCGCGAGCCTGCTCGCCCATCTGCCCAATCCGCACAATAGGCAACCCAAACGAGCCCGAAATCTCAACCTGATGAAACCGCGAGATATGGGCGCAAATATCCGCCGGCGTCAGCCCGGCCTTTTGCCCAACGGGCACCTCGATCCCGACAACCGAATTCAACCGGCACTCAGCCGGCGCAAACAACGCCAGGCCCATGGCACTAATCCCCGCCTGCAACGCAAGCGAACACTTCAAATGCCGGGCAAAACGCTTCTCCAGCGTCTCCGCGCAAACAAGCCGCAACGCCTCATGCAGCGCAAGCACGCCCGACACGGGCGCCGTATAGTGATACCCCGCGTTGTGCCAGAAGTTTTCAGCCAGCGACGCATCGAGACACCAATGCGCACTCGCATGCGGTCGCCCCTTCACCCGCTCCCACGCCGCATCCGAAAACGCGATCAGCGAAACACCCGGAATCGATGACAAACCCTTCTGCCCACCCGTAATCACAGCATCGATACCCCAGGCATCCATTTCGAGCGGCATCGTCGACAGCGTGCAGACAGCATCGACGACCACCAGCGCACCCGCCTTCTTCGCCAGCGCCGCAATGTCCTTCAAGTGATAATTCCAGACGGTGTTGGACGTCTCGCCCTGCACGATCGTCACGATCTCCGGGCGCGTGCGCCGGATCGCTTCCTCGACCTGCTCGAGCGTCGCGACCGCACGGTCGCCCACTTCCAGCAGCGACACCTCGGCGCCGACGCGCCGGCCCATCTCCGCCATCCGCGCGCTGAAAAACCCGTTCTTGATGCTCAGCACCCGCGTACCCTGCCACGCAAGATTGGAAATCGCCATTTCCATCGCCGCCGAGCCCGGCCCCGCCACGCCCAGCACCCACTTCGAATTGGTCTGGAACACGTAGCGCGCCATCGTCTTCACCTGTCCCACCACCTTGGCCATCGTGTTGCCCAGATGGTTGATGACGATCGCATTGGCCTTCGCGACGGCGGCGGGAATCGGCACGGGACCAGCGCCCATCATCAGGAGGGGCTCTTCGGGAAGAATCGCGTCGAGCGATTCGACTTCAGGACAGGGAACGACGTTGGACGTTGTAATGGTCATGATCGGAACGCATGGAACGAGGAACAGGAACAGGAAAACGGCCCGCCGCGCGCAGCAACACCTGCGCGCGGCGGGCCGTCTTTCGATCATTCACTCATATGTCCGATTGCGCAAGAGATGCATCCCGGTCTTCCCCTGCCAGATTGTCACTTGACCTCTTTGCGCTGGACGTTTTTGCCCGTCTCCTTGTTGTATCGTTCGACGTATTCATCCGTGAGCTTGCGGATCGCGCGTCCGATCTTGCGGTAGTCGGACTCGTTGAGATTCGCGAGCGACACCCGCCCCGAAGGATGCTTCGTGCCAAAGCCCATGCCCGGCAGCAGCACGACCCGCGCATCGGTTGCCAGACGGAACAGCAGCTCCGACGCCTCCGTGTGCTTGAGCAGCCAGTCGACGAACTCGCGGCCGTACGCACGCTCGCCGAAGTACTCCATGTCGATGATCGAGTAGTAGTCCACCTGGTTCGCGTCCTTCTCGTCGAACGCAATGCCGATCTCTTCGTAGAGCGCGCGCTTGCGGCTGCGGATCAGGCGCTTGAGCGCGTCCTTGTACGCATCCGGCGTGTCCATCAGGGAGAACAGCGAGAAGAGCACCATCTGCACCTGCTGCGGCGTCGACAGCCCCGCCGTGTGATTCAGCGCGACAGTGCGGCTGTCGGCCACCAGCCGGTCGATGAACTTCAGCTTGTCCGGCTCGGTCGTGATCGACTCGTAACGATGATGCAAGATCTTCTTGACGTCCTTCGGCAGTTCGGAGATCAGCCGGTCAAGGATGTTGTCCTTGTGCGTCGCGATCGTGCCCAGCCGCCAGCCCGTCGCACCGAAATACTTCGAGTACGAATACACGAGAATCGTGTTCTTCGGCGCGAGCGCGAACAGCGATACGAAGTCGTCGGCGAAGGTGCCGTACACGTCGTCCGTCAGCAGGATCAGATCGGGGCGCTCCTTGACGATCTGCGCGATGTATTCGAGGCTCTCGTCGCTGATCCTCACCGACGGCGGATTGCTCGGGTTCACGAGGAAGAACGCCTTCACCTTCGGATCGCGCAGCTTGTCCAGCTCGGACTTCGAGTATTGCCAGTTGTTCTCGACAGCGGCGTCCAGATTGACGACGTTCAGCTCGTAGTCGTTGAGCGTCGGAATCTCGATGTACGGCGTGAAGATCGGGCGGCCAAGCGCGATGGTGTCGCCCGCCTTGATCAGATGGTTCTGCTTCATCGTGTTAAAGATGTACGTCATCGCGGCCGTGCCGCCTTCGACAGCGAAGATGTCGAACTCGCCGACGAACGGATACTTGCCAATCATCTCGCGCCGCAGATACTGCCCGACGATGACCTCCGACAGCTTCAGCATCCGGTCGGGCACCGGGTAGTTCGACGCGAGAATGCCCTCGCACATCTCATAGAGGAAATCCGTGCCCGACAGGCCTAGCTGATCGCGCACATACGACACGGCACCCGCGAGAAACGCAATGCCCGGCACGCCCTTGTTCTCGCGCAGGAACAGCTCGAAGCGCTCGGCCAGTCCTTCGCGCTTCGGAAAACCGCCGACACCCTCGGGCATATACGCAAACGAGCGCTCCGACTCGCGCATCGCAAACAGACCGAGCTGCCAGAAGCCGTGGCGCGGAATCGTCGCGAGAAAGTTCGGGTTGCCGCGGCCGGCGTTCAGCATCGAGGCATTGGCCGGGCGCTCGACCGCGCCGCCGCCCGCCGCCTTGATTAACTCATCCTTCAGTTCGAACGGGCTGAGCGCCTGCAACGCTGCCTGGTCTTTGCCTTTGTTGTCCTTCGCCATGATGCGTCCTCCAGTGAAAGGGGAAATGCGCCGGCGCGTCGCGGGCAATGGCCCGTCCAGGGCGCCGGCTACCGTCCTGATAATCGGTTCCGCCGACAGGGCGCGGCCTGTCGGCGCGCGAGCTCAGACCAGCCCGACCACGAGCGGTCCCAGTAACGTCAGCAGCACGTTCGCAATCGCATACGTAATCGCGAACGGCACGGTCGGCACGGCGCTTTCGGCCTTGTCCAGCACGCCGCCGAACGCCGGGTTCGCGCTGCGCGAGCCGGCCAGCGCGCCCGCCAGAATCGCTGCGTTGTCGTAGCGCAGCACGTAACGGCCGAAGACCATCGTCAGCAGCAGCGGGAATAGCGTCACGAACACGCCGAGCAGGAAGATCGTGAGGCCCAACTCCTTGATCGTCGTCACGGCCTGCAGCCCCGAGTTCAGCCCGACCACCGAAACGAACGCCGCCAGCCCGAAGTCCTGCAACAGCCGCGACGCGGCGGGCGGCATCACGCCGTACATCGGATGCTTGCCGCGCATCCAGCCGAACACCAGACCCGCGAGCAGACAGCCGCCGCCCGAGCCGAGCGTGAGCGGCACGCCGCCGACATTGATGACGATCAGCCCGATCAGCAGGCCCACGACCATGCCGACGCCCATGTAGATGAAGTCGGTCTTGATCGAGTACGGCAACTCGTAGCCCGTCGCCTCGACGGCGCGTTTCGTGTCCTTCGCGGAGCCGAAATAGGTGAGAACGTCGCCGTGCTCGAGCTTCGTCTCGGGCAGGATCGGCACCGGCTGGCCGACGCGCGTGATGCTTTCGAGGAACACGCCGTGGCGCAGATCGCGGTCGACGGTTTCGCGCACCTTCTGGATCGTCGTGTGGTTCAGGCCTTTTGCGGTGAACACGGCCTGGCGTGTCTGCATGACGGCGCTGACGTCGGTGACATCGGAGATTTCGGTGCCGATCTTCGGCGCGATGGGCACCATGCCCTCGCGCCGCCCGACCACGAGCACGACGTCGTCAGCCGCGAGCACGACGTTCGGCCCCGGCTCGATCTCCTTGCCGACGCGCCGGATTTTTTCGATCGACACGAAGTCCTGCGCGGCCATTTCGATCTCGGACACCTTGCGCCCCGCCCCCGCCCCGACCTTGAACGCGCGCCCGACCAGTTCGGGCAGCGCCGCCAGTTGCCCGGGCGCGCGCGACGGCGTGCCGCCCGCGAGCTTCGCTTCGGCGTCGAGCGCGGCCGAGCGCAGGTCGCGGCCCATGAACTTGGGCAGGATGTTCACGCATACGATGATCGCGCCGAGCGAGCCGAACACGTAGGTCACCGCGTACGCAATCGCCACGTCGGACTGCAGCGACTTCACCTCTTCGGCGGGCAGGCCGAGACGCGCGATCGCATCCCCCGCCGTGCCGATGATCGCCGACTGCGTGAGCGCGCCGCCCGCGAGGCCTGCCGCCAGCCCCTTGTTGAGATGGAAAATCTTCGCGCAGATGATGACGGTGATCAGCGCCGAGACGGCGAGGAACAGCGCCATTGCGATCTCGCGCAAGGTCTTGCGATTCAACGAGTTGAAGAAGCCCGGTCCCGAGTCGTAACCGACCGCGTAGATGAAGACGGCGAACATCACCGCCTTCACGCCGTTGTCGATCGACACGCCCGCCTGGCTGATCACGACGGCCGCCAGCAGCGACCCGCCGACGCCGCCCAGCTGGAACTTGCCGAACTTGATCTGACCGATGAAGTACCCCACCGCCAGCGACAGGAACAACGCTATTTCGGGTGACTTGTGAAAAATGCTGTGTATCAATTCCATCGTGCCCTCTCAGTAAAAACGCGCGCGGGCAAGCCGCGGCGAAATGCAGCAGACGACGTGGCACTACCGTCTGCAACCCCTGCCCGCGCAAACCTGACGGCTCACATAGGCATTTCGATATTGCTGTTATTCGCTTCCGGTTGCCTTGCCCGTTCTCAATCCCACGACTCCCGCGCCTCCCGCGCCGGCCAAGCCGATCGCGCCCATCAGCGCGCGAACTGCGCGGCCAGCCCGACGACGACGGGACCCATCAGCGGCAGCAGGATGTTCGACAACGCGTAGGTGATCGTGTAGCCGATCACGGGCGTCGAATTGCCCGTCACGCCGACTAGCGCGCTGATCGCTGGCGTGCTGCACTGCTGGCCGGCAATCGCGCCGAGCAGCATGGGCGCGTCGAGCTTCAGGAACATCCGGCCGATCCACAGCGACAGCAGGCCCGGCACCAGCACCATCAGAATTCCGGCAACGGGCAGCGCGAGGCCGTATTCGCGCACCAGCTTGATCGCATCCGGCCCGGCCGACAGCCCGACGGCGGCGATGAAGGTGGCCAGTCCGAAGTCCTTGAGGATTTGCGCGGCGGCGGGCGGCAGAGAGCCAATGACGGGATAGTGGGAACGGATCCAGCCGAACAGCAGCCCGGACAGCAGACACCCGCCGCCCGTGCCGAGCGCGAGCGTGACGCCGCCGAAAGTGCCCGACAGCCGCCCGATCGCCATGCCGATCAGCACGCCGAGGCCGAGATAGACGAAGTCGGTCTTCAAGGTGGCGGGCAGCAGGTAGCCGAGCCGCCGCGCGCCGCGCAGCACGTCGGCTTTTGCGCCGACCAGCGTCAGCACGTCGCCGCGGTTCAGCTCGGTGCCGGGCAGCGCGGGCACGCGCGACTCCAGCCGCGTGACGGCCGCGATGTAGATGCCGCGTCCCTGCTCCGGGTCGGCGCGCTCGCGCAGCTGGCGAATCGTCGCGCCATGCGCGTCCTTGCGCGTGAGCACCACGTCGACCATGTCGGCGAGCGCTGTCGAGAAGTGATGGCCCGACGCGACTTCCTCGCCAAGCGACGGCGCAGCCGCAACCAGCGCCTCGCGCCGTCCGCCGACCAGCAGGAGATCGCCCGCCGCCAGCACGAGATCGGGCGCGACAGCCAGCGGCGCGCCGCCGCGCTCGATCTGCTCGATTGTCAGGTTGTGGCCGTAGCGTGCCTCGAAGGCGCCGATTGGGACGCCTGCTGCCGGACCGACGCTGAACGCGCGTCCCACCAGCGCGGGCGCGGCGAGCCGCTCCCCGTCGCCGAGCGCGTCGCCGCCGCCGAGTTGCCGCCACACGCGCTCGGCTTCGTCGCGCAGATTCACGCGCAACAGCAACGCGGCGAACTGGCTCGTGAAAAGGACGATCGTGACAAGTCCGAACAGATAGCTGACGCTGTAGGCGGTCACGATGTTCGCCTGCAGGCGCAACGTCTCGGCCTCGGCCAGGCCGAGTTTCGCGACGGCTTCCGACGCCGTGCCGATCACCGCCGATTCCGTCGCCGCCCCGGCCAGCAGGCCGGCCGCCGTACCCGGATCGAGATGCAGCAGCCAGACGGCGAGCATCACGAGCGCGAGCACCGAGACGATCTCGACCACCGACAGCAGCCCGTAGCGCCAGCCGCGCCCGATGTTGGCAAAGAATTGGGGCCCGCCCGTGAAACCGAGCGCGAAGATAAACAGCGCGAACGCGATGTTCTTGAGGTCGGGGCTGATGCGCGCGCCCGTCTGCCCGAGCAGCAGCGACACGATCAGCGTGCCGCACACGCCGCCCAGCTGGATTGGGCCGATCTTGAACGAGCCAATCAGATATCCGAGTGCAAGACTCGCGAACAGCGCAATCTCCGGCTGAGACTTAAGCAATTCGGCGACCATGTTCGGATTTCCCGGCAGAGCGGATCGTTGTATGAATATTTTTAAAAATCAGGGCCGCGATAATCCGCACGGCTATTAGTCGCGTTTAATGGAAGCGCGCGCGAATATTCACCCGGGATTAACCGGCTTTATTCGAAGCGGAATGAAAAGCGCCATGCCGACGGCTTGACGTCGGACCATCACGGCGCGTTCGGTGACTCGCTTTTGAGTCAGCTTGTGTTGCTGCGGTTGACAGACATCGTTCCCTCGCAAAATTGTCGAACTACCCGGAACACGGTGCGTACAGCCCGATTATTTTTATGTCCGTATTTGAAGCGCGCGGAAATCGTATACATAGATTCCGCTATATGACGAAACTGTCATCGTTTTTACAATCGCGAAAGAGCGTTGTCGTTTTTATAGATATTGTAATTGCCGGCGACTGTCAATATTATTTTTGAGCCGGGTCTGCAAGTTCCTGAGCCGTCGGATTGCCCGCAATACGACGGTATGACACCCGCAAAGGCCGACGCAGAAAGCCGAAAGCTGCCGCACGCCACAGCCGGGTCAACGACGCGCGGCAGCGCCGCGCTTTACGAGGGCGCCACCATGAATCAGATCTACGCCATGCGGGTCTTTGTCCGGGTCGCCGAAACACAGAGCTTCAGGCGCGCGGCCCAGCAACTGAAAGTATCGAATGCGCTCGTGACGCGCTCGATCGCCACACTCGAAGCGCACTTGCACGCGCGTCTCATCAACCGCACGACTCGCAACCTTTCGCTGACCGAGGCCGGGACGCATTATCTGGAAGGCTGCCGCGGGCTGCTCGAGGAACTCGATCATCTGGAAGGCTCGGTGGCCGGCACCGAGCGCGAGCCAGGCGGCACGCTGCGCGTCGTCGCCACGGGCGCGCTGTCGGCGCAAGCGCTCACGCAGTTGCTCGACGGCTACCGCCGGCGTTTTCCGAAGGTGCGCATCCGGCTCACGCTCGCCGAGCGCCTGCCGCATCTGATCGAAGACGGCTATGACGTGGGTCTCTTCATCGCGGGCCCGGTGGCGGGAGGCGCGTCGGCGGATACCGACAGCGTCGAGCTGTCGTTCGCGACGCAACGTCTCGTGCCGTGCGCCGCGCCGTCCTATCTGGCCGCGCGCGAGGAGCCACGGCATCCCGATCATCTGGCGCTGCATTCGTGCATCGCGACGCCTTCCGAGCAACGCGGTCCGACCGTCTGGCATTTCATCGAAACTGACGGCGACGCGCAGCCCGTCACGCTCGATCCGTCGTACGTCGTCAACAGCCCGCTGCTGGTGCGGCTCGCGGCGATTGCCGGAATGGGCGTCGCGGTGCTGCCCGAGCCGCTCGTCGCCGACGACTTCGCAACGGGCGCGCTGAAGCGCATCATGCAGGACTACACCGTTGACGAATCGCAGGCCAAGGTGTCGCTCGTCTATCCGCGCCGCCGTCATCTGCCCGCGAAAACGCGCGCGTTCGTCGATTACACGCTCGAGCATGCGGGTTGCCCGGCGTCAGGGCTGCCCGCCGACGCACATGCGATCATCGCGCACGACCTGCATCCCGCCGCGCAGCACGCTTCGTGAGCCGCGCGCGGTTGCTCACGTATCGATGACGCGCTGCGGGCGTCCATCAGGAGACCAGTGACCATGCGCATGATTTTGTTCAGCAGCCGCCAGTACGATATCGACACGTTCAACGAGGCGAATGCCGCGTTCCGCTACGAGTTGCACTTCCAGGAGTCGCATCTCGAAGCGGACACGGCGATCCTCGCCGAGGGCTACGACGTCGTGTGTCCCTTCGTCAACGACGTGGTCGATGCCGCGACGCTCGAACGCCTGCATGCGGGCGGCACGCGGCTCATCGCGCTGCGCTCGGCGGGCTTCAATCATGTCGATCTCGCGGCGGCGCAGCGGCTCGGTATGGGCGTCGTGCGGGTGCCCGCCTATTCGCCGCACGCGGTCGCCGAGCACGCGGTGGGGATGATCCTGGCGCTGAACCGCAAGCTCGCGCGCGCGGTTGCCCGCACGCGTGAAGGCGACTTCTCGCTGAACGGGCTGCTCGGCTTCGACCTGCACGGCAAGACGGTCGGCGTGATCGGCACGGGCATCATTGGCCGGTGCTTCGCGCGCATCATGGCGGGCTTTGGCATGCAGGTGCTGGCACACGACCCCGGCCCGCCCGCCACCGAACTGTTGGCGCTCGGCGGGCGCTACGTGCCGCTCGACACGCTGCTCGCGGACTCGGACATCGTGAGCCTGCATTGCCCGCTGCTGCCGTCCACGTATCACCTGATCGATCGCCATGCGCTCGCGAAGATGAAGCGCGGCGCGATGCTGATCAACACGGGGCGAGGCGGGCTGGTCGAGAGCAATGCGCTGATCGGCGCGCTCAAGAGCGGGCAGTTGGGGCATCTCGGGCTCGATGTGTACGAGGAGGAAGGCGGGATTTTTTTCGAGGATCACTCGAATCTGCCGTTGCAGGATGATGTGCTGGCGCGGCTGTTGATGTTTCCCAATGTGATTGTTACGGCGCACCAGGCTTTTTTTACCCGTGAGGCGATGACGGAAATCGCGCAGACGACGCTTGGGAATGTGGAGGCGTGGCGGGATGGGACGCCGCGGAATGTAGTAGAGGGGCCGCCGGCGGGCGGGTGAGGAAGGGGTTTTTGCTGCGCAAGCTGGGTGGGGCTTTGGTTTTGATTTTGGTCTTGGTTTTGCTTTTTGCCTTTTTTGCTCTTTTGCTCTCGCTCTTGTGCTGCATCCGCGATTTTGACCTCGCGCTTCGCTGGTCGGGGTGTTTGCCTTTGCGCTGGCATCCGCGATGCGTTATCTCGCTTCAAGCGTCGCCCCTGTGCGGGGCGGCACCTACTTTTCTTTGCCGCCGCAAAGAAAAGTAGGCAAAAGAAAGCGGCTCACACCGCCAGCCCATGTTCTTGCCTGAGGGCCCCCAAAGGTTCTTACGCTTCACACGGCAACCACGTCACCCACGTTCGTTGCCAACGCTCTGAATGAGCGCCTCACCCGCTTCACGCCCCCCGCTTTTCAGCACGCCGCGCCAGACAGTCTACCGCCGCCCAGGTGGCAAACTGTGTGTCGGCTTTCGCGCCATACGCGCACCACTCCGGACCGATAGCGCATGCGTCCCACCCTGTAAGAGCGCCAAGCCATACGACGCGACAACCTACACACAGTTTGCCACCTGGGCGGCACATACCATTCGCTGCCGCTGGCTCATGTACGGGTGTTTGAAGTGGGTGAGGCGCTCGTTCAGCGCGTTGGCAACGCACACGGACAAGGGCGTTGCCATGTGAAGGGTGGGGACGTTGGGGGCCCGTGGACAAACGTCAAGAATTGGCGGTGTGAGCCGCTTTCTTTTGCCTACTTTTCTTTGCGGCGGCAAAGAAAAGTAGGTGCCGCCCCGCACAGGGGCGACGCATGAAGCTAGATAACGCATCGCGGATGCCAGCGCAGAGTCAAATCGCGGATGCCAGCTACAAAGCCCAAAACCCCGACCAACAACGCGTAAAGCGCACATGGCCAACGCGCATGCCAGTGAAAACACAAAACAGGCCACCCAGCGTCGCAAAACAAAACCAAAACCAAAACCAAACCCTCAAGCCCGCGGCGCACCGCCGCCACTACCATCAGAAGTCGGCCGCAACGCCACACGCGCATCATCCGAAGCACCACAATATTGCCGCAGCATTGCGGCCTCCCGCTCATGCACTTCCACTGGAAACCACACGGCGCCCGCCGCCATCAGATACCGCGCACGATGCTGCCCGTTGCGAAACGCAACCACACCTTCATGCTCCAGCCTGAGCCAGCCGAGCAGTCCCGGCGCCCGGCGCGTCGAGATCGTTACGTAAGGCATCTGCGGAATGCGCGCATTCGATGGCTCGAGAAATTCGCGGATACCGCGCAACTTCCCGGGGTGCCATTCCTGCACGGGCGGCAGCACGTAATCCGTGTCGTCGCGGTCGGCGCAGGCAATGAGCTTGCGCGCATCGACGAGCACCACCTGATGGCGCGTGCCGTCCGTCGTGAAAACGCGCTTCAGGCGCACGTGACCATACGGCGGATGCTCGTGCAGCGGCACGATCCAGACGGGCTCGCTGCCGGACGACGGCGATGCCGCGGGAGACGGGGTCGGTAATTGCATCAGTGTGGACATAGGGCGACTCCATGCGCCGGTGCGTGCGCGCGCCCTGGCTGTTCAAAATTCGCCTAAGCTACGAGTCGATTGTTAAAACCACGTGACTTGGCGGCAAGCGATTCGCGCTGCATCGCTGCCCGTGCGCCACGCATCGTCGCGCAGGCTTTTGCTTCCGGTTTAGCGGTCGTTTTGCGCAGTTCTTTAGGGTGTCGGCACGCGTGCAACCGTGCTTTTTTCGGCGCTCTTCATGCAGTCTAGATCTTGCAGTGCAGCGCAAAACGGAGCGAACGATGGCTATCGAACAGTTCGGCGAATTCGTGCGCATCGAAACTGCACAAAAAAACCCAACTGCACAGAAACAGCAAGTTGCGCTCCCGGTTGATGCCGTCGCAACGATCGTCATCGACCGCCCCGCGCGCCGCAACGCCATCGACCGTCCGACCGCGGAAGCCCTCGCCGCCGCGTTCCACCGCTTCGAGGCCAACGACGCGTGGCGCGCCGCCGTGCTGACGGGCGCGGGCGGCACGTTCTGCGCCGGAGCAGATCTCACTGCTCTCGAAGACGACCAACGGCGCAACGAATTGCACGCCGACGGCCGCGGCCCCGGTCCGATGGGACCGACCCGCATGGTGTTCACCAAGCCCGTCATCGCGGCGATTGCCGGCCATGCGGTGGCGGGCGGCCTGGAACTCGCGGCGATGTGCGATCTGCGCGTAGTCGAAGCGGACTCCGTGCTGGGCGTGTTCTGCCGGCGCGTCGGCATTCCGCTGATCGATGGCGGGACAATCCGCCTGCCGCGTCTGATCGGCCAGTCGCGCGCGCTCGATCTGATCCTCACGGGCCGCGCCGTCACCGCCGACGAAGCGCTGGCGTTCGGCCTGGCCAACCGCGTCGTGCCGAAGGGCGCCGCGCGCGCCGCCGCCGAGCAGCTCGCCGCCGAACTGGCCGCGTTCCCGCAGGCGGCACTGCTGGCGGACCGCCGCTCCGTCTATGAAAACTCGCCGCTCGACGATCTGCCCGAAGCGCTGCGCCGCGAAGGCGCGGGCGGCTATGCGGCGGTGTTCTCGCAAGGCGTGGCGGGAGCGGCCGCGTTCGCCGCGGGCGCAGGCCGTCACGGCGCCTGGCTCGATAAAAAAGTCCCTTGAAATAGGGGGTTTTTCGCTACGCAATCACATCGCAATCGACGAAATACAACAGTGCGCGAAGCAGACCGCACGGCTGTAATGGCTTAGGTACAATCCCCTACTGATTTACCCTTTGCCGGCGCACGCGCACTCGCCCCGAATACGCGCGACGGCAACGCGAACGGCCTTCCCGTCCGCCGCCGCGATCCTCCCCTGAAAGTCCCATCATGCCTTTGCCCCTGCTTGCTCTTGCCGTTGCCGCGTTCGGAATCGGTACCACCGAGTTCGTCATCATGGGGTTGCTGCCCGATGTCGCGCGCGATCTGAGCGTGTCGATTCCGGCGGCGGGCATGCTCGTGTCGGCGTATGCGCTCGGCGTGACGATCGGCGCGCCGATCGTCGCGATCGCCGTCGCCAACATGCCGCGCAAGAAAGCGCTGATGAGCCTGATCGGCATCTTCATTCTCGGCAATCTGCTGTGCGCGATCGCGCCGGGCTACGCGGTGCTGATGGGCGCGCGCATCGTCACGGCGTTCTGTCACGGCGCGTTCTTCGGCATCGGCTCGGTCGTCGCGGCCGGCCTGGTGGCGCCGAACCGCCGCGCGCAGGCCATCGCGCTGATGTTCACGGGCCTCACGCTCGCCAACGTGCTCGGCGTGCCGCTCGGCACGGCACTCGGCCAGGCCGTCGGCTGGCGCGCCACCTTCTGGGCCGTCACGGGCATCGGCGTGATCGCGGCCATCGCGCTGGCGGTATGCCTGCCGTCGAAGATCGAGATGCAGAAGGCAAGCCTCGTCCACGAATTCACCGTGCTGAAGAACCCGCAGGTGCTGATGGTGCTCGGCACCAGCGTGCTGGCATCGGCGAGCCTGTTCTCGACCTTCACCTACATCACGCCGATCCTCGAAGACGTGACGGGCTTCACGCCTCACGCGGTGACGATGGTGCTGCTGCTGTTCGGTCTGGGGCTGACGGTCGGCAGCACGATCGGCGGCAAGCTCGCCGACTGGCGCCCGGTGCAATCGCTGCTGTCGTTTCTGCTGGCCATCGTCGCCATCCTGTCCGTCTTCGCGATGACGATGCACAGCGAAATCCCCGCCATGCTGACCATTTTCCTGTGGGGCGTCCTCGCGTTCGCGATCGTGCCGCCGCTGCAGATGCTGATCGTCGACCGCGCAAGCAGCGCGCCGAACCTCGCTTCGACGCTGAATCAGGGCGCCTTCAACCTCGGCAATGCGACGGGCGCGTGGCTCGGCGGGATGGCCATCGGCGCGGGCGCGCCGCTCACGTCGCTGCCGTGGGTCGGCGTCGCGACGGCGGCGGCCGCGGTCGCGCTGACGTGGTGGTCGGTGTCGCTCGACCGGCGCTTGCCCGTGGCGGGCTGAGCGCGCCACCCGGTATATCCGCAGCGTGCACCTTGCCATCACAAGGTGCGCGTGACTTGCGGGCGGTGTAGCATCTCGCCCGATATGAAAGTCGTCTTCTCCCGTGATTTCCTCGCGCTGATCCTGAGCGTGGCCGTGGTCGGCCTCGGCAGCGGCGCAACACTTCCCCTCACCGCCCTCGCGCTGACGCAAGCGGGCTACGGCACGGATGTCGTCGGCCTGCTGACGGCCGCCCAGGCGGGCGGCGGCCTGCTCGTCGTGCCGATCGCCGGCTGGCTCGCGGCGCGCTGCGGCGGCCGCCAGGCGATCATCGGCTCGGTGCTGATCGTCGCGATCGCCACCGCGCTGATGCAGCTCACCGCCGATCTGTTCGTCTGGGCCGTGCTGCGCGCGCTGTGCGGCGCGGCGCTGATGCTGCTCTTCACGATCGGCGAAGCATGGGTCAACCAGCTTGCCGACGATGCCTCGCGCGGCCGAGTCGTCGCAATCTACGCGACCAACTTCACGCTGTTCCAGATGGCGGGGCCCGTGCTCGTCAGTCAGATCGCGCGGTTCGATCACTGGCGCTTTCTGATCTGCGGCGCGATCTTTCTGATTGCGCTGCCCGTGCTGTCGATGATCCGTTCGGCGCCGCACGCGTCCGACGAACACGAGCCGCACGGCAGCTGGCGGCACGTGTTGCCGCAAATGCCCGCGCTCGTGATCGGCACGGGTTTTTTTGCGCTGTTCGACACGATCGCGCTGTCGCTGATGCCGCTCTTCGCGATGGCGCACGGTATTCCGGGCGAAGTGGCCGTGCTGTTCGCTTCCGCGCTGCTGCTCGGCGACACGACCATGCAGTTCCCCATCGGCTGGCTCGCCGACCGGCTCGGGCGCGAGCGCGTGCATATCGGCTGCGCCGTGCTGGTCGTCGTGCTGCTGCCGCTGTTGCCGTGGGCCGTGCAGTCGCCGTGGCTGTGCTGGCCGCTGCTCTATGTGCTCGGCGCGGCGGCGGGCGCGATCTATACGCTGTCGCTCGTTGCGTGCGGCGAGCGCTTTCGTGGCGTGGCGCTGGTGTCGGCGAGTTCGCTGGTCGGCGCGTCGTGGAGTATCGCCAGCTTTGGCGGGCCGCTGATCGCGGGCGCGCTGATGAAGAGCGTCGGCAACGACGCGATGATCGGCGTGGTGCTCGCGAGCGCGTTGGCGTTTCTCGCGGCGGCGTTGTGGGAAAAGCGGCGCGGCGTGGTGAACGCGGCTCCATAAAACGCAAGAAATCCGCGCGGGCATGACGCCACGCGCGGATTGGACAGGCGATGTGCCGTCAGAGCGTTACTGATGCGCCGGCAAAATCTCGCCGACGCACTTGCCGAAGCCGACGCGATACCCGTCGCCCTGACACCATCCCGCGAGCGTCAGTTCGTCGCCGTCTTCGATGAACCCGCGCGTTCCGCCCTCCTTCAGTTGCAGCGGGTTCTTGCCGTTCCAGGTCAGTTCCAGCAGGCTGCCGAACGAATCGTCGGTGGGGCCGCTGATCGTGCCCGAACCCATCAGATCGCCGACCCGCGTATTGCAGCCCGACACCGTGTGATGCGCGAGTTGCTGCGCCATCGTCCAGTACATGTGGCGGAAATTCGTGCGCGAGATGGTCGTTGCTTCTTTCGCGCCTTGCGGTTTGAGCAGCACTTCGAGCGAAATGTCGAAGGCGTGCTCGCCAGCGTGGCGCAGATACTCGAGCGGCTGCGGGTCCTGCGCGGGCTGCGCGACACGGAACGGTTCGAGCGCGTCGAGCGTGACGATCCACGGCGAGATGGTCGTCGCGAAACCCTTGGAGTTGAACGGGCCGAGCGGCACGTATTCCCATTGCTGGATATCGCGCGCGCTCCAGTCGTTCAGCAGCACCATGCCGAAGATGTGATCTTCCGCATCCCCGCACCTGATCGGCTCGCCAAGCGCATTGCCGCGACCGACGATGAAGCCCGTCTCCAGTTCGATATCGAGCTTGCGGCACGCGCCGAAGACAGGGCGCTCCTGATCGGGCAGCTTCAACTGGCCGTTCGGGCGACGCACGGGCGTGCCGCTCACCACCACCGACGAAGCGCGTCCGTTGTACCCGATCGGAATCTCCAGCCAGTTCGGCAGCAACGCGTTCTTCGGATCGCGGAACATCGAGCCGACATTCGTCGCGTGTTCCTTCGACGAATAAAAGTCCGTATAGCCCGGAATCTGCACGGGCATATGGAGCGTCGCGTCGGCCTGACGGATCAGTGCGCGGCTTCGCAGTTCGGCGTCGTCGCGCAGCGTCGCGTGATCGCGCGACAGCAGCTTGCTCAACTGGATACGCACACTGCGCCAGGTGTCGCGGCCTGACGCGATGAAATCGTTCAGCGCGTCGCGCACGAACACGCTGTCACCCGCGCCCGACGACGGGACCGTCAGCAGGCCCGCGCTGTCGAGCGCGGCCAGATCGACGATGTAGTCGCCGATCGCGACGCCCGCGCGGCGCGTCGCATTGAGCCCGTCGCTGAAAATGCCGAACGGCAGGTTCTGGATCGGGAAATCGCAGGACGGATCGTTCGCCGACTCGACCCAACTTTTGCGCGACGCGTCGAGCGTCGCCTGAAGATCGCTCGATGCGTTCATCGTTGCTCCGGATTGAAGTGTTTCTTGAGACCTTGCCAGCACTCGTAGTAATGCGCCTGAAGCTGCGCCGTTTCGAGCGCGAAGCGGGTCGGCTTGAGCAGCGTGCGCGTCTCGAACATGAAGGCCATCGTGTTGTCGACCTTGATCGGCTTGCTGGTGTCGATATTCGACGCCTTCTCGAACGTCTCGGCGTCCGGGCCGTGGCCCGACATGCAGTTGTGCAGGCTCCCGCCGCCCGGCACGAAACCTTCTGCTTTCGCGTCGTACGCGCCGTGCACAAGACCCATGTACTCGCTCGCGACATTGCGATGGAACCACGGCGGGCGGAACGTATCTTCGGCGGCCAGCCAGCGCGGCGGGAAGATCACGAAGTCGATCGAATCGACGCCCGGCGTGTCGCTTTGCGATTGCAGCACGAGGAAGATCGATGGGTCCGGGTGGTCGTAGCTGATCGAACCGATCGTATTGAAATGGCGAAGATCGTATTTGTACGGCGCGTAGTTGCCGTGCCACGCGACCACGTCGAGCGGCGAATGACCGATGTCCGCGCGCCACAAATGTCCGTTCAGCTTCGCAACCAGCTCGAAGTCGCCTTCGCGGTCTTCATACGCGGCGTGCGGCGTGAGGAAATCGCGCGGATTCGCGAGACCGTTCGAGCCGATCGGACCGAGGTCGGGCAGGCGCAACAGCGCGCCGAAGTTTTCGCAAATGTAGCCGCTGGCTTTTCCATCCGGCAGCGCCACCGAAAAACGCACGCCGCGCGGAATCACCGCAATTTCGAAGGGCTCGACGTCGAGCTTGCCCATCTCCGTGAAGAGGGCGAGACGCCCGGCTTGCGGCACGATCAGCAGCTCGCCGTCGGCGTTGTAGAAGTAGCGGTCCTGCATCGACTGGTTGGCGGCGTACACGTGGATCGCGCAGCCGCTCATCGCTTCCGCCGCGCCGTTGCCCGCCATCGTCACCCAGCCGTCGATGAAATCGGTCGGCTCGGCGGGCATCGGCAGCGGGTCCCAGCGCAACTGGTTGGGCGGCGTGGGCGGCACGTCGGCGAAATTCGCCACGAGCCGGTGCGACGGCAGCGCCGTGAACGGCTGATGCACGGCAGCGGGACGAATGCGATACAGCCACGAGCGCCGGTTATGGCCACGCGGCGCGGTGAACGCGGTGCCCGACAGCTGCTCCGCGTACAGGCCATAAGGCGCGCGCTGCGGCGAGTTGCGGCCCTGCGGCAGCGCGCCGGGCAACGCTTCCGTGGCGAATTCGTTGGCGAAGCCGGACTGATAGCCCGGCTGGATTTCGCGTCGTGTGGATGATTCCATGCAAAGTCTCCAATGAATCTCAAGCGGGCTGCGCTTTGGCCGGGCCGCCGCGCCGGCGCGTGGCGGCGGCGAGCGTCAGCACCAGCAGCGCGGAACCCAGCACGGGCAAGGCGGCCGCGTGAAACAGCTGCGCGTTGCTCCAGTTCAGCGCAATCAGCTGTCCGCCGACGAGCGGCCCGATCACCGAGCCGATCCGGCCAATGCCGAGGCTCCAGCCGATCCCCGTCGAACGCAGGGTGGTGGGATAGAAGTGTCCTGCGAGCGCATTGACGGCCGGCTGTCCGCCGACGATGCAAAAGCCGCCTATGAACACGGCAGCCAGCAGCCACGCGAGTGCATGCGACACCGTGCCGATCGCGCCGACGCTCACCGCGCCGAGCGCGAAGCACGCGAACAGCACACGCACGAAGCCGAAACGTTCGATGAACCAGCCGAGCAGCAGCGTGCCGATCACGCCGCCCGTCTGCAGCACGGTGCCGACGATGACGGCTGTGGACGGCGAGTAGCCTGCGTCGCGCATCACGGTCGGCAGCCAGTTCGACAGGAAGTACAGATCGATCAGGTTCATGAAGCTGATGCCCCAGAGGATCAGCGTGACGGGCGCACGCCCCGCGCGGAACAGTTCGGCGACGGGCGCGCCGCCGCCGGCCTTTTCCTGCACGACGAGGCGCGTCGCAGGACCGACGCCGAGCGACGGATCGAACCTGGCCAGCCACTGACGCGCGCGCTCATGGCGGCCCTTCAGCACGAGAAATTGCAGCGACTCGGGCAGCGCGGCGAGCATCGCCACGGCGAGCACCAACGGCACCGCGCCGCCAACCCAGAATACCGCGCGCCAGCCGTACGCGGGAATCAGCGCCGCGCTGATGAAGCCGCCGATGGCCGCGCCGAGCGTGAAACCGCACGACACCAGCATCATCCGCTTGACGCGGTGCGCGGGCGTCGAAAACTCGCCGACCAGCGCCATCGCATTGGGCATGATGCAGCCGAGGCCCAGCCCCGTGATGAACCGCAGCGCGATCAGCGCCGGAATGGTCGAGACGAACGGCGTCGCGAGCATCGACAGCGCGAAGAAGAACGTCGAGCCGATCAGCACCGGGCGCCGTCCGATCCGGTCCGCCAGCACGGACAGCCCGAGCGCGCCCAGCAGCATGCCGAACAGGCTTGCGCTGAACACCGGCCCGAGCGCCGCCTTCGATACATGCCATTCGCCGATCACGCTCGGCGCAACGTAACCCATGGCTTGCGCATCGAAACCGTCGATCACGAGGCACAGCCCGCATAGCACGAGCAGCATCAACTGAAACGTCGGCCGGTGGCCGTCGGCCAGCGCGCGCTCGACTTCGATCACATCGGCAGACCGGTGGAGTTCGCTCATCTTTCGCTTCCTGCGGAACGGGGATAAAAAGGCTGGAGCAAGAATTTACGAATAGTAAAACAGATTCCGATTAGTGAAATTAACGTAAACCCTCGATCAGGCATCGATCGCCACACGAATGGCGAAATCCATATCAGTATTTGGTGCATGAAAGAGCGGCTGCCGCTGCTACCATCGAAGCGTGCGGCGCCCCGCCGCGACCCAAGTCCGCTCCCCACCCACGTATTCATGATCCCGCTGACCATTCCCGAACTCGTCGAACGCGCTTCCACTCACCCGTTTCTCGGCGAGCATCTGAGAATGGGCACAGGCCCGCGCAGCGGCGAAGCCATCGCGACTTACGGCGACGTCGAACTCGGCAGCAGCTACGAGCCGATCTTCGACATTTCGGTGCATGCGCTCGCGCAGTCACTGTCGTCGTCGCCGGATAGCGCGGACCGTTTCGGCGATGAACTCGGGGTCCAGGCCGTCACGCAACTGGCCGACGGCACCCCGCTCGACAGCTTCGACCCGTTCGACCACGTGCCCGACGACCAGCAACTGGTCGCGCTCGACCGGATGTCGCGCGCGATGCACGCCGTCAACTTCTTCGGCCCGCAGCGGCACGGCCTGCTGTTTCTGCGCGTGCACGAACGGCTGCTGAAAAGCGTGCGGTACGACCACGGCCGGCATTTCTCGGCTGTGCTGATGTCATTCGGGTTGAATCCGTCGCGAGTCGTGATCGAGTTGCCGCCTGCGGCGGTCGCGCATAAGACGTTTCTTGGTTATCTGACCAAGAGTTATCAGCACTACGGATTCAAGGTGGCCGGCAATCTGCCGAACGCGGGGCAGATCCTGTCCGTGTCGGACATGGCGAGGTTGGACTTCATCAAGATGGACGCCGCTTCGGCGTTGCGCGATTCGATGGTGAAGCCGCTGGTCAGCTATGCGAATCGGCTAAAAATTCCGTTGATCTTCAATCGCGTGGCGACTGAAGCGCAGTTCGATCTGCTGCAGCAATACGATGTGCGATTCGTGCAGGGGCCGTTGTTCGTCGTGCACGCGAACCGGGCGGCTTAAGCTCGCTCCGGGGCCGGCCCCAGACGCCGCGCCAACGCTTTCAGACGCGGCGCGACCAGTTCCCGAAACACGCCCTCCCCCATCGACGACGCCGGGCCGCTGCAGCTCAGCACCAGCAGCCGCCCATCGCGCGGATCGCTGAACGGCACGGCCACGGCATTGACGTCATCGTGCCAGTCGCGAAACGAATAGCAGCAGCCCTCGGTCGCGAATGCGTCGATCTCCGCTTGCGCCTGGACCACCAGTTGCGCGCCTTCGTCGCCCGCTGCCCGCTGCAGTTCGGCGAGCAGCGCGGCGCGCGCGTCGGCGGATTGCACGGCGAGATACGCGCGGCCCATTGAGCTCGTCAGCATCGACAGCTTCGACCCGGATGCGAGCCCGAGCGTGAGCGCCGTCTCGCTGCGAATCGTCTCCAGATAGATCATGTCCAGACCGTCCCGGCAACCGAGCGACACGGCCGCGCCGACCTCGCGCGCGAAGTCGCGCATATGCGGCCGCGCGAGTTCGAGCGTGTCGGTGCCGGACAGCAGCGCAAAACCGAGCGACAGCACGCCGGCATCGAGCGCGTACTTGCCGAGCGCCTCGTCGAAGCGCAGGTAGCCGAGCACCGTCAGCGTGTACGCGAGGCGGTTCACCGTCGCCTTCGGCAAGCCCGTGCGCTCGACGAAGTCGCGGTTGCCCAGCAGCGTCTCGCCCGGACGGAACGCGCGCAGGAGATCGAGCCCGCGAGCCAGCGCGACGACGAATTTGCGCTCGTCGACGGGATCGGCGATGCGCTCAGACGCGGACGTTGGGGATGTTATGGATGCAGGTTTCGACATCGGGTGCTAAACTCAGTCGTCGTTTTGCAAAACATTGTTTCGCAGAGCGGAACTCAAGTCAAGCACGAGATCAGCATGCGGCGTTTCGGTGCGCCGCGCTGATCGGTCCAGGAGATACGTCATGGCAGCCGCCGCGCAGTTCAATTGGGAAGACCCGCTGCTCCTTAACCAGCAGCTCACGGAAGAAGAACGCATGGTGCGCGACGCCGCGCACGCCTACGCGCAGGACAAGCTCGCGCCGCGCGTGCTCGAGGCGTTCCGCAACGAGAAAACAGACGCCACAATCTTCCGCGAGATGGGCGAACTCGGCCTGCTCGGCCCGACCATTCCCGAGCAATACGGCGGCCCCGGTCTGAACTACGTGAGCTACGGCTTGATCGCGCGCGAGGTGGAACGCGTGGATTCAGGCTATCGGTCGATGATGTCGGTGCAGTCGTCGCTCGTGATGGTCCCCATCTTCGAATTCGGCTCCGACGCGCAAAAAGACAAATATCTGCCGAAGCTCGCGACGGGCGAATGGATCGGCTGCTTCGGCCTGACCGAACCGAATCACGGCTCCGATCCGGGCAGCATGGTCACGCGGGCGAAGAAAGTCGACGGCGGCTATTCGCTGTCCGGCTCGAAGATGTGGATCACGAATTCGCCGATCGCGGACGTATTCGTCGTCTGGGCGCAGCTCGAAACGGACGGCAAGGATGAGATTCGCGGTTTCATCCTTGAGAAAGGCTGGAAGGGTTTGAGCGCGCCTGCGATCCACGGCAAGGTGGGCCTGCGCGCGTCGATCACGGGCGAGATCGTTCTCGATGAAGTGTTCGTGCCGGAAGACAATCTGATGCCCGGCGTAAAAGGCTTGCGCGGACCGTTCACCTGTCTGAATTCGGCGCGCTACGGCATTGCATGGGGCGCGCTCGGCGCGGCGGAAGACTGCTGGCACACCGCGCGTCAGTACACGCTCGATCGCAAGCAGTTCGGCCGGCCGCTCGCCGCGAACCAGCTGATCCAGAAGAAACTCGCCGACATGCAGACGGAAATCACGCTCGGCCTGCAAGGCGTACTGCGCCTGGGCCGCATGAAGGACGAAGGCACGGCCGCCGTCGAAATCACGTCGATCATGAAGCGCAATTCGTGCGGCAAGTCGCTCGACATCGCGCGGATGGCGCGCGACATGCTGGGCGGCAACGGCATCTCGGACGAATTCGGCGTCGCGCGGCATCTGGTGAATCTGGAAGTCGTGAACACGTATGAAGGCACGCATGACATTCACGCGTTGATTCTCGGACGCGCACAGACGGGCATTCAGGCGTTCTTCTGACGCCGGCGATTCGCCGCGAAACTTCGGTAATGCAGTCAGCAAAAAGCCCGCGTTCTCAACGAACGCGGGCTTTTTGTTCGAGCCGTGCAAGCAGCAGACGCTTACTTGTTCGGTTGCGGCGTCATGCGCAGATACGGACGCAGCGCCTTGTAGCCCTTCGGGAACTTGCGCTTGATCTCTTCTTCGTCCTTCAGCGACGGCACGATCACGACGTCGTCGCCATGCTTCCAGTTGCCGGGCGTGGCGACCTGATAGTTGTCCGTCAGTTGCAGCGAGTCGATCACGCGCAGCACTTCATCGAAGTTGCGGCCCGTGCTGGCGGGATACGTGATGATCAGACGCACCTTCTTCTGCGGATCGATGATGAACAGCGACCGGACCGTCAGCGTAGCGTTCGCGTTCGGATGAATCATGTCGTACAGTTCCGACACCTTGCGGTCGCCGTCGGCGAGAATCGGAAAGCCAACACTCGCGGCCTGCGTCTCGTTGATGTCCTTGATCCACTCGCTGTGCGATTCCTTGCTGTCGACGGACAATGCAATCGTCTTCACGCCGCGCTTGTCGAATTCGCTGGCGAGCTTCGCGGTCAGGCCGAGTTCCGTCGTGCAGACGGGCGTGAAGTCGGCGGGGTGCGAAAACAGGACGCCCCAGCTGTCGCCGAGCCATTCGTGGAACCTGATGCGGCCAATGCTCGACTCCTGCTCGAAATCGGGTGCGACGTCGCCAAGACGTAGACTCATAGTGCAGCTCCTTGAAGTTGTTCGAATGATTTGCCCGTCCAGCCGGACGAGGGGTACAAATTAGAGCATACGGGATCAGGACCTGCACTTCTAACGAACATTGGCTGCAACGCTTATCAGGTTTTGTAATTTTCTTCCGGATGTACGAAACTTAGCGGGACAGATCAACTCCATCAAACGGTGGCGTGTTCTGCAACACGTTGAGCGGGACGGTCCGAAGCGGGCAATATGAAACGCCCGCGACGTTCGGGAACGCTTCATGCAACGGCGTTCGGGCATTGCGCGCTTCGCGCGTAGCCCATGACGCACGGTCAGTCGTAAGGTCCACTGGCTCGCCAGCGGCCGTTTCTTTGGTTTACGATTCACGCGTAGCGTGCACGAAGGGAGCAGTCAATGTCGGAAGTCAACAAGGAGAGATTGATGTCGGATATCAAAACCGTACTCGCAGACGCGGAAGATCTGCTGAAGCAGGCCGCGAGCGCCACCGGCGAACGCGCTTCTGAACTGCGCGAGACGGCGCTCTCGCGTCTCAAGCAGGCGAAGGAAAAGGCAGCCGACGTGCAGGTCGTGGTCGTCGAGAAAGGCAAGAAGGCGGCTCGCGCCACCGACGACTATGTCCACGAACATCCGTGGGCATCGATCGGCATTGCGGCTGGCGTCGGCGTGCTGGTGGGCCTGCTGATCAATCGCAAGTAACGCACCGACGCGCGTGACAGCGCGCGTGAAGCAGCCAGCCGCGGGAAGGTCGAGCGGCCGGCGCGCTTCGCTGACAGGCGGACGGGCGCATGCGCCCTGTCCGCACCTTCTTCGCGCATCCTCGCGCGCAACACGCTGAAGCCATGATCGATACACAAACGCAGAGCGGGGACCGCGGGCCATTGCGGCGCATTCTCAGTTCGTTCTTTTCGATCCTGCAGACGCGGCTCGAACTGATCGGCATCGAGCTGGCCGAAGAAAAAGACCGGCTGCTGATGGTGCTGTTCATGGGGCTGGCCGCCATGATGCTCGCAACCATGGCGCTGATCGCACTGACTGCGCTGATCGCGATTGCCTTCTGGGACACTTACCGGTGGCAGTCGCTGGCGGGCATCACGATCGTCTATGCCGTCGCGGCGATCGGCTGTGCGTTGCGGGCGCGCAGCGGCTTGCACAACTCGCCGATGATCTTCGAAGCCACGCTCAACGAATTCGAGAAAGACCGCGAGATTTTCCGCAAACGCTGAACGCAGCGCAGCTCTTTTCGCTGTCCATTGCCATCGATCAACCATGAGCCAGGTCCATTCCGAGAACGCATACCGCAGCCGCCGACCGACCGCCAAAGACTTGAGCGCGCCACATCTGCGCGCGTTGCGCAAGGAGCTGCTGATCGTGCGCGCGGACGTCGAACGCATGGAACTCGCGCAGGCGACGCTCGACCTGCGCACCGCCGTCACGCATTTCAGCTGGCTCAAGTTCATCGTGCCGGGCTTCGCCGGCGCGATGCCTTGGGGACGCCGGCACGGTGCGTCGGCGGGGATCGGCGCACTGCTCAAGGAATACCCGCTGATCAGTTCGATCGCCTCGCTGGTGCTCGCCAAGCCGATCCGCAACACCGTATTCGCCACTGCGAAGCCCGCGCTCAAATGGGGCAGCGTCGGCCTCGCCGCGTGGGAAGCGTTTCGCATCTACCAGCAGGTCAAGCGCGAATCGCGCAAGCCAGGAGCATCGACGGCTGCATCTGGCGACGCCGATATGAGCCCGCCTTGACAGGTCGCGCCCGTTGTCTTGCTTCATCGGCTAACGCGCGCTCCAGCAATCGTCGGGGTCAGCGCTCGCGGCGCTTCTGTTCGACTTCGAGCCTGTGGCATCGAGTATGAAGGTGCCGCACGCATCGCCTGCCATCGGGCCGTTCTCCAAAGGCTGAGCTTCCAGCGCATAGCCGCCGTTCGAATCGTCCGCAGACAGAATACGCAGCCGATACACGGCCCTCCCGCCCTGCGGCGCCTGATCGAGACCGGACGGCAATGGCGCGCCATCCACATGGGCGGCAGACTCCGCGAACTGCGCCGCGCGATAGAGCGCGGACGCTGCGTCCGTTCTGTGCGCTTTCGCGATATGGCCGCGATATGACGGGATCGCGAAGCCAGCAAGCGTCGCCGCGATCGCCAGCGCGACGATCAGCTCGAGTAGCGAAAAAGCGCGACGATGGGTTTTCATTGCAACAGTCATGACTGGATAAGCACTCAAAAAGGGCGCGCCGCAATGCGCCGCCAGTGTTTTTCGATCGTGCCGCCTTCGATCACCAACTCCAGTTGCAGCCACATCTGCGAATCCGCCTTGCGCCCATAACCTCTCGCGGTAATGAGCCAGGCTTGCGCGCCTGCACGGTTCGCCAGTTGCCACTGTTCGATCAGGCATTGCGGCGCGCGAAACGATAACGCGGTCGGCCACGATGCGAACGGCGCGACTGCACTGGATTCGAAGATCGTTTGCGATTTCCAGCCGACTGGCTCGCCGCCGAAGCCCGGCATGCCCGCGAGCGAACCGTTGACGGCGTTGCGCGCGCACGTCGACAGCGCCGAGTCCGCTGCGTGCAGCGCGATCAGATGGTCGGCCATTCCTGCCGCGTTTCGTGCGCCAGCCACCGATTGCTCGAACCACGCGGCCGAGGTGGCGAGCATCATCGCGGCAATCAGCAGCACGACGGGCAGCGCAATGCCCCGGTCGCGGGGATGCCGGTGCAACCGTCGCCGATGCCTGCATGGCGAAGCGATCACGCTGCATTCCCCTCGTTGTTGCGTATCGCGACGCGCCGCCAGAATGCCCGCCTCCCGCGCGCATCGGCACTGAGCGCGGACACACCATCGCAATCGACATAGCGCGACTGTGACGTCTGCGGCGCGCCTCGAACGAGCACGCACACATCGACGGCGACGACACTCGCCCATTGCGCAGGCAACAGCTGCGCCGCGTCCGTCGCAGACAGTGCGCCCGCAAGCCAGTACCGCAAGCGCACGCGCTCGACGCCTTCGACAAGCGGCTGCGACGAACTCGCCTTCCCCGTTCCTTCGCAGTACAGCTCGGGCTCGCCCGTCGAGCCGCTGGTCTTCGCAAAGAAGCGGTTCACGACGGATACGCCCGGCGCATCGGCATCCGTCTTCGCGATGCCCTGCCCAAGACAGTCGGTCGTGAGACCTGCGGTGGACGGCCACGTCGAAACGTTGTCTGCCACGTAGCGCACGGCGACGCCGTCCGAATGCGTTGCAAGCGATTCACAGGTGAGATTGTCGTCGGCGCCGATCGGCCTGCCGCCCGTGCAGCCGAACAACCCTGGCCGTGCGGCAAACGTGCGCGGCATGTCGGCGGGAACGAAGGCCGCCATCTGCAACTGCTCGCCGATCAGTGTCAACGCGGCCATGCCCGCGTCGTGGATCTGCGCTGCGTCGGCGGCCTGCGCGAAGGCGATTCGCTGCGAGCGGTAAAGCGACACCGCGCCCGCTGTCACGATCAGGCCCAGCGCCATCGCTATCGTCATTTCGAGCAGCGTGTGGCCAAAGTCCACGCGTCCGCCGCATGTACGCGTGCAGAGAGCAAGCGACTTCATCGGGAAAACGCCATTGCGACGCATTGAACGCCTTGCGGCACGTCTGCATCGCCGCACGATGCAGGCATGTCGATCATGTCGCCCGGATGCGCCGCCTTGCCCGGCACGCTGTCCCGCCAGGCCCATGTCGCGCGGGCGAAGGAAAGATCGGCGCCGCCACTCGTGCCCGCATCGCCCTGTGGCAACAGGCTCGCGGCACGCGTTCGCCATTGCGAGATTGCCGCATCGTTGCGATTCGGCGCGCGCGCCGCCTCGGCGATCGCATCGGCGACGAGTGCGGCCTGCTCGCGATAAGACCTTGCACGCGCGTCGCGCGCAATCGACAACTGCACGGCAATCAGACCAAGCACGGTGACGGCCGTGACGGTCACCGCGACGAGTACTTCAAGCAGGCTCTGACCGCGCTGCGAGACAAGACGGGCGCGCGTCATGCCGCCGCTCCGCACGCGCCGTCGACAATGCGCGCCCGCCCACCCGCCGCGATGCGGATGCAGCGCCGCCACTCTTTGCCTTGCGTCGCCTTCGATTCGACACGCGGGCCGATATCGAAGCTGCGAAAGCTGCCGTAGGCCTGGCCCGCGGGTGGCGTGAAGGTGAGATTGGTGAGTGCGCCGACGATGCTGACGGGCGCAAGGTCGGTCTGTGCGCGCAACGGATAGAAGCCGCCGCCGTGCTCGATCATCACGGCCCACCCACAAGACCAGTCGACGACACCCGTTTTGCACGGCTGCCCCGCCGCGAGACAGTGCCGCGCGGCATCGATCCGGCACACGGTCACGCGCGCGCCGCGCCGCAATGCCTCGCCGCGCGCGTAACTGAGCGTGGACAACAGTGCGCGGGCGCGCGCGTCGACCTGATCGCGCACGCGCCACGCAACGAACGACGGCACCGTCAAAGTCGCGACGATCGCGAGCAATGCGATCACGACAAGCGTTTCGAACAGCGTGAACCCACGGCACGCGGGCCGCGTATGAGCATTCCGTTTCATCAGCATTCCTCGATTTCCGACAAGAATGCGACGACTCTAACGATGCCCAACGACGCCCACAATTAGCCGGATGGCCAGGTGGCGGACGCACGAATCCCTGCACGAGAATGTCCGTGCATCAGGTGAATTCGCGGCAGAACTTCAGGGAGAGAAAATGCAGATGCGCGACAAATCAGCGCTTGCGGGAAGGCTTCGCGGGTGCGGCGGGAGCGTTCATCCGGCGAAACTCTTCAATGACGTCCTCGAACTCGGAGACGTCTTCAAAACGCCGGTACACGGAAGCAAAGCGCACGTACGCGATGGTGTCGAGGGCGCGCAGCTCGTTCATCACGAGCTCGCCCAGTTTTTCGCTGCGCACTTCGCGCTCGCCGCTGCCGAGCAACTGATACTCGATGCGCGACGCGGCTGCGTCGATGGCGTCGGCAGCAACTGGACGCTTGCGCAGCGCCAGTTGCATGCTCGCGACGATCTTGCGGCGGTCGAACTCCGTGCGGCTGCCATCCTTCTTGACGACCGAGGGCAACGCCAACTCGACCCGCTCGTACGTCGTGAAACGCTTGTCGCAGGCCGGGCAGCGGCGGCGGCGCCGGATCGCGGCGCCATCTTCGGACACACGCGAGTCGACGACCTGTGTATCGTCATGCCGGCAGAAGGGGCAGCGCATGGCGGCTTAGCGGTAGACCGGGAAGCGCTGGGTCAACTCGGCGACCTGCGCGCGCACGCGTTCGATCGTAGCCGTGTCTTCCGGATTGTCCAGCACGTCGGCGATCAGGTTGCCGACCTGCTCGGCTTCCTTCGTGCCGAAGCCGCGCGTGGTCATGGCGGGCGAACCGAGGCGGATGCCGCTCGTCACGAACGGCTTTTCCGGATCGTTCGGAATCGCGTTCTTGTTCACGGTGATGTGCGCCGCGCCCAGCGCCGCTTCCGCTGCCTTGCCCGTGATCTTCTTGGCGCGCAGGTCGACCAGCATGACGTGGCTTTCCGTGCGGCCCGACACGATGCGCAGACCGCGCTTGACGAGCGTTTCAGCCAGCACGCGCGCGTTGTCGACCACGTGTTGCTGGTACTCCTTGAATTCCGGCGCCAGCGCTTCCTTGAACGCCACGGCCTTGCCCGCGATCACGTGCATCAGCGGTCCACCCTGGATGCCCGGGAAAATGGCCGAGTTGATCTGCTTCTCGAACTCCGCCTTCATCAGGATCACGCCGCCGCGCGGGCCGCGCAGGCTCTTATGCGTGGTGGTCGTGACGAAGTCGGCGAACGGCACCGGGTTCGGGTACACGCCCGCGGCGATCAGACCGGCGTAGTGGGCCATGTCGACCATCAGGTACGCGCCAACCGACTTCGCGATCTTCGACAGGCGCTCGAAGTCGATGCGCAGCGCAAACGCCGACGCGCCCGCGACGATGATCTTCGGCTTGTGCTCCTGAGCCAGCTTCTCTGCGGCGTCGTAGTCGATGTCTTCGGCTTCGTTCAGGCCGTAGCTGACCACGTTGAACCACTTGCCCGACATGTTGACGGGGGAGCCGTGCGTCAGATGGCCGCCGTGCGCGAGGCTCATGCCCATGATCGTGTCGCCCGGCTTGAGCATCGCGAAGAACACGCCCTGGTTGGCCTGCGAGCCCGAGTTCGGCTGAACGTTCGCGGCTTCGGCGCCGAACAGCTGCTTCACGCGGTCGATAGCCAGCTGCTCGACGACGTCGACGTATTCGCAACCGCCGTAGTAGCGCTTGCCGGGGTAGCCTTCGGCGTACTTGTTGGTGAGCTGCGAGCCCTGCGCGGCCATCACGGCCGGGCTCGTGTAGTTTTCCGACGCGATCAGTTCGATGTGCTCTTCCTGACGGCGGTCTTCGTCCTGGATTGCCTTCCAGATTTCCGGATCGACATTGGCGATGGTGCTTTGGGCTTTGTCAAACATGCTGGTTCCGTTAAGTGTGTTCAGGTTGACCGGATCGTGCGCAGGTCGTGTGCCGGGAGCGTATTGGGTACGCAGCACTGCTGGCCACCGCTGATGGTGGGAGCCTTGACGTGGCGTATGAAGGAGGTGCCGCACACGCGAGTCAGGACAACCACCGGCAGCGCAAACGACGGCGCGCGCGAAACATGGCTGCCCAGGCGAACGGCAAAACGGCACCCTGCGCTTCACGGTGGGACGCTCCACCTTGAACCCGTCAGGCTTGACAGCATGGGGTTCTATCGCCAGTCACGCAGGGGTGAGCGCGTTAGTTTATTGGAACCGGGTCGAATAGGCAACCGAGGCAACCGCTCCCGCCAGCGCGCCGCCACGGCAGCCAGAAGCCCCGCCCAGCCACGGCAGCGGCTGCCCGGCAGCCCGCCCGAACGTGCCTTCGCGCGGCGGGGTCATTCTTGCCGCATCGCCGCATTGGAAGTAGGCTTGTGGCCTTTCTTCACAGACCAGGGAACAGCAATGATCGTGTTCGTCACCGGCGCGTCCGCAGGGTTCGGCGCCGCTATCGCCAGGGCTTTCGTCAAGGGCGGCCATCGCGTGGTCGCAACCGCGCGCCGCAAGGACCGCCTGCAGGCACTCGCCGACGAACTCGGCGAGAACCTCCTGCCCTTCGAGCTCGACGTGCGCGACCGCGCAGCCGTCGAAGCCGTCCCCAACGCCCTGCCCGCCGACTTTGCCGCCGTCGACGTGCTCGTCAACAACGCCGGCCTCGCGCTCGGGCTCGAACCCGCGCAACGCGCCGAGCTCGACGACTGGACGACGATGATCGACACCAACTGCACGGGCCTCGTGCAGGTCACGCGCGCCTTCCTGCCGGGAATGATCGAGCGCAGCCGCGGACATGTGTTCAATCTGGGTTCGGTGGCGGGCACGTGGCCGTATCCGGGCGGCAACGTGTACGGCGCGACCAAGGCGTTCGTGCGCCAGTTCAGCCTGAACCTGCGCGCCGACCTGCACGGCACCCCCGTTCGCGTGACGGACATCGAACCGGGCCTGTGCGGCGGCACCGAGTTTTCGAACGTGCGTTTCCGCGGCGACGACGAGAAAGCCGCGGGCGTCTATCAGAACGTCCAGCCGCTCACGGCCGAAGACATCGCCGACTCGATCTACTGGATCGCGACGCGCCCCGCGCACGTCAACATCAATACGATCGAGCTGATGCCCGTTGCGCAGTCGTTTGCCGGCCTGAACATCCACCGCGGCTAGGTTTCGCGGGCGCGCCGCGCCGGCTGGATCGTGCGACACCGGCGCGGCGCCCGTCGTGCAGGCCGAACGCAACCAGGCACGAAAGTGCCCGAAAATGCGGCGCGCTTTTGCGTTCCGGTAAAATGCGCGCCATGAATATGTCTGACAGTCAGTCCGGCGCGGAAATCGGCTTTATCTGGCCGATTCGCGTGTATTACGAAGACACCGACGCCGGCGGTATCGTGTTTTACGCGAACTACCTGAAGTTTTTCGAGCGCGCTCGCACCGAATGGCTGCGCGCGTGCGGCGTCGATCAACGCAAGCTGGCCGAAGAAACGGGCGCGCTGTTCGTCGTGCGCAGCACCGCGCTCGACTATCGCGCGCCGGCCCGGCTCGACGACATGCTGCGCATCGTCAGCCGGATCGAGCGGCTTGGCCGCGCGTCGGTGGATTTCGCTCAGGAAGCCTGGCGCGACGACACGCTACTGGCAACGGGCACGATCCGCGTCGGCTGTGTCGACTCGCAATCGATGAAGCCGGCCGCCATTCCTCCGCCGGTCCACGCCGCATTGCGGCGCGAACCGGGTCCCAGCGTGTCAACGGCGAGTATCTGAGCGTCGTTGTTAGCTGGACAGTGAACTCGTAACGGTCACAACAAGACCAAGCATGGTTCGGCGAAGAACCCGCCGAAGCTTCCGGTTTGCCAACAGCATGCCAACCGAACGCTTCGACCCACCTTGCAGCCGGACGCCGCACCCGGGACGTTACAACGAACCTCTATGAACACTACACAAGATCTGTCGATCATTTCCCTCGTTCTCAACGCGAGCCTGCTGGCGCAGGCAGTGATGGCGCTGCTGTTGCTGCTGTCGCTGATGTCGTGGACTTTCATCTTCCGCAAGTGGTTTGCGATTCGCCGCGCGCGGGCGCAGACTGAGCGCTTCGAACGCGATTTCTGGTCGGGCGGCGACCTGCAGGCGCTGTATCAGAGCGCCGCGAACAACCGTCACACGATCGGCGCGCTCGAACGTATTTTCGAGTCGGGCATGCGTGAGTTCCTGAAGGGCAAGGAAAAGCGTCTCAACGATCCGGGCGCGATTCTCGACGGCGCGCGCCGTGCCATGCGCGCCGCGTTCCAGCGCGAAATGGACGTGCTCGAAGCCAACCTCGCGTTCCTCGCATCGGTCGGCTCGGTCAGCCCGTATATCGGTCTGTTCGGCACGGTGTGGGGCATCATGAACGCATTCCGCGGCCTCGCGAACGTCCAGCAGGCTACCCTCGCGAACGTCGCGCCCGGCATTGCCGAAGCGCTGACGGCAACGGCCATCGGCCTGTTCGCCGCGATCCCCGCCGTGGTCGCCTACAACCGCTACGCGCACGATATCGACCGCCTCGCGATCCGCTTCGAAACCTTCATCGAAGAGTTCTCGAACATCCTGCAACGCCAGGCCCATTAAGGAGTCCACGATGGCCGGTTCAGTCCGTTCCAGCATGCGCGGCAGCCGCTCGCGCCGCGCCATGGCCGACATCAACGTCGTCCCGTACATCGACGTGATGCTCGTGCTGCTCGTGATCTTCATGGTGACGGCCCCGCTGGTGGCGCCGTCTATCGTCAACCTGCCGACTGTGGGCGGCGCCGCGCCGCAGCAGCAGACGCCGCCCGTCGTCGTCAACATCAAGGCGGACGGCAATATGAACGTCAAGTACAAGGACGACGCGGGCGCGACGCAACAGGAGACGATGACGCAGGCCGATCTGCGCAGCTTCGTCACCGACCGTCAGGCCTCGCATCCCGACCAGCCCGTCGTGATCGCCGCCGACAAGACCGTCAAGTATGAAGTCGTGATGAACGTGATGTCCGACCTGAAGGCTCGTGGCGTCAAGCGCGTTGGATTGCTCGTCAAATCGCAATGACCCGCCAGAAAAACGCCTACCCGCTTCGACCGCCGCGCGAGCGCGGCACGTGGCGCGCGTTCGCGCTCGCCGCGCTGATGCACGTGCTGCTGGGGTTCTTCCTGTATCACGGCATCCACTGGCAGAACAGCACGCCCGCGGGCGCCGAAGCCGAATTGTGGACGGAAGTGCCCGACGTGCCGGCGCCGCGTCCCGTCGTGCCGCCGCCCGCGCCCGTGAAGCCCGCGCCGCAGGTCAGCGACGAACAGGCCGATATCGCGCTGCAGGAAAAGAAGCGCAAGCAGCAGGAAGCGCAGCGTCAGGCTGAACTTGCCGAGCAGCAGCGCCAGCAGAAGTTGCAGGCCCAGCAGGAAGCCGAGGCGAAACGCCAGCAGCAGCTCGCCGCCGACCAGGCAGCAGCGGCCGCCGCCGCGAAGCTCAAGCAGCAACAGCAGCAACAGGCCGACAGGCTCAAGCAGCAGCAACTCGCCCAGCAGAAGCAGGAGCAGTTGAAGAAGCAGCAGGAAGAGCAGAAGGAACAGCAAAAGGAACAGGAAGCGAAGCAGGCGCAAGCCGACGCGCAGGCCAAGGCTGACGCGGCGAAGGCCGCCAAGGCGAAGGCCGCCGCGCAGGCCGCCGAAGCCGCGAAACAGAAGGTGGACGCGGAACGGCGTCAGCGCCTCGCCGCGCTGCAAGGCATGGCGGGCGGCGAAGGCTCGACGGGCAACGGCCTCGCGAAGAGCGGCACGGGCAGCGGCGCGGGCGGCAACGCCGCGTCGCCGGGCTATGCAGAGAAGGTTCAGCGCCGCGTGCGTCCGAACATCATCTGGTCGGGTGATACATCGGGCCTGCAAACGGTCGTCTCCGTGCGCTGCTCGCCGACGGGCACGCTGCTGAGCGCAACCGTCACTCGCAGCAGCGGTAACCAGGCGTGGGACGACGCCGCACTGCGGGCCGTCCAGCGGTCGGATCCGATGCCGCAGGACATCGACGGCAAGACGCCCGGCAGTTTTACGATCACGCTGCGTCCGGCCGCCTGACGCAGGCGTTTCCGTTTCGCACGCTGTCGCGGGTGGACCGGGAACGAAATCTGCGTAGGCCGGTCTGTTTGTAGTCGTGAAGTGTTAGCAATTCGTTTTTGGGGAACCTATACAGAATGAGTTTGATGACCAAGCTAGGCCTGCGAGCGCTCGTCGCATCGTGTCTGATCGCCGCTGGCGGTGCCGCCCATGCACAACTCAACGTCCTCGTGACGGGCGTCGGGTCCACCCAGTTCCCGATCGCCACGGCAAATTTTGCCAACGAGGCCAATTCTCCCCAGCAGATCAGCACGATCGTCCGCCAGGACCTTCAGCGCAGCGGTAAATTCACCAATATCGACGCCGGCAGCGCACCCGTTTCCGAAGGCGATTCCGTCGATCTCGGCGCATGGAAGGCCAAGGGCGCCAACGCGTTCGTCGCGGGCAGCGTGACCAGGCTGCCGAACGGCCAGTACCAGGTGCGCTTCAAGCTGTACGACACCGTCAACCAGCAAAGCCTCGGCGGGCTCGAACTGGTCAGCCCGGAAAGCGGCCTGCGCATGAGCGCGCACAAGGTTGCCGACTACATCTATGCGAAGCTGATGGGCGGCCGCGGCGTGTTCGCGACGCGCCTGTCGTACGTGATCAAGACGGGCAACCGTTATCAGCTGCAGATTTCCGACTCCGACGGCCAGGACGCGCATATCGCCCTCTCCAGCCCCGAGCCGATCATCTCGCCGGCATGGTCGCCGGACGGCACGAAGGTCGCGTATGTATCGTTCGAAAAGAAGAAGCCGATCGTCTACATCCACGATCTGCCCACCGGCCGCCGCGTCGTCGTGTCTGACCAGAAGGGCAACAACAGCGCGCCCGCATGGTCGCCCGATGGCCGCACGCTCGCGGTCGCGCTGTCGCGCACCGGCAACACGCAGATTTTCGCCGTCAATGCCGACGGCAGCGGCCTGCGCCGCCTCACGCAAGGCAGCGCGATCGACACCGAGCCGTCCTACTCTCCTGACGGCCAGTCGATCTACTTCACCAGCGACCGTGGCGGTCAGCCGCAGATCTACAAGATGCCGGCCGGCGGCGAGTCCGCAGGCGGCGCGCAGCGCGTGACCTTCACGGGCAACTACAATACGAGTCCGCGCGTGAGCCCGGACGGCAAGCAGCTCGCATACATCTCGCGCACGGGCGGGGGCTTCAAGCTGTATATCCAGGATCTGCAGTCGGGCGTCGCGACGGCGCTCACCGACACCACACATGACGAATCGCCAAGCTTCGCGGCGAATGGTCAGTACATTCTTTACGCCACTCAGGTGAACGGCCGTGGCGTGTTGGCCGCAGTATCGACCGATGGTCGGACGCGGCAGGTCCTGTCCGTTCAGGGAGGCAGCGTACGCGAGCCTTCCTGGGGCCCGTTTATGCAATAACACACAAGGAGAGTGAAGCATGATGTCCAAACTTCGTATCGCGTTTGCCGTAGGTATGGTCGGTGCACTGGCTGCATGTCATTCGGGCGTCAAGCTCGACGAAAACGCCAACAAGGGTGGCGCGACGGGCGCGCAGCCTAATCCGAACGATGTCGCCACGGTGAACGTCGATCCGTTGAACGATCCGAATAGCCCGCTGGCCAAGCGCAGCATCTATTTCGACTTCGACAGCTACTCGGTCAAGGACGACTACCAGCCGCTGCTGCAGCAACACGCACAGTATCTGAAGAGCCATCCGCAACGTCACGTCCTGATCCAGGGCAACACCGACGAGCGCGGCACGAGCGAATACAACCTGGCACTCGGCCAGAAGCGTGCTGAAGCTGTTCGCCGTTCGCTGTCGCTGCTGGGCGTTCCGGATTCGGAAATGGAAGCTGTGAGCCTCGGCAAGGAAAAACCGCAAGCTACGGGTCATGACGAAGCATCGTGGGCGCAAAACCGCCGCGCGGACCTCGTCTATCAACAGTAATAGGTGACAAGCCGTATGACGCCCCGTTTCTCCTGGCTGCGCATGGCCGCAGCCGCCTGCGTCGCGGGAACGGCCGTGATGGCCTTGCCCGCGCATGCAGGCATGTTCGACGACGATCAGGCTCGCCAGGCGATTCTCGATCTACGCACCAAGACCGAGAGTCTGTCGAGCCAGTTGTCAGCGGCTCAACGCACGATCCTCGATCAGTCCAACCGTCTCGACCAGCTGAACCAGCAGGTCGCGACGCTGCGCGGGCAGAACGAGGACCTCGCCAACCAGGTCGGCACGTTGCAGAAGCAGCAGAAGGACTACTACACCGACCTCGACGGTCGTCTGAAGAAGTTCGAGCCGCAGCAGCAGACGGTCGATGGCGTCGAGGGCTCCGTGCAGCCGGGTGAAACGGACGCGTTCAACGCGGCTTCGCAGCAGTTCCGCAGCGGCGACTTCAAGAACGCGGCGAACTCGTTCCGCAGCTTTATCGCGAAGTACCCGCAGAGCCCGTATCAGCCCACGGCGCAGTACTGGCTCGGCAACGCGCTCTATGCGCTGCGTGACTACAAGGGCTCGACGGCCGTGTGGCAAGGCGTCGTGCAGAAGTATCCGCAGCATCCGCGGGCGCCGGAAGCACTGCTGGCCATCGCGAACAACCAGCTCGAACAAGGTCAGAAGGCCGCCGCGAAGAAGACGCTCGAACAGATCGTCGCGCAGTACGGCGGCTCGGATGTCGCGCAATCGGCGCAAAGCAAGCTTTCGCAGATCAAGTGATGTTTGTGCGTCCGGCATGAGCCGGGCGTCTGCCATGTCGGTGTGCTGAATGCAGTAAAACGCGCAGTGTCGACGCTTGATAACCGATACGCGCGCCTCTCGCCGGAAAGCCCGGGACTTCACCGTTCCGGGCTTTTCTTTTTGGGTGGATCGCTCGTTGGCTGGCCCGCGTCGGTTGACACGTTTTGGCTCGGCCGATATAATTCCGCTTCTCTTTTGGGTCGTTAGCTCAGCTGGTAGAGCAGCGGACTTTTAATCCGTTGGTCACAGGTTCGAATCCCGTACGGCCTACCAAAAGATTTAAGGGCTTAGCTTCGGCTAGGCCCTTTTCTTTTCCCGCGGCCGTTTTGTCATGCCAATCGACTGCCGCCCGCCATTCAGCGCCCCGCCGTCAACGCGTCCGGTCAACGCATTCGCCCTGCCAGCTACCTGCCAGCCGCGTCATTCCGCACGAAAAAATTACCCACTGCGAATTTCATCCCATTAAGACTACGCCAAAATTACGGGATAGATTCAAATGCAGAGCGTCATTTACAGCCAATAAAAAGGCTAATTAAATCCTAATGTCGCCGCCAAACAATATGTTTTAAACCGCCCGTTGCGACATACCCAACACCTCAATTCCCACGTCAAACCCTTGCCTGGCCTGCACCAGACGCATGCACCGCGATAACCTGCACGCACCGTTTCAGCCATATCCCAATCGAAATTCAAAAAGAATAGTATTTTCCCGACAATAAACCCTTCTCCGTAGTCAATTTCAGCCAATTAATCTGCGTAAGCGAATTGTCTACTGCATAATCCAACCGACCTTCAATCATCAGCGCATCTCTAACCTGAAAAGGGTTGATCCGGTGACCGACAAACTGCTTACGGATTGGAGTACTGCGTCGCTGGGAAAAAGCACGGCGGCCGCTGACAAGCGGACCGTGTTCTACGTGCAGCCGCTGATCGCGCACTACCGGATGGAGGTCGTCGAATCGTTGAACCGGCTCTTTTCGGTCAAGCTTTTTGCCAGTTCGGCCGGGATGGAATCGAACGGCTTTTTGCGGGAGAACCCCGCCTGCGAGGAGTTCGTCGAAACGCAGATCAGCCACTTCTTTTCGCCCGGCATCAACATGCAGCGGGAAGTCGTCGGAAGAATCGTGCGCGAGCGCCCCGCTGCCGTGCTGATGTTCGCGGACATCCGCTATCTGTCGCTCTGGCTCGCGCTGATGGCCGGTCGCGCGATGCGCATTCCCGTCCTGATCCATGGTCAGGGCCTGTACCGGCATGAGGAAGACGTCGGCATGATCCGCGCGCTGTGCTACCGGATCGCCGTCGCGCTGTCGACGCAGTACATCTGCTACACCGACGCGTCCAAGCGTTCGCTGGAAAGCGTCGGTTGTCCTTCAGGGAAACTGATCGTGGCCGATAACTCGCTGACTGTCGAACACACCGTCGATCCCGCCGAAAAGTCGGGCAAGGAGACGGGCATCCTGTTTCTTGGACGGCTGCGCGACGACTCGAACGTCGGCGCGCTGATCGAGGCCGTCGGCCGTCTGCGCAGCGAGGATCATCAGATCACGCTGCACCTGGTCGGCGGCGGCAAGCACAGCGCGCAGCTCAAGCGCGTGTACGGCGACCGCGACTACGTCATCTGGTACGGACCGGTATTCGACGAAAGCCGCATCGCGGCGATCAGCCGGCTTTGCCGCATCGGCTGCTATCCGGGGGCGGCGGGCCTGAGCGTGGTCCACATGTTCGGGTTGAGCCTGCCGCCGCTCGTTCACGACGAGCTACCGCGACATATGGGCCCCGAGCCGGGCTATGTCGAAGAAGGCAGCACGGGGTTCTTCTATCCGCGTGAAGGCGGCGTCGATGCGCTCGCTGACACGCTGCGGCGGGTGTGGACGATGTCGCCCGAAATGATGCGCGCGGCGGGCGCCGCCGCCTACTCGAAGTATCAGCAGCTGAATTCGCCGACCCTCGGAAGAAAGCTGGCCGAGATCGTTCGCGCGTCGCTGAAGCCTTGACTGGGCCTTGAACAAAGCCCTCGGCACCTTTTCATCTCGCGTTCCTGGCAAGCCAACCTAAGCCCGCGCGCCGATCACCTGCTGCGCCACGGCCAGATAGCGCTGCGCCGTATCCTGCAGCGTCAAGCCCGCCAGCGACCTGGGCACCTTGGGCTGCGCCAGGGCCCCCAGCAGCGCGGCGGCGTAGGCGGCCGTGTCATCGGTATCGACGAGTTGCACGCAAGGCAGCGTCTTCGCGAACTGGAACGGCGCGATCGTACTCGCGACGACGGGAATCCCCGACGCCAGCGCCTCCAGAAACGCAATGCTGTGCCCTTCCGAGCGCGACGGCATCGCGAACACGTTCGACGCACGCAGTACGCCGCTCACGTCCGTATGCGGACCATCCACACGCACCCGGCCTTCGAGCCCGAGCTTCTTCACCAGATCCTCGATCGCGGCCAGATAAGCCGGGTCTTCGACCACGCCGTACAACTGCAGCCGCACATCCGTCACCTGCGCCGCGACCTCGCGAAACGCATGCACCGTCTGCAGCTGGTTCTTCACGGACGTGTACCGGCCGATCTGCACGATCTGCGGCGGCGCATCGCCCCGGCCTGGCCGGTCGTCGAATGCAAAACGTGACATGTCGACGCCGTTCGGGATCATCGTCAACAGCGGATGCGAGCCGACGCAGTCCGTATAGTCCCGCAAGTTCGCGGGCGAGACGCCGATCACCGCCCGCGCCCGCGACGACAGCACGCGCTCGACATTGCGAAACAGCTTGCGCTCGAAATCGTTGACGGCGGAATGCATCACGTAGATGACGGGCACCTTGCTCGGCAGCGCGCGCGCATAGAACGCGGGGATCGTCGCATGCGCGAACACGACGTCGGGCCGAAAGCGCCGCAGCACGCCCGCCAGATGCATCAGCTTGCCGGGCAGGCTCGGGCGCTTCGCCGGGAACACGCACTCGACGCCGTGGCTCGCCAGCTCGCGTGTGAACGGCGCGAAGTCGGGCCGCTCGGGCAACAGCGCCGTCACGCCGACCACGCTGCCGTCGCGCTGCTGATGGATCGCGAGATCCTTCGCCAGCACTTCCGCGCCCGACAGACGCGGCTCCAGCACGAGATGAAGTATCCGCATCACATCACCCTCGCGGTGCGATAGGTCATCCAGGCAGCCGCCGAACTCAGGCCGAGCGTCATCGCCCAGGCGATACCCGTGACGCCCCAGTAATGCGTCGCCGGCGGCACGCAGGCGAGCAGCACGAACACCTGGATCACCGACGCCTGCGTCGTCGCCTTCGCATCGCCGACGGCCCGCAGATACGACACCAGCACCGCGATGAGCGCGCCGATCGCCATGTTGATCACGAAGATCTTGAAGAGCGGCACGGCGGGCAGCCAGGCCGGGCCGAGTATCAGCGCGAAAAGCCAGTGCGCCGCGAGCCGCAGCACGATCACGACCACCACCAGCCCCAGCGCGATCACGCCGATATAGCGTCTGAAGAGCCGCGCGGCGGCATGCGGATCGGCGCGATGGCGGGCGGCGAAGGTCGGAAACAGGTATTGCGACATCGCGATCGCGGCATCCGCGAGCAGCATCTGCGCGAGCCGCGACGACATCTGATACGCGCCGAGCTGCGCGGGGCCGAGCAGCTTGCCGACCACCACCTTGTCGAACTGGTTGAGGACCAGATTGACGACGCTGCCCGCCCAGATCCAGCGGCTAAAGCCAATGTAATGACCGATACCCGACCAGCGCAGGCGGATAGGCGGACGCGGCTTCATCGTGATCCACGTGAGGGACGTCTTCAGCGACTCGCCGACGATCATCCCGAGCAGCACCGAGTACGCACCCGCGCCCGCCAGCGCGAGCGCCAGCCCGCAACAGCAGTCGACGAACGCCGCCGAAACCTCGATGATCGCGACGTGCTGGAAGCGCCGCTCGCGCTGCACGACGTAATAGGCGGGCGATGCGATGCCGCGCAACAGCGGCAACAACGCGGCGAGTTGCAACAGCAGCAGCGCGCCGCCGAGATGGAACTGGTTGTTCATCAGCGGCGCGATCGCGACGAGGGCCGCGCCGATCACCACGCCGCGTGTCGCCAGCGTGGTCCAGACAGCGCCGAGTTCATCGCGTGTCGGCGCGGCCTGCCCCTGGATGACGGCCTGCGACAGGCCCGTATCCGACATGGCTTCCGCAATCGCGACGGCGAGCAGCGCGACGCTCACGCTGCCGATCGCCTCCGGCCCGAGAATGCGGCCGATCGCAAGAAACTTGACGGCAACGAGCCCGCGCATCAACACCTGCTGCAACAGCACCCATGTCGCCGCGCTCGAACCCAGGCCTGCCCTGAACGAAAACGCCGGTAGCCTCATCGTCCGCAATGTTTTTCTCCAGTGTCGATCAGAGTTAGCGCCTCACCGCCCTCAACCCGTCGGGCATACCATGCGCGCCGCGGACACAACCTGTCCGACAGCTCACGCACGCCGTCCCTCAAGGTAACCCGCCGCACCCGCTCACGGACGCCATCTGCCAGTCAGATTCGGCAACCCTCCCCCTCTGACTGTCCGTTGTCGCCAAACAATTGGCGAAAATGTCGGTTCGCGCCGAAGACGTAATGCTAAGGTGAGCGCAAGGCTGCTCCTTAAATCGCCATGGAACGCGCAACCCATCTCGTGTCCGTTGAAGCCCCCATCGCAGATGCTGCGAGACTCGGCTATGTCGTCATCATCGAGCCCAATTTCACCGGGCACCGGTGGCGCTATGTCGAGTGGATCGCGCAGGCCTGCCTCGAGGCCGGCTATCCCGTGCTCGTCGTCACCGAGAACTCGAACGAAGATCATCGGCTCGCGCGCGAGATCATGTCGGCAAGGCGCGAAGACCTGCAAATCGCCTTCGTCGACACGGAAAGCCGGCGTCACAGCCGCGGCCTGAAACGCTTCAGCTACGCTCGGTTTCATGCGTATTTCAAACTCGCCTACGACTCGGTCAAGCGTGCGGAGCGCGTGCGTCTCGTCGTCGTGCCGTATGTCGATTACTTCTTTCACGCGCTGCCGCTGCTCGGCTCGCCGTTCGGCAAGACGCCGTGGATCGCGATCACGATGCGCGCAACGTTCCATCACCGCAAAGTCGGCGTGCGCACGCCGGGGCGGCCGCTCGTCAATACGCTGAAGTCGCTGCTGTTTCGCCGCGCGGTGCATACGAGAGGCCTGCGCGCGCTGCTGTCGATCGATCCGACATTGCCCGAATGGGTCGGCCGCGCGACGCCGAAGCATGGCGCATCCGTCGAATACGTCGCCGATCCCTTCCCCGATGCGAAGGCCGAAGACCCTCTCGTCGCGCGCGAGCGTCTTGGGCTCGATCCCGCTGGCCGCTATCTGCTCGTCTACGGCTCGATCAGCGAACGCAAGGGCATCTGCGAGCTCGCCGAAGCGCTGGCGGGCATGAAAGACGCGCCGACGCTCCTGCTCGCCGGCGAACAGGACCCGGAAGTGCGCGGCTTCATGCGCGCGTTCATACCCATCCTGAAACCCGCCCCTGTGATCCTCGATCAGTTCATTTCGAACGAGATGGAGCGCGACCTGTTCTCCGCATGCGACGTCGTCTGGCTCGGCTACAAGGGCCACTACGGGATGAGCGGGGTGCTCGTGCAGGCGTATCGCTTCGACAAGCCCGTGATCGCGACGAGTGACGGCCTGATCGGTTGGTTCTGCCGCGGCGGCCAACTCGGGCCGTGTCTCGACGACCTGTCGGCGGCGTCGATCACGCACGCGCTCGGCGAAGTCGCCGCGCAATGGCAGCGTGGCGACAGGCACCAACGTCCCCTCGATCATCTGCTCGCACGCAACACGCTCGGTCAATTCAAGGAAACGCTGCGCCAGACGATCACGGCCGCCATCGAAACGCGCGTCTGATACGGCGCGCAATTTCAGCGGCGATCCCGTTCGTCAGCCTGCGTACGGGCGCACGGCTCAATCCGATGTTTCGCTGCTCACCCGCTCGATCCGTTTCGCGCGCGCGACGCGCGGCAGCAGCACCTGACGCGCCCATTGCGCGCAAGGCCGCTCGATGCGCGCCGCGCTGATCCGCGCGGCCACATAGCTCGCGCCACACGCGAACACGGCGGCAATCATGAAACCGAGCACGGGCACGCGATGGTCGAGTGCATCGAGCGGTGTCTTCAACGCAACGCGCACGACCAGAATCACGACGAAGCTCCAGATGTACAACCCGTAGCTGTTTTGCCCGAACGCGGCGACGATTCGCGCGCCCGGATATCGGCGCGGCAGTTGCGCGAGCAGCAGCAGCAACGCGGCCGCCGCGCACGCGGCGACCGTCGGCGCGAGCCAGTGCGCAAGACCAAGTCCCGAACCCGTCACGTACAGCAGCGCGAGCAGGACCGCGCAGGCGGCGAGCGTGCACGCGATGCCGAACATCGACAGCTTCACGCCGTCGCGCAACAGAAGCCGCTTGCCATAGCGCGCGAGCATCAGGCCGATGACGAAGCACGGCAGTTGCGTCGGCGGCCAGTAGTAAAGGAACGAGTTGTTTTCGACGGTGCAGACGTCGTCGGCGCAGGCGCCCGCGGTCAGCGCGACGGCGCTGATCACCAGCAGCGCGAGCGAGGCGCGCCACAAGCCGCGCCGCGTGCGCGTGGCGATGAAGATGAGCGGCGCGAACAGATAGAAGCACATCTCCACGCCGATCGACCAGCCGCCCGGCACCACCGTATTGACGGCGCCGGGCACCCAGGCGTGGATAAAGACGAGATTCGCGACGACATCGGCCACGCCATGCGGCGCCGTGACCTGCGTATCGAAGCGTCCCGCCAGATGATTGCCGAGCGAATACACAGCAATCGCGACGTAGTAAAGCGGCGCGATGCGAAAGAAGCGCTTGATGTAGAAGCGCCGCGCGATCAGCGAGCGGTCGTCGCCGAAGCGCCTGGTTTCTTCTTCGAGCGTCAGCATGATCGTGACGGCGCTGATGACGAAGAACAGCTGCACGCCGTATTGCCCCATATCCGACACGGCTTGCAGCCACGCAGGCAGCGCGGGCATGAAAAGCGCGAGATGCACGACAATCACGCCGACGATGGCGAACGCGCGGCCGGCGTCGAGCGCGGCGACGCGAGCTTCATCGTGCGACGCGGCCTTGCAGACGGACGCGTTCGCTGCCGTGGCGACCGGGGCTGCGTGCGCGGCCGGATGCGCAGCCCCCGGCGCGCGCGCGCGGGTCCGCTCCACGCAGCGGCTGCCGATGCGGTCAAGCCATGTCAGCGTTCCTGTGAAGCTCACGCAAATCCTCCCCTTGCGAGCCGGATGCTTCGCTCGCCTGCGCGCACGCGACGCGTGCAGCACGCTGCTGCGATGAATGGGCCGGAATCAGGACAGCTGCCCGCCGACGGGCATTTCCTCGCGCACCGATGCGTTGCGCCTGGCCGGAAACAGCGCATTGCGCAGCCGCAGGAACGGGTACTCGACAGCGCGCGTCATCACGTAGCCCGCGATGATCGCGACAGCAGCCTGGGCGGCCAGTGCGACGAACCAGATCGCGGCGGGCGGCAACCCGAGCGCCGTCGCCTTGCGGATCACGATGTCGCCGGGCGCGAGCGCAAGCGAATGCCACAGGTAAATGCCGTACGAGTACACACCGAGCCACGCCACCGCGCGATATACGCGCGAATCGCGCACCTTGCCCGAGTGTTCGAGCATCAGCACGATGAACGCGCAAAAGCCGATTGCCTGAATCGTGTAGCCGATGCTTTCATCGAGCGGCTCATGCTTCGTCGCGAGCACGAGCCATGCGACCAGCACGGCCACCATGGCCAGCAGCCAGCCCGTGCGCTTCGCGATGCCTTGATAGATATCGGGCTTCATCCAGTAGATCGCGGCGAGAATCACGCCGTACAGCAGACTGTCGATCCGGTACTGCGTATAGAAGAACGCGGCCTGCAAATCGCCGCCCGCGACTTCGAGGCAACGCGCGATCAGCACGATCACGCAGATCCCGCCGAGCACGCTGACGATCGATCCGGCGCGCATCTTCCAGCGCGCGAACAGTAGCAGCACGGCGGGCAGGAACAGATAGAAGTGCTCTTCGACGGCGAGGCTCCACGTCTGCGCGATCGACGTGCCAAAGTAGTTCTGCAGGTGCGTCAGGTTCTGCCACAGGAACGTGTCCAGCGGATGGCGGCCGGCAATCGAATGAAACAGGATCAGCACGTAGTAAGCAGGCCAGATCTTGAACATCCGCCGCACGATAAAGCGGCGCGCGTCGATGTGACCTGTCTCCGCGTATTGCCGCAGCAACAGCCCGCCAACCAGAAAGCCGCTCAGCGTGAAAAACAGATTCACGCCCTCTCGGCCGAAGCTCTTGAGCGGATACTCGATGATCGAGATCAGCGCGCTGCCTGTCTGATTCACATGAAAGTGGTAGCCCATTACCGCGATGATCGCGATGCCGCGCACGAAGTCGAGCTCGACCGACCTGCCCCGCATCATCGATTGCGCGCTGCCGAATAGCTTCATGCCTGTTCCCCTTCGACGTCGTTTGCTGGTCTTTGTTTGTGAGCCGCCACGCGGAGAGCCACTGCCTTTCGTAACCATCCGTGCCTTCAGTGCCCGGCGCGTTCGATGCGATCCACGCATGCTTGAACTGGCACTTTGCGCACGATATTCCAACCATGTTGCTTGCTCGGCCGCGCGCCCGTACGCCAAGTTGCTGCCCTTATCGGACAGCCTGGCCGCGCGCACGGAACCGTCCTACCAGACGTTTCTGGCGCATCGTTTGACCCCGCCAGAACCCAGGCGTATTACGCCTGCTCCGGACTTCGCACAAGGCGCTCCATTTATATTCAGACTGAACAGTGGCGTGCGCCGCCCTGCCACGATGAACATATCGCACCGGGAGAGGGAGAATCGTCGATGCGCAACAAGTACGCTACGTTGTGGATCTGGATGTGCTTGTGCCCGCTCGCGCTCGACTACAAGGCACCGGACGCGGACTCGGGCCACGCCGCGCAGATCCTGCTCGTCGCGCCGACTTTCGCAGCCGCGCTCGCGCTGATTTTCATCGCGCCGCGTTTTCGCGATGCGTCGCCGTTGCGCCGCTTCGTCACGCTTTGCCTCGCGCTGAGCGTGCCCGGCAGCCTGATCTCGCAACTCGTCCAAGGCAACGATTTCGGCAACTATCTGCGCGTCGTGTTGCCGTTTCTGCTGTTTCTGCTCGGCTATGCGATGGCGTGCCATCCGTGGCATGAGAACCGCATCGGGCAGATGGAAAAGGCCCTGTTCTGGGCGAACCTGATCTGTCTGGTCTTTACGTTCGTCTTCGGCATTGCGACGGGCGGCGGCATGGGCGGCATCGCCGACGTGCGCTTTCGTATCGTCTCGGTGACGCTGCTCGGGCTGCAAGGCGTGCTGCTGCACGAGTTCGTGCTGGCGCGGCGCTTTTCGCCGTTCATGCTCGCGGTGTTTCTCGGCACGGTGCTAGTCGAGCTGCTGAGCGTGACGCGCAGCCTGCTAGTCGGCACAGTGCTGCTGTTCATGATGGCTGCGTGGATGAGCGCGCCGTCACTGCGTTATCTGGTGCGCTCGGCCATACGCGCGTTTATCGTGAGCGTCCTGCTCGGCGCGATGGGCGCGCTCGCCGTACTGAGCATGCCGTCCGTCAGCGAACACTGGATGCAGCGCTTCACGGCCGCCTCCAATACGCAGACGGGCAAAGACCCGACGACGATCACGCGTCTTGCCGAAATCAAGGACCAGTTCGACCAGGTCACGTCGTCGACGCAATCGCTGCTGCTTGGCGAGGGGTACGGCCATTACTACCGCTATTCGCCGCAATATCTGCCCGATCTCGCGGGCCAGATTAGCGAAAAGGACTTCTACGCGATCCGCGAATGGGCGGCGGGCCACAACTTCTGGATCTATCAACTGTTCGCGGGCGGCCTGCTGTTCGGCCTCGCGCTGCCGCTCGCGGTACTGGTGACGCTGGGGCACTGCGCGCTCGCCTACCGGCGATGGCGCGCGAAAAGCCCCGGTGCGCCGCTTTTGCCCGTGTTCGGCCGCTCGATCCTGCTGCTCGCCGCGCTGCCGGCCCAGTCGATCGGCGGCAATCCGCTCGGCCCGCGTTTCTCGGGGCTCGTATTCGGCGTCGCCCTCGGTTTGACGGTCGCGACGTATTGCCGTTTGCATCGGCAGCTGGACGCGAAGACGCGCCTGAAAGTGGCGCCGGTGGGGCCGCCGCCGTCGGCACGCGCGACAGCCGTCGCGCAGAAACCGCCGACCCGACCGCCCGCCCAGCCGCCCCGCCCCGCGCCGTTCGCGTCGGCCGCCGCGCGAGGCGCGCTGAAAGACGCAACAGGGTCAGAACCGTACGACGCAGACCGCACGCGCGATCTGCGTCAGCGAGGCATGCCGGCGTCCGCGTGACGTGCGCTGCGGCGCATGTCGTGCATCACGCGGATTGCCTCGCGCTTCATCGCCCGGCTGCGCCGGTCCTTTTCGCACTACGCCGTGTATTCGCCAATGAAAATTCTTCATCTACTTTCGACAGTCGACCCGCGGGCAGGCGGGCCGACTGAGGGTGTACGACAGAGCGGCGTCGCGATGGCGTCGCTGGGTCACGAGGTCGAGGTCGCGTCGCTCGATGCTGTCGATGCGCCGCATGTGCGCGACTTCCCGTTGCCCGTGCATGCGCTCGGTCCGGGACGAAACTACTACGGCTTCACGGCCGATTTCGTGCCGTGGCTCAGCCGCGAGGCGCAGCGCTTCGATGCCGTGATCGTGCATGGACTGTGGCAATACCATGGCTTCGGCGCATGGCGGGCGCTGCGCGCGTCGAAGGTGCCGTACTACGTGTACACGCACGGCATGCTCGACCCGTATTTCAAGCGCACTTACCCGCTCAAGCATCTGAAGAAGTGGGCTTACTGGCCGTGGGCAGAATATCGCGTGCTGCGCGACGCGGCCGCCGTGATCTTCACGACGGAAGAAGAGCGGCTGCTGGCGCGGCAGTCGTTCTGGCTGTATCGCGCGAACGAACGCGTCGTGCCGTTCGGCACCAACCCGCCGCCGCCGCATGCACAGGCGTTGCGCGAAGCGTTCCTGAGCACGTATCCGGCCCTGCGCGGCAAGCGGATCGTGCTGTTTCTCGGGCGCATCCACGAAAAGAAGGGCTGCGATCTGCTGATTCACGCATTTGCCGACCACGCGCAGCGCGACCCCGAGGCGCATCTGGTGATTGCGGGTCCCGACGCGACGGGCTGGCAGCGGCCGTTGCAGGCGCTCGCGCGCTCTTGCGGGATCGAGGAGCGGATCGCGTGGCCGGGCATGCTGCAGGGCGATCTGAAATGGGGCGCCTTCTACGCGAGCGATGTATTCGCGCTGCCGTCGCATCAGGAGAACTTCGGCGTGGCCGTGGCGGAAGCGTTGGCGTGCGGCCTGCCCGTGCTGCTGTCGGACAAGGTCGGGGTATGGCGCGAAGTGGAGAACGACCACGCGGGCTTCGTATCGAGCGACACGATCAACGGCACGCAGCGCAATCTGCTGAACTGGCATTCGCTCGATGCCGCCGCGAAGGGAAACATGCGCGAACAGGCGCGCCGGACATTCGAGGCGCGCTTCGGCATCGAGAGCATGATCGATTCGTTGACTGCGCTGCTGCTACCGCAACCTGCCGCCGCACCTCGCGCCGCCGATCAGCAGTCGCCGCAGAATACGCCTGGTGCGATGCCGAGGAAAGTGCCGGCGCAGAGGGAGCCGTCGGTGAATTGAGCGTGCCTTGCGCTTTCGCACATTGCCAGACGTTGCGAAGGCGCCAATGAAAAATCCCGCGATGCGAATCGCGGGATTTTTATCGTTACGTGTGCGTTGTCGCGGGTATCGAAGCGCTCACATCGCCTCATTCCCCCCCGCCCGCACCAGCGACTGCGCGGCGATCGGCAGCTTGCCCAATTCGGCATTCGACACGCCAAACCGCAGGCTCCCCGCCGCGTCGCCGATGGGCAGAACCGTCGCCGTATCGGGCTTGCCCAGCCGCTGCGCGAGATGCTCGCCCAGCCGCAACGCGAGCGCTGAAATGGTGATTGTCGGGAAGTTTGCGCCGACCGTCGGAAACACCGAGCTTCCTGCGACGTACAGATTGCTCACGCCATGCATCTTGCAGTCGCGATCCACCACGCCTTCGCGCGGCGAATCGTGCATCCGCGTCGTGCCCATGTGATGCCATGTGCCTTCGAGCTTCGCCGGCAACGACGCACGGCCCTGCAGCGGCTCGTCGAGTTCGACTTCGGCGACGCCCATCATCTTCAGTTCGTCGGCGAGCAGCTGGAACGTGCGGTCGAACGTGCGCTGCACCAGCTCCGTGAGCCGCCAGTCGACTCTCACGCGCGGCAGGCCCAGCGCATCCTTGCGGTCCGACAGCGTGACGCGGCTGTCGCGGTTCGGCTCCGCTTCGACGATCGCCTGCAGCTTCACGTCCGAGATCAGCGCGCGCAACTGCAGCAGACGCGTGAGACCGAAGCCGACGGTATCGACGGGATGCGCGGCCATCGTCAAATAATCGTCGCGCGCGACGCGGCCCGGCTGTTCCTTGCGATGCAGCGCCTCGCGGCAGCGGATCAACGCCTCCGATCCCGCACTGCCTTCGCCGAAGAAACGCGAGAAGAACCAGACGCGCGAATTGAGCAGCTTCTCGCGCTTGATGACGTCGTGCGTCAATGCGAACTGCGACGAGATATGCGTGCCGTGCGCCGCAACGGCGGCGTTCTGATAGTGATACTTGATGTCGTACAGCTTGTTGCGCGACCACTCCTTCGTGAACTTGACCGTGCCCGTCATCAGGCGCGGATGGTCCATGAAGAAGCGGCCCACCAGATCGTGTCCGTTGCCGAGTCCCGCTGCCTGCACCTTGTTCGACGCCAGCAGCAGCCGCGCGTTTTCGATGCCGCCCGTCGCCAGCACGAAGACCTTGGCATTCACGCGAATGCGCTTGCCCGTGAGCGTCGCGACATCGACGCCGGTGACTTCGGACGCCTGCGCATCCGTATCGATGTTCACGACGTTCGCATACAGAAACACCCGCACGCGGTCCGAGCGCCGCAATACCTCGCGATACACCTTGCCGAAACGCACGGGCGGGCTGAACTGCGAAATGGTGTCGCGCACGTTGCCCGACATCATCGGATAGCGGCGCACGTCGTGCCGGTTGATCTGCTGCTCCCACCACGCCGGATCGAAATTGTGCGGGCCGAGCTTGAGCAGCGCATGCGTGCGCAGATAGTACGGCGCGAGTTCCTCGAGACCGAACGGCCAGCCGCTATGCGCGACCCAATCCTTCTTGTCGAAGTCCCATGGATCGAGCGGACGGCACCAGCCACCCCAGCAATTGCTGCTGCCGCCCAGGTAGCGGCTGCGGCACCCGTCCGCGAAGGTGTACGGAATGCCGACGTTCTCGCCGCGATAAAGATCGCGCGTTTCGTCGTCGGCCTTGTAGCCGCCGCTTTCGAGCACGCAGCAGTCGATGCCGGCGCGTTCCAGTTCCATCGCGAGTGTGATACCCGCGACACCTGCCCCGATGATGCATACCGTCGTCGACACAGCGACGCCCTGCTCGACACTGCGGGTATCGATAAACATCCCCTGCTCCCCAGCTTGTGTTCTGTTCGTACCTTGTACGGCCGCGTCCAGCTTCGTCCGTTCTGGCCCCCCGCCGCGCACGCGAGCCAGGCTCCTCATGCGTCAACGCCCTGTGGGTTTGCACGAGCGGGGCGCTGCGCACGCATACTGCATTCCCGCGCCAGCCAGTGCTTACGTAGGATGATGGCTCCGCGTAAGGCAGTCTATCCGCCAACTTCGCGCTTCCGGCAGACAGAACCATGCATCCTGTGCCAGTTACGAGGGGCGTCCCACATCCGCGTCGAAGCGCTTGCGAATAAAGCGGCAAGGATTGCCGCCATACACGCCTTCCGCGTCGAGCGAGCGGTGCACGACGGATAGCGGAGTCACGACCGCCGAGCGGCCGATCGTCACGCCCATCTGCACGACGCACTTCGACGAGATCCACGCGCCATCCTCGACGACGATGGGCGCGACGCGCAAATCCATGTTTGTTCGCATCTCATGCGAGCCCGCGCTGAGAAAGCTGCCTTGCGATATGCAGACATTCGAGCCGATGTGGATCGGCGCCTGGTTGTAGAGCCACACGTCGACGCCGAACCAGCAGTTGTCGCCCACGGTGAGATTCCATGGCGCCTTCACCCGCACGGGATGCACGAAACGGCAGTTCGCGCCGATCTTCGCGCCGAACAGCCGCAGCAGCGCCACGCGCACCGACGACACGGGCAACAGCTTGTTGTTGATCACACACGCCTCGATGAAGAACCAGATCAGCTCGATCAGAAAGCCGCGCGACGCGACGTAATTGCCCTTGCCCGCCAGGCTCAGGTCGATCACGCGGCCTGATGCAGAGGGCGGCGTGTGCGGCGCGGCATGCGGGTCGTTCATGCTCGCTGCCCGGCTGCCCGCGCCCCGACTGTCCGCGGATCGTTCCATCGCGGAGGTGATCGAGTTATCCATGGTTTTCTCCCGTCGATGAACGCGCCTCGAAGTCCGTCCAGCACTTCGGCCCTTGTATCCGCACGGCGCGCCTTGTCCTGATCGATTATCTGGCCCATGCGCGCCGATGGACGGCCGCTGTCCGCGCCGTGCGGAGTTTTGGCGGATCGAAGCAGAGTGTCCGTATCACCATGGCAGCATGGCTTCATGACGTTTGCAGGAGGACGACGACAATGGCTGCTCATCTTCGCTCGCGGCAACGCCCGGCGCGCGTGCACCCGTTGCGCGTCGGACTGCGCTCGCGCGCGCTGCTGCTCGCCGCCGTGCTGGCGTCGGCGCTCGCGTCCATGCCGCACGCGCATGCGCAGGACAACCCGGCGCAAGGCAACGGCCAGAATGCCGCCGCGCCCAAGGGCAACGGCAATGCCAATGCCAATGGCAATGGCGCGCCGGCCCGCAAGACCGCTGCGCAGCGCACGCAGGACGACGCGCAGCGCCTGCTCGGCGGTCCGTCGACGTCGCTCGGCGGCTACGACCCCGGCGGCGCGACGCCCGACTCGCAACGCGACGCACTGCTCAACAGCGAGCGCATGCGCGTTGCCAAACCGAACACGCAGGCGATGGGCGGCCCCTCCTCCGCAGGTGGTGGCGCGGCGCCTGCGGCTGGAGGCGCGATCCGGCGTCCCGCGCGGGGCGCGGCAGCAGGCGGCGCAGCCGATAACGGCGGCGTGGCGGGTGTCGCGGCACAACGCGCCGCAGCCGTGAATGCCGCCAACGCGGGCGGCGGCACCACGGTGTACAGCAGCCCGTATAGCGAGCGCTCGGGACGGGAAGTATTCAAATCGCCCTGGTAATCAGGCACGACGCGAACCACCGGCAATCAGCCCGACGCCCCAAAAACCGAAGGCCGCATGCAAACCGCTGAGAGCGGTTCGTATGCGGCCTTTGATCCATCTCCGCGCAGTTGACGCGCGTCACTCCACTTCCGACTTCTCGACGTGCGCCGGCAAGATGGGCCCGTTCGTCATGGGCGCCGCCGCCGGCTTCGGGCCTGGGACCGCCTCGCCCGTCAGCAGCGCGAGGCGGGTATCGAGCGTGAGCAGCGAGGAAAGCGGCGACAGCATCGTCTCCGCGTAACGCCGGCCCGCCGCGCCAATGGCCGCGCGGCGCGCGCCGTCGCCGGCGAGCTCCGCGATGGCGTCGGCGAGTTCGCCGGTGTCCTCGGGCGGCACGATCATGCCGTTGTTCGCGACGGCTTCATAGAGCGCCGTTCCGGGGCGCGCCATCGCGATCACCGCGCCGCCGCTCGCGAGCATGCCCGTCAGCTTCGACGGCATCACGAGATCGGCGGCATCGCCGCGCTGGGGCAACACGTGGATATCGGCGACGTTCAACAGCTCGTTCAGCGACGAGGCCGGTTGCAACGGCAGGAACCGGCAGTTAGGCAAACCCTCGCAACGCTTGAAGAGATCGTCCCGCGCCGCGCCGTTGCCGCAGAACACGAAGGTGATGTCGTCTCGCGCGGCCAGCGCGCGGGCCGCGTCGGCAAGCGTCTCGAGACCCTGTTTCGCGCCCATGTTGCCCGAGTACAGCACGACCGTATTGGCCGCCGGAATGCCGAGCGTCTCGCGGTATTCGCTCACGCGGCCAAGCGGAAAGATGTCGCGCGTGTCGACCCAGTTCGGCAGAAACTCCGTTTTGGCCGCGTCGACGCCCTTGTTGACCGCTCGCTCGACCATCTGGTTCGTGATCGACGACACAACGTCGAAACGCTTCAGGACGAACCGCTCGATCCCGTATGCGATGCGCGCGGCGCGTGTGCTTTTCAGCAGGCCGAGATCGAAGGCGGCATCGACTTCGTAGTCCTGGACATGCAGCCACGCCTTCGCGCCCGTCACGCGCGCGAGCGCCAGCGCGCCCGGCGCACAGGCCATCGTGGGGGCGATCAGCATCACGGCGCCAGGGCGCCAGGCGATTTGCCTCGCAAGCAGCGGCAGCGACGACAGCGCGAACGAAGCGAGATGCAGCATCCGCTTCAGGCCGCTGGGCTTTGGCGGGACCCATAACGGCGCGCGCCAGATGCGCACGCCGCGGATGATGTCGCGTCGATAGCGCCACATGGAGTAGCCGTTCGCGACCTTCCAGTCCGGATAGTACGGGGGCGCGCACACGACGCGCACTTCGTGGCCGCAGTCGGCCAGCATCTGCGCCATTTCGGCGGTGTACTTGCCTGCGCCCGAAAGCTCAGGCGCGAAATTGAGACCATAGATCAGGATCTTCATGTTTGACTTCCACGACGACTGTCCGTCATGCGGCAGCGCACAGCGCTACGCCCTCCCCGTTCGGCACTCCCGACGCGGCCCGGCACGCTCACGCCGGGGCCGCGCGTTGCTTCGCTCTCAACTCCCCAGCATCAATGCGCAGCCGCGCGCGATATTGGCCGCCGCTGACGGCGGGTCGAAACGCCGGATCACGTCCATGCAGCGTTGCGCCGATGCCTGCGCGTCGGCGAATGCCTCCGTTGCCTTCAGCAGCGTGCGCTGCAGCCCCGCGCCGTCGCCCGCCGTGAACGCGTAGCCGCTCACGCCTTCGTGCACGAGTTCGGGCACGCAGCCGCAGCTCTCGCTGACGACCACCGGGCAGCCATGCGCCAGCGCCTCGTTGACGACGAGGCCCCACGGTTCGCTGCGGCTCGGCAGCACGAGGCACGTCGCGCCGTAGTATTCGCGCGAGAGCGGTTCGTCCTGCAAGCTGCCGACGAACGTGATCGAGCGGTTCAGGCCCAGCTCGGCGACGCGCTTGCGCAAGTCTCGTTCGAGCGGCCCCGTGCCGACGATACGCAACTGCGGATCGGGCAGACGCTTCGCGATTCCCGCAAACGCGTCGATCAGCGTCGTGATGCCTTTCTCTTCGGACAGCCGCCCGACGAACAGAAACACGGGCGCATTGCCCGCCCGGTACTGCATGCGCTCGGCGAGTGCGCGCTCGGGCGAGAACGTGACGGGCAGCGCGGCCGCCTGACACGGAATGAAAATCTTCTCGCGCTTCGCGCCGAGCGACATCAGATAGTCGCGGCTGCGCTCGCCGAAACCGAAGTAGCCGTCGCAGAGCGCGAAGAACACACGCTTCGGAACCGACGTCAACAGACGTTTCGGGCGATCGCGCGCCGTCGAATCGCAGAACACGGCACGGCGCTTGCCCGTCACCACGCACGCGGCGAGCATCGCCCAGTACTCGGGGCGGTGATAGCCAGGCAGCACGATCAGGTCCGACTTCGCCTTCAGCACTTCCCAGACAAGACGCTTCGTCAGTTGCCAGCGCGGCACGTCCTCGTAGCAGCCGTCGAAAAGCTTGTGCATCGGATAGCGATGAAACGAATAGTCGACGTCCGAAAAGCCGATTCGATCATGTTCCGTGTCCGCGATCTGCACCATCGAGTAGCGGATCGCGCCCGATGCCGAGATGCTGTGCAACGCGGAGAACACGGCGCCCTTGTGCCGTGACCACACAACGTTATGAAAGATCGTGACTGACGCACTCATTTCTTACGGTCCTTATTCGATCGAAACTGTCGTTTCTCCCAGCAAAAAAGAACGGACGTCGCCCTTATCCCGGTCCCGGGCAACGTCCGTCACCAGGAGCGGCTCATCAGGCACGCGCGGCCATCGCGAACGAAGGCGCAGCGTATCTTTCCCCTTGCTTCTCTACGAACTTGTCTCCGTACTTCTCCTCATACTTCGCGGCGAATTCGCGATACGTATTCGCGATCCCGTCCGCGAGGCCAATGCTCGCGCGCCAGCCCATCTGCGCCAGCTGCGACACGTCGAGCAGCTTGCGCGGCGTGCCGTCCGGCTTGCTCGCATCGAACTGCAACTGGCCTTCGAAACCCACGACGTCGCAGATCGTCTGCGCGAGTTCGCGAATGCTCAGGTCCTCGCCGACGCCGACGTTGAACACGCCCGTGTTCACATCGTGCTCGAGCACGAAGAGCGTCGCTGCGGCCAGATCGTCGACATGCAGGAACTCGCGGCGCGGCGTGCCGCTGCCCCATACGGTCAGCGATTTGTCGCCGTGCAGGCGCGCCTCGTGCGCCTTGCGGATCAGCGCGGGCAGCACGTGGCTGTTCTTCAGGTCGTAGTTGTCGTTCGGACCGTAGAGGTTGGTCGGCATCAGCGCGACATAGCGCGTGCCGTACTCGCGGTTGTACGCGTCGCACAGCTTGAGACCTGCGATCTTCGCGATCGCATACGCGTCGTTGGTCGGCTCCAGTTCCGAGGTCAGCAGATACGATTCGCGGATCGGCTGCGGACACAGCTTCGGATAGATGCATGACGAGCCGAAGAACACCAGCCGGTCGACGTTCGCGCGATACGCCGCGTGAATCACGTTGGTCTCGATCACGAGGTTCTCGTAGAGAAACTCGCCGGGCTGCGTCGAGTTCGCCAGAATGCCGCCGACGCGCGCCGCCGCGAGCAGCACGACGTCGATCTGCTCGCTCTCGAAGAAGCGGTTGACGGCCGCCTGGTCGGTCAGGTCGAGTTCGGCATGCGTGCGCGTGACGAGGTTGCGATAGCCGCTCGCCTCGAGCTTGCGCACGAGCGCCGAGCCGACCATCCCGCGATGCCCTGCGACGAAGATGCGTGCGTTCTTGTCCATGGCGTCACTCGTGATGTTCCAGCGCCTTGAAACCGGCCAGCGTGACGAGCGCATCGCGCCGCGCGATCTGGTAGTCCGACACCACCATTTCCTTCACGAGCGTCTCGAACGAGGTGGTCGGCTGCCAGCCCAGCTTCTGATGCGCCTTCGACGGGTCGCCGAGCAGCGTCTCCACTTCCGTCGGACGGAAGTAGCGCGGATCGACGCGCACGATCACGTCGCCCGGCTGCACGCGCATTTCGCTGCGATTGCGGCGCTCGACATGTTCGACGATGCCCACTTCATGCACGCCCTCGCCTTCAAAGCGCACCGTGATGCCGAGCTCCGCCGCCGCGCGCTGCACGAACTCGCGCACGCTGTACTGGACGCCCGTCGCGATCACGAAGTCTTCGGGTGCTTCCTGCTGCAGCATCATCCATTGCATCTCGACGTAATCGCGCGCATGGCCCCAGTCGCGCAGCGCCGACAGATTGCCGAGGTAAAGCTCTTCCTGCAGGCCGACCGCGATGCGCGCGATGGCGCGCGTGATCTTGCGCGTGACGAAGGTTTCGCCGCGCACGGGCGACTCGTGGTTGAACAGAATGCCGTTGCACGCGTAGATGCCATACGCCTCGCGGTAATTGACCGTGGTCCAGTACGCGAACAGCTTCGCGACGGCATACGGGCTGCGCGGATAGAACGGCGTGGTCTCGCGCTGCGGCACTTCCTGCACGAGACCATACAGTTCCGACGTCGATGCCTGATAGAAGCGCGTTTTCTTCTCGAAGCCGCAGATGCGGATCGCTTCGAGCAGACGCAGCGTGCCGAGGCCGTCGGCATTGGCCGTGTATTCCGGCTCTTCGAACGACACGGCGACATGGCTCTGCGCCGCGAGGTTATAGACTTCGTCGGGCTTGACGCGCTGGATGATGCGCGTGAGGCTCGTCGAATCCGTCAGGTCGCCGTGATGCAGTTGCAGGCGCTGGTCCGGGTCGTGCACATCGCGGTAAAGGTGGTCGATCCGGTCGGTGTTGAACAACGACGAGCGACGCTTGATGCCATGCACCTCGTAGCCCTTGTCGATCAGCAGCTCGGCCAGGTATGAGCCGTCCTGGCCGGTAATGCCCGTAATCAAGGCAACCTTTCGAGTCATCGTATTCTCCTAGGTGGAACTGAGCCGGCGCATCGGCGCCTCGCTCCGATCCCGTGCGTTTAGCCTGCGATACTCTCGTAACCGTAATAGCCGCCGCGATAACCCGAGCCGATGAAAGCGCCCGCCTGCGGCACGTCGGTCAACAGCACCCCCTGCAAATCCACGCCGCCATTGCGCAGGCGCTTCGCGGTTTCCGCGAGCTCGCCGACTGGATGGCGACCGTGGCGAATCACCAGCAAAGTTGTCCCCACGTGCTTGCCGATCACAGTCGAATCGGTGACGGCGAGCACGGGTGGTGTATCGATAATGATGAAGTCGTACTGCTTCTTCAGCTCGTCGAGCATCGTTTCGAAACGCTTGCTCATCAGCAGCTCCGAAGGATGCGAGGGCAGCGAGCCCTTGGTGAGCACGTCGAGGCCCGGCAAGACGTCGCGCTGGATCGACGATTGCAGGTCGCCGCCGCGCAGCACGTCAGAAAGACCCGGCTGATGCTGCAGACCGAAGTGCGAGTGCACGTCGCCGCGCCGCATGTCGCCGTCGATCACGAGCGTGCGCTTGGCCGTCGAGGCGACGAGCGCCGACAGGTTCACCGACAGGAACGACTTGCCTGCATCCGGACGTGAGCCCGTCAGCATCACGACGTTGTTCTGCTTGTCGTCGACGGAGAGCTGCAGCGACGTGCGCAGATTGCGCACCCCTTCCACGGCGATATCCTGCGGCGCCTGTTCGGCGAGCACGTGCAAGCCGCGGCGGCGCATCATGACGTCCTGCTGCAGGCGCAGCTGCTGCTCGCTGCGCGGCACCACCGCGAACACGGGCACGCCCAGCGCGGCTTCGAGCTCGTCCGGACGTTCGACCCCGCCATACAGCGTCTTGCGCACGAACGCGAACACGATGGCGATAAAGAGACCCGCGCCGAAGCTGATCAGAATCACCAGCACGCGTTTCGGACGCACAGGGTCGTCGGCCGCCTCGGCAAAGTCGACGATGCGTACGTCGCCCACCTGGCCCGCCTTCGCGATGCGCAGTTGCTGCGCGCTGTTGAGCAGGTTCGTGTACAGCTCGGTATCGACGTGCACGTCGCGCAACAGGCGCAACGCTGTCTGCTCGGTGTCGGGCAGCGTTTGCACGCTCTTGCCCATCTTCCCGAGATTGCCTTGCAGCGCGGCGATTTGCGCGTCCAGTGCGGCGACGGCCGGGTGATTCGCGGTAAAGCGTTGCGACATTTCCGCGCGCTGCGTTTGCAGGTCGACCAGTTTGGTCTTGTTATCGACGATCTGCTGCAGCAGCAGCCGGCTTTCTTCGCTCAGATCGACAGTGCCGTGCTGGTTGCGGAACGTGTTGTAACGCTGCTCGGCGGCATCGAGTTCCTTGCGCAGCTGCGGCAACTGCTGGTCGAGGAACGCCAGCATGTGCTCGGCTTCCGTCGAACGGCTTTCAACGTCCTGGCGGATGAACTCGCGCGCCATGCTGTTCATGATGTCGGCCGTGAGCTTCGGATCGTGACCTTCGAGGCTCGCGCGGATCACGCCCGACTGCAGCGTCGATTCGCCGATATCCATCGCCTTCTGCAGCCGCTCGACGGTGGTCAGCGTCGACCCGCGCGTCAGGTCGTAACGCGTGCCCGGCGCACCCGTCATTTCATCGACGCGCAGCGTAATCGGTCCAGCCGGCGTTTCGCGCACGACGTTCTCGCCGACGCGTCCTTCGAGAATCGCGACGCCGTCGGGATTGTTCAGCACGAAGTCGCCATTCTGGCCGGCGATCAACGTGAAGTCCTTGTCGTACATGTCCTTCGCCGTGTCGAAGCGCGACACCTTGATGCTCTCGTTGCCCCACGCGTAACTCGGCAACTGCAGCGCCGGCGGCAGCTTGATGCCCCACTTGCCGTTCATCAGCGGCGCGAGCAGTCCGCCGACGAAAGGCAAGGTGTGCGGCCGCGCGGCGATGTCGAGGTGCAGCGACTTGACGGTCTCCTCGGTCACGAGCCGCGACTTCATCAACTCGATCTCGGCCGCCGTCGACGGCTTCGTGTCGAACATGCCCGTCAGCGGTTGCAGGCCGTCCTGCTTGTTGTTGTTATCGGCCTTGTCGACCACATGAAACAGCACGTCCGCACGATAGACGGGCGTCGCGATAAATGCATACGCGGTGCCCAGCGCCGTGATGGCCAGCGTGATCATCAGAATGGAGCGCCAGTTCGCGACGATGGCCTGCAGGTAATCCGTCAGATGCATCTCGTCCGAACTGACATCCGTATAACGATTGTCAAAGTTGATAGCCATTTGCTTGATCCATCAAAAACCGACAGTGTCGAAAGCGCTGCATGCTTCACCCCGTTACTGCATCCGCAGACCTGCCGCTTACTTCGCGAGCAACGCGGCCGTCACACCGGCGTTGATTGCCGGCAGCAGCAGCGTCAACACACGGTTAAAGCGCACGAGGCTGTTGTTGTCGACATAGACGACATCCTTCGGCTGCAGCTCGAACTGGTTCGCGAGCAGCATCGAAACGGGCGAGGTCGTGTCGAGGTGATAGATCTCCGGCTTGTCGCTCGTCGAATTGCGGATGACGAAGGTCTGCTTTGCGTCGGCCGTGTTCGGGTTGAAGCTGCCCGCCTGCGACAGCGCCTCCGACAACGAGAGCTTGCCGTCGCGCATCGGCAGAATCGTGGCGGGCTTGTTCACTTCGCCCATCAGATAGATGCCGTTCTCTTCGCGTGCCGGCACGCGCAGCATGTCGCCCGGTTGCAGATAGATCGAGGTTGGCGCGCGGCCGCGCTTGATCAGGTCGGGCATGTTCAGGTCGTAGGTCACGCCGTTGCGCACGAGTTCGAGGCGCCCCTGGTCCGCGTTCGGCGTGAAGCCTCCCGTGCGGTTGATCGCTTCCGTCAGCGACATGGGGATGTCGTTGATCTGCGCGGGCCCGGGCGCATGCACTTCGCCGTCCACATACACCTGCGACGAGCGGAATGACGAAACGCGCACGGTCACTTCAGGCTTCGAATAGACCACGCTCAACTTTTTATACAGCTCTTTCTGCACCGTCGACGCGTCCTTGCCGCCCACATGCAGCGTGCCCGCATACGGGAACTGGATGTTGCCGTCGGCATCGACGAGAAAGCCGAGCCCCGGATCGTTCTTGTTGCCCGATGCCTGCGGCTGTCCGAGCGCGGCGGCCAGCTCGGGGTGATCCCAGACGGTGATCTGCAACACGTCACCGGGACCGATCTTGTAGACGGGCGGCTTGTTGCTGAAGAGACCGACCGTCTGCTGGCTCAGATCGGTCGTCTGGCCTTTCATCTTCCGCACAAGCGACAGATTGATATCGGTGATGGGAATCTGGATCTGCTGCTCGGCCTCGGTGCTGTACTCACCGCCCGTATCCGGTAGCGCGGCAGGCGTGATCATCCGTTGTCCGGGTGCGAGACCGCAGGCGGAAAGCAGCAACGTCATCGACAGCACTAACGGCGCGTACACGCCTGTTCGAATGCGGTTCATGGCAGTTCCTCCTAACACGGGAGCTTGGTCCTTTTTCATTGGCTTGCTCCCCGTCTCAATACGCGTTGGTATGAATGAAGCCTTTGACGATCGTGGCGCCGATAATCCGCATATCGAGCCAGAACGTCCAATGCCCCAGGTAATACAGGTCATGCGCGACCCGCCGCTCCATCTTTTCGATGCGATCGGTTTCGCCGCGAAAGCCGTTGATTTGCGCCCAGCCTGTGATACCCGGCTTGATCCGGTAACGATGGATGTAGCCGGCCACGACCTTCTGATACAGATCGTCGTGTTCGAGTGCGTGCGGGCGTGGCCCGACCACGGACATGTCGCCGCGCAGCACGTTGAAGAACTGCGGCAGCTCGTCGAGACTCGTGCGGCGCAGGAACGCACCGACCCGGGTGATGCGCGGATCGCCCTTGGTCGCCTGGCTGACCTTGCCGGCTTCCTCGGTGTGCACGCGCATCGAGCGGAACTTGTAGATCTTGAAGACGCGGCCGTCGGCGCCCTTGCGCTTCTGCCGGAAGAACACCGGGCCGGGCGACGACACCTTCACGGCAATCGCAATCGCGATCAGCAGCGGCGCGAGTCCGATGATGGCGGCCGCGGCGAACACGCGGTCGAACAGGTCCTTCTTGAACAGCGCGCGCGACGACAGCGGCGACGCGACGAGGTTGATCGCGGGCACGCCGAGCAGCTCGATCACGCTACTGGTGTCGAACAGCGCGAGGCTGCGCACGTCCGGCATGAAGCGGATGTTCACGAGGTCGTTGCGAAACTCGGTGACGAGGCGAAAGATCGTGCGCTCGTCGGTGAGCGACAGCGCGAGCCATAGTTCGTGGACGTCGTTGGCGCGTACGTAGTCGGCGAACGCCGCCTGCGAATCGAAGCAGGTCACGCGCGGGTTGGTGAGCGGCGATTCTTCGGGGTGCGTGTTCAGGACGGCCGTGGCGCGAAAGCCCGTGGCCGGCTGCGATTCGACGCGACGCAGGATCTGGTCGCAATGGCCGCCGCTGCCGACGATCGCCACCTGATGCAGATTCCAGCCGAGGCGCCGCGCACGGGCCAGCACGGCATGCGCGATCAGCCGCCACGCAATCAGCAGGCCGCCCGCCATCGCCGTCCAGTACGCGAACCAGAGGCGCGACACGATGTCGATCCGGTGCAGCGAATACATCAGCGCGAGCGCGCAGCCTTGCACGACGAGCCACGCGAGTGCCACCTGCCCGGCCAGTGCGAGCTTCGAGCGGCCGCGCCAGGACACGTAGACGCCGAACGCCGGGAACATTGCCAGCGCAAAAGCCGCGGAAAAGAGAACGAACGCGTCGTAGAAGCCGCGCTGTGAAAATTCGTCGAAGCGGATCTGCGATGCGACGATGGCGCCTAGAAGAATCAGCGCCACGTCCGCAACCCGCGCGAAAAAGTCCTGTAAGTCCCGCATATCGGTCACCCTGCCATTCGTCGTTCGTTACCTGCTCTCCGGGTGTTGCGTGGGGTGTTGCCCATCACGCCGCCGCGCGCCTAACTGGCGGCGTGAGTCGGGCCCTGCCCCGTGCCCTGACTCTGGTTCTGGACCTGAAGCGGCCCTGCGCCCTGCAACGGCTTCTGGTCTTGCGCCTGTTCGCAGCGGCCGTACGTGTCGTCGAAGCGCACGATGTCGTCTTCGCCGAGATACGAGCCCGACTGCACCTCGATGATTTCGAGCGGCACCTTGCCCGGGTTCTCCAGCCTGTGGCGCACGCCGAGCGGAATGTAGGTCGATTCGTTTTCGCTCAGCAGGAACTGCTCGTCGCCGCGCGTGACGAGCGCCGTGCCGCGCACGACGATCCAGTGTTCGGCGCGGTGGTGGTGCAGTTGCAGCGACAGCTTCGCGCCCGGCGTCACGACGATGCGCTTCACCTGGAAGCGGTCGCCGTGATCGATCGAGTCGTAGAAGCCCCACGGGCGGCGCACCTTGCGATGCGCGTCGGCCTCGGGCGCTTTCTGCGCCTTGATGCGCGCGACCAGCCCCTTCACGTCCTGCACGCGCGAACGGTCGGCGACGAGCACGGCGTCCGCCGTTTCGACGACCACCACATTGGTCGTGCCGACACACGCGACGAGCCGTCCGTCCGAGTGCGCATAGCTCGATACGGCGCCTTCGAACATCACGCGGCCGCGCCCGACGTTGCCGTTCTCGTCCTTCGGCTGCGCGGCCCATACGGCGTCCCACGAACCGAGATCGGACCAGCCCGCGTCGAGCGGCACGACCACGCCCGCCGAGGTCCAGCCCACCGTCGCATTCAGGCGCTCCATCACCGCGTAGTCGATCGAATCGGCGGGCGAGCGCGTGAACGCGTCCGCCGCCGGGCGGAACGTGGTGCCGTCCGTGTGCCCTTGTACGAACGACGCGAGACACGCCGCGTGCATGTCGGGCTGCAACGATTGCAGCGTCGCGAGCCACACGCTCGCGCGCACGATGAAGATGCCGCTGTTCCACCAGTACGTGCCTTGCGCCAGGTATTGCTTCGCGAGTTCGGCGGCGGGCTTTTCGACGAAGCCGTCGATCTCGCGCGCCTCGTCATCCAGCTTCCGGCCGACGCGGATATAACCAAAGCCAGTTTCCGGCGCGCGCGGCGGCACGCCGAGCGTCGCGATCGAGCCGCGCTGCGCATGGCGCGCGGCAACTTCCAGCGCGCGCTGCAATGCGGGCACATCGGCGATCGCATGATCGGACGGCATCACGACGAGAATCGCATCGTCGCCGTTCGCGCAGGCGAGCGCTGCCGCCAGCGTGAGCGCCGGGGCCGTGTCGCGCCGCGCGGGCTCGACCACGAGACGCGGCGTGCAGGCGTTGCACGTCAGCTGCTCGGCGATCACGAAGCGATGCTCCTCGCCGCACACGACGATGGGCGAATTCGATACGGTCCAGCCAGCCGGGAAGCCTTCCATCCGATGCACGGTGTCCTGCAACAGCGACTCCGAACCGACGACTCCGATCAGCTGCTTCGGAAAGTTTTCACGCGACATCGGCCACAGGCGCGTGCCCGATCCGCCCGCCAGGATCACCGGCACGATCTGCGTGCACGCTGGCAGCGCGCCGGCGGTTGTCGCCGCATTGGTCGGATTGTTCTGGTCGATCAACATATTTGGATTCCTTAATATCTGCCACTTAACGCCTGGCGTGAGGACCTGGAACACACTTCGGATCTTGGCCGGTGGCTAGATGCCGGCCTCGCGCCGGGTCTTCATCCGGTATTCCGTCGGCGAGACTTTCATCCGCTTGCGGAAGATCTTGGCGAGGCGATCGCCGTTGCCCATTCCCGTGCGCCGCGCGATCTTGTCGACAGGCAGTTCGGAATCGGTCAACAGGCTGCAGGTAATCGCGAGCCGTGCGTGCAACAGGTAGTCGGACGGCGTGACGCCCACTTCCATCTTGAAGCGACGCAGGAAATTGCGTTCGCTCATCGCGGCCACCTGGGCCGCGTCCGCGATCGAAATCGAGCGCTGACAATTCTCCTGTAACCAGCGCGCCGCGGCGCGCACCTTGTCCGCGGGACTCTTGCCCGTGCTGTCGCCCAACAGCGACATCAGGCTGTCGCCGGCGTCGGGCATCAGGCGTTCGGCGACGTTGCGCGCGACGTCGATGCCCAGATCGCGCTTGATCAGCATCAGCGCGCTCTTCATCGACTCGAGACGATCGTTCGCTTCGCTGCCGTTACGTTCATCGCGTTCTTCGCGCACGTTGTAGCTGCCGAAGTCGCGCTGCTGCTGAATGCCGTTGATGCACGCCGCTTCGAGCAACGAGCGTCCTTCGCCGATTGGACGCACGGTGCTGGTGTTCGCATGCACGCGCCGCAGCCAGGCAATGAGCCTTTCGTCGCGGGCCGCGGTACGCGCACCCTTGCCGCCCGCGACGAACAATGCATCGAAGCCCATGTAATGACGTGCGTCGAGTCCATCCGTCCAGACGCGAATCGACGACGAGCAGGTAATGTTTCCGCCTGCAGCCGAGAGGAAACTCACGTCATACGTCCAGCTGTGACTGGCGGATGAAGACAGTTCGTTAGCAGCGTGAAAAACTTCCGCGACGATGCCTGCGCCAAGAAGAGAACAGCCGTCGAAAAGCAGAATTGCAATGTGGCGTGTAGCGGCTGCATAGTGCGCGCTGCGCTCAGGCGCTCGCACCCAGCCAACCATTGGAGATTCCAGACTTGCATACGCCATGACTCTTCCCCCTTGACCATTCCGGCGTGGAAAGAACTAGATAAATGCATGCGATGTGCAGTGCATCATACGCATTAAAAAAACAATCCCGGCAGCTACTGACTGAAACTGACGATGTATTGGCGTATTCGGTCCGTTGGATGCTAACCGGCTTTCAGCCCGCATTTAACAATCAGATAAACCGATTATTACGGGCCCGTATTCCACTGCTAATTCGCCATTTCATACGACGAACCCCGCCTACGCCCGAAAGCACCGCCAGGCTTGACACAAAGCCTTACAAATTGTTGCAATTACATTTTCTTCATACCAATAAAACAGCAATTTTTTCGGTTTTACATTTAACTGCCGCAATACTTACCCGAACGCATACCTGGTTATCCTCATTCCCAGTCAATTGCCAGTTTGCTAATATGAAATGACGGCCTTATTGATATGATGAAATTGCGCGCACAAGGGCACGAATTAGGAATTATAAGAACGGAAATGCCACGCCAAATAATTTCTTCTATTCCTTTTTGAGTGGCGCCATAAATAAATCAATTAATGTTTCAAACGCGAAACATTGGGCCCCAGTGCGAGGCGCAATGGCGCTAACCAGGTGCAGTCAAACCGCGGTTTTGGCGAGCCATTCAGGTTCATTCGGACACGCGCACACCGCCTTCCGGCGTTGCGGCCCTTATGCGGCGTGACTTTGCTGCATTAGTCGAATCTCGCCACGAACAAGCGTCGCGACGACGCAACATTCGCATCGATCCGCCAGTGAAGTTGCGCCCATGCACTAGGAAACGTCCAATTCCTGCTAACTCACCGGTGTAATCTGGGTCGCTCGATATGCGCGTAACCGGTCATCAATACCGTTTGGGGGAAGAATGACTGATGGCGATAACAGTATCGGTAAGAGATGCGCATTGGATTTTCCACCGCATCTTTCACGCAATGCTTCGTTCAGCTTGCGAGCGGCCATGCTACTCGTATCCGTTGCGATAGCGAGCGGCTGTGACAATGCATCGGCCGATAACGAGCAGGCTCCTGCTAACTGGACACATTGCGCGGACGAGCGCGGCAGGTGCAGTTTCAGCGGCACGCGCGACGTCCGTTACGGCAGCGAGTCGCACAATACGGTCAAGTCGCTGACGAACGGCACGCCTTGCGACAACGGAGTATTCGGCGACCCCGCGCCTGGCGAGCTCAAGCAATGCTGGATCGCGGGCGCACCAGATGCAGCCAGCCCTTCCGCTTCCGCCAAAGCCAAAACTGCATCCACCAACGACACGTCCGACGACAACGGATGGCCGATGAAAGCGCCGCCTCGTGCGAACGATTCTCAAGGACTCCGTTGTAACAAATCGTCCGACGTGGCGGCGGCGAACGCACAGGGCGATCTCATCGACGCGGACACGCCGGGAAGCGACGGCACGCGCCTCTTTCCGCTCGACCGTTCGTTCCAGATTGTCATCACGACACGCGCGCCGCGCGACGACAAGCTCGCGTGGAAAGTCCGCGACGCATGGGGCACCGTGCAGGCAAGCGGTACGTATGGCGTCGCGCAAGGCGCGCGTCAGGTGACCTTGAATTGCGAGTCTTCGCTAGCGGGATACTTCGCAGTGTCGGCATCGCTGGAGAAGGCGCATGGGCAATTGGCGGCGCGCGGCACGCGCCCGCTCGGCATCGCGACCTTCGGCGTGCTGCCCGATGTGTCGGCGAGCGTGCCGCCCGTGCATTACGCGCACGCGGACCTGCATCGCTTCGGCGGCCAGGGCGGCGCGTTCGTCGGACCGGGCCAGCGCTGCTGCGACGGCGACGGCTATCGTCCGCTGTATACGCGGCTGGGCCTCACCTGGGTCAACGACAACCGCAACTGGTACAAGGAAGAACCGGATCGCGCGGACACCTTCAATCCCGCCACGCGACAACTCGCGCCGTTCTTCCGCAAAGGCGACCTGCTGCGGCTGATCCAGCTCGATGGCTTTCCTGGTTGGGCAAGTCCCACGGGCAAGCAGACGCATAGCTATCTGCCGAAGTCGACGGACGCGCTGCGCGAATACATGCAGCGCGTCGGTACTGAATCGAGCCGCGTGCGCAGCACGGTCTTTCCGACCCAATCGAGCAACTACTATCAGGTGACATGGGAGCCCGATCTGGCAGGCGGCCTACCCTGGCGCGACACCGATGCGAATTTCGTCCAACTATATAAGTCCGTGCATGAAGGCATTCATGCGACCGACCCGAACGCTGTCGTGATGGGCCCCACGTTTGGATCGGTGGTTGGCAATATCGAATGGCTCAAGCGTCTCGCGCCGCTCGGTCTGCCCAGGTATCTCGACGGAATCGCCATTCACGGCTACTACGATCCGGGCGGCAACAGCCCGTCGCATCCGCCCGAGCGCCTGATGAACGACAGCAATCCGCAACAGGCGCAGTACGCGCTGCCGAACGCGATGCGCGCCCTGCGACGCGTGATGACGGAACAGTACAAGCCAGGTGCGAAGCTGTTCGCAACGGAGACGGGGATCAGCTACGACGTCGGCGAAGAGTACGGCCCGCGCTATCCGCCCAACGATGTGCTGTACGCGCAAGGCGCCGTCGTCGCGCGCACGCATCTGATCCTGCTCGGCGAAGGCGCCGACATGACCTACATCTTCTATTCGAACGACTCGCCCGCTGCGACGCCGGGCTACGGCGTGTTCTTCGACCTCGAACATCCGAAGGGCGCCTTCGGTCCGAGCACGGTCAGCCCGAAGCCGGCCGCCTCCGCGATTGTCGCGATGACGCGGCTGATCGACGGCACGGCTACGCTCGGGCCCGTCAAGCGCACGCCCGCAGGCGTCTACGCGTACGCATTTCAGCGCCTGAACAACGGCAAGATCGTCACGGCCGCCTGGACGCACGACAACGCCAGGTGGAACAAGTCGACTCACTTCGATCCGACGGCGGGCGTTGCGTGGCGTCTTCAGGTCGATGCACCGGGCACGACGGGCAAGGTCACGGTGTTCGACATGATGGGCAATCCGGCGAGCGTGCCGTACGAAGATGGTTACGTGTCGCTCGCGCTGACGGAGACGCCCGTGTATGTGGTGTCGTCGAATGCGGCGGTGATGAAGGCCAACGTCACGACGCCTGCGGGTTATGTCGCGCCATGACCATCGTCATCGCCTTGATCGCGCCGTGACGAAAGCGTGCACAAAACGGCGCATAACCCACGCCCACGCGCCCCATTTCACTTTGGCCATACAAGACGGCATTTAGGCGTCAGACGACAGAACCGCGTTTTATTGCTGCGTCTAGACTCTGTGCAATGCTGCAAGCCGCGCGAAATGCGCGCGTCACGTAGCGCAAACCATCGAGGCCATGACGACGGAGCGGTGGAATGACCGGTTTGGGCTGGATCATGGTGATGGTGGTCGCAATGCTGGCGTCCTGGCTGCTGCTTAGCGTGGGCGTCGCCGTTGCCATCGCCCTTCTGTTCGGTACCGCGTCGCGGCTGTTCGCCAGCGATCACGATCAATAGACAGGCAAGCCGGCCGAGCACGCCGGCCGCCCGTCACACGTGCGAAGCGTGTGACGCGGCATCGTGCTGCATGCCGTTTCGCTGCATCCATTAAACAAGACTACATGACGAGAGAGAGACATGGCCGCCACGTGTGCCGATTATCTCGAAGCAGGCGATTTTCTCCAGGTCGTCAAGATGACACCGCTCGTGTCGATCGACCTGATCGTGTCCGACTACGCGGGGCGAGTGCTCGTCGGGCATCGGCGCAATCGCCCCGCGCTCGGCACCTGGTTCGTGCCGGGCGGGCGCATCTGCAAGAACGAAAGGCTCGACGCGGCGTTCACGCGCATCGTCGACGCGGAACTCGGCATCTCCGGCATGGAGCGCGCGGCCGCGCGTTTCGGCGGTCTGTTCGAACACCTTTATAAAGACAACTTCGCGGGCGCGGAGAAGATCACGACGCACTACGTCGTGATCGCGTACTTCCTGACGCTCGAGAACACGGCGTCTGTCGGGCGCTTCGACCAGCACAGCCGCTATATCTGGCTCACGCCCGAAGCGCTGCTCGCGCGCGACGACGTGCACGAAAACACCAAGGCGTATTTCCGCTGAGTCCGCCGGCAACGTTCGCCGGCGGGCCATGTCTTTTCACCATGAAAGCGGCGCGGTAGTTCGCGCCGCCACGCCGCTTGCGCGCGCCGGAATCAGACCCGGCTCAACAGTTCGGCCAGCTCTTCCTGCGCGCCCTCGCCGTTCGCGCCGGGTTCGCCTTGCATACGGCCGCGCAAATAGGCATCGAACGCATCTTTCACCTCGGGATGGCGCAACGCGAACTCGACCGTCGCCTTCAGGTAGCCGAGCTTGCTGCCGCAGTCGAAGCGCTTGCCGTGGTACTGGTACGCGAGCGCCTGTTCCGAGCCGAGCAGCGACTGGATGGCATCCGTGAGCTGGATCTCGCCGCCCGCACCGGCTCGCTGGCGGCGCAGGTGATCGAAGATCGCGGGCATCAGCACGTAGCGGCCCACGACGCCGAGATTCGACGGCGCGTCCTCCGGCGCGGGCTTTTCGACGATGCCCGACATCTTGAAGAGCCGATCGTCCCAGCGCTTGCCGTCGATCACGCCATACGAGCGCGATTCCTGCTTGCCGATCTCCTCGACACCGACAATCGAGCAGTGATAGTGATTGAACAGGCTCACCATCTGCGACAGAACGGGCGGCTCGCCGTCGAGCAGGTCGTCGGCGAGCATTACGGCGAACGGCTCGTCGCCGACCAGTTTTTCCGCGCACAGCACCGCGTGGCCGAGCCCGAGCGGCTCCGGCTGGCGCACATAGCAGCATTCGACGTGGCTCGGCTTGATGTTCTGCACCAGTTCCAGCAAAGCGAGCTTGCCGCGCGCGAGCAGTTCGCACTCGACCTCGTAGGACTTGTCGAAATGGTCTTCGATTGCGCGCTTGCTGCGCCCCGTGACAAAGATCATCTCGGTGATGCCCGCCGCGATCGCCTCTTCGACCGCGTACTGGATCAGCGGTTTGTCGACGACGGGCAGCATTTCTTTCGGGCTCGCCTTCGTCGCGGGGAGGAATCGGGTGCCGAGTCCGGCCACGGGAAACACCGCCTTGCGTATGCTAAGCATGCTCGCGCCTCTTTTGAGTGGTTTGATAAGCATCGATACGCCAGCGTATTCCGCGAATATCGAGCCGATCTGCCAACTTCTCGGTATTTTCCGACTCAAACCGCCAGTGCTTAAAAACCTGGGCCTATGATGGACCCAAGGCACGCAGACCTTCATTCTTTCGCCGTCCTCGGCACTGGAGACAGACGATGCGATATGAGCACGCGGTGAGTCGATGGATGGATTCAACCTCGTCGAGCGCAGTCGTCAATGTCGGGCACATGGTCAAACGTATCGGCATTCTCGTTTTTGAACGATTTCCGCTGAGCGACGTGTGTCTGCTCGCTGACGCATTCCGACTCGCCAACGAAGCACAGGCCGATCAATCCGGCCCCGAGGGTGCCAGCATCGAACCCTCCTATTCGATCGTCATGCTGTCCGAAATGGGCGGCAGCGTCGTCAGCAGCTGTTCGCTGCGCGTGTGGACGGAGAGCCTCAATGGACCGCTGCTGAACGGCTTCGATACGCTGTTCATCGTCGGCGGCCCGGGCGCGTCGCGCGCGAAGGCGAACGAGCGTCTCATCCGGCGCCTCCGCGCGATCGCGCCGAAAATCCGCGTCGTCAAGGCGCTCGACGAAGGCCTCGGCGTGCTGGCGGCCGCCGATCTCGCTTTCGAGCGGCGCGGCTGGCGCAGCATGTCGGGCCCAACCGACGACTCCGGCCAACCCGCCGCCCCCGTCGTGAACGACACGCAATGGCACATCGAACCCGGCGCCTCGATCGACGTCGACGCGCCCGTGCGTTCGATCGCGGCGGCGCTCACGGTCATCAAACGCGATCACGGCACGCCGATCGCACGCCTCGTGTCCGAGCGCGCGCTGTCGGGCACGTCGCGGCGCCTCGATGCGATTCTCGACGACGACGAAAAAAAGGGCATCACCCGCAAGATCACGACGGCCGCGCACTGGATCCGCGAGAACTACACGCGTCACATCTCCGTGGCGGAAGCCGCCGAAGTCGCGAAGATGAGCGAGCGCAATTTCCTGCGGCGCTTCAAGGCGCAGGTGGGGCTCACGCCGTCGGAATACCTGCTGCGCGCGCGGCTCGACGCGAGCTGCCTGCTGCTGACGGAGACCGACATGTCGATCGACGGGATCGCACGGCGCTGCGGCGTGCGCAGCGGCGACGGACTCGCGAAGATCTTCCGCAAGCGCCTGTCCATTTCTCCGACCGACTATCGCGCGGCACATCGGCACAGCGTGTCGAAGAGCTGATCCCGGCCGCGCGCCGGTCACCATTCCCGTATTTGGGACGATGCGTTGCGCATCAACGCGGGCATGAGCTAATAACAAAAATAACGTTGGTGGCAGCGGCCAGGCGCCCTTAGGATTCGCCCTTTTGCGCGTTTTGCGCCCAGCCGCATGTCCACCGTTCTCGCGCCCGAAACAGGCGTCGCGCAAGCATCTTCCCGCGCGCACAACAAGCCTGTCATCCGTTCCGCCGCCGATGTCTCGGCACTCGTCAACCAGGGCGCCGCCATTGGCAGCGACGCGCGCATCGTCGTCGCGATCGCGCTCGGCGGCGTGTTTCTCGATGCCTACGATCTCGGCGCCCTCGCCTTCGGCCTCAAGGACGTCGCGCGCGAATTCTCGCTGACGCCTGCCGGCACCGGCTTCGTCGCTTCGGCGATCACGTTCGGCGCGATCGTCGGCGCGTTTCTCGGCGGCTTTCTGACCGACCGCATCGGCCGCTATCGCGTGTTCATGGCCGACATGTTCTTCTTCGTGATCGCCGCGCTCGCCTGCGCGTTCGCGCCGAACGCATGGGTGCTCGGCGGTGCGCGTTTCGTGATGGGCCTCGGCGTCGGTATCGACCTGCCCGTTGCTATGGCGTTTCTCGCCGAGTTCTCGCGGCTGCAAGGCAAAGGCAACAAGGCCTCGCGCGTCGCGATGTGGTGCCCCGTCTGGTATGCCGCCATCAGCGTGTCGTATCTGCTCGTGCTGGCGTTCTATGCGACCTTGCCGGAGAGCCATCAGCCGCTGCTATGGCGTCTGATTCTCGGCTTTGGCGCCGCGCCCGCCATTGTCATCATCCTGATCCGCAGCCGCTATATCAGCGAGTCGCCCGTGTGGGCAGCGAATCAGGGCGACCTGAACGGCGCCGCGCAGATTCTCAAGCGCTCGTACGGCATCGATGCGGAAGTCGCGCAAGACGCCGCGGCCAACGCGAAACAGAGCCATGTGCGCACGGCGTCGTGGAGAAACTACGGCACGCTGCTCAAAGGCGTCTATCTGAAGCGCACGGTGCTCGCGACGGTCATCGCGATCGCGTCGTCGTTCGCGTATAACGCGGTCGCGTTCGGCTTGCCGGTGATCATCTCGAGCTTCCTCGCGCAGTCGATGCTCACCACGATCCTCGCGTCGCTCGTGCTCAATCTCGCGTTCGCGTTCGTCGGCGGCATCATCGCGGTGCGCACGGTGCCGAAGTTCGGCGCATGGAACATGACGGTGCTCGGCTATGCGTGCCAGCTGGTCGCGCTGGTCGGTCTGGCCGTCGTCGGCAAACCGGCGGGCAGCGCGCAGGTTGCCACCGCGATCGCGATGCTCGCGCTGTTCCTGTTCGGCCAGGGGTTCGGTCCGGGCTCGCACAGCATGACGTTCGCTTCGCTGAGCTATCCGACTTCGCTGCGCGGCGTCGGCGTCGGCTTCAATCAGACGCTGATGCGCGCGAGCTCGACCGTCTCGCTGTTCCTGTTCCCCGTGCTCGCCGCCGCGCTGCATACGCGCGTGTTCTGGATCATCGCCGTCGCGCCGCTGTGCGGCCTGATTGCGTTGCTCGCAATTCGTTGGGAGCCGTCGGGCTACGACGTCGACGCGGAAGACTTCGCGCCGGCCGCGTCGCTCGGGCAGTAGCGCGCTTCCGACGCCGGGCGGGACAGCGGGAGATTCGCTGTCGTCGTCAAACCACTAAGGGTCTCCGGGCAACCGGAGACCTTTTTTTACGTTTGGCGGCGCAAACGTTGAGAAAACGCATCGCGTGTCGTGCGTCGCCAACGCCTTGTTCTGGAGTCCAGATATTTGCATTTATCGAGATGGAAAGACGTGCAATGATCGCGCCGCCATGCCCACGTGGTGAACGCACATCGACGTCACCTTGCGAGCGGGCATTCGTAAAAGAACGTTTTCATCTCAAGGTCATGGTCAATTTCCTGCTCGATCTGATTTCGAACCTGATCATCCTCGCCGCGCTGCTGACGGCATGTTGCGTGATCAACTGGATGAGGCCCGATGCGAAAGTGGACGGCTATCTGGTGTTCGTGGTGTTCGTCGCGATAGCGCTGCTGTTCGATGCCGCGTTGACCTTTCTGGTGTTCGCCGATTCGCAGGCGCGCTATGGCAAGTTCAGCACCATGCAAGCGTTCATTCCGCGCCTTGCCGCGTACGCGACGGCCAGCGGCATCGCCATCGGCCTGTCGCGCATGCGCAGCCGCAAGGCAGCCGGGCGCGCCGGTGCGCACACCGTGATCCGCACGTCGCCTTCCGCCAATTGACGGCGACGGGCGCAGGCCGTTCCCACCCGGGAATATCTCTTGCTCACGGCCGCGCCATCGCCTATAACAGTCGATGATTGCAAGCGGCGGCAACAGCGCCGCCGTTTCTCGCATATCGGGCAACCTGCCCGCTCAAGCCGTTCGCCGTACGGATAACAACGTCGTGTAGCACAAGCGATGGACGCGGCGTCCGCCCTGCTGGTCCGCCTCGCGTCCACTGCGCAGTCGCACGCACGCAGTCAGTCATACGAACCGACTCAAGCGAGGGAATCGTGGATATCGAAGCCGTACGCGTCTTTCTGATGACCCGAGGCATCGACTTCGGGACCGAGGTACTCGGTGCAATCGTTCTGTGGATCGTCGGGCGATGGGTCATCGGGCTCGTCATCGGCCTGCTGCGCAAGGTGCTCGCGCGCAACAGCAAGGTCGATCCGACGCTCGCGCACTACCTTGGCTCGATTCTCGGTGGGCTTCTGAACCTGATCCTGATCCTCGCGATCTTGCAGGTGTTCGGCGTGCAGACCACCTCGTTCGCCGCGCTGCTCGCGGGCCTCGGTCTCGCGATCGGCACCGCGTGGGGCGGTCTGCTCGCGCATTTCGCGGCGGGCGTCTTCATGCAGGTGCTGCGACCGTTCAAGGTCGGCGATTTCGTGACGGCGGGCGGCGTGACGGGCACGGTTCAGGAACTCGGCCTGTTCGGCACGACGATCATCACGCCCGACAACGTGCTGACCATCGTCGGCAACAACACGATCTTCTCGGGCGTCATCTCGAACTTCAGCGCGCAGCCGGTGCGGCGTGTCGAGCTGACCGCGAAGGTCGCGAACGGCGTCGATCCCATCGATGCGGCGAACCGGTTGCGGGCCGCCATCACGAAGATTCCGAATGTGTCCGAGAGTCCGCCGCCTGATATCGAAGTGCTGTCGTTCACGCCCGAAGGTCCGCTGCTATGCGTGCGGCCTTACACGCACAACGACAACTACTGGCAGGTGTATTTCGACACGAATCGCGCGATCGTCGATACCTTCCGCGAAGCGGGCTATCCGACGCCGGAAACGCCTGTCGTGCGCCGTGTGGCGTCTTAGCGTTGCCGTTGCGATTAATCGGGCTGACCGATCGGGTCTTGTGCGCAGCAGGCATCGCGTGGGGATGCCTGCTGCTCGCCTTCGTCATTGCCCGGTGTTGTTACCGGCCGAGCGCTCCGGCTGACGCTTGCTGCGCATGATCTTCCACAACGCGCCGAGCGCGACGGGCACGATGGCGGCGCCGATGCCGACCAGCACGATCACATTCAGATACTGGCGGATGAACGGAATATTGCCGAAGAAGAAACCGAGCAGCGTCAGAAGCAGCACCCAGAACAGCGCGCCCGCGACGTTGAAGATCTGGAACCGCTTGACGCTCATCTGCGACGCGCCCGCGACGAACGGCGCAAAGGTCCGCACGACGGGAATGAAACGCGCGAGCACGATGGTCTTGCCGCCGTGGCGCTCGTAGAAGTTGTGTGTCTTGCGCAGCGCCTCGCGATCGAGGAACCGTTCGAGCACGGGTATGTGCGACTCGAACACCTTCGGCCCGATTGCACGGCCAATCATGTAGTTCACTGTGTTGCCGAGTATGGCCGCCACCAGCAGCAGCACGATCAGCAGCTCGATGTTCATTTCGCCCGTCGCGCAGAACGCGCCGCCGATGAACAGCAGCGAGTCGCCCGGCAGGAACGGCAACACGACGAGGCCCGTTTCGCAGAACACGATGAGGAACAGTACCGCGTAGACCCACGCGCCGTACTGATGGATGAAGACTCCCAGAAACTTGTCGATGTGCAGGACAAGATTGACGAATTGCAGCAGCGTGTCCAAAGGTCGTCCTTTTAAAAGCAGATGGCTGGCATGACGGGGACGGCGGCCCGTCTCGGCGGCGCGGTCCCGTATGGCGCGCCTCGTGCAGGTCACGGCAGTGACGAAGCATCCCGAGGCAGGAAATTGACCGCGCCATGATACCGAAAGTGCCATGACGACCTTAAAAAATGTCGTCCGTTGTCTGCGCGTTCAGACGATCTGCGACGAATCGCTATAATTTCGCCATGTCCGCAATCCCCGAATCCTCCGAAACGCGTGCCGACGCGCCCGTCGACGCAGATGACGCGCCGGCTCCCGCGTCCAGCCGCGACGCGAGCGCAACCGAAGCCGCCGTCACGCCTCGTCCGCTGCGCGCGATCCAGCCGTTGCCCGACCAGCTGATCAGCCAGATCGCCGCGGGCGAAGTGGTCGAACGGCCGGCGTCGGTGGTGAAGGAATTGCTCGAAAATGCGCTCGATGCGGGCGCGAAGACGCTGCGCATCCTGCTCGACGAAGGCGGCGTCAAGCGCATCTCGATCACCGACGACGGCTGCGGCATTCCCGAAAGCGAGCTCGCGCTCGCGCTGATGCGTCACGCGACCAGCAAAATCCGCTCGCTCGCCGAGCTCGAAGCCGTCGCAACGCTCGGGTTTCGCGGCGAAGCGCTGGCGTCGATCGCGTCGGTGTCGGATATGCACATCACGAGCCGCACCGAGAGCGATTCGCACGCGACGCGCATCGACGCGCAGACGGGCGCGCTGTCGCCCGCGGCGGGCACGCGCGGCACGACGATCGAAGTGCGCGAGCTGTACTTCAACACGCCAGCGCGCCGCAAATTCCTCAAGAGCGAACAGACCGAGCTGGGACATTGCCTGGAAATGATCCGGCGCGCGGCGCTTGCGCGGCCCGACGTCGCGATTTCGGTGCTGCATAACGGCCGCGCCGTCGAACATTGGAACGCCAGCGATCCCGCCACGCGCGTCGCGAAGATTCTCGGCGAGACGTTCGCGACCGCGCATCTGCCGCTCGACGAGTCGGCGGGACCGCTGGCCGTTTACGGCTGCGCCGGTCTGCCGACCGCGAGCCGCGGACGCGCCGACCAACAGTATTTCTTCGTCAACGGCCGCTTCGTGCGCGACAAGCTGCTCACGCACGCCGTGCGCGCCGCCTATGAAGATGTGCTGCACGGCGACCGTTATCCGTCGTATGTGCTGTTCCTCGATCTGCCGCCCGAGGCCGTCGACGTGAACGTGCATCCGTCGAAGATCGAAGTGCGCTTTCGCGATTCGCGTTCGATTCACCAGTTCGTGTTCCATGCCGTGCAGCGCTCGCTCGCGCGGCACGCGGGCGCATCGCCGGAAACGACGTCCGGCGGGCACGCTGCTCGCATCGAGCCGATGCCTTTTCCGACGCCTGCAGCACCAGCAACGTCCGCGACGTCCGGTTCATTTGGCTCGACGCCGCTCGGCGGCGGTTTCCGCGTCAGCGATGGCGGCAGTTCACAGCCGGGCAACACCTGGCTGCGCCAGGCGCGCATGACGCAAGGCACTCTGCCCGTCGCGCAGCCGCTCGCGCTCTACGACGCGTTGTTTGGCCGCAAGGACACGGGCGCGGGCACGCCGCAAGGCACGACTTCTTTCGAACTGCGCGACGCGGCGGATTCCGTCGGGAATGACGGTGCGTCTGCGGGTTTTGCGGGTTTCACGGGTTTGGCGCCTCAGTCGGCCATCGCACCGCAAAGCTTCGACGCGAACGACGAACAGCCGCTCGGCTTTGCGCTTGGCCAGATCCACGGCATCTACGTGCTTGCGCAGAACGCGCGCGGACTGGTGATCGTCGACATGCACGCGGCGCACGAGCGGATTCTGTACGAGCAGTTCAAAAACGCGCTCGTGGACCGCGCGATCGCCGTGCAGCCTTTGCTGATTCCCGTTTCGATGCCGGCTGACGGGGTCGAGATCGGCGTCGTCGAAGAGGAGCGCGAGACGCTCGATGCGCTCGGCTTCGATCTGGCCGTGCTGTCGCCGACGAGCATCGCGATTCGCGCCGTCCCCGCGTTGCTGAAGGATGCCGATTTGCAGGCGCTGGCGCGCGCGGTGCTGTCCGATCTGCACGCGTACGGCGGCTCGCGCGTGCTGACCGAGCGCCAGCATGAGTTGCTCGGCACGCTCGCCTGCCATCACGCGGTGCGCGCGAACCGGCGCCTCACGCTCGACGAAATGAATGCGCTGCTGCGCCAGATGGAAGCGACCGAGCGCGCGGATCAGTGCAATCATGGGCGGCCGACGTGGTTTCAGTTGACGCTTGCCGATCTGGACCGGCTGTTCATGCGCGGACAGTGAGCGGGGCCGTTTTGCACTTCCGCTTACATTTGTCATCACGCCTGCCATCACGCCTTTCATGACGCAGCACGCACCCCAACCGATCGCCTGCCTGCTCGGCCCGACCGCGTCCGGCAAGACGGCGGCCGCCCTGGCGTTCGCGGCGCGCGCGCCTGTCGAGATCATCAGCGTCGATTCGGCGCTGGTGTATCGCGAGATGGATATCGGCACGGCGAAGCCGTCGGCGGAGGAACGCGCCGTCGCGCCTCACCATCTGATCGACATCGTCGATCCCGTTGACGCTTACTCAGCCGCCGATTTCCGCGCCGACGCATTGCGTCTTGTCGGCGAGATTGTTGCGCGCGGCAATGTGCCGCTGCTGGTTGGCGGCACGATGCTGTACTACAAGGCGTTGACGCAGGGTCTGAACGACCTGCCCGCCGCCGATCCCGACGTGCGTGCGACGCTCGACGCGGACGCCGCGCGCGACGGGTGGCCGGCGCTGCATGCGCGCCTCGCGGCTGTCGATGCCGTGACGGCTGCGCGCCTCGCGCCGAACGATTCGCAGCGCATCCAGCGCGCACTCGAAGTGTTCATGCTGACGGGGCAGCCGATGTCGGCCTTGCTGGCCGCGCCCGCGCGCGATGATGATGCCGCACGGCTTTATCGATTCGTTCCGATTGCGCTGGAACCGTCTGACCGGAGTGTGTTGCATGCGCGCATTGCGGCGCGGTTCGATGCGATGCTGGCGGGTGGGTTTGTCGATGAGGTGAAGCGGCTGCGCGCGCGCGGGGATTTGCATCCGGGGTTGCCTTCCATGCGGTGTGTCGGGTATAGGCAGGCCTGGGAGTATCTCGATGGTGAGACCGATTACGACACCATGCGGGATAGGGGCGTCTTCGCGACGCGGCAGTTGTGTAAGAGGCAGCTTACGTGGCTGCGGGGGATGTCGGAGCGGGTTGTGGTGGATTGTTGTGCTGTTGATGCTACTTTGCTTGCCTTGCAGGCTATTGAGCGAGTCGTTGGCTGAATTTTTTTTCGTCTGCCAAGCGGGGTGGTTTGCTTTGGCTTTGCGCTGGCATCCGCTCTACGTTAGCTCGCTTCACGCGTCGCCCCTGTGCGGGGCGGCACCTACTTTTCTTTGCCGCCGCAAAGAAAAGTAGGCAAAAGAAAGCGGCTCACACCGCCAATTCTTGACGTTTGCCCACGGGCCCCCAACGGCCCTACGCTTCACACGCCAGTACCGTGGCTGGTGCTCGTTTCCAACGCTTCGAATCAACGCCTCACCCGCTTCACGCACCTGCGTTTCAGCACGCCGCGCCAGACAGTCCGCCGCCGCCCAGGTGGCAAACTGTGTGTCGGCTTTCGCGCCATACGCGCACCACTCCGGACCGATAGCGCACGCGTCCCACCCGGTAGGAGCGCTATCTCATACAACGCGACAACCTACATACAGTTTGCCACCTGGGCGGCATATACCGTCCGCTGCCGCTTGACCGGGTACGGGTATTTGAAGTGGGTGAGGCGTTGATTCAGCGAGTTGGCAACGCGCACGAATAAGGGCGTTGCCGCGTGAAGCGTGGGGACGTTGGGGGCCCGTGGGCAAACGTCAAGCGCTGGCGGTGTGAGCCGCTTTCTTTTGCCTACTTTTCTTTGCGGCGGCAAAGAAAAGTAGGTGCCGCCCCGCACAGGGGCGACGCCTGAAGCAAGCTAACAATTCGCGGATGCCAGCGCAAAGCCCCCCAAAAAAGAACCGCACCGCTAGCACAGCAAAACACCGCCCCCGGATCCAGTGCAAAATCAACCAAGACCTACAACACCCAACCAAAAGCAAAAAACAACAAAACAAAAAAGCCGCCCAACACCCGCCGGACGGCTTCATAAACCCTGCCTGGAAGGCAACTCAAACCACTACAGTCTGCGCCTCGCCTTCCTTGCTATCACGCACGACCCCGATCTTCCAGACCTGCTCGCCAGCAGCGGAAAGCAACCCCGTCGCCGTATCCGCGTCAGCGGCAGAAACAATAACCGCCATCCCGATCCCGCAATTGAACACTCGATGCATCTCCGCATCAGCCACCCCGCCATGCTTCTGCAGCCAGGCGAACAGCGGCGGCAGCGGCCACGCACGATGATCCAGCTCGGCCGTCAGGCCTTCCCTGAGCACGCGCGGAATATTCTCCACGAGCCCGCCGCCCGTGATATGCGCCATGCCCTTCACTTCAAGCTGCTGCATCAACGCCAGCAAAGGCTTCACATAAATATGCGTCGGCGCCATCAGCGCATCAGCAAGCGAACGCCCGTCGAAATCGGCATTCAGATCCGGCTGGGCGCGCTCAATGACCTTCCGCACCAGCGAAAAACCATTCGAATGAATACCGCTCGACGCAAGGCCCAGCACCACATCGCCCGGCACGATCTTGCTGCCGTCGATGATCTTGCTCTTTTCCACCGCGCCGACCGCAAAACCCGCCAGGTCGTACTCGCCATCCGGATACATGCCCGGCATTTCGGCCGTTTCGCCGCCGATCAGCGCGCAACCAGCCAGCTCGCAGCCCTGCGCGATGCCCTTCACGACCGTCGCGGCCGTGCCGACATCCAGCTTGCCGCACGCAAAGTAGTCGAGGAAAAACAGCGGCTCGGCACCCTGCACCAGAATGTCGTTGACGCTCATCGCGACGAGATCCTGGCCAACTGTGTCATGCTTGTTCAGCTGGAACGCCAGCTTCAGCTTCGTGCCGACGCCGTCCGTGCCCGATACGAGCACCGGCTCCTTGTACTTCTTCGGCACCTCGAACAGTGCGCCGAACCCACCAATGCCGCCCAGCACGCCGTCGCGCAGCGTCTTCTTGGCAAAGGGCTTGATCGCGTCGACCAGGGCGTCGCCCGCGTCGATGTCCACGCCCGCGTCGCGATACGACAAACCTTGGGCCGAATCAGGGGAATTCGGGGCGGATTTCGGTTGATTCATGGGGGGAGAGCTCGAAGGTCGGTAAAATGCGATTTTACCCGATGCCGGCCGCACGGCTGGAATTTGAGACGCCGACACGACGCCTGGGAAACCCGCTTTGCAGCAAAACAGTCCGATCCTCACGCCGTATCAGCGCCGCGCCTTTATCTGGCTTGCCATTGCGCTCGCCGTCGGCATTCTGCTCTGGCTGTTGAGTCCCGTGCTCACGCCGTTCCTGCTCGGCGCGATCCTCGCGTATATCCTGCAGCCGGGCGTCGCGTGGATGACCCGCCGGCACGTCCCGCGCGGCATCGCCGCACTGCTGATGATCCTGTTCTTCGCCTTGATCGTCACGCTGCTGGGGCTGCTGGTGCTCGGCGTCATCCAGAAGGAAGTGCCGCAACTCAAGCAGCAGGTGCCGTCGTTCTTCTCGCATCTGCATGGCTGGCTGCAGCCCAAGCTGGCGTTGCTGGGCATCATCGATCCGCTCGATTTCGCGAGCATCCGCGACGTGGTGATGGGCCAGCTCGAAGGCAGCGCGCAGACGGTCGTGCTGTATGCGTGGACCTCGATCCGCACCAGCTCGAACGTGATGCTCACGGTGGTCGGCAACGTCGTGATGGTGCCGCTCGTGCTGTTCTATCTGCTGTACGACTGGAATGCGATGCTCGCGCGCCTGCGCGGCTTCGTCCCGCGACGCTTTTTTTCGAAGACCATTCATCTCGCGCGCGACATGGATCACATGCTGTCGCAGTACCTGCGCGGCCAGTTGCTCGTGATGGGCGTGCTCGCTGTGTTCTATGCGGCCGCGCTGTATGTCGCCGGGTTCGAGATCGCGCTGCCCGTCGGCATCTTCACGGGGCTCGCCGTGTTCATTCCGTATATCGGCTTCGCGACAGGCCTCGCGCTCGCGCTCCTCGCCGCCCTGCTGCAATTCGGCGACTGGTACGGGTTCGGCGCCGTCGCGGTGATCTACGGCGTCGGCCAGATACTCGAAAGTTTCTTCCTGACGCCGCGGCTGGTCGGCGAACGGATCGGCCTGCATCCGCTCGCGGTAATCTTCGCGCTGCTTGCGTTCGGCCAGTTGTTCGGTTTTTTCGGCGTGCTGCTCGCGCTGCCCGTCAGCGCGATACTGTCTGTCGCGTTCCGCGAGTTGCGGCAGAGCTATCTGTCCAGTTCGCTTTACAAGAACTGATCGCTTATCGGTTTGCATATCGGTCACTAACGGCTTATTTATTGTGTCGCGCCAATTGACGCTCGATCTCGGCACCCCGCCGCCATCGACATTCGACAACTTCTTCGCCGGCGCCAACGCCGAGCTGGTCACGCGCCTGCGCGAGCTGGACGCGGCGCTCTCGGCCGGCCCGGTCGCGGACCGCACGTTCTACGTCTGGGGCGAGACGGGTAGCGGGCGCACGCATCTGCTGGAGGCGCTCGTGCATGAAGCACCGCCGGGCCACGCGCGCTATGCCGGCCCGCAAAGCAGTCTCGCGGCTTTCGCGTTCGACCCCGCCGTCGCGCTGTATGCAATCGACGACTGTGACCGCCTGTCCGGCGCGCAGCAGATCGCGATGTTCAACCTGTTCAACGAAGTGCGCGCCCATCCGACCAGCGCGCTCGTCGCCGCGGGCAACGCCGCGCCGATGGGCCTCGACGTGCGTGAAGACCTGCGCACGCGGCTCGGCTGGGGCCTCGTGTTCCATGTCGCGCCGCTCGCCGACGACGGCAAGGCGGCCGTTCTGAAGCGCGCGGCGCGCGAGCGCGGCATCAATCTCGCCGACGACGTGCCCGCCTACCTGCTGACCCATTTCCGCCGCGACATGCCAAGTCTGATGGCATTGCTCGATGCGCTCGACCGCTTTTCGCTCGAGCAGAAGCGCGCCGTCACGCTGCCGCTTTTGCGCACCATGCTCGCGTCGCCCGACGGCGCCAGCACTGCGAGCGGCACGGTCGACGCGCCTCGTCGCGCGGCTGCCCAGGCCTCATCATCCGCTTCAAGTAAAATAGTCCCCCATGGCTAACCTCGCTCTCTTCGACCTCGATCACACGCTCATCCCCACCGACAGCGACCACGAATGGGGCCGCTTCATGGTGAAACTCGGCATCGTCGAAGCCGAAAGTTTTGCGCGTGAAAACGATCGCTTCTTTGCCGACTACAGGGCCGGCAAGCTCGACATTCATGCCTATCTGGTCGCGATGCTGACGCCGCTGGCGAAATACCCGCGCTCGCAGCTCAAAACGTGGCACGACCAGTACATGCATGAGGTCATCAAACCCGCCATCGTGCCCGCCGCGATGGAACTGGTGCGCAAGCATCGCGACGCGGGCGACCTGTGCTGCATGGTCACCGCGACCAACGAATTCATCACCGCGCCGATCGCCGAAGTGTTCGGCGTCGAGAAGCTGATCGCGTGCGAAGTGGAGACGGTCGACGGTCACCCCGCATCGGACTACACCGGCTACCCGAAAGGCACGCCGAGCTACCGTGAAGGCAAGATCGTGCGGACGGAAGAATGGCTCGCGTCGATCGGTAAAACATGGTCGGACTTCGAACGCAGCTATTTCTACAGCGATTCGCATAACGACATCCCGCTGCTCGAAAAGGTCACCGACCCGATCGCGACCAACCCGGACGACACGCTACGCGCACATGCCGAAAAGCATGGCTGGCGCATCCTCGAACTCTTTCAACCCTCGTGATCAAGAAACTCATTCGCAAGCTGTTCGGACAGGACGCAGAGCCCGCTGACGAAGTCGCGCCGCCCGCAGAAGCAGACGACTACGCCGTCCCGGAAGAGCGCGCGCACTCCAGCCGCGCAGCCCGTACGTCATCGAAAGGCGCAGCATCGTCGAAAGGCGGGACGCGCCGCAAGCCGGCCCCAGCCGCCGTACCCGAGCCGGACGCGCCCGTCATCATCTCGTCGGAGATTCACGGCATCGACCCGTCGCTGATTTCGCGCAACGCGATCCGCGTGACGGAAGGCCTGCAACAGGCGGGCTTTCGCGCGTTCATCGTGGGCGGCGCCGTGCGCGATCTGCTGCTCGGCATCGCGCCGAAGGACTTCGACGTCGCGACGGACGCCACGCCCGAACAGGTGCAAAAGCTGTTCCGCCGCGCGCGCATCATCGGGCGGCGCTTTCAGATCGTGCACGTGCAGTTCGGCCAGGAAATCATCGAGACATCGACCTTCCGTGCGCTCGTGGACGCCCCGCCCGCTGACGCCGACGCCCCGCCGCCGCGCCGCCTGAAGCGCGACGAACTGGACCGTCGCACGCATGCCGTCGATGCAAGCGGCCGCGTGCTGCGCGACAACGTCTGGGGCGAGCAGCACGAAGACGCCACGCGCCGCGACTTCACCGTCAACGCGATGTATTACGATCCCGCGACGCAAACCGTGCTCGACTATCACAACGGCATGGCCGATGTGCGCGCACGCCTGCTGCGCATGATCGGCGACCCGGCAACGCGCTATCGCGAAGACCCGGTGCGTATGCTGCGCGTCGTGCGCTTCGCCGCGAAGCTCGATTTCGATATCGACGAAGCCACCCGCGCGCCCATCACCGAACTCGCCGATCTCATCAACAACGTGCCCGCCGCGCGGCTGTTCGACGAGATGCTCAAGCTGCTGCTGTCGGGCCACGCGCTCGCGTGCCTGCAGCGTCTGCGCAAGGAAGGGCTGCATCATGGGCTGTTGCCGCTGCTCGACGTCGTGCTCGAACAGCCGCACGGCGAGAAGTTCATCACGCTCGCGCTGAACAACACCGACGCGCGCGTACGCGCCGGCAAGCCGGTTTCGCCGGGCTTCCTGTTCGCCACGCTGCTGTGGCACGACATGCAGCAACGCTGGCAGCAGTACGAGGCGAACGGCGAGTTCCCGGTGCCCGCGCTGCATCGCGCGATGGACGACGTGCTCGACATGCAGACCGAGAAGCTCGCCATTCACAAACGTTTCTCGTCGGACATGCGCGAGATCTGGGGCCTGCAGCATCGACTGGAAAAGCGCTCGGGCCGCAGCGCGCTGAAGTTGCTGGAACACCAAAGATTTAGAGCGGGGTATGATTTCCTCCTGTTGCGCTGCGAATCGGGCGAACTGGATGAGTCGGTCGGTTCGTGGTGGACGGAGTTCATCGAAGGAGACATCGCCGCGCGCGAAGCACTGCTTGCGCAAGGCGGGAAGGACCGGGCGCCCAGAAAACGACGGCGGCGTAGCAGCAACAGCCGAAACCGCAGCAAACAGGGCGACGGAATGGAGGGCGGCACGGCTTCAGGAAACCGCGCAACAGACGATGCGAGCCACGACGGCCCGCATGACGACTGACGCATTTCCGGCGCGCGCCGTCGAACGCAAGTTGCAGGAACTGATGCCATGACGGTTGCCTATCTCGGCCTCGGCGCGAATCTCGGGGATGCGCGCCAGACCCTGAAAGACGCGGTGGTGTGCCTGGCACAACAGCACACCATCACCGTGCTCGCGAAATCGAGCCTTTATCGAACCGCCCCGATCGATGCGAGCGGCGACGATTATCTGAATCTCGTCGTCAAGCTCGACACTACGTTGCCCGTTCGCCATCTGCTCGCGCTGTGTCACAAGATCGAGCATCACTTCGGCCGTGAGCGCCCCTTTCGCAACGCGCCGCGTACGATCGATATCGACATCCTGCTTTACGGCGAACACGCGATCGACGAACCCGATCTGATCGTGCCGCATCCGCGCATGACGGAGCGCGCGTTCGTGCTCGTGCCGCTCGTCGAAATCGAGCCCGCGCTGATCATCCCGCAACGCGGCCGCGCCGATGCGTTTCTGGCTGCCGTCGCCGGGCAGCGTATCGAAAAGATGAAATCCCCGTGCCAGTGCCTCGCGCCCAACACGGCCGAGGCGATCCGCACGCAAGACGCCAGCACCGATATGCCCAAGGGCGGCTGCCCATGAACTCCCTGCCGATGTCCGCCCCGCCGCTCACCGTCACGGCGCCCGACCTGCGTCCGCCGCACGGCTATCTGACGATCGAAGGACCGATCGGTGTCGGCAAGACGTCGCTCGCGCGCCGGCTCGCGCAACGCTGGTCGATGCACGAACTGCTTGAACGCCCGCAGGACAATCCGTTTCTCGAGCGCTTCTATCGCGACACGTCGCGCTATGCGCTGCCCGCGCAACTGAGCTTCGCGCTGCAGCGCGCGCAGCAGGTGCAGGACATCAGCGCGCTGCGCACGGCGGGCACGCCGCTCATCACCGATTTCATGACGCAGAAGAACGACATCTTCGCGCGCCTGACGTTACAGGACGACGAGTACCCGCTGTATCGCGCGCTCGCGGCGAAGCTCGATGTGCCCGGTCCGTCGCCGGATCTGATCATCTATCTGCAGGCCAGTCCCGAAGTGCTGTTCTCGCGCATTCAAAAGCGCGCGGTGCCAATGGAACTGCAGATTTCGGACGCGTACCTGCGCTCGCTGTGCGACGCGTACAACGACTTCTTCTATCACTACGACGGCGCGCCCGTTCTCACGGTCAGCGCCGAACACCTGAATCCGCTCGAATCCGACGCGGACCTTGCATTGCTCGTCGAACGCATCGAAGCGATGCGCGGGCGCAAGGAATTCTTTGTCAAAGGCGGCATGCTATAGCGTCTGGCTGTAGCGTGTAGCCGCATCCCAATGGATCACCCATGACCTATTTGCAGGAGACGAGCCGCAGCGCCGTCACCGTCCCGAAGCTCCAGGCGATGCGTGAAGCGGGTGACAAGATCGTGATGCTCACGTGCTACGACGCAAGCTTCGCGGCGCTGCTCGACCGCGCGGGTGTCGATTCGCTGCTGATCGGCGATTCGCTCGGTAACGTGCTGCAAGGCCAGAGCACGACGCTACCCGTCACGATCGACGAAATCGCGTATCACACGGCCTGTGTCGCGCGTGCGAAGCCCTCCGCGCTGATCGTCGCCGACATGCCGTTCGGCACCTACGGCACGCCCGCCGATGCATTCACGAATGCCGTCAAGCTGATGCAGTCAGGCGCGCAGATGGTGAAGCTCGAAGGCGGCGAGTGGCTCGCGGACACGGTGCGCTTTCTGGTCGAGCGCTCGGTGCCCGTGTGCGGTCACGTCGGGCTCACGCCGCAATCGGTGCACGCGTTCGGCGGCTTCAAGGTGCAAGGCAAGACGGAAGCGGGCGCGGCCCAGTTGCTGCGCGATTCGCGCGCGATGCAGGACGCGGGCGCGCAACTGCTGGTGATGGAAGCGATGCCGACGCTGCTCGCCGCCGAAGTCACGAAGCAGTTGCGCATCCCGACGATCGGCATTGGCGCGGGCGTCGAGTGCTCGGGTCAGGTGCTGGTGCTGCACGACATGCTCGGCATTTTCCCAGGCAAGCGTCCGCGTTTCGTGAAAGATTTCATGCAGGGACAGCCGAGCATTCTCGCAGCCGTCGAGGCGTATGTGCGGGCCGTCAAGGAACGTACGTTCCCGGGGCCTGAGCACACGTTCTGATTAAGCGTGTTCCTGCTGTGTTGCCGGCTCAACCATTCAAGCAATAATCCGCGCCGGCAACACACCGCGTAGCGCATTACAGAGCATCAGCGCTTGCGCATTCGACACATCTTCCCGGGTCAGCACCCGTTCTCCGGCCTGCATGTCGGGATCGTCCAGCAGCACACCACGCATCACGCCCGGCAACACGCCCGACGACAACGGCGGCGTCCACCAGCGTCCATCCAGCTTCACGAAAACGTTTGATCGACCGCCCTCGGTCAGTTCGCCGCGTTCGTTGAAGAACAACGTGTCGAACGCATCGTGCGATTCGGCTTCGCGCCAGCCGCGATCGTATTCCGCGCGACGCGTCGTCTTGTGCAACAGCAGCGGATCGGCTGCCTGCATCGTCGTGAAACCGTGATCGGGACCGAGCAGCACGCCGACCACTTCTTCCGTCAACGGCACGAGCGGCGCACAGGTGATTTCCGCCGCGCCAGCCTTGTCCAGCGTCAGCCGCATCCGGTGCGGCGCGGCGTTGCGCAGCGCCGCGCATTGCGCGACGAGTTGCGCGCGCAGCCTGTCTTCGTCGAATGCGAAGCCCAGCCACCGGGCGCTATGTTCAAGCCGCGCGAAATGCCGATCGAGATGTCGCACGCCGCCTTCGAGCGTCGCATACATCGTTTCGAACAGTTGAAAACCCGGGTCGGCGTCCGTCAGGAAACGTGCTTTCAATTTGCACTCCGCGTATTCGTCTTGCGCCACGCTATCGAGCACGATGCCCGCGCCAATGCCCATTTCGCCGTGCCGTGCTCCGTCGGGTGCGACGGCGCCAAGCGTCAGCGTGCGGATCGCCACCGACAGACAGAAATCGCCACACTGCTTGCCGACTGTCTCGCCGAGATCCGCATGCGCGTCGAGCCAGCCGATTGCGCCCGTGTACAGCCCGCGCGGGGTGGATTCGAGCTGCTCGATCAACTGCATGGTCTTGTGCTTGGGTGCGCCCGTGATGGAGCCGCACGGAAAGAGCGCACGCAGCACCTCGGCAAACGTCGTGCGCGCCTGCAAGGTCGCCGTCACGGTCGACGTCATCTGCCACAGCGACTGATACGGTTCGATCGAAAACAGCGCGGGCGTTTTCACCGTGCCGGTTTCCGCGATCCGTGACAGATCGTTGCGCAGCAGATCGACGATCATCACGTTTTCCGCGCGGTTCTTCGGGTCGCTCGCAAGGAACTCGGCGGCCGCGCGGTCCTGCTGCGCGTCCGTCGAACGCGGCGCAGTGCCCTTCATTGGCCGCGTGCGCAGCAAAGCGCCCTTCTTCTCGACGAACAGTTCCGGCGAGCACGATACGATCCATCGGTCGTCGGGCAACGCGATCAGCGCGCCGTAATGAACCGACTGCCGCGCGCGCAGCCGCCGGAACAACGCGGCGGGCGTGCCGAACACGTCGAAGTACAGCCGGTAGGTGTAGTTGATCTGATAGGAGTCGCCGGCACGCAGCGCGTCGTGAATCGCGCTGATGGCCTGCGTGAACTGCGCTTTGTCGACGCTCGCATGAACCCCGCCGATGCCTGCCACGGAAGGCTCGACGGCCGCGCTGTCGCGAAGCGCGAGCCATGTGTCGACCTCGTCGCGCGACATCTTCCTGCACGTGTCGAACAATAAAAAACGCAGCGTGCCACCGGCACGCTGCGTCTTCTGCTGTAACGCCTGTCCAAATTCGTAATCGGCCAGCACGACGGCGAACAGCCCGCTGTCGATATCGGCCGCAGCCGCCTCGCAGACGGCATCCAGCTGCGCGCGGTCAGTACAAACGTGCTCGCGACGAAACCCCGTGTACAGCCGGCTCGAACGGCGACTCGCAGTCGAATCGCAGTCGTCCAGCAACGCGAACACGGAGCTTCCTTCGTGAGCCGCTGTTTCCTGAGCCGCCATGCATGCCGCCAACTTCAGAGCGCGTTAATCGAAAAAGCTCTTGACGCGGTCGAACCAGCTCTTGCTCTGCGGGCTGTGACGCGCGCCGCCTTCCACGAGCGACTTCTCGAACTGCTGCAGCAGGTCGCGCTGCGCATCCGTGAGCTTGACGGGCGTTTCCACCTGAACATGCACGTACAGATCGCCCGCGATGCTCGAACGCAAACCCTTGATGCCCTTGCCGCGCAGCCGGAACGTCTTGCCCGACTGCGTGCCCTCCGGCACCGTGAAGCTGGCGCGGCCGGCAAGCGTCGGCACTTCGATCTCGCCGCCCAGCGCCGCCTTCGTGAACGGAATCGGCATCTGGCAATGCAGATCGTCGCCGTCGCGCTCGAACACGGCATGCGCCTTGATGTGAATCTCGACGTACAGATCGCCCGACGGACCACCGTTGATGCCCGGCTCGCCGTTGCCCGCCGAACGGATGCGCATACCGTCGTCGATGCCCGCCGGAATCTTCACTTCCAGCGTCTTGGTTTCCTTGGTCTTGCCCGCGCCGTGGCAGTGCGTGCAAGGCTCGGGAATGTAGGTGCCCGTGCCGTGGCACTTCGGACACGTCTGCTGGATGCTGAAGAAACCTTGCGACATCCGCACCGCGCCGGAGCCGTTACAGGTCGGGCAGGTTTCCGGCTTCGTGCCCGGCTTCGCGCCGGAGCCGTGACAGATTTCGCACGACACCCAGCTCGGCACGCGGATCTGCGTGTCGTAGCCGTGCGCGGCCTGCTCGAGCGTGATTTCCATGCTGTAGCGCAGATCCGCGCCGCGATACACCTGCGGACCACCGCGGCCGCTGCGCCCACCCGCCGCTGCCTGGCCGAAGATGTCGCCGAAGATATCGCCGAATGCGTCGGCAAAACCGCCGAAACCTTGGGCGCCCGCACCCGCCATGTTCGGATCGACGCCAGCGTGGCCGTACTGGTCGTACGCTGCACGCTTTTGCGAGTCCGACAACATTTCGTAGGCTTCCTTCACCTCTTTGAAATGCTCTTCCGCATCCTTGTTGCCCGGATTGCGGTCAGGGTGGTGCTTCATCGCGAGCTTGCGATAAGCCTTCTTGATTTCGTCGTCGCTCGCGTTCTTTGCAACGCCCAGAATCTCGTAGTAATCCCGTTTCGCCATATCGGTTCAACGCCATCCGCGCAATGCGGCGCGGCGGCTCCTCTTGAATGCTGGAGTCTCGCGACTCGTAAGGCTCTGGCTTCGACCACAATTACGGGTCAAAAGCCGCGCCCTCCATAAAACAAATGTGCCCGGAGAGCCGAAGGGCTCGCCAGGCGCGTGATCGGTTCAGACGCCGTGCAGGCGCTCAACCCTTTGCAGCCGGGCTGCGCATGGATGACATGCGCAGCCTTGCGGTCGGATAGCAACCCGGCTTAGTCCTTCTTCACTTCCTTGAACTCGGCGTCGACGACGTCGTCGGCCTGCTGGCTTTGGCCCGCCGCTGCTTCCGCACCGGCTGCGCCCGCACCTGCCGCGCCCGCTGCACCTTGCGCCTGCATGTCGGCGTACATCTTTTCGCCGAGCTTCTGCGACGCAGTCGCAACCGTCTCGATCTTGGCTTCGATCGCAGCCTTGTCGCTCGAGCCGCTCTTCAGCGTTTCCTCGAGGTCCTTCAGCGCGGCTTCGATCTTTTCCTTCTCGCCCGCGTCCAGCTTGTCGCCGTACTCGGTGAGCGCCTTCTTCGTGCTATGCACCAGCGCATCGCCCTGGTTGCGGGCGTCGGCCAGTTCACGCAGCTTGTGATCTTCTTCCGCGTTCGCTTCCGCGTCCTTCACCATCTTTTCGATTTCAGCTTCGGACAGACCCGAGTTCGCCTTGATCGTGATGCGGTTTTCCTTGCCCGTCGCCTTGTCCTTCGCGCCGACGTGCAGAATGCCGTTCGCGTCGATGTCGAAGCTCACTTCGATCTGCGGCACGCCGCGCGGTGCGGGAGGAATGCCTTCGAGGTTGAACTCGCCCAGCAGCTTGTTGCCCGCCGCCATTTCGCGCTCGCCCTGGAACACCTTGATCGTCACGGCCGACTGGTTGTCGTCCGCCGTCGAATACACCTGAGCGTGCTTCGTCGGGATCGTGGTGTTCTTGTTGATCATCTTCGTCATCACGCCGCCGAGCGTTTCAATGCCCAGCGACAGCGGCGTCACGTCCAGCAGCAGCACGTCCTTGCGGTCGCCCGACAGCACCTGACCTTGAATAGCTGCGCCGACAGCAACGGCTTCGTCCGGGTTCACGTCACGGCGCGGGTCCTTGCCGAAGAACTCCTTCACCTTTTCCTGCACCTTCGGCATACGCGTCTGGCCGCCGACGAGAATCACGTCGTCGATTTCACCGACCTTCACGCCTGCATCCTTGATCGCGACGCGGCACGGTTCGATGGTGCGCTCGATCAGGTCTTCGACCAGCGCTTCCAGCTTGGCGCGCGTGATCTTCAGGTTCAAGTGCTTCGGACCCGATGCGTCCGCCGTGATATACGGCAGGTTGATTTCCGTCTGCTGACCCGACGACAGCTCGATCTTCGCCTTTTCAGCCGCTTCCTTCAGGCGTTGCAGCGCGAGCACGTCCTTCGACAGATCGACGCCTTGCTCTTTCTTGAACTCGCCGATGATGTAGTCGATGATGCGCTGGTCGAAGTCTTCACCGCCGAGGAACGTGTCGCCGTTCGTCGACAGCACTTCGAACTGCATTTCGCCGTCGACGTCCGCGATTTCGATGATCGAAATGTCGAACGTGCCGCCGCCCAGGTCGAACACCGCGATCTTGCGGTCGCCCTTTTCAGCCTTGTCCAGACCGAAGGCGAGCGCAGCAGCCGTCGGTTCGTTGATGATCCGCTTCACGTCCAGACCGGCGATGCGGCCCGCGTCTTTGGTTGCCTGACGCTGGCTGTCGTTGAAGTACGCCGGGACCGTGATGACGGCTTCCGTGACCGTCTCGCCGAGATAGTCTTCGGCCGTTTTCTTCATCTTGCGCAGCACTTCAGCGGAGATCTGCGACGGCGCCAGCTTTTGACCGTGCGCTTCGACCCAAGCGTCGCCGTTGTCGTGCTTGACGATCTTGTAGGGCATCAGGCCGATGTCCTTCTGCACTTCTTTTTCTTCGAAGCGGCGGCCGATCAGGCGCTTGACCGCGTACAGCGTGTTCTTCGGGTTGGTGACCGATTGACGCTTGGCGGGCGCGCCGACGAGGACTTCGTTGTCGTCCATATAAGCGATGATCGACGGCGTGGTGCGCGCACCTTCCGAGTTCTCGATCACCTTGACCTGATTGCCTTCCATCAGCGCCACGCACGAATTGGTGGTGCCGAGGTCGATGCCGATGATTTTGCCCATTTTTACTAATCTCCTGACTTTGATCGCTGCGGGCATTGCTGGCTGGCCGATCCGGCCACCGGGCGTCCCGCCCTGAAATTCATCCTGCACTCAACATAAGTGCAGCCGCACCGTTTTCAAGACCCCTAATCCAATGCGGTCATTAAATTTTTCCAATCGGTTTATCCGTCGATTGAGCCCGCCGCCCCTGCGACGGGTGCGTCTGCACCGGTTGCCCCTGCGACGGCCGGGCGGATTTTCGCACGAGCCGCGGCCACGGCCGCTTCGAATTGCGCCAGTCCATGCCAGCCCGTCGCCCTTCCGAGGCGCTTGCCACGGTGAAAAAAGAACCATGACGGCACGCCATGCAGCAGGAAGCGCCGCCCCAGCTCGCGATGCTCATAGACATTGCTGTGAAACCAGCGCAGGCCGAGCGCACGGATCGCGTCCGGCTGCGAGAGCATTGCCTTCTTGGCGATTTCGCAGTTGAAGCAGTCCAGCCCCCAGAAGAACACCACGGCCAGATCGTCGCCCGCCGACTGGATGCCGGCGTCGAAGGTATCGGCGCTAAGCGCCTGCATGTCGAAGGCCGCGAATGCGGTGCCGTCGACAGGAATGCCGGCCATGACAGCGCGAAGACCGCTTACTTCGGCGCCGCGACCGTGACCAGCGCCGGACGCAGCACGCGGTCGGCGATCACATAGCCTTTTTGCAGCACGGCGACCACGGTGTTCGGCTCCTGGTCGGCCGGGACCATCGAAATGGCCTGATGGCGATGCGGATCGAACTTCTCGCCAACGGGATTCAAAGCAACGACCTTGCCCTTCTCCAGCGCGCCCGTCAGCTGGCGCAGCGTCAACTCGACGCCCTCGCGGACCTTCACGAGATCGTCGGACGAGTGCGCGACGGCAGCTTCGAGGCTGTCGACGACGGGCAGCAGATGTTCGGCAAAGCTCTCGATGGCGAACTTGTGTGCCTTCGCGACGTCTTCCTGACCGCGGCGGCGCACGTTTTCCGTCTCCGCTTTCGCGCGCAGGAAGTTTTCCTGCATTTCAGCCAGCTTCGCCTGCGTTTCGGCCAATGCGGCTTCGACGCCGGACGTTTCGGCTTGCGGTTCGCCGGCAGCTACGTCCGGCTGTTGCGCCTGAGCCTGCGGCTCGCCCGATGCGGCCTCTGCGGCCTGGCGCGCGGCTTCGTCGGCGGGCGTGGGATTCTGGCTCGTCGGATTCTCTTGCGTGTTTTCCATGTCGCTGAAATTCAAATAGATATGGCCAAAAAACGGCGGCAGTTTAACGGGACTCGCTCGATGAGCGTTGTGCCAATACAACATGCCGGCCGCGCATCAACGGTGCAGGTAAGGGTGCGCACGCCGTATTTCAAGGCTCCCGCGGATGCTTTTTGCACCTTGCAGGGGCCCGGAAATCTGGCGTAACAAGCATGGCGAGCGCGGCATCATATTGAGATTGAGCGCACTGCGCGAGTGTCCTAAACTCAACTCAGGCGTCCGAAAAGGCACGTTAACCCTAATCTGACGTACGGCTTACTACCAGCTGAATCGCCCGTTTCCGCTTGCAATCTCCATGGGGGAGTACCGTGAAACTGACCTTCGCTATATCGGTGGTCGCATTGGTACTTATCGCAGGCACCACGACCATCTGCATGTCCGGCGTCGTCAACGAGCACACCACTGAATATGGTGGCGTTCATGCGACGATGGAACAGCTGTTCAACCCTCACGCGAAAATTTGTCGATGACGCGTCTGTCGCGCTTGGTCGGCCGCCCGTGCAATTCGGCGGCCGGCTCGCGATAGGTCTTGCGCCGCTCGTTTTCCTGCTGCCGCTTCTGCTTTCCCTCTTCGGTTTCCACGTAAAGCGTCTGCGCGACGCTCGCTGGTCCGCGCACGTCGCACACGCCGAGCACCTGGATCTGCCACACGATCCGTTCGATCTCGATCTCGACCAGATCGCCGACCCGCACATCCTTGGCCGGCTTCACACTTGCGCCGCCGATCCGCACCCGGCCTTTCTCGACGGCATCGGTTGCCAGCGAACGCGTCTTGAAGAAGCGCGCCGCCCACAACCATTTGTCGATGCGCAAGCGAGCGCCCGGTTCGGTGGAAATCTTGTAGTTCATCAGTCCTTCTTCAGGCGTTTCCAGACGCCATGAGCCGATACACGAATGCAGATTGCATGCCGGACGCGGAAAAGTTCAGGCAACAGACGCGCTTTGCGGCGCGCTCACCTGCACCGGCCAGCCTTGCAGGTGCTGCGCGACGATCTCGCCGAGCGCCGCGATCCACGCAGGCGATGCGTTCAGGCAAGGAATGGCGTGAAAAACTTTCCCGCCCGCGTGCACGAATTCGTCACGCACTTCCATGCCGATTTCCTCGATAGTCTCCAGGCAATCCGCCGTAAAGCCCGGACAGAACACGTCCGCGCGATGCACGCCCGCCGCGCCCAGTTCCTTGAGCGTCGGCGCCGTGTAGGGCTGTAGCCATTCGGCCTTACCGAAGCGCGACTGGAACGTCACGCGGCACTCCACAGTTGTGAGCCCGAGCGCGTGCATCAGCAACGACGCCGTCTGCTGACATTGCTCGTGATACGGATCGCCCAGGTCGAGCGTGCGCTTGGGTACGCCGTGGAAACTCAGTACCAGCTTGTCGCCCGCCGCGAAGTCCGGGCGGCCGTGTACATGCCAGTAATGGTTCACCTGCGCCGCGAGCGCCGAGATATAGGCGGGATGATCCGCGTACTGGCGCACGGTGCGGATCTCCGGCTGGTTGCGCATCCGCTTGAGCGCAGCGAATGCGTCGTCGAAAGCCGTGGCCGTGGTCGACGACGAATACTGCGGATACATCGGCATCAGCAGGATGCGTTCGGCGCCCGCCAGCTTCAGCTGGTTGAGCATGGCGGGAATGCCGGGCGTGCCGTAACGCATCGCATAGTCGACGATCACCGTGTAGTCGTTCACGTGCAGCAGATGCCGCAGCCCTTCGACCTGCTTTTCCGTATGCACGCGCAACGGCGAGCCTTCAGGCATCCAGACGGCGGCGTACTTCTTCGCCGAGGCGATGCCGCGAAACGGCAGGATCAGCAGCCGCAGGATGATTTGCCACACGAACGACGGGATCTCGACCACGCGCGGATCGGACAGAAACTGCGCGAGATAGCGCCGCACGGCGCGAGGCGTCGGCGCATCGGGCGTTCCGAGGTTGATCAGCAACACGGCGACACGATGTGCCGCAGCATTCTGCGAGGGCCGCTCGAGGTCGAAGCGCATAGGCAAGAAAAAGAGCCGTGCAGGCGCGCGGCACGTAATGAATCGGGAAGCCCATTATAGCGGGGCGGTCTGCCGCCGATACCTGGCCGTTCGGCCAATTGGCACGGCGAAAAACGCCGCGCATGATGAACACCATGCCGGACTCGGCGCTACCCCTGGCTGAGCGTCATCGAAAGCAGTCGCGCGGTGATGTCGACAATGGGAATCACGCGGTTGTAGGCCATGCGCGTCGGGCCGATCACGCCGAGCGTGCCGACAATCTTGCCGTTCACCTCGTACGGCGCGGTCACCACGCTCATTTCCTCGATCGGGACGAGGTTCGACTCGCCGCCAATGAAAATCTGCACGCCTTGCGCGTGGCTCGACACGTCGAGCAACTGAAGGAGACTCGTCTTTTGATCGAATACATCGAACAGCTTGCGCAGCCGCGCCATGTCCGACGAAAGGTCGGCCACTTCGAGCAGATTGCGCTCGCCGGAAATCAGCACGGTTTCGCCCGTATCCGTGACGTCCGTGCTCGCGGTGACGGCCGCGTGCATCAGCGTGGTCATGTCGCCGCGCAGTTCGTCGATTTCCTCGCGCAGACGCAGGCGCACCTCGTCGAACGACAGGCCCGCGAAGTGCGCGTTGATGTAATTGGAGGCTTCCGTGAGCTGCGACGGCGAGAAATCGCGCTGCGTCGCCATGATGCGGTTCTGCACGTCGCCTTCCGGCGTCACGATGATCAGCAGGATGCGCTTGTCGGACAGGCGCAGAAATTCGATCTGCTTGAACACATGGCTGCGGCGCGGCGTCAGGATCACGCCCGCGAACTGCGACAGGTTGGACAGCACGCTCGCGGCGGCCGCGACCACTTTCTGCGGCTCGCCCGGCTGCAGCGTGGTCTTCACTGCGCGCATCACGGCGTCTTCGTCGGCGGCCGACTCGACGGTGAGCATGGTGTCGACAAAAAGCCGGTAGCCGCGCGGCGTCGGAATGCGTCCCGCCGACGTATGCGGACTGATGACGAGCCCCAGTTCCTCGAGATCGGACATCACGTTGCGGATCGTCGCCGGGCTGAGTTCGAGCCCCGAGTACCGCGAAAGCGTGCGCGAGCCGACCGGCTGACCTTCGGCGATATACCGCTCGATCAGCGTTTTCAGAAGGGTTTGTGCTCGAGGATCTAGCATGGCGAAAAATTTTAGCGTAACCACCGGATGGCGGCGAGCGCGCGGCGGCACGAGGCGCGGCGGCTCGACAGCCTTGCGCGCCCTGCGCGGCACCCCGCCCACGCTGAAGCCACATCGCATGAGTCCGGACAGTCGTCACGTCTGTCATGAGGACTTCACCATTCTAACGATAATCCGGCGAAGGCTGGCCGGCATCGCGCGGCCGTCGCGCGTCAGCCCCCACGGGCGTGCCGCCGCGTTCCACGGTTCTTTTCAGGTCCCACCTATGGTGTAATGCCGGCATGCAAGCTAATAGCCAGTTCAAGACCGTCGCGCTCATCGGGCGCAGCAATACGCCGGGCATCGGGGAACCGCTGACCGCGCTCGCCGCGTGCATCGGCAAGCTCGGTCTCGACGTCGTGTTCGAGGCGGAAACCGCCCAGGAAATCGGCGTGACGCAATGGCCTGCGCTGCGTCCGGCGGAGATCGGCGCGCGCGCGGACGTTGCCATCGTGCTTGGCGGCGACGGCACGATGCTCGGCATCGGCCGCCAGCTGGCGCCATACCGGACGCCCCTGATCGGCATCAACCACGGGCGGCTCGGCTTCATCACCGACATCCCGTTCACCGACATGCGCGAGATTATCCCGCAGATGCTGTCGGGCACCTTCGAGCGCGAAGAGCGCACGCTGCTCGAATCGAGGATCATGCGCGACGGCCAGCCCATCTACCACGCGCTCGCATTCAACGACGTCGTCGTGAACCGCTCGGGCTTTTCGGGTATGGCGGAACTGCGCGTCTCCGTGGATGGCCGCTTCATGTACAACCAGCGCTCGGACGGGCTGATCGTCGCGACGCCGACGGGCTCGACGGCTTATGCGCTCTCGTCGCAAGGGCCGATTCTGCACCCGCAGCTGCAGGGCCTCGTGCTCGTGCCGATCGCTCCGCATGCGTTGTCGAACCGCCCTATCGTGATCCCGGACGACTCCAAGGTCAGCATCCAGATCATCTCGGGCCGCGACGTCAACGTGAACTTCGACATGCAGTCGTTCACCGCGCTGGAACTGAACGACACGATCGACGTGCGCCGCTCGCGCCATACCGTGCCTTTCCTGCATCCTGTCGGCTACAGCTATTACGCGACGCTGCGCAAGAAGCTGCACTGGAACGAATATCCGTCGCACGAAGACGATCCACGCGACTGAATATCTGCCAGCGCGGCCTGCTGCAAGTCCGAGCGTAACGAAAACACACCACACCAACTCACGCCAGCCACGCCACACAGACGAGCCATGCTCCGCCACCTCTCGATACGCGACTTCGTCATCGTCGCCGCGCTCGACCTTGAATTCGACAGCGGCTTCACAGTCTTTTCCGGCGAAACGGGTGCCGGCAAATCCATTCTCATCGACGCGCTGGCGCTGGCGCTCGGCGCACGCGCCGACGCGAGCGTCGTGCGCAACGGCGAGGCGCGCGCGGACATCACGGCCGAATTCGACACGCATCCGCTCGTCGACGCGTGGCTCGACGAACAGGCCCTCTCCGCCAGCGAGACGGAGCACGGCAACACGGTGATGCTGCGCCGCGTGGTGGACGGCAACGGCCGCTCGCGCGCGTTCATCAACGGCACGGCGGCGACGCTCACGCAACTGCGCGAAGTCGGCGAAATGCTCGTCGATATTCACGGCCAGCACGCGCATCAACTGCTGATGCGGCCCGACGCGCAGCGCGAACTGTTCGACACGCATGCCGGGCTGCTCGACACGAAGGCCGCCGTCACCCGCGCATGGCGTAGCTGGCGCGACGCGGCGCAGGCCGTCGAGACCGCGCAGAGCAAGGATCGCGAACTGCAACTCGAACGCGAGCGTCTGGCATGGCAGCTCGCGGAACTCGACAAGCTCTCGCCGCAGCCCGGCGAGTGGGAAGAAGTCAACGTCGAGCACCGGCGGCTGTCGCATTCGGCGAATCTGATCGACGGTGTGCAAGGTGCGCTGTCGGCGCTGTCCGAATCGGACGAGGCGATGCTCGGTCATTTGTCGTCCGTCATCTCGAAGGTGCGCGATCTCGCCGAGATCGATCCGGCGCTGAACGACGCCCTCGCCGCGCTCGAACCCGCCGAAATCCAGTTACAGGAAGCGGCGTATTCCCTGAGCCACTACGCGCAGCGGCTGGAACTCGATCCCGACAGGCTCGCCCAGGTCGAGAAGCGCCTGGACGCGCTGCACTCGGCGGCCCGCAAATTCCGGCTGCAACCAGAAACATTGCCCCAGGAACACGAAGAGCGCCGCGCGCAACTCGCGAAACTCGACGCCGCCGCCGACCTCGACGCGCTGCGCGCCGCCGAAGCGAAGGCGAAAGACGCGTATCTCGCCGACGCCAAGGTGCTGTCGAAGGCCCGCGCGAAGGCCGCGAAGGCGCTGGGCGCCGCAGTGACGACGGGCATGCAGGAACTGTCGATGGCAGGCGGCAGCTTCGAAGTCGCGCTGGTGCCGCTGCCCGACGGCGGCGCGCATGGCATGGAGCAGGTCGAATTCCGCGTCGCCGGCCACGCGGGCGTGCCGTTGCGGCCGCTGGCGAAGGTGGCCTCTGGCGGCGAACTGGCGCGTATCAGTCTCGCGCTCTCGGTGATCGCAAGCGCGGCCAGCCCGACGCCGACGCTGATTTTCGACGAAGTGGACACGGGGATCGGCGGCGGTGTCGCGGAAGTGGTCGGGCGCCTGTTGCATCAGCTCGGCGAGCAGCGCCAGGTGCTGTGCGTGACGCACCTGCCGCAGGTCGCGGCGCGCGGCGATCATCACTTCCAGGTCGCAAAGAGCAGCAAGGGCAAGAACGGCACGGTCAGCACGGTGACGTCGCTGGACAAGTCGAGCCGTATCGAGGAAGTCGCGCGCATGCTGGGCGGCCTGGAAATCACGGCCACCACGCGCAAGCACGCCAAGGAAATGCTCACCACGGCGTAAAGCGCCCGCCAGTCATGGCACGGCGCGGGCTTCAACGCCCGCGCCGCTGCGCAGCGTCAGCCAAACACCCGCCGCCACAGCCGCAGTACGGCCTCGCGTTCGTTCTCGACCGTGTGCGGCTCGACGCGCGCCTTCTCCATGCCGTCGAGCCGCAGCTTGTGCTGCAGCTTCCGGTAGGTCCGGTACGCCGCGCCCACGGTGTCGGCTTCCTCGCCGCTCATCAGGCCGAAGCGCGACACCTCGCGCAGCAGCGCGATATTGCCGGTATTGCGGATCAGCTCGGGATCGCGCGCCGCATGCAGCAGCACCCAGTACTGCACGGCGAACTCGATGTCGACCATGCCGCCGCGATCGTGCTTCAGATCGAACAGTTCGGTCCGGTTCGGATGGCCATCCTCGACGCGCCGCCGCATGTCGACGATCTCGGCGGCAAGCGTCGCGGCGTCGCGCGGCGTGGTCAGCACCTGTTCGCGGATCGCCTCGAACTGCGCGCCGACAGCGGGGTCTCCCGCGCAATAGCGGGCACGCGTCAGCGCCTGGTGTTCCCAGACCCACGCCGTGTTGGCGGCATCGCCCTCGCGCAGCTGATAGCGGCGGAACGCGTCGAGATCGGTCACGAGCAGGCCCGATTCGCCGTTCGGGCGCAACCGCAAGTCGACGTCGAACAGCGTGCCCGCACCCGTCGCCGTGGTGAGCCACGTGATCAGCCGGCGCGTGAAGGTTGCGTAGATGTCGGATGCGTTGTCGTCCGGATCGTCGTACAGAAAGATCAGGTCGAGGTCCGACGCGTAGCCAAGCTCCTTTCCGCCCAGCTTGCCGTACGCGATGATCGCAAAGCGCGGCACCTCCCGATGGCGCTTGGCCAACTGGTTCCAGACGGCCTCGATGGTCACGTCGAGCACGGCATCCGCGAGTTCCGACAAACGGTCGCTGACATGCTCGACGCTCAGCTTGCCGGCCAGATCGATCAGCAGGATGCGGAACACTTCGGCCTGATGCGCATGACGCAGCAAATCCATCTGCTGCTCGACGCCGTCGGCGGCCGCGAGCCGCGTGCGCAGCGTGCGCTTGAACTCCGGCCAGTCGAACGGGCTCGCCATCGCTTCGTCGTCGAGCAGTTCGTCGAGCAATTGCGGGTGGCGGATCAGATAGCCTGCCGCCCAGCGCGACGCGCCCAGCACCGACAGCACGCGGTGCAGCGCCTGCGGATATTCAGTCAGCAGCGCAAGATAGGCGCCGCGCCGCCCGATGGCTTCGAGCAGATCGAACAGCCGCACCAGAATATCGCCGCGCCGCTCGGCCGGTTCCAGCGTGTTGGCAGCCTCGAGCGCGCGCTGCGCGACGATGTCGAAGCGCTGGCGGCTGCGCTCCGCGAGACCCGCATAGCGCGACGACTGCCACACGGCCTTCAGGCGCGCGAGCAACTCGGTGGGGTGTTCGATGCCGAGTTCGACGAGCCGCGCCGCGAGCGCCTCGTCGGCGCTGTCGTCGGCGAGCGCGCTGCTCCACACCCACACGGCCGCGCCGTCTTCGCGCGCGCCGCAACCGCCTTGCCCGCTCACCTTGTCGGCGAATATCTGGTCGAACTGCTGCTCGACCAGTTCGCGGTGCGCTTCGAGCTTCGTCATCAGCGACGCGTAATCGTCGAAACCCATCGCCTGCGCGAGATGCGCGCGTTCGACGGGATCGACGGGCATCGCGTGGGTTTGCGCATCGTTTCTGTATTGCAGACGGTGCTCGAGGGCACGCAGAAAGAGATACGCGCCCGTCAGATCCGCGCACACGCCGGGCGAAATGAGACCGCGCGCCGCCGCGTGGCGCAGCACGACGAGCGTCGGGCGCACGCGAAAGCCCGCGTCCTGGCCGCCGCGTATCAACTGGAACACCTGCGCGCTGAACTCGATCTCGCGAATGCCGCCGCGGCCGAGCTTGATGTCGTCGGCCTTGTCGGGGCGCATCGACGCGCGCCGCTGCGCCTCCTGGCGAATCTGCAGATGCAGCGAGCGAATCGCGCTGATCACGCCGAAGTCCAGGTAGCGCCGGTAGATGAACGGCTTCACGATCGCGTCGAGCTGCTTCGACAGCCGGCGCGCCGAATCGCTCGCATGCTCGGACACGAGCCGGCCCTTGATCCACGCGTAGCGCTCCCACTCGCGGCCCTGCACGTAGAAATACTCTTCGAGCATGCCGAGGCTGCACACGAGCGGCCCCGAGTCGCCGTTCGGCCGCAGCCGCATGTCGACGCGAAACACATAGCCGTCCGCCGTCACCTCGGCGAGCGCGGCGATCAGCCGTTTGCCGAGGCGTGTGAAGAAGTCCTGAGTGGCGATGGGCGAGCGCTGGCCGCCCGTCGTCTCGCCGTCGTCCTCATAGACGAAGATCAGATCGATATCCGACGATACATTCAACTCGCGCCCGCCCAGCTTGCCCATGCCGACCACGCCCAGCGACAGCCGCTCGCCCTGCGAGCCCCGCGGCTCGCCGTAGAGCGCTTCGAGATCGGCGCTGACCACGGCCATCGCGCGCTGGACCGTCGCTTCGGCGAGATCGGTCATCGTGCCCGTCACTTCGGCCACGTCGGCCGCGCCGGACAGGTCGCGCTCCATCACGGCGCAGAACACTTCCGCGCGGAGCTGGCGCAGCGCCTTTTTCAGCGCGTCTTCGGAAAGTGGCGCATCGGGCGTCGCGCGCAGAGCGTCCGTCAGCGCGTCGAGACGCCCGTCGATCCGCTCACGGCTGATGGGCGCCGCCGCCAGCGCCGCGACGCGCGACGCGAGACCGTCGTGCGCCGCGTACGCACGCGACGCGTAATGCGAATAGCTGGAACTCAACAGGGATGGTTCGGTCATCAAAGGTCTGGCTCGCTGGTTGCTTGGGTTCCTGCCTCGGGCCGTCGCAGCCGGAGCTCGCTCGAGCTGCCGACACCCCGTGTGGCCTTGTCCACACTGGCCGTACCTTAAGTCCGTGGCCGTTGGCCCGTGTGATACATTTCGTGGTTAGACCGCAAAACTAACATACGCCTACCCCGTCGCAGCATGTCCGAGCGAAACTCATCCGCCGACCCGCACGAAGCTGGACGCGTCAAGCCCGTAGGCGGGCACGATCACGCAGTGCTGCGACACACGCTGCGGGTCGTGCTTGGCATCGCGCTGCTCCTGTATTTCGTTGTCGTGCTGGCCATTCTCGGCCTGCGCTACATCGTGCTGCCGCACGCGGATTCGTTCCGGCCGAAAATCGAGGCCGCTGTCTCGGAAAGAATTCACGCCCAGCTCAGGATCGGCAAGATCGCGCCGCACTGGACGGGCTTCCAGCCCGGCCTCGAAGTCACCGACATCACCATCACCGACCGCGACGGCAAAGTCGCGCTGAACATTCCGCATGCGAGCGCAACGGTGTCGTGGTCATCCGTCTGGAAGTTCGCGCCGATCCTGTCGAGCGTGATCGTCGACAAGCCGGATCTGCTGATCGAGCGCGAGACGGACGGCTCGCTGACCGTGGCGGGCGTGATGGTGCCGACCACGCATTCCGGCAACGACACCTTCAGCACGTGGCTGCTGCGCCAGGAAGCGATGATCCTGCGCGGCGGCACGCTGCGCTGGCATGACGCGCGCCGCGACGCGCCCGAGATCGCGCTGCATGACATCCGCCTCGCGATCCTCAGCGACGGCTACGATCACCGGCTCGCGCTGCAGGCGCCGCCCAATGGCAAGCTGCTGTTCGGCCCGCTCGACTTTCGCGCGCACTTCCGGCACGCGCGCCTCGCGGCGATGGGCAAGCCGATCAACTGGACGGGCGAAGCCTACATATCGGCAGGCCCCGTCGATCTGCCGACGCTCGCCCGCTACATGGACTTCCCGATCGAAACCTACGCGGGCCGCGTCGACAACGCGATCTGGCTGCAATTCACGCAGGGCCGCGTGCGCTCGGCCTCGGGAGAACTGTCGGGCACCAACATCGCGCTGCGCGTGAAGCCGACGCAGCCGAAGCTCGACGTGCCTGTCGCGAGCTTTTCGTGGGCTGTCGCGCACGACGGCGACGACTGGACCCTCGACCTGAACAACCTGCGCGCCGAACTCGGCCAGCCGCCGCTCGACGACGGCACGCCCGTTGCGCGCATCCTCGCGCTGCACACGCTGTCGAGCCGCTACCGGATGCCGAGCGTCCAGCACGGCCAGCTGATCAGCATTTCGGGCGATCGCGTCGATCTCGGCGTGCTCGCGGAATTCAGCCGTGCGCTGCCGCTGCCCAGGCGCCTGCTGAACAACCTCGTGCGCTTCAACCCGCGCGGGCTGGTCGCGAATTACACGATCGAGGTCGAGCGCGGCAAGCCCGATTCGGGCGAGGCCGCCTCCGAGCATCACGAGCCGGGCGCGGAACCCATCGTGCGGTATCGCTTCAAGGGCGACCTGCAGGGCATCAGCGTCGCCGCGCAGGAGCCGCCGCCGGGGCTGACCGCGAGGAACCACCCGCGCGCGGGTGTTCCGGGCGTCGAGAATCTGTGGGGCTCCGTCGACGCCGACGAAAAGCACGGCTCGATTGCCATCGATACCGCCAACGCGGCCCTCACGCTGCCCGGCGTGTTCGACGACCCGCGCCTCACGTTCGACCATCTGAGCGGCAAAGGCACGTGGACGATCGCGTCCGCGATCGAGCCGGGGCAGCGGCACAAGGCATTCAAGGTCGATGTGTCGGAACTGAAGGTGTCGAATGCCGATACGGCTGCAAAGGCGACGGCAAGCTACTCGAACGTCGGCAGCGGGCGCGGCTCGCTCGACCTGAAGGCCGACTTCGAGCGTGCGCAGGTCACGCGCATCACGCGCTATCTGCCGACCAGCATCAGCGAAAAACTGCGTGTCTATCTGACCCACGGCTTGCAGGCGGGTGTGTCACGCGGCGGCACGATCGAAATTCACGGCAACCTTGAGAAATTCCCCTACTCGCGCGACCCGAGCGCGGGCGTGTTCAGAATCGTCGCGCCGTTCAAGGGCGGCCGCTTCGATCCGTCGCCGTATCCGCCGCGCACGCTGAAGAACGGCGCGCCGAATGTGTGGCCCGCGCTGGACGGCATCGACGGCACCTTCCAGCTGAAAGAGAAATTGTTGCGCTTCGACGTCGACCGCGCGCATTACAAGGGCGTCGCCATGCGCAAGGTGACGGGCAAGATCGACGACCTCGGCAACCGCGCATCGAGCCTCGTCATCACGGGCGACGGGCACGGGCCGCTCGCCGACATGCTCGACTACGTGAATAACAGCGCGCTCGGCGGGATGGCGAAACACGAGACGGAAAAGATTCATGCCGATGGCCCGGCCGCGCTCGCGCTCAAGCTGACCGTGCCGCGCAACCCGCCCACGCCGCCGGGCGTCCCGCCGCCGAAAGTGCGTGTCGCGGTGGAAGGCTCGCTCGCGTTCGAGAACGACCGGCTTGCCGTAGACAACGTCCCGCCGCTGTCGCAACTGCGCGGCAAAGTGCGCTTCACCGAGCGCACCGCGCAGGTCGACGGGCTGACGGGGCAGTTCATGGGCGGCGAGGTGCGCGCGAAAGGCGGGCTGAACGACAACGGCACCTATGCCCTCAATCTGTCCGGCCAACTCGCCGTCGATGCCGCGCGCGGCCTGAACCTGCGCGGCCTGCCCGCGCAGGTGCTGACGCGGATGAACGGCAATGCGCCCTATGACATCAAGGTACGCGGCGCGAAGGGCCAGTTGCCCGACGTCGCCGTCCACTCGGACCTCACCGGGCTCGCGCTCAATTTCCCCGCGCCGTTCAACAAGCCGGTCGGCACGCCGATGCCGCTCGATTTCACGTTCCGGCCGACATCCGGAAACACTGGCGGCAACGACAGCGCGACCAGCAACGGGCTGCAACGCGCCGATCTGACCTTCGGCCCGATCGCGGCGACCTATCTGCTGCGCCGCGCGCCGGGCCAGCCGCCCGAAGTCGTGCGCGGCGCGGTCGGCGTGAACCGGACGGCGGAGTTGCCGTCGGAAGGCGTGATCGCCGCCGTGGACATCGACGCGCTCGACGCCGACGCGTGGCGCGCCCTCTTCCTGCAGATGCGCAAGGCCAATGAAGGCGTCGCGCCCGTGCCGCCCAGCGCGACGGCCGCGCAGTTCATGCCAAACCGCTTCGCGATCCACATCGGCACGCTGACGCTGCTCAAGCGTCACTGGGAAAGCGTGGTGGTCGGCGCGTCGCATGACGACCGCCAGTGGCAGGCGAATATCGCGTCCAATCAGGTCTCGGGCCACGTGTCGTGGTTGCCGGGCGCGAAGCCGGGATCGCCGGGCACACTACAGGCGCGGCTCGCGCGGCTCGTGATTCCGTCGGCGACCGAGAACGATCTGCTCGGCCCCGCGATCAACCAGCCCGCGCAAAACATCCCGTCGATCGATCTCGTCGTCAACGAGCTGATCGTGCGCGAGCGCAACATCGGCAAGCTGGAAGTCAATGCGCACAACTTCGAGGACAACGGCACGCCCGTCTGGCAGCTCGACTCGCTCGCGATCACCAACCCGGCCGCCGTGCTGAACGCGACGGCGAACTGGCGCACGGGCCGCAATTACGGCCCGAACCAGGACGACGACGCCGAACGGAGCACCGAGCTCGATTTCAAACTGGACATCAAGGACGCGGGGCTGCTGCTCGAACGCGCCGGCCTGCCGCGCACGCTGAAGGCGGGCGAAGGGTCGCTGACGGGCAAGCTCGGCTGGCGCGGCGGCCCGACCAAGCCCGACTATCCGACGCTCAACGGCAATCTCGCCGTCGATCTGCGGCACGGGCAGATTCTCAAGGTCGATCCGGGCGTCGCGAAGCTGCTCGGCGTGCTGAGCCTGCAAAGCCTCGCGCGCTATGCGTCGATGAATTTCCGCGACGTGATCGGCGAAGGACTGCCGTTCGAGCATGTGACGGGCACCGCGCAGGTCGTGAACGGCATCGGCTCGACGAACAACTTCGAACTGGTGACGGCGCCCGCGCGCGCCGAAATGAAAGGCACCGTCGATATGACGACCGAAACTCAGAACCTGAGCGTGCATATCGTCCCGACCGTCAGCGCGGGGGCGGGCGTCGTCGCGGCGGCCATCATCAATCCGCTGCTCGGCCTTGCCGCGCTGGTCGGTGACATTGCGTTGTCGCACTCGATCGAACACGCATTCGCGCGCGATTACTCGATCACGGGTTCATGGGCCAAACCGCACGTCGAGCGGGTCCATGGAGATAGCGGTAATATGAACGCGCCGGCCGCCATCGCGACGCCGAACTGAGGGCCTAAGCGCGGTTCCTGGCCCTGGCGATGTCCGGCGCGCCCTGTGCGTCGGCCGCGAACGCTGGCGTCCGCTGTCCGTACTGCCCATTGCAGGAGTCTTTCGAACGCCTATGAGCGACCTGAACACGCAGTCCGCGAAGTCCTTTTCCCACGCTGATCCTTTCCGCGTCGCCGCGCTGCAGATGGTGAGCACGCCGGAGCGCGACCGCAATCTCGCCGATGCCGATCGCCTGATCGCGCTAGCCGCCGCCGACGGCGCGCAGCTCGTCCTGCTGCCCGAGTACTTCTGCTTCATGGGCTACAAGGATACCGACAAGCTCACCGTGCGCGAGCCCTATGGCGACGGCCCGATCCAGCGCTTTCTCGCCGACGCCGCGCGCCGGCACAAGGTCTGGGTGATCGGCGGCACGCTGCCTCTGACGGCGCCCGAAGAAACGCGCGTGCTGAACACGACGCTCGTGTTCGATCCACAGGGCAACGAAGCCGCGCGCTACGACAAGATTCACCTGTTCAACTTCGAGAAAGGCGAGGAATCGTTCGACGAGGCCCGCACGATCCGCCCCGGCGACACCGTCCGCACGTTCGACGCGCCGTTCGGGCGCGTGGGCCTGTCGGTCTGCTACGATCTACGCTTTCCGGAGCTGTACCGGCGCATGGGCGACTGCGCGCTGATCGTCGTGCCGTCCGCCTTCACGTACACGACGGGCCGCGCGCACTGGGAAACGCTGCTGCGCGCGCGGGCCGTCGAGAACCAGTGCTACGTGCTCGCTGCCGCGCAGGGCGGCAAGCATGAGAACGGCCGACGCACCTGGGGCCACACCATGCTGATCGACCCGTGGGGCGAAATCATCGACGTGCGCGACGAAGGCGCGGGCGTCGTCGCGGGCAATATCGAGCGCTCACGTATCGACGAAGTCCGGCAGAGTCTGCCGGCCTGGCGTCACCGCGTGCTCGGCTGATTACGTTTGACATGAACCGCACGCATTGAAAGTGCTGCCGACGTCACCCATCTGACTGGCATGCACCCACCGAATACCCTGAATCGAGCGAACTTCGCATGAACATCATCGAACCCAGCATCCGTAATCTCGCGACTGCCAAAGACGTGCTCCTCACGCCGTACGGCCTCGACGAAGCCGTGCTGACGCGCACCCTCGCCGAAATCTTCACGCATCGCGTCGACTACGCGGACCTCTATTTCCAGGCCACGCGCAGCGAAGCGTGGAGTCTCGAGGAAGGCATCGTCAAATCGGGCAGCTTCAGCATCGACCAGGGCGTCGGCGTGCGCGCCGTGTCGGGAGACCGCACGGCGTTCGCGTATTCGGACGACCTGTCGCCCGAAGCGATCCGCCAGGCCGCGATCGCCACCCGCGCGATCGCGAAAGCGGGCGGCGGCAAGCAGAAGATCAAGGCGGCATCGACGCTGACGGGCGTGTCAGGGCGCGATCTGTATCTGCCGTCCGATCCGCTGCATTCGCTCGATGCCACCGCGAAGGTCAAGCTGCTCGAACGCATCGAACAGATGGCGCGCGGCCGCGATCCGCGCATCACGCAGGTGATGGCGGGCCTCGCGGGCGAATACGACGTCGTGCTGGTTGCGCGCAGCGACGGTGCGCTGGCCGCGGACATCCGTCCGCTCGTGCGCGTGTCGGTAACGGTGATCGCCGAACAGAACGGCCGCCGCGAGATCGGCAGCGGCGGCGGCGGCGGGCGCTACGACTATGGCTATTTCACGGACGAACTGCTGTCGAAGTACGTCGACGACGCCGTGCACGCGGCTTTGGTGAACCTCGACGCGCGTCCCGCCCCTGCCGGCGCGATGACGGTCGTGCTCGGACCGGGCTGGCCCGGCGTGCTGCTGCACGAAGCGATCGGCCACGGTCTGGAAGGCGACTTCAACCGCAAGGGCTCGTCGGCGTTCGCGGGGCGCATCGGCGAGCAGGTTGCGGCGAAGGGCGTGACGGTGGTCGACGACGGCACGCTGCCGAACCGCCGCGGGTCGCTCAACATCGACGACGAAGGCAACCCGACGCAGTGCACGACGCTGATCGAAGACGGCATCCTGAAGGGCTATATCCAGGACACGCTGAACGCGCGCCTCATGAAAATGCCCGTGACGGGCAACGCGCGTCGAGAATCGTACGCCGCGCTGCCGATGCCGCGCATGACCAATACGTACATGCTCAACGGCGACAAGGACCCGCAGGAAATCATCGCGTCCGTCAAAAACGGTCTGTATGCGGTGAACTTTGGCGGCGGGCAGGTTGACATCACGAACGGCAAGTTTGTGTTCTCGGCGTCCGAGGCGTACATGATCGAAAACGGCAAGATCACGTATCCCGTCAAAGGCGCGACGCTGATCGGCAGCGGCCCGGAGTCGCTCAAGTTTGTGAGCATGATCGGCAACGACATGTCGCTGGATACGGGCGTCGGCGTTTGCGGCAAGGAAGGCCAGAGCGTGCCCGTCGGCGTCGGTCAGCCTACGCTGCGCATCGACAAGATGACGGTCGGCGGCACGGTGTGATTTTGGATTTCCCGCACGTTCAGCGCATCAAGATGGCAAAGCGTGCGGATTTCCCGCATTTTTGGCACCCGTAGCTTGCCAACCAAGCAAACCTCGGGTTATAAAGCCAATCAACCTTTTTGACGAGCCATCCCTTTTTCGCCATGTCCGCCAAGTTTTATTTTTACTTTTTTTGGGCATCTCAGACCGCTGGCGGATCGAGAGGGGTGTGAACGTACATAGGCACCTGAAATTCCCGAAAAAACCGCCAGCGAGTCTGGCGGTTTTTTTTCGTCCCTAACAATTTTGACTTTGACCTTTTTAGCCTGCTGATCTGTTCGTTGCGGCGCCGTCGTTGAATCGCTGACCGCTCGAACCGCGCTACTGAACGAACGAGGAGAACCCCATGCCCCCGCACAATACCGACGATGTCCGCATTCGCGAATTGAAAGAACTGACGCCGCCCGCCCACCTGATCCGCGAATTCCCGTGCGACGAGAAGGTGTCGGACCTGATCTTCAATGCGCGCCAGTCGATGCATCGAATCCTGCACGGCATGGACGACCGTCTGATCGTCATCATCGGGCCGTGCTCGATTCACGATCCGAAAGCCGCGATGGAATACGCGGGCCGCCTGATCGAGCAGCGCAAGCGCTTCGCTGGCGAACTGGAAATCGTGATGCGCGTGTACTTCGAGAAGCCGCGCACGACAGTGGGCTGGAAGGGCCTCATCAACGACCCGTACATGGACAACAGCTTCAAGATCAACGACGGCCTGCGCACCGCGCGCGAGCTGCTGATGAAGATCAACGAACTGGGTCTGCCCGCCGGCACCGAATACCTCGACATGATCAGCCCGCAGTACATCGCCGATCTGATCTCGTGGGGCGCGATCGGCGCGCGCACGACGGAGTCCCAGGTGCATCGTGAACTCGCGTCGGGCCTGTCGTGCCCCGTCGGCTTCAAGAACGGCACCGACGGCAACGTGAAGATCGCCGTCGACGCGATCAAGGCGGCATCGCAGCCGCACCATTTCCTGTCGGTGACCAAGGGTGGCCACTCGGCGATCGTCTCGACGGCAGGCAATGAGGACTGCCACATCATCCTGCGCGGCGGCAAGACGACCAACTACGACGCCGACAGCGTGAACGCCGCGTGCAGCGACATCGGCAAGGCCGGCCTTGCAGCGCGCCTGATGATCGATGCAAGCCACGCAAACAGTTCGAAGAAGCACGAGAACCAGATTCCCGTGTGCGCGGATATCGGCCGCCAGATCGCGGCGGGCGACGAGCGCATCGTCGGCGTGATGGTCGAATCGCATCTCGTCGCGGGCCGTCAGGACCTGCAGGAAGGCTGCGAGCTGACTTACGGCCAGAGCGTCACGGATGCGTGTATCGGCTGGGACGACAGCATCGGCGTGCTGGAAGGTCTCGCGGATGCCGTCAAGCAGCGGCGTATCGCACGCGGCAGCGGCAACTGAAACACCACGCCTCCCTGTTCTGCACATCGCGCCCGGCTCATGCCGGGCTTTTTTTTTGGCCATTCGGCCGAATCGAATTCCCCCCTCCCTTTCGGTACCTTCAAATCTCGTTCCGGTGTTCGCCTGTATTGAACGCCGGAGAATTTCGGTATAAAATTTTATACACGAAAGGAACTCATGGAGCTGGAAAAAGAGATTCGTTGGGTCGGCTCCAGCTACAACGATCTGCTCGCGTTCCCGGATGAATCGCGCCGCCAGGCTGGCTTTCAGCTCGCCAAGGTGCAGGCGGGGCTCGATCCGGACAACTGGAAGCCGTTTGATATCGTCGGCGCGGGCACGCGCGAAATTCGCGTCACCGAACAGCAAGGCGCTTTTCGCGTGATGTACGTCGCCAAGTTTGTCGAAGCCGTTTATGTGCTGCACTGCTTCAACAAGAAGACGCAGGCTACCAGCCGGCATGACAGGGAAATCGCCGAGGCGCGCTACCGCGCCGTGGCCAATGTGAGGAAAGTATGAAGACCATCGACACCAAGGTCCGTCACGTAACAAAACCGGGCGCGAATCTGTTTCTCGAACTCGGCTTCCCCGCAGAAGAAGCGAAGCGCCTGCAAGCCGCGTCGCAGAAGCAGATCAACGACACGCGGCTGCTCAAGGAGCAATTGATGGCCGAGCTGTCCACGTGGATCGAGCAGCATCATCTGAAGCAGTCTGAAGCTGCGGAAATCCTCATGGTCTCGCGGCCGCGCGTGTCGGATGTCGTCAACAAGAAGACGGCCAAATTCACTATTGATACGCTCGTCGAAATGATGAGCCGTATCGGTAAGCCGGTGACGCTCGCGGTCGGCTGAGCGGCCGGGCTCGCGTCCTTACGCGCCGAACCGCTATTCGCCGCGCTGCGTGTCCGGCTTGTTCGCGCTGCGGTCATGCCGCCATAGCACGTCGCTGCCGCCGTCCGCACGGTTCAGCACACGTGCCAGCACGAACAGCAGATCGGACAGCCGGTTCACATACCGGCGCGGCGCATCGTTGATCGTCTCGACAGCGCCGAGCGCGACGATCGCGCGTTCCGCGCGCCGGCAAACCGTGCGGCACACGTGCGCAAGCGAAGCGGCGCGCGTGCCTGCCGGCAAAATGAACTCCTTGAGCGGCGGCAGCGTCGCGTTGTATTGGGCTAGCCACGCATCGAGTTGCGCGAGATGGGCATCGGCAATCATCGAATGGCCCGGAATGCATAGCTCGCCGCCCAGATCGAACAGATCGTGCTGGATCGACGTGAGGGCGGCGCGGACATCGTCGGGCAAGCTTTCGCACAGCAGCACGCCGATGTTCGAGTTCAACTCGTCGACGTCGCCGATTGCGGCAATGCGTGCGTCGTCCTTGCGCACACGCTTGCCGTCGCCAAGACCTGTGGTGCCGTCGTCGCCCGTGCGCGTCGCGATCTTGCTCAAGCGGTTGCCCATGATGTCCATGTCCTCATAATGTTCCGCGATGCGTCCGTGCGGATATATCGCAGCACGCGGTCAAGCTTCCGTCCATTATAAGGATGATGGGGCTAAACCCTTGCCGCCCCGCTGCAAGCATGACGCCGCGCCAACGGTCGATGGGCGTAAAATGGGCATCAACCATCAGAATATTCGCCAACAGGAGACGCAGGTGAACCATCCCGTGCCGCCCGCCACCGTGCGCCGCCCCTTTCCTCCTGAACTTCTTACTGCCCTCAAGGCGGCATTCGGCGAACGCGTATCCACGTCCGAAGCCGTCCGAACCCATCACGGCCGCGACGAGTCGCCGTTCGATCCGCAACTGCCCGACGCCGTCGTGTTCGCGCACAGCACCGAAGACGTGCAGCGCATCGTCAAGCTGTGCGGTGAATACGACGTGCCCATCATTCCGTATGGCAACGGTTCGTCGCTCGAAGGCCATCTGCTCGCGGTGCAAGGCGGCGTGTCGATCGATCTTTCGGGCATGAACCGCGTACTGTCGATCAACGCGGAAGACCTGACCGTCACCGTCGAGCCCGGCATTTCGCGCAAACAGTTGAATGAAGCGTTGCGCGACACGGGCCTGTTCTTCCCGATCGACCCCGGCGCCGATGCGAGCATCGGCGGGATGTCGGCGACGCGCGCGTCCGGCACCAATGCCGTGCGCTACGGCACGATGCGGGAAAACGTACTGGGCCTGACCGTCGTGCTCGCGGACGGCCGCGTGACCCAGACGGGCACGCGCGCGCGCAAGTCGTCGGCGGGCTATGACCTCACGCGCCTGTTCGTCGGCTCGGAGGGCACGCTCGGCGTCATCACCGAAATCACCGTGCGCCTGTATCCGCAGCCCGAAGCGGTATCGGCGGCTGTCTGCACGTTCCCCTCGATGGGCGACGCCGTGCGCGCCGTGATCGAAACCATCCAGCTCGGCGTGCCGATCGCGCGCGTCGAGTTCGTCGATTCCCTCGCCATCCGCTCGATCAACCGTCATTCGAACCTGACGCTGCGCGAAGCGCCCACGCTGTTCTTCGAATTTCACGGCACGCAGGCCGGCGTGAAGGAACAGGCCGAGCTGGTGCAGGAGATCGCCGCGCAGAACAGCGGCGAAGGCTTCGAGTGGGCGACGCGCCCGGAAGACCGCAGCCGTCTGTGGAACGCGCGTCACAACGCGTACTTTGCGATGCTGCAACTCAAGCCCGGCAGCCGCGCCGTCACCACCGACGTTTGCGTGCCCATCTCGCGGCTTGCCGAATGCGTGGTCGAAACGGAAGAGGATTTGAAGGCGTCGCCGCTGCCTTGCCCGATCGTCGGACACGTCGGCGACGGCAATTTCCACGTCGCCATGCTGATCGACCCGAACAAGCCGGAAGAGCTGGAGGAAGCGGAGCGCCTGAATCATCGCATCGTACAGCGCGCGCTGCGCATGGATGGCACCTGCACGGGCGAACATGGCGTGGGTTTGCACAAGATGGGTTTTCTGGTCGAAGAACATGGCCCCGTCGCCGTGGACGTGATGCGCTCGATCAAGCATTCGCTCGACCCGCGCAACCTGATGAATCCGGGCAAGATCTTTACGTGGGCCTAGGCCGGGCGTAACCGTAAAGCAGGCTGCGCAGCGCAACGGTGCGCGCGCGGCCGTCGATGGAGGAGACATTCCATGAACGCACCCGGCGAGCTGTCCCCCGAACTGTCGCCCGAGATGCTCGCGCAACGTCAGCGCGAAGTCGTGCAGGCCTTGATGGCCGTACTCCCTACGCATTGCCTTTTGTATCGCGAGGAAGACACGGTTGCGTACGAGTGCGACGGTCTGGCCGCGTACCGGCGCCTGCCACTGGCCGTCGCGTTGCCCGAAACGGAATCGCAGGTGCAGCGCATCGTGCAGATCTGCCACAGGCTGAATGTGCCGATCGTGCCGCGCGGCGCGGGCACGAGCCTGTCGGGCGGCGCAATGCCGATTCGGCATGGCGTCGTCGTGTCGCTCGCGCGCTTTCGCAAGATCATCGAAGTCGATCCGTACGCCCGCACGGCAACCGTGCAGCCGGGCGTACGCAACCTGTCGATCTCGGAAGCAGCCGCGCCTTATGGGCTCTACTATGCGCCCGACCCTTCGTCGCAGATCGCCTGCACGATCGGCGGCAACGTCGCCGAAAACTCCGGCGGCGTGCACTGCCTGAAGTACGGACTGACCGTGCATAACGTCATGCGCGTGCGTGCCGTCACGATGGAAGGCGAAATCGTCGAGTTCGGCTCGCTCAGCCCGGACGCGCCGGGTCTCGATCTGCTCGCTGTCGTGATCGGCAGCGAAGGCATGTTCGCGATCGTCACGGAAGTCACGGTCAAGCTGATTCCCAAGCCGCAGGCCGCGCAGGTCATCATGGCGAGTTTCGACGACGTCGTGAAAGGCGGCGATGCCGTCGCGGGCATCGTCGCCGCAGGCATCATCCCCGCCGGTCTCGAGATGATGGACAAGCCGGCCACGCGCGCCGTCGAGGAATTCGTGCAGGCGGGCTACGACCTCGACGCAGCCGCCATTCTGCTGTGTGAATCGGACGGCACGCCCGAGGAAGTCAGCGAGGAAATCGTCCGGATGACGGCCGTATTGCGCGAGCATGGCGCAACACGCATCCAGATTTCGCGCACGGAAGCTGAGCGGCTGCGCTTCTGGTCGGGCCGCAAAAATGCATTCCCGGCTGCCGGCCGCATTTCGCCCGACTACTACTGCATGGACGGCACCGTGCCGCGCCGCAGCATCGGGCCGCTGCTCGCGCGCATCGAAGCGATGGAAAAGAAGTACAACCTGCGCTGTATCAACGTGTTCCATGCGGGCGACGGCAACATGCATCCGCTGATCCTGTTCAACGGCAACGATCTCGACGAGTGGCACCGCGCCGAGGCGTTCGGCTGCGACATTCTCGAAACATGCGTCGAGCTGGGTGGCACGGTGACGGGCGAACATGGCGTGGGCATCGAGAAAATCAATTCGATGTGCGTGCAGTTTTCGCCGGAAGAACGCGATGCGTTCCATGCAGTCAAGCGCGCCTTCGATCCCGCCTGCCTGCTCAACCCCGACAAGGGTATCCCGACGCGCGCCCGCTGTGCCGAGTACGGCAAGATGCATGTGCGCGGGGGCTTGCTGCCCCACCCCGACCTGCCTCGTTTTTGAGCACTTTCTTGCACGGCCCGACCATGCACGCCGATCAACCGACATAACGCATAAGCGCAGCAGTCCGTTTCATACGGGTCCGAACCGGGTTGCGAGCGCGGCTTGCCTCGGTACAATCGAAAGCACTACAACGAAGCAACGCACCATGAAAGAGGACGACATCGTCGCCGCGTGGTCGGAACGGGTTCGCACGGCGACGGCCGCGCAGCAGCCGATTCGCATCCGTGGCGGTGGCACGAAGGACTGGTACGGCCAGTCATTGCAGGGTGAGGTCCTCGACACGCGCGCGCATCGCGGCATCATCGCCTACGATCCGGCCGAGCTGGTCATCACCGCGCGCGCCGGCACGCCGCTCCTCGAAATCGAAGCGGCGCTTGCCGAACACGACCAGATGCTCGCTTTCGAGCCGCCTCACTTCGGCCCCCAAGCCACGCTTGGCGGCTGCATCGCGGCTGGCATCGCCGGTCCGCGCCGTCATTCAGCGGGCGCGGCGCGCGACTTCGTGCTCGGCGCCGTCGTCATGAACGGCCAGGGCCAGGTGCTGACGTTCGGCGGGCAGGTCGTGAAAAACGTGGCCGGTTACGACGTGTCGCGTCTGATGGCAGGCTCTCTAGGAACGCTCGGGCTGATTCTCGAATTGTCCGTCAAGGTGCTGCCGCGCCCGAAGGCCGAAGCGACGCTCAAGTTCGACATGAACGGCACCGATGCCGTCCGCAAGCTCAACGAATGGGGCGGCCGCCCGCTTCCCATCACGGGCAGCGCGTGGCGACACGGCACGCTCGCCGTGCGGCTGGGTGGCGCAGAGGCGGCCGTCAAGTCGGCGCGCACGTCGCTGGGCGGCGAAGTGGTCGACGCCGTCGAGGCCGAACGCTTCTGGGCAGGCCTGCGCGAACAGACCGATCCGTTTTTCGCGGCGATCGCGCCGAAGTCCGCGCTCTGGCGCCTCGCCCTGCCGACCATCACCGAGCCGCTGCAGCTGCCCGGAGCGCAACTGATGGAATGGGGCGGCGCGCAACGCTGGTGGATCACCGACGCTGACGCGCAGACCGTGCGCATCAGCGCGAAACAGGCGGGCGGCCATGCGACGATCTTCCGCACCGGCCTCGGCTACGACCGCGGCGCAGGCGTGTTCACGCCGCTGCCCGCACCGCTGATGAAAATCCATCGCGGCCTGAAAGCTGCCTTCGACCCGGCCCGCATCTTCAACCGCGGCCGGTTGTACTCCGACTTCTGAGCGCCTGATGCAAACCAATCTCGCCGACTTCATGCGCAACACGCCGGACGGTGAAGAAGCCGACGCCATCCTGCGTAAATGCGTGCATTGCGGCTTTTGCACGGCCACCTGCCCGACCTATCAGCTGCTTGGCGACGAGCTTGACGGTCCGCGCGGGCGCATCTATCTGATCAAGCAGATGGTGGAAGGCACGCCCGTCACGCGCAGCACGCAGCTGCATCTGGACCGCTGCCTGACCTGCCGCAACTGCGAATCGACCTGCCCTTCCGGCGTGCAATACGGGAAGCTGGTCGAGATAGGCCGCAAGCTCACCGAAGAGAAAGTGCCCCGCCCGTTCGGCCAGCGCCTGATGCGCCGGATGCTGGCGAGCTTCGTGCCGAACAGCACGCTGTTCACGCCCGCGATGCGGCTTGGCCAGCACTTCCGTCCGTTGCTGCCGAAGAAACTCCGCGACAAGGTGCCGCAACGGCAACGCCAGCTCGAATGGCCGACGGCCACGCATCCGCGCAAGATGTTGATGCTGGCGGGCTGCGTGCAGCCTTCGATGATGCCGAACGTCAACATTGCGACGGCGCGCGTGCTGGACGCGCTCGGCATTCAGACCGTGATTGCACCGGAAGCGGGCTGTTGCGGCGCGATCCGCCTGCACCTCGGCTACAACGACGAGGCGCTCGACGACGTACGGCAGAACATCGACGCGTGGTGGCCGTATGTCGAACAAGGCGCTGAAGCGATCGTGATGAATGCGTCCGGCTGCGGCGCGACGGTCAAGGAATACGCGCACCTGATGCGCAACGACGCCGTCTATGCGGAAAAGGCGAAACGCATTGTTGAACTGACACGCGACATCAGTGAAATCCTGCCGGACTTCGAAGAAGCGCTGACGCCGCTTACGCGCCGCCGCGCCATTCATACGGTTGCGTATCACCCGCCCTGCACGCTGCAACATGGCCAGCAGATCCGCGGCAAGGTCGAGCACCTGCTGAGCGCGCTCGGCATCGACGTCAGGCTGCCCGCCGACAGCCATCTGTGTTGCGGCTCCGCTGGTACCTATTCGCTCACGCAGCCCGCGCTTTCGTACGCATTGCGCAACCAGAAGCTGGAAAAGCTGAAGGCACAGGAGCCACAGATCATCGTGTCTGCGAATGTGGGTTGCATTGCGCATCTGCAAAGCGGCACCTCCACGCCTGTCGTGCATTGGGTCGAACTCGTCGAGCACATGCTCGCGTCCTGATCGACAGCATCGGTGACGGACGGATTGCGCGCAACCTGGCCGTTCGGCCAGGTCGTGACGTGCGGGCGGCGTCCGTATAATTCGATACGTCGCCCCTTGAACCGGTACTCAACGTTTCATGCCCGCTCTCGCTCACAATCTCGACGCCGTGCATCAGCGCATCGCCCTCGCCGCGCAGGTCGCGGGCCGCGATCCGCGTTCCGTTGCGCTGCTGGCCGTCTCCAAGACGTTCCCCGCTGAAGACGTTCGCGCCGCGCATGCCGCGGGTCAGCGCGCGTTCGGTGAAAACTACGTGCAAGAAGCGCTGACGAAAATCGAGGCGCTGTCCGATCTGCGCGCATCGCTCGTTTGGCATTTCATCGGCCCGCTGCAATCGAACAAGACGCGTCCCGTCGCCGAAAACTTCGACTGGGTGCATTCCGTCGACCGGCTGAAAATCGCGCAGCGTTTGTCGGAGCAGCGGCCCGATGCGCTGCCGCCGCTCAATGTGTGCTTGCAGGTGAACATCAGCGGCGAGGCATCGAAGAGCGGCGTGCTGCCGGACCAAGCCATCGAGGTCGCACGCCAGATCGCCGCGCTGCCCCGGCTGCGGCTGCGCGGCCTGATGGCGATTCCCGAACCGGCGGGCGACGTCGAGCAGCAACGCGTGCCGCATCGGGCGTTGCGCGAGCTGTTCGACAAACTGCGCGCGGAAGGTCTCGAACTCGACACGCTGTCGATGGGCATGTCAGGCGATCTCGAAGCTGCCGTGCTCGAAGGCGCGACCATCGTGCGCATCGGCACCGCGATCTTCGGCGCCCGCGATTACTCTCACTGAACTTCTGAACATCATGAAAATTGCCTTCATCGGCGGCGGCAACATGGCCGCTGCACTCATCGGCGGTCTGATCAAGCGTGGCGTTACGCCGTCGGATATCCGCGCAATCGATCCGAACGAAGACGCGCGCAAGCGCAGCGAGCAGCAATTCGACATCGGCACGAGCGCGTCGGTGGACGCATCGCTGCAATCGTTCGATGCCATCGTGCTCGCCGTGAAGCCGCAGATCGTCAAAGACGTCGCCGCTGCGCTTGCGCCGCACCTGTCGGCTTCGCAACTCGTCATCAGCATCGTCGCGGGCATTCGCGGCGCGGACCTCGGGCGCTGGCTCGGCGGGCACGCCCGTCTCGTGCGCACCATGCCGAACACGCCCGCCCTGATCGGCATGGGCGTGACCGGACTGGTCGCGATGGAAGGCGTCGATGCGGCGGGACGCGAACTGGCCTCGCAGGTGCTCGGCGCGGTCGGCCAAACGGTGTGGTTCGACGACGAAGCAAAGATCGACGCCGTCACCGCGATCTCCGGCAGCGGCCCCGCCTACGTGTTCTATTTCATCGAGGCGATGCAGGAAGCAGCGCGCCAGCTCGGCATGGACGAAGAGCAAGGCCGCGCGCTGGCCGTCGCGACGTTCACGGGCGCGGCGCAACTCGCCGCGCAGTCGGGCGAGCCGGCCAGCGTGCTGCGCGAGCGGGTAACGTCGAAGGGCGGCACGACGGCCGCCGCGCTCGCTGCGTTCGACGCGCAGGGCGTGAAGGATGCAATCGTACGCGGCGCACTGGCTGCGGACGCGCGCGCGCGCGAAATGGGCGAGGAATTCGGCAAGCAGTGAAGTCGCTTGCCTCTGTGGCACGGCGTGACGAAGCGGCAATGCGCGCGCTCGTCACGCTGGACAAAAACGTCTAGAACGCCTTTGCCGCGTAATGCGCGGCAATGCCCGCGAACAGCGCGCCGCCGAGCCAGTTGTTGTGCCGGAACGCCGCGAAGCACGGCATGCGTTCACGGTTCTTGATCAGCGTGTAGTGATAGACGGCACAACCCGCCGCCGCGGCAAGACCGATCCAGTACAGCACGCCGAAGCCGAGTGCAACGCCGATGCCGACGTAGATACCGAGCGTCGCCGCGTAGCAGAGCATGATCGCGAGCACGTCGAGGCGGCCGAACGTCAGTGCAGACGTGCGGATGCCGATCTTGATGTCGTCGTCGCGATCCACCATCGCGTATTCGGTGTCGTACGCGACCGACCAGAACACGTTCGCAACCAGCATCACCCACGCGAGCAGCGGCACCTGGTTCTGGATGGCGGCGAACGCCATCGGAATGCCGAAGCCGAACGCGATGCCCAGATACGCCTGTGGAATCGCAAAGAAGCGCTTCGTGAACGGATACGTGCCCGCGACGAACAGCGCGGCCACCGACAATTCCTTCGTCAGCGCATTGAGCGGCAGGATCAACAGGAACGCGATCAGCGAAAGCCCCGCTGCCAGCGCCACGGCTTCCCATGCCTTGATCTTGCCTGAGGTGATCGGCCGGTTCTCAGTGCGCTTCACGTAGCGATCGAAGTCGCGATCCGCGTAGTCGTTGATCGCGCAGCCGGCCGAGCGCATCAGTATCGTGCCGAGCGCGAAGATCACCAGCAAGGACGGCGACGGATGACCGTCCGACGCGATCCACAACGCGTTGAGGGTCGGCCACAGCAGCAGCAGGCTGCCGATCGGCTTGTCCATGCGGACAAGGCGCAGAAAGAGCGGGAGTCGGGCGAACATGGCGGTGCGCGAAGATACGATTCCCGTATTTTAGAGCAGCGCGCGCGACCGCCCCGTTCGAACACGCAGGCACAAAACAAAAGCCCGTCGGGCTCTGACCCGCCGGGCTTTGCTTGTCACATTCTGCGGCGCGGCGGCAAGCGCTTCGAACCAGCGCCTGCGCTACGCCGCGATAGCGTTACGCCAGCATCGAACGCAGCATCCACGCGTTCTTTTCGTGCGTCTGCATGCGTTGCGTCAGCAGGTCGGCCGTCGGCTCGTCGTGAGCCGCGTCCGTCACCGGGAAGATCGCGCGCGCGGTGCGCACCACCGATTCCTGGCCTTCCACCAACTGGCGGATCATGTCTTCCGCGGCGGGCACGCCGTCCGCTTCAGCGATCGACGACAGCTTCGCGAACTCCTTGTAGCTGCCCGGCGCCGCGACGCCCAGCGCGCGGATACGCTCGGCGATCAGATCGACAGCCAAGGCCAGTTCCGTGTACTGCGTTTCGAACATCAGATGCAGCGTGTTGAACATCGGACCCGTGACGTTCCAATGGAAGTTGTGCGTCTTCAGATAAAGCGTGTAAGTGTCGGCGAGAAGGCGCGAGAGACCTTCTGCGATTTTCTTGCGATCCTTGTCGCTGATACCAATATTGACGTGCTGTACGGCTTCTTTCTTGGCCATGATGACTCCTTTTAAGAGTGATACGAACCGGTCTGCATGCCCGGAACTGCGCGTGTGCAATCGTTCAACGCTCGAACGCCCGCCAGTTTATCGTAGAACCGACAACCATTCGCGAGACCCAACACCGCGCCGCTCATGCCTTCCAGCCCTCGCACGGCCATGCGCGATTCGTCATCCGTGCACTGCGTGGACCAGACTTGCGACGATCGTCACATAGCCGCTTGCGAGGATCGCGAAACCCACGAGCTTCTGGAACAGCACCGGGCCGTTCACCTGTTGCGCGCCGCTTCGCGTGTCGCTAGCGTTGGCTGGCTGAAAACCGACTGCATTCATCACCATCTGAACCATGATCTTTCTCCCTGTGGACGACAGCCCATTGCCATCGTCCACGACGTGAAGCGTTACTTCGCGTTCGCTTGCGCGAGCGCCTCGATTGCGGCAATCACGCCGTCCGCGTACGCCGGGTCGATCTTGCGGAAGTGCTCGACCTGCCGCGCGACGATATCGGCGGGCACGCCTTCGATGGCCCGCGCGATGTTGCTAAACAGGCGTGCACGCTGCGCGTCGTCGAAAATCCGGAACAGCGCGGCTGGCTGGCTGTAGTAGTCGTCGTCCTCACGATGGTTGTAGTGATCGACATTGCCTGCCGCGAGCGGCGGCTCGATCGCGTTACGGTCCTGCGCGAAGTCGCCGAAACGGTTCGGCTCGTAGTTCACGTTGCCGCCAAGATTGCCGTCCACACGCATGCCGCCGTCGCGATGGAACGAGCGCACGTTCGGCGCACGTGACGCGTTGACGGGAATCAGATGGTGATTCACGCCAAGGCGATAGCGTTGCGTGTCGCCGTACGAGAACAGACGCCCTTGCAACAGACGGTCCGGCGAGAAGCCGATGCCCGGCACCACATTCGCCGGCGTGAACGCCGCCTGCTCGACATCCGAGAAGTAGTTCTGCGCGTTGCGGTTCAGTTCGATCACGCCGACGTCGATCAGCGGGTAATCCTTGTGCGGCCACACCTTCGTAACATCGAACGGGTTGTAGCGGTACTGCGCTGCGTCCGCTTCCGGCATCACCTGGATCTGAAAGCGCCACTTGGGGAAGTTGCCCTCGTCGATCGATCCGACCAGGTCACGCTGCCCGCTTTCACGATCGCGCGCGACCACTTGCGCGGCCTCCTGGTCGGTGTAGTTCTCGACGCCCTGCATCGACTTGAAGTGGAACTTCACCCAGAAGCGCTCGTTGTCCGCGTTGATGAACGAGTACGTGTGCGAGCCGAAGCCGTGCATCTGCCGATAATTCTTCGGAATGCCGCGATCGCTCATGAGGATCGTCACCTGATGCAACGACTCCGGATGATACGAAAAGAAGTCCCACGCGTTCGTCGCGCTGCGCATGTTCGTGTACGGATCGCGCTTTTGCGTGTGGATGAAATCCGGAAACTTCAACGGATCGCGGATGAAGAACACGGGCGTGTTGTTGCCCACCACGTCCCAGTTGCCCTCTTCCGTGTAGAACTTGATCGAGAAGCCGCGCACGTCGCGCTCGGCGTCGGCGGCGCCACGCTCGCCCGCCACCGTCGAAAAGCGCATGAACAGCGGCGTTTCCTTGCCGACTTGTGCGAACACCTTCGCCTTCGTGTAGCGCGAGATGTCGTGTGTCACCTTGAACGTGCCGAACGCACCCGAGCCCTTCGCGTGAACGCGGCGCTCGGGAATAACTTCACGGTCGAAGTGCGCGAGCTTTTCGATCAGCCACACGTCCTGCAGCGCGACGGGGCCGCGCGGGCCAGCCGTCAGCGAGTTCTGGTTATCGGCAACGGGTGCGCCCGAGGCGGTGGTGAGGTTGCGTTCAGACATAGTTATTCTCCGGGTGATCCTTAGGAATGCGGTCCTGCTGATTCGGTTCTGGCGACTTCGAATGGGAAATAAACGTGGGGCGCGCGATCAGGCGGACAGTGCGCGATCGACGAGCAGCGAGAACGCGATGGTCCTGAAGCCCGGCGTGTTGCTGCCGCTCGATGCCGCTTGCTGCGGCGATGGGGAAACAGACTTGAACAGCGATGACGTGGATGGCTGCATGATTTCCTCCGTTTGTAGTGGCAGGTCGCTGCGACCCATGGAGGAGATCTTATTGAAAACTATCGAAAACAGCGATTTGATTAATTTTATATATTCGATAGGTGCCGCCTCATGCAGAAGGCGGCGGGCGACGCAGCGGCAGCATCGGCTGCCCGTGCGTCGCCGCAAAGGCAGTAACTCAGTTGACTGCGGCGGGTAAATCGAGCTTCTTCACGCCCGGCAGATCGCAGGCCGAAATGGCGTCGCAGATCGCGTCGATGGCGGGCATCCGCGTGAAACTCTTGCGCCACGCCAGCACGACGCGGCGGTCCGGCACCGGCTCATCGAACGGCACGTAGCTGAGCAGCCCGGAATCGACACCGCCCGCGTGCGGCTTCACCTCGTGCACCGACATGCGCGGCAGCACGGTAATGCCCACGCCGCTCGCGACCATATGCCGGATCGTTTCCAGCGACGACCCTTCGAAGGTCTTCTGGATGCCGTCCGCGTTCTGCGAGAAGCGCATCAGTTCGGGGCACACGCCGAGCACGTGATCGCGGAAGCAATGCCCGCTGCCGAGCAGCAGCATGGTTTCCTGCTTGAGATCGCTCGGGTCGATCTTGTTGCGCGACTCCCACGCGTGACCCGACGGCAGCGCGACGACGAACGGCTCGTCGTACAGCGGGCGCAGCATCAGGCCCGTTTCGGGAAACGGCAGCGCCATGATCGCGACGTCGATCTCGCCTTGCTTGAGCAGTTCGATCAGCTTGAGCGTGTAGTTTTCCTGCAGCATCAGCGGCATCTGCGGGACGCGCTTGATCATCTGCTTGACCAGCGTGGGCAGCAGGTACGGTCCAATCGTGTAGATGACGCCGAGGCGCAGCGGCCCGACCAGCGGGTCCTTGCCCTGCTTGGCGATTTCCTTGATGGCGAGGGTCTGTTCGAGCACGCGTTGCGCCTGCGTGACGATCTGTTCGCCGATCGGCGTGACGCTGACTTCGCTCGTGCCGCGCTCGAAAATCTGCACGTTCAGCTCGTCTTCGAGCTTCTTGATTGCGACGGATAACGTCGGCTGGCTCACAAAACACGCTTCTGCAGCGCGGCCGAAGTGGCGCTCGCGCGCCACCGCGACGATATATTTCAGTTCGGTGAGGGTCATTGGGGGACCAATCAGGGCGATAGATTCGATAGGTTTCTGTTATACACCTATAGGGCCAATTCGCCAACCTTCTAGCCGGAGTCAGCCGTTGTGCGGCGCGCAAGCGCTTCCGGCCGCACCCTTCATCACGCTTTCAGATACTGTTCGCGCGTGTTCAGCCAGCGCAAAAGATGCTGCGTCACGACGTTCGGATACTGCTGGAGCAAGGTCGCAGCCGCTTCGCGCGCCGGCTCGATCAGCCAGCCGTCGTTTTCCAGATCGGCGAAGCGCAGCATCGCAGCGCCCGACTGCCGCGCGCCGAGAAACTCGCCCGGCCCGCGAATTTCGAGATCGCGTCGGGCGATTTCGAAGCCGTCGGTGGTTTCGCGCATGGTCTGCAGCCGCGCGCGGGCTGTCATCGACAGCGGCCCGGTGTACAGCAGCACGCATACGGATGCCGCGCTGCCGCGCCCCACTCGCCCGCGCAACTGGTGCAACTGCGCGAGGCCGAAGCGCTCCGCGTGCTCGATCACCATCAGCGACGCATTCGGCACGTCGACGCCCACTTCGATCACCGTCGTCGCGACCAGCAACTGCACTTCGTTGCGGCTGAACGCGTCCATCACGGTGGCTTTCTCGGCGGGCGTGAGGCGCCCGTGCACCAGCCCGACCTTCAGTTCCGGCAGCGCGGCGACCAGCGTCTCGTAAGTTTCGACGGCCGTCTGCAATTGCAGCGTCTCGCTTTCCTCGATCAGCGGACACACCCAGTACACCTGGCGGCCGGTGAGCGCCGCCTCGCGCACGCGGCCGATCACTTCTTCGCGCCGCGCGTCGGAGACGAGCTTGGTCAGGATCGGCGTGCGGCCGGGCGGCAGTTCGTCGATCGTCGACACGTCGAGGTCCGCGTAGTAAGTCATCGCGAGCGTGCGCGGAATCGGCGTCGCCGACATCATCAACTGGTGCGGCTGGAAATCGCGCGCGCCGTCCGCGGCATTGTGCGCCTTCGCGCGCAGCGCGAGCCGTTGCTCGACGCCGAAGCGATGCTGTTCGTCGACGATCACGAGGCCCAGGCGCGCGAATTCGACCGCGTCCTGAATGATCGCGTGGGTGCCGATCACGAGTTGCGCGGTGCCCAGCGCGGCTGCTTCGATCGCGCTGCGCTTTTCCTTGGTCTTCAGACTGCCCGCGAGCCACGCGACCGATACGCCGAGCGGCTCCAGCCAGCCGCGCAATTTGCGCGCATGCTGCTCGGCAAGGATTTCGGTCGGCGCCATCATCGCGGCCTGATAACCGGCGTCGATGGCCTGCGCGGCGGCCAGCGCCGCGACGACCGTCTTGCCGCTGCCGACATCGCCTTGCAACAGGCGCTGCATCGGATGCGGCTGCGTCAGGTCCTGCGCGATTTCCGCGCACACGCGCTGCTGGGCGTTGGTCAGCGCGAACGGCAGGGTCTTCAATAAACGCGTCACCAGCGACGCCTCATCGGTCGGCTCGCGGCGCGGCATGGCGGGCGCGGCGCGCGTGCGGCGCTCCTCGTGCGCGCGCTTGAGCGACAGTTGCTGCGCGAGCAGTTCCTCGAACTTGATGCGCGTCCACGCGGGATGCGTGCCGTCGATCAGCGCCGTCTCGTCCGAATGCGAATCCGGATGATGCAGCGTGCGCACGGCGTCCATCAGTTGCGGAACATCCAGCGGCCGCAGATATTGCCGCTCGACAGGTTCCGGCAGCAATTCGGGCAGCGACGTGCGCGCCAGCGCATTGTCGATCGCCTTGCGCAGATACGCCTGCGAGACGCCCGCCGTGCTCGGATAGACGGGCGTGAGCGCCTGCGGCAGCGGCGTGTCTTCATCGACGACGCGCACGGCCGGATGCACCATCTCCATGCCGAAGAAGCCGCCGCGCACGTCGCCGCGCACGCGCAGGCGCACGCCGATCGACATCTGCTTGACCTGCGAGCCGTAGAAATTGAGGAAACGCAGGATCAGTTCGTCGCCCGCGTCGTCGCGCATCTTCACCAGCAACTGACGACGCGGCCGGTACGCGATCTCGTTGTCGTACACCACGCCTTCCGTCTGCGCGATGCCGCCCGGCAGCAACTCGCCGATCGGCGTCAGCGAGGTCTCGTCCTCGTAGCGCAAGGGCAGATGCAGCACCAGATCGATATCGCGCGTGAGGCCCAGCTTGGCGAGTTTGTCGGCCGTTTTGGCGAGCGTGGGCTTTTTCGCGGCGGCAGGCTTTTTCGCGCCTTCCGCAGCAGGCGCGCCGGGCGCCTGGGTCACGTCCGCATCCGCCTTGCTCCGCGCGGCGCGGCGCTTCTTCGGGGCGCTGGCGTCGTCGGTTTCGGCAGGTGAACGGGTGTCGGACAAAGGCATGAGTCGCTTCGCAAGTACAATATCGGCTTCAGAAGTTTTACGGCCAGTGCGCGTGAGTGATGCGCGCACGCAGGACCGCTGCGGCAATGTCCCGCAATCATAGCCGCTCGACGGGCGCTGTCGTAGACGCTGTTGAATCAGCCGCGCGTTCGTCCGGGGGCAATCCCGTCAAGTACCGCATCAAGCCAGTCCGCATGTTCACGCTTTCCGATTTCGATTTCGACCTGCCGCCCGAGTTGATTGCGCAAGTCGCGTTGCCCCAGCGCAGCGCGAGCCGCCTGCTCGAAGTGAACGGGCAAACTTCGCCCGCGACGCTCGCCGATCGCCGTTTTGCCGACCTGCCCGACTGCATCGAGTCCGGCGATCTGCTCGTCTTCAACGATACCAAGGTTCTGAAGGCGCGCTTCATCGGCCAGAAGGCCAGTGGCGGCAAGATCGAAGTGCTGATCGAGCGGCTGACGGGCGAGCGCACCGCGCTCGCGCAGATCCGCGCGAGCAAAAGCCCGGGCGCGGGCACCGTGCTGCGCCTCGCCGACGCCTTCGACGTCACCGTCGGCGAACGCGTCGAGCCGTTCTACACGCTGCACTTCCCCGACGACTGCCTGACGCTGATCGAGCAGTTCGGCCGCCTGCCGTTGCCGCCGTATATCGAGCACGACCCCGACGCGTTCGATGAAACGCGCTACCAGACGGTCTACGCCCAAAATCCGGGCGCGGTCGCGGCGCCGACGGCCGGCCTGCATTTCGACGATTCGATCTTTGCGCGCCTCGACGCGAAGGGCGTCGAGCGCGCGACGCTCACGCTGCACGTCGGCGCGGGCACGTTCCAGCCGGTGCGCGTCGAGAATATCGCCGAGCACAAGATGCATAGCGAGTGGTATCAGTTGCCGCAGTCGCTGGTCGACAGGATCGCGGCGACGAAGGCGCGCGGCAACCGCGTGATCGCGGTCGGCACGACGTCGATGCGCGCGCTGGAAGCCGCCGCGCGCGACGCCGACGCCGCTGGCCAGCCGCTCGCCGCGACGAGCGCCGAGACGGATATCTTCATCACGCCGGGCTATCGGTTCCGCGTGGTCGACCGGCTGGTGACGAATTTCCACCTGCCGAAGTCGACGCTGCTGATGCTGGTGTCGGCGTTTGCGGGCATCGACACGATCCGCGCGGCGTACCGGCATGCCATCGACGAGCGATACCGGTTTTTCAGCTACGGCGACGCAATGCTGCTTACGCGCAACGACGACGCGCTTAACGCATAATCCATCAACCGCCGCCGGACACCTTCCGGCGGCGTTCTTCAATTGCGCCGGACTGTTTTTCGGTTGCACGGGAGTACCAGAAGATGACCGACGGTCATAACAACGCTGCAAGCGCCGATCACGGCGCCTACCTTGGCGATCACGTTCGCCCCGACAACGGCCTCAAATTCGAGCTGCTCAAGACCGATGGCCAGGCGCGCCGCGGCCGTCTGACGCTGAACCACGGCGTAATCGAAACGCCGATCTTCATGCCCGTCGGCACGTACGGCACCGTCAAGGCGATCCAGCCGCGCGAGCTCGAAGAAATCCGCGCGCAGATCATCCTCGGCAACACTTTCCATCTGTGGCTGCGCCCCGGACTGGAAACGATCGCGGCGCACGGCGGCCTGCACGGCTTCATGGGCTGGAAGCGGCCGATTCTCACGGATTCCGGCGGCTTCCAGGTGTTTTCGCTCGGCGACCTGCGCAAGATCACGGAAGACGGCGTGACGTTCGCGTCGCCGATCAACGGCGACAAGCTGTTCCTGTCGCCGGAAGTGTCGATGCAGATCCAGAAGGTGCTGAACTCGGACGTCGTGATGCAGTTCGATGAATGCACGCCCTACGCGACCAACGGCGTGCCCACGTCGCACCAGGACGCCGCCGATTCGATGCGCATGTCGATGCGCTGGGCAAAACGCTCGATCGACGAATTCAACCGGCTCGGCAATCCGAACGCGCTGTTCGGCATCGTTCAGGGCGGCATGTTCGAAGACCTGCGCGACGAATCGCTCGCGGGGCTGGCGGAAATCGGCTTTCACGGCCTCGCGATCGGCGGGTTGTCCGTCGGCGAGCCGAAGGAAGACATGATGCGCGTGCTGAACCATATCGGCCCGAAGCTGCCCGCCGACAAGCCGCACTACCTGATGGGCGTCGGCACGCCGGAAGACCTCGTGGCGGGCGTTTCAGCGGGCGTCGACATGTTCGACTGCGTGATGCCGACCCGCAACGCGCGCAACGGCTGGCTCTTCACGCGTTTCGGCGACATCAAGATCCGCAACGCCACGCACAAGAACTCGCTGCGTCCGCTCGACGAGCAATGCGGCTGCTACACGTGCCGCAACTTCACGCGCGGCTATCTGCACCATCTGCATCGCGTCGGCGAGATTCTCGGCGCGCAACTGAACACGATCCACAACCTGCACTACTACCTCGAACTGATGCAGGAAATGCGCGACGCCATCGACGCCCAGATGTTCGACGCGTTCAGAAAGGTGTTTCACGAAAACCGGGCGCGCGGAACGGAGCAGGGTTAAACGCGGCATCGGGCGGCGCGTAAAAACCGTTCTCCCACATAGCGCGTCAGACATTACAATTAACTTTCGGAATATCGGCAAAGCCCCTTGACAAGCCGTCAGGAAAACCCGTTCCGGGTGCCGTCCCGTAAATGGCCAGTGGTAGAATAACCGGCTGATTTTTTTGATTGTTATAACGGAGAGACCAACGTGTCGTTCATTACCGATGCCTTCGCGCAAGGCAGTGCAGCAGGTGGCGCCGAATCGAGCCTGATGAGCTTCCTGCCGCTGATTCTGATGTTCGCGGTGCTGTATTTCATCATGATTCGCCCGCAAATGAAGCGCCAGAAGGAACACCGCAACATGCTCGCCGCGATGGCGAAGGGCGATGAAGTGGTGACGAACGGCGGCATCGTCGGCAAGGTGACCAAGGTCGGCGAAGCCTACGTTGGCGTCGAAATCGCAGAAGGTACGGAAATCACGGTGCAGAAGTCGTCGGTGACGACCATTCTGCCGAAGGGCACCCTGAAGTCGCTGTAAGGCCTGCTCTCTCGCGTCCGGCGCGGCCTCGCGTCGATCGAAGCAAACCGCGCATGGTTCTGCTCGCCGCGCTCATCGCCGGACGCATCGCTTTCAAGCCAACCTCCCGTTGGACCACCCCATGAATCGTTATCCCCTCTGGAAGTATGTCGTGATGCTGGTGGCGCTCGTCATCGGCCTCGTGTACACGCTGCCCAATTTCTTCGGCGAAGCGCCGGCGGTGCAGGTGTCGAGCGGCAAGGCAACGGTGAAGCTCGATTCGACCACGCTGTCGCAGGTCGAAGGCGCGCTCGCCTCCAGCCAGATCAAGCCGGACGACGTCACGTTCGACAACTCCGCGACGAACGCGAACATCCGCGTGCGTCTGAAAGACACCGACACCCAGCTGCGCGTGAAGGATCTGCTGCAAAAGGCGCTCAATAGCGACCCGAGCGATCCGCAGTACATCGTCGCGCTGAATCTGCAGAGTGCGTCGCCGCGCTGGCTGACCGCGCTGCACGCACTGCCCATGTACCTCGGTCTCGATCTGCGCGGCGGCGTGCACTTCCTGCTGCAGGTCGACATGGCAGGCGCGCTGAACAAGAAGCTGGATTCGGACGCATCGGATGCGCGCACGCTGCTGCGCGACAAGGGCATCCGCGATGGCGGCGTGAACCGCGTCGGTCAGTCGGTGGTCATCAACTTCGCAGACCAGGACGTCGCGGAAAACGCCCGCAAGCAACTGGTGACAGGCGTCTCCGAACTCCAGTGGGCGACCCAGCCGAACCCGGCGGGCGGCTTCCAGGCGGTGGGCACGTTCACGCCGGCCGTGCAGAAAACGGTCGAGGACGCAGCGCTCAAGCAGAACATCACGACGCTGCACAACCGCGTCAACGAACTCGGCGTGGCCGAGCCGGTGATCCAGCAGCAAGGTTCCGACCGCATCGTCGTCGAACTGCCGGGCGTGCAGGACACGGCGAAGGCGAAGGACATCATCGGCCGCACGGCGACGCTCGAAGCGCGTCTTGCCGATCCGAACGGCCTGCATCCGAATCCGAACGACCCGGTTCCGGCAGGCGACGAACTCTTCACGCAAGGCAACGCCGCGCCCGTGCTGCTGCGCAAGGCCGTGATCTTCACGGGCGACCGCATCATCGACGCGTCGGCGGGCTTCGACGAACATCAGCGTCCGTCCGTCAACATCCGTCTCGACTCGGCGGGCGGCCGCGCGGTGCGCAGCGTCTCGCGCGACAACATCGGCAAGCCGATGGCGATGGTGCTGTTCGAAAAGGGCAAGGGCGAAGTGCTGACGGTCGCGACGATCCAGTCGGAACTGGGCGATCGTTTCCAGATCACGGGCCAGCCCACGCCGCAAGCCGCAACCGATCTCGCGCTGCTGCTGCGCGCCGGCTCGCTCGCCGCGCCGATGGACATCATCGAAGAACGCACCATCGGGCCAAGCCTCGGCGCCGACAACATCAAGAAGGGCTTCCACTCGGTGGTGTGGGGATTCGCGGCAATCGCCGTGTTCATGATCGCGTACTACATGCTGTTCGGCCTGATCTCGATGATCGCGCTGTCGGTGAACCTGCTGCTGCTGATCGCGATTCTGTCGATGCTGCAGGCCACGCTGACATTGCCGGGCATCGCCGCTATCGCGCTCGCGCTCGGTATGGCGATCGACGCAAACGTGCTGATCAACGAGCGCGTGCGTGAAGAGCTGCGCAACGGCGCGCCGCCGCAACTGGCCATCCAGAGCGGCTACGCGCATGCGTGGGCGACGATTCTCGACTCGAACGTGACGACGCTGATCGCCGGTCTCGCGCTGCTCGCGTTCGGCTCAGGTCCCGTGCGCGGCTTTGCCGTCGTGCACTGTATCGGCATCATGACGTCGATGTTCTCGGCCGTGTTCTTCTCGCGCGGTCTCGTGAACCTCTGGTACGGCGGCAAGAAAAAGCTGCAAACGCTTGCGATCGGCCAGGTGTGGAAGCCCGCTGCCGCCGAGGGCGCAACGGCATATCTCGACAACGCGGACACGCAGACCGACACGGCTCGCGCGATCGCCGCGGCAACGGCGCCCAAGGCGAAGCCGAAGGCCAAGGCGCCCGCCGGCGCCGCGAAAGCCCAGGCTGCCAAGCCGACGCTGCGCAACCGCAATGCGCCGGGTGGCACGAACAAACCGGGTTCATCCCGCTGAGTCCCGGAGAAGAGAACATGGAATTTTTCCGCATCCGCAAAGACATTCCCTTCATGCAGCGCGCGTTGATCTTCAACGCGATCTCGCTGCTGACGTTCATCGCCGCCGTGTTTTTCCTGCTGCATCGCGGGCTGCATCTGTCCGTTGAATTCACGGGCGGCACGGTCATCGAAGTGCAGTATCCGGGCGCCGTGCCGCTCGAACCCGTGCGCGACACACTGACCAAAATCGGCTACGCCGACGCTCAGGTGCAGAACTTCGGCACCTCGCGCGACGTGCTGATCCGTCTGCCGTTGAAGCAAGGCCTGAGCTCGGCGCAACAGAGCGATCAGGTGATGGCCGCGCTGACAGGCCAGGATTCGAACGCGAAGCTGCAGCGTGTCGAGTTCGTCGGCCCGCAGGTCGGCAAGGAGCTCGCCACCGACGGCCTGCTCGCGCTCGCGTGCGTGGTCGCGGGCATCGTGATCTATCTGTCGTTCCGCTTCGAGTGGAAGTACGCGGTCGCCGGTGTGATCGCAAACTTGCACGACGTCGTGATCATTCTCGGCTTCTTCGCGTTCTTCCAGTGGGAGTTCTCGCTGTCGGTGCTGGCTGCCGTGCTTGCCGTGCTGGGCTATTCGGTGAACGAATCCGTGGTTATCTTCGACCGGATTCGCGAAACCTTCCGCCGCGAACGCAAGATGAGCGTGATCGAAGTCATCAACCACGCCATCACGAGCACGATGTCGCGTACGATCATCACGCACGGCTGTACGCAGATGATGGTGCTGTCGATGTTCCTGTTCGGCGGCCCGACGCTGCACTACTTCGCACTGGCGCTGACGGTTGGCATTCTGTTCGGTATCTACTCGTCGGTGTTCGTCGCGGCGGCGCTCGCCATGTGGTTGGGCGTCAAGCGTGAAGACCTGATCAAGGACAAGAAGGAACGCCACGATCCGAATGATCCGAACGCAGGCGCGCAGGTTTGATTGAAAGCGTCTGATACTTCGGAAGCAAGGTAAAAACAAAGGCCGGTTCGATGATGAACCGGCCTTTGTCGTTTACAGCGCCTGCGCTAACGCGTAACCCGATTCACCGGAAGCCCAACTTGCGACGCGCCGCGATCAGCGCGATCACGCTCAACACGGCGGCGAACATCAGATAGAAGCTCGGCGCGACTTTCGAGCCCGTCGCCTGGATCAGCCACGCGATGATGAACGGCCCGAAACCGCCGAAAATCGTCACCGCGATGTTATAGGCGAGCGACATGCCCGTCGTGCGCGTCTGGACCGGGAAGATTTCCGACAGCAGTCCCGGCAGCGAGCCGAAGTAAGCGGTCATCAGGAAGCCGAACACGATCTGCATGGCGATCAGCGTGCCGAAGGTCGGATGCGCGACGAGATAGCTGAACGCCGGACAGATCAGCACGAACAGCAACACGGCGGGCACGAGCATGATGCGCACGCGCCCGTGACGGTCGGACAGATGCCCGACGACCGGCGAGCACACCAGCTGGATCACGCCCACCAGCGCAATCGCCGCGAATGCCACCGATGGCGCGAGACCCAGCTGCTTGATCGCGAAAGTCGGCATGAACAGCACGAGATACGTCGATACCGTGCCGAGCACGACGATACCCATGCCGATGAACAGCCGCAGTTTCTGGCTCGCGAAGGTATCGCGAATCGGCGTGGTGGTGGTTTCGGCGGCGAGGAACTCGGGGGTTTCGTCGAGCTTCGTGCGGATGTACCACGCGACGGGCCCGATCAGCAGGCCGAAGAAGAACGGTACGCGCCAGCCCCAGGACGCCATCTGTTCCGGCGACAACCCGCCTGTCAGGACCATGCCGAACAGTGCGGCGAGCAGCGTCGTCAGGCCCTGGCTCGCGATCTGCCAGCTGGCGAAATAGCCGCGCCGCCCCGGCACATGTTCGGCAAGAAAGGCGGTTGCGCTGCCGAATTCGCCGCCCGCCGAGAAGCCTTGCATCAACCGCGCGACGACGAGAATCAGCGGGGCTGCGAGTCCGATCGACTGATACGTCGGCAGCACGGCGATGATCAGCGTGCCGATCATCATCAGCAGGATCGAGAGCGTGAGCGCGGCCTTGCGCCCTGCCCGGTCGGCGTAGGCGCCGAGCACGATCGCTCCCAGCGGCCGCATGAAGAATGACACACCGAATGTGCCGAGCGTTAGCAGTAGCGAGACGGTGTCGTTGCCGGCTGGAAAGAACAGCTTTGAAATGACGACGGCGAAGAAGCCATAGACGACGAGGTCGAACCATTCCAGGGCGTTGCCGATCGACGCGGCGACCACCGTGCGCCATGTGTCGGGGCGGGTTTGCGCGGTGCTCGCGGCTAGTGTTGAACTCATTGTGGATCTCCAGGTGCGCGCGATAGTCGTTGTCGTGGTGATTGGCGTGGGACGCCCGGTCCTTTCATTTTGCCGGTTCGATGCGCGCACAACCGATCCGGCGTGGTTGTTCAATATGTACCGGAAAAATTAAGTCTGCACGAGGGGGAGAAGTGCCAGGGGTTTGGTTTGGTTTGGTTTGGTTTGGTTTGGTTTGGTTTGGTTTGGTTTGGTTTGGTTTGGTTTGGTTTGGTTTGGTTTGGTTTGGTTTGGTTTTGCCTTTTGCTTTCGCTGGCATCCGCGATGCGTTAGCTCGCTTCACGCGTCGCCCCTGTGCGGGGCGGCACCTACTTTTCTTTGCCGCCGCAAAGAAAAGTAGGCAAAAGAAAGCGGCTCACACCGCCAGCACCTGTTCTTACCCACGGGCCCCCAACGTCCCCATCCTCCAAACGGCAGCGCCCCGGCAACTGCCCGTTGCCAACGCTTCGAACAGCCGCCTCACCCGGTTCGAATACCCGTACTCGGGCCGACGGCAGCGAATGGTTTGCGCCGCCCAGGTGGCAAACTGTGTGTAGGTTGTCGCGTCGTATAGGGTAGCGCTCTTACAGGGTGGAACGCATGCGCTATCGGTCTGGAGTGAAGCATGTGGAGCACCACGGGCCGACACATAGTTTGCCACCTGGGCGGCGGAGGACTGTCTGGCGCGGCGTGTTGTGACGCGGGAGTGTGAAGCGGGTGAGGCGCAGGGAGAGAGCGTTGGCAACGCAGGTGAACAGGTGCGTTGCCGTGCGAAGGGCGGGGCCGTTGGGGGCCCGTGGGTAAGAACACGGGCTGGCGGTGTGAGCCGCTTTCTTTTGCCTACTTTTCTTTGCGGCGGCAAAGAAAAGTAGGTGCCGCCCCGCACAGGGGCGACGCCTGAAGCTAGATAACGTCACGCGGATGCCAGCGAAAAGGCAAACGGCGGATGCCAGCGAAAGCAAAGGCAAACCACGGATGCCAGCGCAAAGACCAAAACACCAAACGGCGACGCGTGAAGCACGCTAACAAGTCGCGGATCCCAGCGAAATCACTAGCAAACCACCCAGCGTCGCAGACAGACCAAAAACCAAAACCAAAACCAAACCGCGCCGCCAAGGCGCCTACTGCTTGATCCCTTCAGCCTGAATATGCAGCACCGTCTTCATGCTAAATCCATATTTAGTACCAAAATCCATCCCATAGTCCGCGCGATTGAACTCCCCCGTCGCCTCGACACCGCACACCTCGCGCTTCAGCACAGGATGCTGAATACATTTGAACGATTCGATCTTCAGATTCAGCGGCTTCGTGACACCCTTCAGTGTGAACTGACCATCAACCCCAACAGGCGTGTCGCCATCAAACTTGATCGCCGTCCCTTTGAAAGTCGCCGTCGGATACTTCGCCACATCGAAAAAATCGCCCGACCGCAGATGCTCGTCAAGCTTCGTATTCCCCGTCTGGATCGAAGACGTATCCACCGTGACATCCACCGTGCCCGTCTTCGCAGCACGATCGAGCGTCACCGTGCCCGAACTTTTCGTGAACTTGCCACGCCACGTCGACACCCCACCCATGTGGTCGGACTCAAAGCTCGGATAGGTGTGCGTCGGATCGAGCTGATAAGTATCGGCAGCAAACGCGCCTGCCGCCACCGACGACGCCAGCGCGCCAGCCATAACCAAGAGCATCGTTTTCAATTCATTCTCCTTTCTGTCTGCATGCTACGGTTCACTTGCCTGCCGCGACGATGTGAAACTTGATCGTCACGTCGTCTGCGACCACTGACGTGTCCTTCCATTCGCCCGTGCCGATGTCGAACTGCGACCGCTTGACGGTCACCGCGCCGTCATACACCTGCGCAGCGCCCTGCTTCGTCACCGTGACAGGCACGACGACCGTCTGCGACTTGCCCTTCATCGTCAGCTTGCCCGTCACCTTGAACTGGTTGCTGCCCGCGGGCGCAATCGCGCTCGAGACAAAAGTGGCCGTCGGGAAGGTTTTCGAATCGAACCACTCCTTGCCGCGCACCTGCTCGTTATAACTTTCGTCGCCGAGATCGTAGCTCGATGTGTCGACCGTGACTTGCGCGCTGCCAGCCGCCGGTTTCGACGGATCGAACGCGATCTGCGCCGTGAACTTGTTGAACTTGCCTTCGACAGGCACGTTCATCTGCTTCGAGATCGCCGTGACCGTGCTTTTGCCCATGTCGACCTGCGCGAACGCGCCGCCCGACGCGCCCAGCGACGCCGCCGCAAATGCGGCGAGCATGTAGCGGTAGAACGAGACCTTCATGTTTGTCCTTATTTGAGGAAAGGGATCATGCGCGACAACAGGCCGTCGCGATCGAGAATCTGATGCTTGAGCGCCGCCAGCACATGCAGAACGACCAGCACGAGCAGCGTGTAGTTGAGCGTGATGTGAACGGACTTCAACACTTCCTTCAGATGCGGATCGGGCGCGATCAGGCGCGGCAGCGGCACGAGCCCGAGATAGACGACGGGCACGTTCGCCGCGGAGCTGTACAGATAGCCCGACACAGGAATCACGACCATCAGCACGTACAGCAGGAAGTGCGTGAGATGCGCAATGCCGCGCTGCCATTTGGGCATGTGCGAGGGCATCGGCGGGGTGGCATGCGTCGCGCGCCACAGAATGCGGATGATGACCAGCGCGAACACGGTCACGCCGATCCATTTGTGCCACGAAAAGTATTTGAGCTTGGTCGGCGTGAAACCGGGAATGTCCGTCATCACCCAGCCGAGGGCGAATCCGCAGACGATCAGCAGCGCGATCAGCCAGTGCAGCGCGATGGCCGTCGACGTATATGACGAACCGCGCGCGGAGAACGAATGAAACGAAGAGGTATGTGCCATGACGGATCCGACGCCAACATGAAAGTTAAACGACCCGGGCGATGCCATTATTCCGCTCGCGTCCAGCATCGGCGCCAACGGTCTGCGCGGCGCTCATCGTACCGCAAGCGGCGGTAACTGGCTGACACCATTGCGCGCGGTGCGGAACTTGCTACCCCCGCTTTTACCGATGCGTGCCGCATCTGTCGGACAAAGCCTACAACCAGCCGCCGAACGCCGCACACGCTGTGATCGCCGCGAGCACCCACCTGTAAGGCCTCACTGCGATGAGCTTTGATACTATTGCCCCTGGCCGTGACATGCGAGTCACTTGCGCGGCAACAATCTGTAAGACATCGACCGCAACCGCGACAACAACATCGCCTCCCGATTGCCTGCATGGAACATGACCACCTGATTGCCTGTCACGAATGCGACGCGCTGTTCCAGAAGCCGCGCCTTGGACGCGGGCGGATTGCGCGCTGCCAGCGGTGCGGCGCGATGCTGTACTGGAGTGCATCGGGCCGGCTGGACGGCATCACGGCGATGACGGTCGCCGCGCTGATCACCTTCCTGATCGCACAGGGCTTCCCCATCGTCGAACTGGAGACCAACGGCATCACGTCGCAGACGAGTCTGCTCGGCGCCATCGTCGCGCTGTGGGACGAAAACATGCAGATCGTCGCGATCATGGTGTTCTGCTCGACCACGCTGTTTCCCCTCACCGAACTGCTCGCACTACTCTATCTGCTGCTGCCGATCCGCGCGGGCTATGTGCCGCCGCTTTTCAACCAGGTGCTGCGCGCGATTCAGTTCGTGCGCCCGTGGGGCATGATAGAAGTGTTCATGCTCGGCGTGCTGGTGACCATCGTGAAGATGGTGAGCCTCGCGCGGGTGATTCCGGAAGCCGCGATGTTCGCGTTCGGCGCGCTCACACTGATGTTCGTCGTGGTCGTCACGTTCGACCCGCGCACGCTGTGGGACGTTGCCGAAAGTCTCGGCGTGTTGCAGGCGCGGCGTGAACGCCACGCACGCGAGGACGCGGCGCGCAACGACACGGATGGCGGCAATCCCGACGATCGCAACGATCGTGCGGCAGGCGCACCCGATGTCGATGATTCGCCCGCACCGCACCGGGGATGACGGGCCGATGAAATACATCACGGCCTCGCGCGCCGGTCTGGTCGCCTGTCACGCGTGCTCGCGCGTGCAGCCCCGCGCGCGCGTCAAGGATCAACGCTGCACGCGCTGTGGGGCGATCCTGCACCGTCGCAACCCCGACAGCCTGATGCGCACCTGGGCGCTGCTGATCGCCGCCGCCGTGCTCTACATTCCCGCGAACCTGCTGCCCGTGATGCACACGGCCTCGCTGCTGGGCGCGGAGGACGACACGATCATGAGCGGCGTCGTCTACTTCTGGACCTCGGGCGACTGGCCGCTGGCGATCATCGTGTTCGTCGCGAGCATTCTCGTGCCGATGCTCAAGCTCACGGTGCTCGCGCTGCTGACCATCACCGCGCAACGCCACTCGCGCTGGCGGCCGCTCGAACGCACCAAGCTCTACCGGATCGTCGAGCGCATCGGGCGCTGGTCGATGCTCGATATCTTCGTCATCACGCTGACAGTCGCGCTGGTGCGCTTCAAGTCGCTCGCCGTCATCACGGCCGGACCGGGCGCGCTCGCGTTCGGCTCGGTCGTGATTCTGACGATGATCGCCTCGATGCAATTCGATCCACGCCTGATCTGGGACGACGTGGACAACGACCATGGCGACGCCGCCGCAAACAAGCCGAAAAGCCGTAAAACCTCAGGACCCGAAACATGAATAGCCCTCAAGCGCCGACGCCACCTTCCGGCCCGCCGAAGAACGACCCCGTGCCCGAGCCCGAGATCGTCACGAAACGGGGTTGGCTGCCTTCGCTCGTCTGGGTGATTCCGCTGATCGCGGCGCTGATCGGCGTCGGGCTGGTCGTGAAGTCGGTGCTCGAAAAAGGACCGACCATCAACATCAGCTTCATCAGCGCGGAAGGACTCGAGCCCGGCAAGACGAAGGTCAAGTACAAGGACGTCGACATCGGCTTCGTGAAGACCATCAAGCTCGCGAAGAATCACTCGCGCGTGAACGTGGAAGTGCAGTTGACGAAGGAAGCCGAAGACTTCGCGGTGAAGGACAGCCGCTTCTGGGTCGTGCGCCCGCGTATCGGCGCGAGCGGCGTGTCGGGGCTCGGCACGCTGCTGTCGGGCGCGTACATCGGCGTGGACGGCGGACGCTCGACGGAAACGCAGACGCAGTTCGTCGGCCTCGAATCGCCGCCCGCCGTCACCGTCGACCAGAAGGGTCATCAGTTCACGCTGCGCGGCGAATCGCTCGGCTCGATCGATATCGGCTCGCCCGTGTTCTACCGGCGCGTGCAGGTCGGCCAGGTGACGGGTTTCTCGCTCGACAAGGACGGCACGGGCGTCACCGTGCAGGTATTCGTCAGCGCGCCGTTCGACCAGTATGTCGGCTCGAACTCGCGCTGGTGGCATGCGAGCGGCGTCGACGTGCGGCTCGATTCGGGCGGCTTCAAGCTGAACACGCAGTCGCTGGCCACGGTGATCGTCGGCGGGCTGGCGTTCCAGTCGCCGCCCGGCCAGGCGGTCGGCGTGCAGGCGCCGAACAACATGACGTTCCGCCTCGGCTCCGACGAAGCCGACGCGATGCGCGAGCCCGACGGCGAGCCGGTGCGCGTCGTGATGAACTTCAACCAGTCGCTGCGCGGGCTGTCCGTCGGCGCGCCTGTCGATTTCCGCGGCATCGTGCTCGGCCAGGTGACGAACATCGGCGTCGAATACGATCCGCAGACGAAGAACTTCAACATGCCCGTCACGATGGATCTCTATCCTGACCGCCTGCGCCGCCGCTCGCGCGGCCAGCCCGTGCCCGAATCCGGCACGGACGCCAGCCAGAAAATGCTGCTCGCGCTCGTCAATCACGGCCTGCGCGGCCAGTTGCGCACGGGCAACCTGCTGACGGGCCAGTTGTACGTGGCGATCGACCTGTTCCCCAAGGCGCCCAAGGCAACCGTGGATATCACGCGCGACCCGATCGAACTGCCGACGATCCCGAACTCGCTCGACGAACTGCAACTGCAGATCGCCGATATCGCGAAGAAACTCGATCAGGTGCCGTTCGACCAGATCGGCAACAACCTGAACGCCGCCCTGAAGAACGCCGACCACCTGTTCACGCAACTCGACAAGGAAGTGCTGCCGCAGACGCGCGACGCGCTCACCGCTGCGAAGCAGACGTTCAGCTCGGCGGAGGCGACGCTGCAGCAGGACTCGCCGCTGCAATCCGACGTACATCAGGCGCTGCAGGAACTGACGCGCACGCTGCAGTCGCTCAATGCGCTATCGGACTATCTCGAACGCCATCCCGAATCGTTGCTGCGCGGTAAATCAGGAGACAAGCCATGACGTTTGCACGCGTCCCCCGAACGATGCGCGCCGCCGCGCTTTCTGCCCTGCTTGCCGCGCTCGCCGCGTGTTCGTCGCCGGCCAGCCATTTCTACACGCTCTCCGCGAGCGGCCCGTCGCCGGATGCCGTGCGCACCGCGAGCAACCCGGCGTTTCTGATCGAAGTGCCGCCCGTCGACGTGCCGCCGCAAGTGGCGAAAAACCAGTTTGTCGTGCAGACCGGGCCGACCCAGGTGCAGGTGCTCGAACAGGAGCGCTGGGCGTCGCTGCCGGGCGACGAGATCCGCCGCGCGTTGTCCAGTTCGCTGACGCAGCAGCTGGGCACGATCGACGTGTACGGCTCGCCGTATCCGGACCGCGTGCCCGTCTATCGCATCAGCGTGAACGTGCAGCGCTTCGAGTCGTGGCCCGGCTCGCGCGCGCAGATAGATGCCGTGTGGAGCGTGCGCGCCGTGCGCACGCAGGCCGTGCTGACCTGCCGCAGCGTGGTCAGCGAGCCGGTTTCGGGCGGCTACGATGCGCTTGCAGAAGGACATCGGCGCGCGGTCCAGCAGATTGCGACAGAAATCGCCGCCGCTGTGCGCAACCTCGCGTCGGCACCGGCGCGCGGCGCGACTGTGGCGTGTCCGGCCTCGACCTCCGGGCCGTCCGCTGCCCCGTCAACCGCGCCGTCAGCCTCGAATACGGCAACGAAGGGCTGACGGGCGCGGGCCGCGCGGGTAGCGCATCGCGCCCGCGCGCGATACTCGCCGCAAGGCACGGCAAGGCGACCGCGTACAATGTCGCCTTAATCCACGCCTTACGGCAATCTCCATGTCCTTCGAATTTTTCATCCCCTGCCCGCGCGGCCTCGAAGCCGCGCTCGCCGCCGAACTCGCCGAGATCGCCGCACGTCATCTGGGCGGCGCGCCGTTCGCGGCGGGCGCACAGGTGCCCGGCGGCGTGCACTTCAAGGGCGGCTGGGCAGCCGGCATGGCCGCCAATCTGCATTCGCGGATCGCGAGCCGTGTGCTGCTGAAGATCGCGCATCGTCCGTATCGCAACGAACAGGACATTTACGGCCTCGCGCTCGAGCAGCGCTGGGAGCAGTGGTTCTCGGCGAACGAGACGCTGCGCGTCGACGTCACCGCGATCAAGTCGCCGCTGCGCAGCCTCGAATTCGCGACGCTGCGCGTGAAGGACGCCATCTGCGACCGTCTGCGCGACAAGACGGGCGCGCGTCCGAGCATCGACACAGGCGCGCCCGACGTGCGCGTGTTCGCGTTCCTGACGGCCACCGACTGCACGCTCTACCTCGACACTTCCGGCGAACCGCTCTTCAAGCGCGGCTGGCGACTGGACAAGGGCGCGGCGCCGCTGCGCGAGAACCTCGCGGCGGGCATCCTGCGCCTGACGGGCTGGACGCCCGGCACGCCGCTGTATGACCCGATGTGCGGCAGCGGCACGTTCCTCGCGGAAGCGGCACAAGTCGCGCTGAGCATTGCGCCGGGCGTCGAGCGGCGCTTCGGCTTCGAGAAATTCAAGCAGTACGACGTGTCGGCATGGCAGACGCTGAAAGTCGCCGCGCAGGAGGCGAAGCGCGCGGCGCGTGCTGGCCGTGGCGATCTGCTGATCTTCGGCAGCGATATTTCCGACAATATGCTCGAGAAGGCGCGAGCCAACTTCGAACGCGCTGGTTTCCCGGCGCTGCCGTTGAAGCAGCTCGATGCGCGCAACATGATGCCGCCTTCGAGCGAAGCGGGCATTCTCGTTGCGAATCCGCCTTACGGCGAGCGGATCGAGGTGCGCGGGCGCGGTCCGCGCGGCGAGATTCGCAACACCGGCCGCGAAGAAGGCGGCTTTCGCCGTGCGGAGAGCGAAGCGGCGCCCGACATGACGGAGTTCTTCCAGTCGTTTGGCGATGCGCTGAAGAAGCGCTTTACCGGGTGGCACGCGTTCGTGCTGACGTCGGACCGGAAGCTGCCGGGGCAATTGCGGTTGCGGGAATCGGCGAAGACGCCGCTGTTCAACGGCGCGCTCGAATGCCGGCTGTTCCGCTTTGATCTGATTGCGGGCAGCGTCAGGCAAAGGCCGGCGGCGGATGGGCCGAAGGAATAAGCGGCGAGTTCTTCGATTGCCGGTTGCAAGAAAAGCGGGCTTGATGCCCGCTTTTTTGTTGTCTGTGTTTCTGATGCCCTCCGCAACGCTACTGACAGAACGCTGTCAGTAGCCCGCCCGCACACTTCTCCTACGCCATCCGGCGATATGCGGCACACCGCCAACAACAGGAGAACGTCATGTCAGCATCAATCAATCGCGCTATCGCCTGGTTCGAGATTCCTTCCGTCGATTTCGAACGCGCCGTGCGCTTCTACGAGGCCGCGCTCGATACGACACTACGCCGCGAGGATTTCGGCATGCCGATGGCCGTCTTCAGTTATGACGAGCCGTCGACGGGCGGCTGCATCGTGCAGAGCCCGACGCTCGAACCATCGCAAACCGGTTCGCTCGTGTATCTGAACGCGCGTCCGACCGTCGACGCGACGCTCGAGCGCGTGAAGCGCGCGGGCGGCAAGGTCGAGGGCCCCGCCGTGCAGTTGCCGCACGAAATCGGCTGGATTGGCTTTTTCACCGACACCGAAGGCAACCGCATCGGCCTGCATTCGAAGACCAACGCGTGAAGTGACGCGCAACGCGGCGGGAGCGAGTCGTGCGGCGCTATTATCGCGGGAGATTCCCCGTCTATTTCCGGGAGACCCCCACGATGACGCGTCGCGCCGACCGCCTGTTCCAGATCGCCGAACTGCTGCGCGGCCGGCGGCTCACGACCGCGCAGCAGCTGGCCGATTGGCTGCATGTGTCGCTGCGCACCGTTTATCGCGATGTGCAGGATTTGCAGCTGTCGGGCGTGCCGATCGAAGGGGAACCGGGCATTGGTTATCGCTTGAGCCGCAGCGCGAGTTTGCCGCCGCTCACGTTCACCGCTGAAGAGCTGATGGCGCTCGCTGCCGGCGCGCGGATGCTTGAGTCATGGGGTGGCGAGAGTATGGCGGCGGGTGCGCGCGGCGCGCTGGCGAAGATCGCTTCGGCCATGCCCGCTGACAAGCGGGCCACTATAGACAGGCTGGCGTTCTTTGCGCCGTCGTTTCATGTTGATGGGAGTGTGTCGGTGATTGTCGATACGCTGCATCGCGCGATTGACTCGCGGCGTGTTGTTAGCTTTGCGTATCAGGACAAGCATGGCGCCGCGACACAGCGGCGGGTGTGGCCGCTTGCACTCGCCTATTGGGGAGCCAGGTTTACGCTCGGCGCTTGGTGCGAGTTGCGGGAGGATTTTCGACACTTCGCGCTGGCGAATATTGGACAGCTGGACGTGCTGGAGCCGTTTCCCGATGTCGAGGGGAGGAGGTTGGCGGATTTTATGCGGAGTATTGGGGTGAAGGCCCGGTGAGCGCCTGGGCGGCGCGGGCGGTTTGGGTTTGGGTTTGGGTTTGGGTTTGGTTTGGTTCTGCGCTCGCATCCGCGTTATGGCTTTGCGCTGGCATCCGCGATGCGCTAGCTCGCTTCACGCGTCGCCCCTGTGCGGGGCGGCACCTACTTTTCTTTGCCGCCGCAAAGAAAAGTAGGCAAAAGAAAGCGGCTCACACCGCCAATTCTTGACGTTTGTCCACGGGCCCTCAACGTCCCCACCCTTCACACGCCAGCGCCCCAGTTGCTGCCCATTGCCAACGCTCCGAATCAACGCCTCACCCGCTTCAAATACCCGTAGCCGGGCAAGCGGCAGCGAATCGTATATGCCGCCCAGGTGGCAAACTGTGTGTAGGTTGTCGCGTCGTATAGGGTAGCGCTCCTACCGGGTGGGACGCGCGCGCTATCGGTTCGAAGTGAGGCGTGCGAGGCACTACGGCCTACACACAGTTTGCCACCTGGGCGGCGGTGGACTGTCTGGCGCGGCGTGCTGAAGCGCAGGTGCGTGAAGCGGGTGAGGCGCTCATTCAGAGCGCTGGCAACGGATGTGGGTCACGTGGTTGCCGTGTGAAGCGTAAGAACCTTTGGGGGCCCTCAGGCAAGAATTAGCGCTGGCGGTGTGAGCCGCTTTCTTTTGCCTACTTTTCTTTGCGGCGGCAAAGAAAAGTAGGTGCCGCCCCGCACAGGGGCGACGCCTGAAGCAAGCTAACAATTCGCGGATGCCAGCGCAAAGCAAAAGCAAACCGCGGTTCCTAGCGCAAAAGCAAAAAAACCGCCCGCGCCGCGAAGGCGCAAAAAAAAACCAAAGCGCCTCCGCGTCACTCCAACCTCAATCGACAGACTTGACCATATCCTCAATCACCTTCTTGGCATCGCCAAACACCATCATGGTCTTATCCATATAGAAGAGATCATTATCGAGCCCCGCATACCCCGCCGCCATCGAGCGTTTATTCACGATAACAGTCCGGGCCTTATAGGCCTCAATAATCGGCATACCCGCAATCGGCGACTTGGGATCGGTCTTGGCAGCAGGATTAACAACGTCATTCGCACCAAGCACAAGCACCACATCGACCTGGCCGAACTCGCCATTGATGTCCTCCATTTCATGGACAATCTCATACGGCACTTCAGCTTCCGCCAGCAGCACGTTCATATGCCCAGGCATACGCCCAGCAACAGGGTGAATCGCATACTTCACATCCACGCCCTTTTCGATCAATAGATCGGTCAGCTCCTTCAGCGCATGTTGAGCGCGCGCAACGGCCAGCCCATAACCCGGCACGATCACAACGGTTTCGGCATTGCCGAGCATGAACGACGCATCTTCCGCCGACCCCGACTTGACAGGCCGCTGTTCCGCCGACCCGCCCGCCGTCGCCGCGCCGGCCTCACCGCCGAAGCCGCCCAGAATCACATTGAAGAACGAGCGGTTCATCGCCTTGCACATGATGTACGACAGAATCGCACCCGACGAACCCACCAGCGACCCGGCAATGATCAGCATCGCGTTGTTCAGCGAAAAGCCGATGCCCGCCGCCGCCCAGCCGGAGTACGAGTTCAGCATCGACACGACCACGGGCATGTCCGCGCCGCCAATCGGGATGATGATCAGCACACCCAGCGCAAACGCGATCAACGTCATGATGATGAACGGCAGCCACGCTTGCGTGAGGAAGAAGATCACGCCGAAGCCGATCATCGCGAGCGCGAGCAGCAGGTTGATCAGATGCTGGCCCGCATAGACGACAGGCGCGCCCTGGAACAGCCGGAACTTGTACTTGCCCGACAGCTTGCCGAACGCGATCACCGAACCGCTAAACGTAATCGCGCCAACGAAGGTGCCGATAAACAGTTCGATCCGGTTGCCATACGGCAGGAAGCCCGGGATGCCTTCCTCGGCGCCGAGGCCGAACGCAGCCGGCTCCGACACCACGGCATAGGCAATACACACAGCCGCCATACCGATCAGCGAGTGCATCGCCGCGACGAGTTCAGGCATCTTCGTCATCTCGACGCGCGCGGCGACGAATGCGCCAATCGCGCCGCCGACCACCAGCGCGACGAACACCAGCGACAGCCCAAGCGCGAGGTTCGAGCCAAGGAGCGCAGCCTGCTTCGAGATCAACGCGACAGTCGTCAGAATGGCGATCGCCATGCCGACCATGCCGAACACGTTGCCCGTTCGCGCCGTCTTCGGATTGGACAGCCCTTTGAGCGCCTGGATGAAGCAGACGGAGGCGATCAGATAAAGGAGCGTAACGACGTTGAGGCTCATTTACGCACCCTCCTTCGAACCGCCAGGAGCCGCGATCTTCTTCGGCTCCTTCTTCTTGAACATCTCCAGCATTCGCCTCGTGACGAGGAACCCGCCGAACACGTTCACCGCCGCAAGCGCCACGGCAATCGTGCCGAAGAACTTGCCCGTGCCGCCGACCGTGAGGCCCGCCGCGAGCATCGCGCCGACAATCACAATGGCCGAAATCGCGTTGGTCACGGCCATCAGCGGCGTATGCAGCGCCGGCGTCACGTTCCAGACGACGTGGTAGCCGACGTAGATCGCCAGCACGAAAATGATCAGGTTGATCACGGTATGGTTGATGACTTCCATCACCAGTCTCCTATTTCTTACGCCTTGCGCGTGACTTCGCCGTCGCGCGCCACCAGCGTGGCCGCGACGATGTCGTCCGCGAGATCGATATTGAGCGTGCCTTCCTTCGTGACGATCAGCTTCATGAAGTCGAGCAGATTGCGTGCGTACAGTGCCGAGGCGTCCGACGCGACCATCGACGCGAGATTCGTGTACCCCGCGATCGTCACGCCATGTTTGACGACGACCTTGTCGGCCTCCGTCAGCGGACAGTTGCCGCCGCGCTGCCCTTCATACTCGGGGCCGCGTCCCGCTGCGAGGTCGACGAGCACCGTGCCCGGTTTCATCGCCTGCACGGTTTCGACGGAGATCAGGGTCGGCGCGGCACGGCCGGGAATCAGCGCGGTGGAGATCACGATGTCGGCCTGCTTCGCCCGTTCGTGAACCAGCGCGGACTGGCGCGCAAGCCACGATGGCGGCATCGGCCGCGCGTAACCGCCGACGCCTTCGGCCGCTTCGCGTTCCTCATCGGTTTCGTAAGGCACGTCGAGGAATTTGCCGCCAAGCGACTCGATCTGCTCCTTCACGGCAGGACGCACGTCCGACGCTTCAATCACGGCGCCAAGGCGCTTCGCAGTCGCGATCGCCTGCAAGCCGGCTACGCCCGCGCCAAGAATCAGCACGCGCGCCGCTTTCACGGTGCCCGCCGCGGTCATCAGCATCGGCATGAAGCGCGGGTAAAGATCGGCGGCGAGCAACACCGCTTTGTAGCCCGCAATGTTGGCTTGAGACGACAGTACGTCGAGGCTTTGCGCACGTGTCGTACGCGGCGCGGCTTCGAGCGCGAACGCAGTTATTCCTGCGGCTGCAAGCTTTGATGCGTTCTCGACATTAAACGGCTCCAGCATGCCGACCAGCACCGCGCCTCGTTTAAGAAGCGGGAGTTCTGAATCGGTGGGGCTTTGAACCTTGAGAACGATGTCTGCGCCGAATGCGACTGGCGCATCGACGAGTTCTGCGCCCGCAGCTGCGTACGCGTCGTCCAGATAGCTCGCGGCCGTTCCTGCGCCGCTCTGTACGGTAACCCTGTGGCCCTGCGACACGTACTTCTTGACCGTCTCGGGCGTCGCGGCGACGCGTGTTTCGTACGGCCGCGTCTCGGCTGGCACTCCGATGTGCATCGTGAATCCTCCTCGACCATCCTGTTATGAAAATCTGGAATCGCCGACGAAGGGCAACGCCGGCAATGCAAAAGGCAAGTGCAACGGCTACGCACGGCTGGGGCTTCAGCCACGATGTCCACTTTAACCGAAGTCCAGGGGCGGATCGAAATTGGTAACGATCCCGGTATTCAGGAACACGATCCTTGTGTCTTTCCGTGCCTTTTGCATCGTTATGTGCTAGGCGGAGAGCCGCCGATCTTCGCGGGCACCGGCAAGCCCGGGCCATAAACGGTAAAATGGCGTCCCATGAAACCGGAAACCTGGGCTCCGCATGTCACGGTCGCGGCCGTCGTCGAACGCGATGGGCGTTTCCTGCTGGTCGAAGAACATACGCCCGCCGGGCTGCGGCTGAACCAGCCCGCCGGACATCTGGAAGCGGGCGAGACGTTGACGCAAGCCGTCGTCCGCGAAACGCTCGAAGAGACGGCGCAGTCATTCGTTCCCGCGGCGCTGGTCGGCGTCTACATGACGCATTTCAGCCGGCCCGACACCGTCGACGGCCCGCAGGATGGCGTCACGTATCTGCGCTTCACGTATTGCGGCTCGACGCACGGCGAACCTCCCGAGGCCCGCGCGCTCGATCCCGATATCGTCCGCACCGTCTGGATGAGCGCGGACGAATTGCGCGCATGCCCCGAGCGGCATCGCACGCCGCTCGTGATGCAATGTATCGACGATTACCTCGCAGGCCGGCGTTTCCCGCTCGACTTCGTGCAAACGCATTCGGTCGGGCCCTCCCGATAGAACGCGTGCTTCGGCACACAAGAGCAGTCAGGCAGATTCACATGAGCAAACAGAAAGTGGTGGTAGGCATGTCGGGCGGCGTCGATTCGTCCGTGACGGCATGGCTGCTAAAGGAACAGGGTTACGACGTGGTCGGCCTGTTCATGAAGAACTGGGAAGACGACGACGACAGCGAATACTGTTCGACGCGTCAGGACTGGATCGACGTCGTGTCGGTCGCGGACCTGATCGGCATCGACGTCGAAGCGGTGAACTTCGCGGCCGAATACAAGGACCGCGTATTCGCCGAATTCCTGCGCGAGTATTCGGCCGGCCGCACGCCGAACCCGGACGTGCTGTGCAATGCAGAGATCAAGTTCAAGGCCTTCCTCGATCACGCGATGTCGCTCGGCGCGGAGACCATCGCGACGGGCCACTACGCGCGCGTGCGGGAGATCGACGGGCGTTTCGAGCTGCTCAAGGCGTTCGACCACACGAAGGACCAGTCGTACTTCCTGCATCGCCTGAATCAGGCGCAGCTGTCGAAGACGCTGTTTCCGCTCGGCGAAATCCCCAAAACCAAAGTGCGCGAAATCGCCGAACAGATCGGCCTGCCGAACGCGAAGAAGAAAGACTCGACGGGCATCTGCTTTATCGGCGAACGGCCCTTCCGCGACTTCCTGAACCGCTATCTGCCCACCAAACCCGGCCCGATGAAAACCACCGAGGGCAAGACGGTCGGCGAGCACATCGGCCTCGCGTTTTATACGTTCGGGCAGCGCAAGGGCATCGGCCTTGGCGGCAGCAAGGAAGGCAGTGGCGAGCCGTGGTTCGTCGCGGGCAAGGACATCGCGTCGAACACGCTGTATGTCGCGCAGGGCCACGATCACCCGTGGCTGCTGAGCCATACGCTGACGGCGGGCAATACGAGCTGGGTCGCGGGCCACGCGCCCGAGGAAGGCCACGCGTGCGCGGCGAAGACGCGTTATCGCCAGGCCGATGCGGCATGCACGTTCGGCGCTGCCGATGGCGCCGACCCGAACGCGCTCTTTTCCCTTCATTTCGCCGACGCTCAGTGGGCTGTCACGCCGGGGCAATCGGCCGTGCTCTACGATGGCGACGTGTGCCTTGGCGGCGGCATCATCGAGCACGCGGCCACCGCGCAGCCGGTCGTCCGCCAGCCTCAGAAAGCGGCGCTGCTGACGGCACGCTGAGCCTTGCCAGGAAAGGCTCGCGGACACGTTCCGCAAGCCTTTCCCGCCGACATCGCTGCACCGATTCCCGCTTCGTTGTATCTTCCGGGCGACGGTTGTCCTGCCGCCCGCGTTTCAGCGCGCTGACGATTCGCTTCATGTTCCGTGGAACGCGCCGTTAACTGGGCAAGAACAACCCGCTGTACCGTTTCGCAGCGCGATCCATCCCCACGGACGTCCGCTGTTTTCACGAGAAGACGCCGACGCCCGCTGCGCCGGATGCTTCCGCTGCGATGAATTCACCGCAATGGAGTTGTCATGTTTTCTCGACGTTATCTGGCGATGTGGGGTGCCATCCTGCTGCTCGCGGCCTGCGCTGCGCTCGCGGCAACCGGTCACATCGCATGGCTGTGGGTCATCGTGCCTGTGCTGCTGGTCGTGCTCGGCGCTTACGATCTGACGCAGGAGCGCCACGCGATCCTGCGCAACTATCCGCTGTGGGGCCACTTCCGTTTCCTGTTCGAGTTCATCCGGCCGGAGATCCGCCAGTATTTCGTCGAAGACGACACGGAAGAAAAGCCCTTCTCGCGCGCGCAGCGCAGCATCGTTTATCAGCGCGCGAAGAACGAAGTGGACAGCCGGCCCTACGGCACCGAAATCGACGTGAAGGCGACGGGCCATGAATTCATCAGCCATTCGCTCGTGCCGACCAGGCTCGACGGCCACGACTTTCGCGTCGTCGTCGGGGCGAACCGCGCGCAGCCGTATTCGATGTCGATCTTCAACATCTCCGCGATGAGCTTCGGCTCGCTGTCCGCGAACGCGATTCTGGCGCTGAACCTCGGCGCGAAGAAAGGCAACTTCGCGCACGACACGGGAGAAGGCTCGATGTCGAAGTATCACCGCGAGCATGGCGGCGACATCATCTGGGAAATAGCGTCGGGCTACTTCGGCTGCCGCAACGACGACGGCACGTTCAACGCCGACAAGTTTGCGAAGCAGGCGAGCGAGCCGCAAGTGAAGATGATCGAGGTGAAGCTGTCGCAAGGCGCGAAGCCAGGTCACGGCGGCGTGCTGCCCGCCGCAAAGATCACACCGGAAATTTCCGAAACGCGCGGCGTGCCGATGGGCCGCGACTGCATCTCGCCCGCCACGCATTCGGAATTCTCGACACCGCGTGAGCTGCTCGAATTCGTCGAGCGTCTGCGCAACCTGTCGGGCGGCAAGCCGACGGGCTTCAAGCTGTGCATCGGGCATCCGTGGGAATTCTTCGGTATCGCCAAGGCGATGCTGGAAACGGGCATTTTGCCGGACTTTATCGTCGTGGACGGCGCGGAAGGCGGGACGGGCGCGGCGCCGCTCGAATTCACCGATCACATCGGCGTGCCGCTGCAAGAAGGGCTGCTGCTCGTGCACAACACGCTGGTCGGTATCGGGCTGCGCGACAAGATCCGCATTGGCGCGAGCGGCAAGATGATCACGGCTTTCGATATCGCGAAGACGCTGGCGATCGGCGCCGACTGGGTGAACGCGGCGCGCGGCTTCATGTTCGCGGTGGGGTGTATTCAGGCGCAGACGTGTCATACGGGCCGCTGCCCGACGGGTGTCGCGACGCAGGACCCGGTGCGCCAGCGCGCGCTGATCGTCACCGACAAATCGGACCGCGTGTTCAACTTCCATCACAACACGCTGCATGCGCTGCAGGAGATCATCCAGGCCGCGGGTTTGCGCCATCCGGCGGATCTGCGGGCGCATCATATCGTGCGGCGGGTGTCGTCGTATGAAGTGCGGCTGATGTCGGATTTGCTGAAGTATCTTGAACCGGGTGATCTGCTGGTTGGGCAGTATCGGTATACGTTGTATGAGAAATGGTGGCCCGTGGCGCGGAGTGATTCGTTTGCGCCGGAACTCGAGGTGGGTGTTGCGTGACGCTGGGGGTTTTGGCGGGCATCCGTGATGCGGTTCTGGTTTGCTAGTGTTGCTTGCCCCTGAGCGGGGCTTGCTTTTGGTCGTGTGCGATGCTGGGTTGTTTGCCCTGTGTTTTTGCTGGCATCCGCGGTTTGCCTTTGCTTTCGCTGGCATCCGCGAATTGTTATCGCACTTCACACGTCGCCCCTGTGCGGGGCGGCACCTACTTTTCTTTGCCGCCGCAAAGAAAAGTAGGCAAAAGAAAGCGGCTCACACCGCCAGCGCTTGACTTCTGCCCACGGGCCCCCAACGGCCCCGCCCTTCGCACGGCAACGCACCTGTTCACCTGCGTTGCCAACGCTCTCTCCCTGCGCCTCACCCGCTTCACGCTCCCGCGTCACAACACGCCGCGCCAGACAGTCCTCCGCCGCCCAGGTGGCAAACTGTGTGTAGGCCCTCGGCACTCCACACGCTTCACTCCAGACCGATAGCGCATGCGTTCCACCCTGTAAGAGCGCTACCCTATACGACGCGACAACCTACACACAGTTTGCCACCTGGGCGGCACATACCATTCGCTGCCGACTGCACGAGTGCGGGTAATTGAAGCGGGTGAGGCGTTCATTCGAAGCGTTGGCAACGGGCAGCAACCGCGGGCGCTGGCGTGTGAAGGATGGGGCCGTTGGGGGCCCGTGGGCAAACGTCAAGAATTGGCGGTGTGAGCCGCTTTCTTTTGCCTACTTTTCTTTGCGGCGGCGTAACTATTCAGCGGTAACCAGAGGTGAAACGACGAATCCGGCAAAGCCTAACGCCAGCGCGTTGATCAGCGAACGGTTCTGCTTGCGTAAGGTGGCAAGGTAGGAGCGGATCGTGCAGAACGCCTCCATGCCCGATTCCGAGCGGAAGCACCCGGAAATCTTCTGTTTGAGTTTGGGCATGCGGATATCGCGTTCGGCCTGATTGTTGTCGAACGGTACGCGGTGATCGGCAATGAAGCGCCACACCTCATCGGCATACTTGTGAAGCCGTGTGAGCAGGTTGCAGGCAAAGCTTTGCCTGATCCTGCCGCGACGTTCCTGGCGCAAGGGCTCACGCGCCTGCTGTGGATTGAGCTTGCGCGCCCGGGCGATCAGGGCGCGGCTGCGCCGTGTGTAATAGCGTTGGCGCGCCGGGCTCAGCATGTTGTTTCCTGAAGCCCGACTGAGTTCGACCTCGCGCTTTGCCTGGCGAAGCAGGTCAATCATCTGCTGTGCCCAGGGTTGCTGCGTGGACTCCAGGACGAACACCAGTTCACGCAGATGATGGGCATTGCACAGCGCATGCTCACACTCATAGCCGGCATACGGCCGCCAGCCGTCATGGACCGCGACTCCCGTAAAGCCGGGGAGAATGCCGAAGCTGTCCAGCGCCTGACTGCCGCGCTTGCTGTGCGCGCCATACCAGCTCAACGCGTGCGTCGAGGCGACATGCAGCCAGTGGGACTCACGCCCCACGCGCATGCAGCTCTCATCGAAATGCACGACGGGTTGCCCGCGTAGCGCCTGCTGGATCTGATCAACGCACGGCGCCAGTAACTGCGCGGCCTGATCAATACTGTGCTGGACGGTTCCCGTACTCACATGCAAACCGAACAGGTCTTCCAGCGCCTGGGCGGTGCGCGCAACCGGCAACTGCTGGTATTGCGTCAGATAGACGGCTGCGGCGCGAATCTGGGGGCCGTACTGAACCGCCTGGCTCACGCCCTTGGGAAATGCCCCCGAATGCTGCTTGCCGCAGCAGCGGCACTGTGCGATCTGCACGCGATGTTCAGTCACCTCAAAGCGCGTGGGCGGCAGATCAATCACCTGGCGGCCTTCGGGCAACACGGCCACGCTGGCTGCCGCGATGCGGTTGCCACATTTATCGCATACCCGCGCCACCGGGTGAATCTCGATGTGATCGGCTTGCGCGACGCGTTTGAGCGTCTTGCCTTTGTGCCCCGGTTGGGCGCCCGGCCTGGCGTCGCTCGTGTTACGCAATGACTTTGGCTTGCGCTTCGGACCATCGCTTGACGGCGGCTTGCTGGAGTTATGACTGTCCTTCTCAAGCTTTGCCTCGAGCTCGTTCAGACGCCTCACCAGATCAATGATAAGTGCGTCCTTCTGCTCCGGTGTCAGCTCCTTGATGTCGGGCATCTTCGTCATGCCCCTCACTATGCACATCCTGGTAGCAGTTTACAAGCGCTGAATAGTTACGCGGCGGCAAAGAAAAGTAGGTGCCGCCCCGCACAGGGGCGACGCCTGAAGCGCGCTAACGCATCGCGGATGCCAGCGAAAGCGAAAGCGAAAGCAAATCACGGACGCCACCGAAAGCAAAGGCAAATCGCGGATGCCAGCGCAAAACCAACCACACCGCCCCGAAGCCCGCGCCGCAAAAAAACCCTACTTATTCGCAGCGATCCGCTGCTCAATATGCTGCGCTCGCGCCGCCGACGCCGGATGCGAACTCAACATACTCGACTTCCCGCCATCAAGCTTGGCCAGCTTATTGAACGCAGTGACGAGCCCAGCCGGGTCCTGCCCTTTCTTCTTCTGGATATCGAACGAATAATCGTCCGCCGCCGTTTCCTGCGATTGCGAGAACTGCGCATTAATCAGCTTCTCGGAAAAATCCCCAAGCTGCGACGACGAGATCGCGGCCGTAACGCCGCCCGTCGACGATGCCACCGACCGCAGCGCCGACGTCGCATACGCCACCTGCATCGCCTTCTTCGTGTGACCAAGCGCAACGTGACCCATCTCGTGACCGACGACGCCGCGCACCTCGTCGTCCGTCATCATGTCCATCAGGCCGCTATAGACGCGCACGCAGCCGTTCGCCATCGCCCACGCGTTGACGTCCTTCGTGAGGTAAACCTTGTAGTTGACGGGCACGCCATTGATGTTGTCGCCGAGCTGCGCCGCGATCTTGTTCAGGCGCTTCGTGTACGGGCTGCTCGCCGGCGCAATCTTGTTTTCCGCGTCAAGCTGCGCGCACGACTTGTCGGACAGCGTGCGCACGTCGGTGTCCGTCAGCGATGCAGCCTGCACGGCCTGCGTGCCGGACTGAACAAGGGTGTTGGGATCAAGGCTCATCCCCGAACAGGCGGCAAGCACAGCACACGCGGCAGCAGCAAGAGCAACGCGGATCGTTTTCATGACGAACGTCCCTGTGATGATGTTATGGATAGTCGTGCGAGAGCACGAGCGCCCCGCCGGATACCGCAAACAAACGCGAACGAACACGCCGCAGCGGTTTCATCCGGACGGACGCCCAAAGAAAAAGCGCCCGCGACAGGCAAGCGCTTTTTTAACATATCGAAAGGTATTTTCGCGGAAAATGAAAGCTTCGCTAACTCTTCATCCTGCCGAAGCGACGCTCGAACAGCGCGTCGATGCGCGGTGAATCGGGCAGGCGCGGATCAGGTCAAAACGGTGTCGATGAACGACTGACGCTGCGACAGCTTCTGATGGTGCTTGTCGAGATTCGGATGCTGCTCGCGCCAGTCGAGTTGCGGCATGCGGAAGTCCAGATAGCCCAGCGCACAGCCGACGGCCACGTCGGCGAGCGTGTAGTGATTGCCCGCGCACCAGGCTTTCGCGGCAAGACCTTGCGCCATCGCGATCAGGCCGTCGTCGATCTTGTGACGTTGACGCGCGACCCACGATTCGCTGCGATGCGCTTCTTCACGCAGCACGCCTTCGAGGCGGATCAGCACGGCGGCGTCCATGATGCCGTCCGCCAGCGCTTCCCAGCAGCGCACTTCGACCCGCTCGCGGCCCGACTGCGGCACGAGCTTGCACACGGGCGACAGCGTGTCGACGTACTCGCAGATGACGCGCGAATCGAACACGGCCGCGCCGTCTTCCATCACGAGACACGGCACCTTGCCGATCGGGTTGTACTCGTGGATGGCCGTGTCGTCGGCCCAGACGTTTTCGAGTTCGAGCTTGTAGTCGATTTTCTTTTCGGCGAGCACGATCCGCGCCTTGCGGACAAATGGGCTCGACAGCGAACCGATGAGTTTCATTACATCCTGCCTTGGATTGAAATTGGGCGAAAGTATAAGTGCGCCGGCGGGCGCCGGAAGCTTTTCCGTGCGCTGCGCGCCGCGCTTCGCCCCGCCGGCGCGCCGGGTTGTTGACAGATTGCAACAATGCCGGGCAGGCGCGGGGCCGTCTACCTGGCCTGATAGCCAAGGCGTCGCACGACGCGTTCGCCGAAGCGCCCCGCGTGTATCCCGACCCGCGTCAGGCGATTCCATGCGCCGCCGGATTGCCCGCCGCGCGCGGCCACGGGCGACCCGGAAGCGTTTCCCGTTGGGCGATACAATCGCAACATTGCCGCGCGGCGACCGGCCTTGCCCGCGGCGCCGCCCTCCACCACGCACGATGAACCGCCGACCGCACTCATGACCGATCTGACTCCGGCAACCGATATCTACCGTCAGCGCCGCGCGCGCGTACTCGATGCGCTGCGCGTCACGGGCGGCGGCGTCGCAATCGTCCCGACCGCGCCCGAAGTGCTGCGCAACCGCGACGCCGATTATCCGTACCGGCACGACAGCTATTTCTACTATCTGACGGGCTTCACCGAACCGGAAGCGATGCTCGTGCTCGACGCGAGCGCGAAGCAGGACGAGCCTGCGGCGATCCTGTTCTGCCGCGCGAAGAACGCGGAGCGCGAGACGTGGGAAGGCTTCCGCTTCGGCCCCGAAGGCGCGCGCGAAGCCTTCGGCTTCGACGCGGCCTTCGCCTTCGAAGAGATCGACACGCAGTTGCCGCGCATCATCGCCGACAAGCCGGCGCTGCACTACGCGCTCGGCGCATCCGAACAGTTCGACGGCAAGGTGCGCCAGTGGCTCGACGCGGTGCGCATGCAAGGCAGAAGCGGCGTGCTCGCGCCGTCGGCGGTGCATGATCTGATGCCGCTGCTCGACGAAATGCGCCTCGTGAAGGACGACCACGAACTCGCGATCATGCGCCGCGCCGCCGCGATCTCCGCGCAGGCGCACCGGCAGGCGATGGCAGCATGCCGCCCCGGCGTGCGCGAATACGAACTCGAAGCCGAACTGCTGTACACGTTCCGCAAGCACGGCGCGCAGGCGCCGGCGTATGGCTCGATCGTGGCCGCGGGCGCGAACGCGTGCGTGCTGCATTACCCGGCCGGCAACGCAGCCGCGCAGGACGGCGATCTGATCCTGATCGACGCCGCGTGCGAGCTCGACGGCTACGCCTCCGACATCACGCGCACCTTCCCCGCAAGCGGCCGCTTCACGCCCGCGCAGCGCGAGCTCTACGACATCGTACTGGCGGCACAGCAGGCTGCGATCGACGCGACCAAACCGGGCGCGACCTTCGACGCGCCGCATCAGGCCGCCGTGCGCGTGCTCGCGCAAGGACTGCTCGACACGGGCATTCTCAGTCGCGATCTGTTCGCGGGCGTCGACGAGGTGGTCGACGAGCGAGCGTATGCGCGTTTCTACATGCATCGCACGGGGCATTGGCTCGGCATGGACGTCCACGACGTGGGCGACTATCGCGAGCGCGGCGCGCCCGCCGACGAAACCGGCGCGCTGCCCTGGCGCACGCTGAAGCCCGGCATGACGCTGACCATCGAGCCGGGCCTTTATATCCGCGCCGCTGATGACGTACCCGAAAAGTACTGGAACATCGGCATCCGCATCGAGGACGACGCGATCGTCACAGCCACCGGCTGCGAGCTGATCACGCGCGACGTACCCGTCGACGCAGACGAAATCGAAGCGCTGATGCAGCACGCGCAACCCGCGCAGAAGGCCGGCGCGGCCTGAGCGCAAGGAACAGACAAGAAGATGAGCGAAGTCCACCAGGCGGCCAACGCGCCCGCCCTCCCGTCGAGCGACCCGCCCTACGACTACGACGTGACGATCGTCGGCGCGGGGCCGGTCGGTCTTGCCCTCGCGGCTTGGCTCGCGCGGCGCAGCGCGACGCAAAAGCTGAGCGTGGCACTGATCGACGCGCGCGAGCCGGAAGATTCGGTTGCCGATCCGCGCGCGATCGCTGTATCGCACGGCAGCCGGATGATTCTCGAGCCGCTCGCCTGGCCGTCCGATGCGACCGCGATCCAGCGCATTCACGTCTCGCAGCGCGGCCATTTCGGGCGCACGCTGATCGATCACTCGGAGCACGGCCTGCCCGCGCTCGGCTACGTGCTGCGTTATGGGTCGATCGTCCACGCGCTCGCCGGGACCGTGCGCTCGACGCCCGTCCACTGGTTCAAATCGACGAAAGCGCAGGCGCCGCAGCAACTCGAAGACGACGGCGTGCTGCTGCCCATCGAAAGCGCGCACGTCACGCGCACGCTGCGCACGCGCATTCTGGTGAACGCCGAAGGCGGCCTGTTCGGCGAACAGCAGGCGGGTTCGGGCGAAACGCGCGACTACGGGCAAACCGCGCTGGTCGGCACTGTGACGCTGTCGTCGCCGCAGCCGCATGTCGCGTGGGAGCGCTTCACGCCGCAAGGTCCGATTGCGCTGCTGCCGACGGGCGGCGTGCGCGGCGCTGACTACGCGCTGGTCTGGTGCTGCGCGCCGGAGCAAGCGGCGCGCCGCGCGCAATTGCCGGACGAAGCGTTTCTGCGCGAACTCGGTGCCGAGTTCGGCGACCGGATGGGCCGTTTCGTGCAGATCAAGGGACGCGCGGCGTTCCCGCTCGGGCTGAATACCGTCGATACGCTCGTCAAGGGCAACGTCGTCGCAATCGGCAATGCGGCGCAGACGCTGCACCCCGTCGCCGGCCAGGGGCTGAATCTCGGCTTGCGGGACGCGCACGCGCTCGCCGACGCGCTCTCGCATTACGGCGCGACGCGTACCGCGCTGATCGCGTTCGCGCAGCGCCGCGCGCTCGACCGCCGTATGACGATTGGCGCAACCGACACACTTGCGCGTCTCTTCACGATCGACTTTCCGCCGCTCGCGGCGCTGCGCGGTCTCGCCCTCACCGCGCTGGAATTCGTGCCGCCCGTCAAGACCGCGCTCGCGCGCCAGATGATGTTCGGCCAACGCCGCTAGCGCGTCGCGACATCGCGTCAAAGTGGCCGCCGTTCTATGAGCGCGGCCACTTTCATAGAAGATTTAATGAGTTACCTCAGACGCGGTTCGATCTGGGTCAGCGTGTTAACGCTAAAATAGCGGTTTTCCCTCGTATTTTGCGGTATGTGCGGTGCGCGATTTTCATGATCCTGGCGCACCCTACGCTCGCCGCCGATGTTCGCCATGCCCACTCTCGGCTCCCACACTCTGCGTAACAACCTGTTCGTCGCCCCGATGGCAGGCGTCACCGACCGGCCGTTCCGCCAGCTCTGCAAGCGCATGGGTGCGGGCTATGCGGTGTCGGAGATGGTGGCGTCGAACGCGCAGTTGTGGAAGAGCGAAAAGACGATGCGCCGCGCCAATCACACGGGCGAGGTCGAGCCGATCGCGGTGCAGATCGCGGGCGCCGACCCGCAGATGATGGCCGAGGCCGCGCGCTACAACGTCGCGAACGGCGCGCAGATCATCGACATCAACATGGGCTGCCCGGCCAAGAAGGTCTGCAACGTCGCGGCCGGTTCGGCGCTTTTGCAGAATGAGCCGCTCGTGCAGCGGATCGTCGAAGCCGTGGTGAATGCCGTGGGCGTCGGGCCCGATGCCGTGCCCGTCACGCTGAAAATCCGCACCGGCTGGGACCGTGACAACAAGAATGCGTTGACCATCGCGCGTCTGGCCGAAAACGCCGGCATTTCGATGCTGACGGTGCATGGCCGCACCCGCGCCGACCTGTATCACGGCGAAGCGGAGTACGAAACGATTGCCGCTGTGAAGGCCTCGGTGAACATTCCCGTGGTGGCGAACGGCGACATTACGTCGCCGCACAAGGCACGTGAAGTCCTTGCGGCGACGGGCGCGGACGCGATCATGATCGGCCGCGCGGCACAGGGGCGGCCGTGGCTGTTTCGCGAGATCGAACATTTCCTGCTGACGGGCGAGCTGATGGAAGCGCCGCGCATCGACGAGATCCAGCAGGTGATGAACGAGCACCTGGAAGATCACTACGCGTTCTACGGCGAATTTACGGGCGTTCGCACTGCGCGCAAGCACATCGGCTGGTACACTCGCGGCCTTTCTGGCGCCAACGTGTTCCGCCATCGTATGAATACGCTGGACACGACGCGCGAACAACTGCTCGCCGTCAATGAATTCTTCGACGCGCAAAAGGCGATTTCGGACCGCCTCGTGTACGTCGACAACGAAGTCAACAACAACGGTGAGCAGGACCAAACCGACCGACTAGCAGCATGAGCAAGCACAATATCGAACAATGTGTCCGCGATAGCCTGGGGATGTACTTCCAGGATCTCGACGGCTCCAATCCGCACGACGTCTACGACATGGTGATTTCGTGCGTAGAAAAACCGTTGCTCGAGGTGGTGCTCGAGCAGGCCGGCGGCAATCAGTCGCTGGCAGCCGAGTATCTCGGCATCAACCGCAATACGCTGCGCAAGAAACTGCAACAGCACGGCCTGCTGTAGTTTCGGCGCCCTGCCACGCCTTTCATCGGCTTTTGTTCTCATCATGATCAAGCAAGCGCTCATCTCCGTTTCCGACAAGTCCGGCATCGTCGATTTCGCGAAATCGCTGTCCGACCTCGGCGTCAAGATCCTGTCGACGGGCGGCACCGCGAAACTTCTCGCGGACGCCGGCCTTCCCGTTACCGAAGTGGCCGACTACACGGGCTTTCCGGAAATGCTGGATGGGCGCGTGAAGACGCTGCACCCGAAGGTACACGGCGGCATCCTCGCCCGCCGCGATCTGCCCGAGCATATGGCGGCGCTCGAAAAGCACGACATCCCGACCATCGACCTGCTCGTCGTGAACCTGTACCCGTTCGTGCAGACGATCTCGAAGGAAGAATGCTCGCTGGAAGACGCGATCGAGAACATCGATATCGGCGGCCCGACCATGCTGCGTTCGGCAGCGAAGAATCATCGCGACGTGACCGTCGTGGTCGACCCGGCTGACTACGCGGCCGTGCTCGAAGAAATGCGCGCGAACGGCAACACGGTCGGCTACAAGACCAACTTCCGCCTGGCGACCAAGGTGTTCGCGCACACCGCGCAGTACGACGGCGCGATCACGAACTACCTGACGAGCCTCACGGAAGAACTGCAGCACCGCGATCGCAACACCTACCCGGCCACGTTGAACATGGCGTTCGACAAGGTGCAGGACCTGCGCTACGGCGAGAACCCGCATCAGAGCGCCGCGTTCTATCGCGACATCGCGGTGCCGGCCGGCGCGCTCGCGAACTATCGCCAGTTGCAGGGCAAGGAACTGTCGTACAACAACATCGCCGATTCGGACGCGGCGTGGGAATGCGTGAAGACGTTCGACGCGCCTGCATGCGTCATCATCAAGCACGCAAACCCGTGCGGCGTGGCCGTCGGCGCGAACCCGCACGAAGCGTATTCGAAGGCGTTCCAGACTGACCCGACCTCGGCATTCGGCGGCATCATCGCATTCAATCGCGAAGTGGATGAGACGGCGGCGCAGGCTGTTGCGAAGCAGTTCGTCGAAGTGCTGATCGCGCCGTCGTTCAGCGACGCGGCCAAGCAGGTGTTCGCGGCCAAGCAGAACGTGCGTCTGCTCGAAATCGCACTGGGCGATGGCCATAACGCATTCGATCTGAAGCGCGTGGGCGGCGGTCTGCTCGTGCAATCGCTCGATGCGAAGAACGTGCAGCCGCACGAGCTGCGCGTCGTCACGAAGCGCCATCCGACGCCGAAGGAGATGGACGACCTGCTGTTCGCATGGCGCGTCGCGAAGTTCGTGAAGTCGAACGCGATCGTATTCTGCGCGAACGGCATGACGATGGGCGTCGGCGCGGGCCAGATGAGCCGCGTGGATTCGGCGCGCATCGCGAGCATCAAGGCGCAGAACGCGGGCCTGACGCTGTCGGGCACGGCTGTGGCGTCGGACGCGTTCTTCCCGTTCCGCGACGGTCTCGACGTGGTCGTCAACGCGGGCGCGACCTGCGTGATCCAGCCCGGCGGCTCGATGCGCGACGACGAAGTAATCGCCGCCGCCGACGAGCACAACATCGCGATGGTCGTGACGGGCGTGCGCCACTTCCGCCACTGATCGGCTAACCTGCTTCTTCTGAAACGGCCCGGCGGTTGCGACTGCCGGGCCGTTTTGCATTTCGCGTTTGACGTTGTGCCGTTGTAGTATCGCAGGCACTGAATAAGCACGGCACCTATGAGAATTCTCGGCATCGACCCAGGCTTGCGCGTCACCGGTTTCGGCGTGATCGATCAGTCCGGCCACCAGCTGACTTACGTGACGAGCGGCGTCATCAAGACCGCCGATGCCGATCTGCCGACACGCCTGGGCACCATTTTCGAGGGCATCTCCACGCTGATCCGCCAACATGCGCCGGACCAGTCCGCAATCGAAAAGGTGTTCGTGAACGTCAATCCGCAATCGACGCTGCTGCTGGGCCAGGCGCGCGGCGCCGCGATTTGCGGGCTGGTCGCGGGCGGCGTACCGGTTGCCGAGTACACCGCGTTGCAGTTGAAGCAGGCCGTGGTCGGCTACGGGCGCGCTACCAAGGAACAGATGCAGCAGATGGTCGTGCGGCTGTTGTGCCTGTCGGGCATCCCGTCCACCGACGCCGCCGATGCGCTCGGCATGGCGATCTGCCACGCGCACGGCGGCGGCACGTTGAGCACACTGGGCGGCATCGCGCCGGCGCTCGCGAAGAAAGGCTTGCGGGTACGGCGCGGGCGGCTGATCGGCTAGACGCCCTTAGCGTCAGCGCTGCCCCGCCAGTGCCAGCCGGCATGCCAGCCCTGCGAACACCGAGCCGAGCAAATACTGCGGCCAGCGCGAAGGGCGCTTGCCGCCGGTCAGTTTCCGGCTCAGCCGGCTGGCAAGCAGAATCACGCTGCCATTCACGAAGAAGCCGATCACATTGAGCACGGTGGCAAGCAGCATGATCTGCACGGCGACCGAGCCCGCCTCGGGTTTCACGAACTGCGGGAACAATGCCAGCACGAACAGCGCAACCTTTGGATTGAGCAGGTTCGTGAACAACCCTTGCCTGAAAATTCTGCCGACGGGATAACGGCGCATCGACGCATCGGGCGCCAGCATGGTGCCCTCCGAGCGAAACGTCTTCCACGCGAGAAAGAGCAGATAGGCCGCGCCCGTGAAGCGCACGACGTCGTAGGCCATCGGGGCGGCGAGAAAGAGCTGTGACAGGCCGAACGCGGCGGCAAGCGCATGGCAATACGTGCCGACCAGAATCCCGGCGAGCGACGCAAAACCCGCGGCCCTTCCCTGACTCACGCTGCGTGAGGCAATCAGCAACATATCGGGACCGGGCGTGGCGGTAAGCGCGAGACACGCGCCTGAGAACAGCGCGAGCGTGGTGAGACTGAGCATCGAAGACCCCTTTTGGTTTGTTACGCACGTCCAAAAGGGATCTCAGTTTAAGAACCAGAGGCGGCTGGGTCAATCGGCCGCTCCCCTGCTTCGTCAGAAGCGGCGCACGAAAGCCCGCTACGCTGCGCTACACTCGCGCTTTCTCTCTCGATAGAACCCGCCATGATCGGTCGCATCGCCGGCGTCCTGCTGGAAAAGAATCCGCCTCACCTTCTGATCGATTGCAACGGCGTCGGCTATGAAGTCGATGTGCCGATGAGCACCTTCTACAACCTGCCCGGCACCGGCGAGAAAGTCGTGCTCCTCACGCAGATGATCGTGCGCGAGGACGCCCACCTGCTGTACGGCTTTCTGACGCCGCAAGAGCGTTCGACGTTTCGCGAGTTGTTAAAGATCACGGGCATCGGCGCGCGCATGGCGCTTGCCGTGCTGTCCGGCATGAGCGTGCAGGAACTGTCGCAGACGGTGACGATGCAGGACGCCGCGCGCCTTACGCGCGTGCCGGGCATCGGCAAGAAGACGGCGGAGCGGCTCCTGCTCGAACTGAAGGGCAAGCTCGGCGCCGATCTTGGCGCGATGGCGGGCGCGGCGTCGCAGTCCGATCACGCGTCCGACATCCTGAATGCGTTGCTGGCATTGGGATACTCCGAAAAAGAAGGCCTGGCTGCCATCAAGAACGTGCCGGCGGGCACGGGCGTTTCCGAAGGCATCAAGCTCGCGCTGAAGGCGCTGTCGAAGGCCTGACCGCGCTTTCGACGAGCGGCGTGCATGAAGCTTCGCACGCGGCCGTCGTACGCGCACCCTGGCCATCCGGCCAGGTATTCGAACGGGCCGTGCGCGGTACAATGCCCGCATGATCGAACACGACAAACTCGCCGCCGAACGCATCATCGCCGCCACGCCCGTGTCGCCGAACGAAGAAGCGTTCGAGCGCGCGTTGCGCCCGCGCCAGCTCGACGAATATGTCGGCCAGGAAAAGGTGCGCGGCCAGCTGGAAATCTTCATCGAAGCGGCCAAACGCCGCTCCGAATCACTTGATCACGTGCTGCTGTTCGGGCCGCCCGGTCTCGGCAAGACCACGCTCGCGCATATCATCGCGCGCGAGATGGGCGTCAACATGCGGCAAACGTCTGGCCCCGTGCTCGAACGCGCGGGCGATCTCGCTGCGCTGCTGACCAATCTCGAAGCCAACGACGTGCTCTTCATCGACGAGATTCACCGGCTGTCGCCCGTCGTCGAGGAAATCCTGTACCCGGCGCTGGAGGACTATCAGATCGACATCATGATCGGCGAAGGTCCGGCCGCGCGCAGCGTGAAGCTCGATCTGCAGCCGTTCACGCTGGTCGGCGCGACCACGCGCGCAGGTATGCTGACCAACCCGTTGCGCGACCGCTTCGGCATCGTCGCGCGGCTGGAGTTTTATAACGCCGAAGAACTGGCGCGTATCGTGAGCCGCTCGGCGTCGCTGCTGGGCGCTCAGATTCATCCTGACGGCGCACTGGAAATCGCCAGGCGCTCGCGCGGCACGCCGCGTATCGCGAACCGGCTGCTGCGCCGCGTGCGTGACTTCGCCGAAGTGAAGGCGGATGGCAATATCACCGCGCAGGTCGCGGATGCCGCGCTGAAAATGCTCGACGTCGATCCCGTCGGTTTCGATCTCATGGACCGCAAGCTGCTCGAAGCGATCCTGCACAAGTTCGATGGCGGACCCGTCGGCGTCGACAATCTGGCGGCAGCGATCGGTGAAGAGCGCGACACCATCGAAGACGTGCTCGAACCCTATCTGATCCAGCAGGGCTTCTTGCAGCGCACGCCACGCGGACGTGTCGCCACACTGATGACGTATCGGCACTTCGGCCTGGCCGCACCGGACACAGCGAGCCCCGTGCGCAATCTGTGGGATTCGGAGCCGAGCTGAGCAGCGCCTGGAGGGGAACGCGGCGCTGCCGCGTCATCAGACTCAACGCCCGGCTTCGGGCGTTTTTTTCTTGAAGCTGTCGTCTTCCGCGTGACCGTCGAGATGCGCGACATCGGCCCATGACACGACCTTCGCGCGTCCGTCTTCGAATTCGACGACGTTCACGCTCGTGTTCAGCAACGCGTAGTTGCGCGGCGCATCCAGCGGCAAACCATTCGCAAAGCGATACACGCAGTCCAGCACACCACCATGCGCAACGACGGCGATTCGTCCGTTCGGATGCGCGGCGACGACGGGTTCGACGGCATGCAGCACGCGATGATAGAACACGCGTTGCGATTCGCCCTCGGGCGGCGAAAAGCCCGGATCGCGCGTCTGCCACTGCACGTATTCGTCGGGGAAGCGCAGCGAGATTTCGTCGCTGTCGTGCCCCTGGAACGCGCCGTAGTTACGCTCGCGCAAGCCCTTGCTGAGGTTCAGCGGCAGCCCGAGCACGTCGGCAAACGGTTGCGCCGTTTGCTGCGCGCGCATGAGGTCGCTCGAATAGATCGCATCGAGCCGTGCGCCTTCTCTCGCCTCGCGCGCGAAGCGTTCGGCGAGACGTCGCGCCTGGCCGACGCCGCTCGTCGCGAGCGGAATATCGATGTGTCCTTGAATCCGCTTGATGCGGTTCCAGTCGGTCTCGCCGTGTCGGATGAAGAGGACTTGTGTTGCCATGGGTTCGGAGCGGGAAAACAACGGTTATGCGCGCGTCTGCAACCAGAACGTTACCGGGCCGTCGTTGACAAGCGAGACCTGCATGTCCGCGCCGAATTCGCCCGTTTCGACGATGGGATGCTTCGTGCGCGCGGCGGCCACGAAGTAGTCGAACAGGCGCTTGCCCTCGTCGGGCGGTGCGGCGGGCGTGAAGCTCGGGCGCAGGCCGCTGTTGGTATCGGCGGCCAGGGTGAACTGCGAGACGAGCAGCAAGCCGCCCGCGCGCCCCGCGCCGTCGATATTCTGCACAGGAAGATTCATCTTGCCCGCGGCGTCGCTGAACACGCGGTAGCCGAGCATTTTGGCGAGCAGTTTGTCGGCGGCGGCATCGGTGTCGCCGCGCTCGGCGCAGACCAGCGCGAGCAGCCCCGCGTCGATCGCGCCTGTCACACGGTCGGCGACGCGCACTTCCGCGCGCCGCACGCGTTGAATCAGCGCGATCATGCGGCGCCCTTCGGCCGCGTCGCTTGCAAACGCTCGCAGGCGAACATCATGCCGTCAGCGTGACACGCGCAAAACGGCGCTTGCCGACCTGTACGACGAACTCGCCGGCTTCGATCTTCAGGCCCTTGTCCGACACAGTCGCGCCGTCGATCTTCACGCCGCCCTGCTCGATGTTGCGCAGCGCTTCGCTCGTCGACGGCACGAGACCTGCCTGCTTCAGCAGTTGTCCGATTGCGAGCGGCGCGCCCGCGAGCGTCACAGACGGGATATCGTCCGGCACGCCGCCCTTCGCGCGGTGGTTGAAGTCTTCCAGCGCGCGCTCGGCGTCGGGCTGCGAGTGGAAGCGCGCAACGATTTCCTGCGCGAGCATCACCTTGAAATCGCGCGGATTGCGGCCGCCTTCGATTTCACGCTTAAAGCCCTCGATCTCGGCCATCGGACGGAAGGACAGCAGTTCGAAGTAGCGCCACATCAGCACGTCGGAGATGCTCATCAACTTGCCGAACATGTCGTTCGGCTTCTCGCTGATGCCGACGTAGTTGCCCTTCGACTTCGACATTTTCTCGACGCCATCCAGCCCTTCGAGCAGCGGCATCGTCAGAATGCACTGCTGTTCCTGGCCGTACTGCTTTTGCAGTTCGCGGCCGACCAGCAGATTGAACTTCTGGTCCGTGCCGCCGAGTTCGAGGTCGGCGTTCAGCGCGACGGAATCGTAGCCCTGCATCAGCGGATACAGGAATTCGTGGATCGAGATGGGCACGCCACCCTGGAAACGCTTCGTGAAGTCTTCTCGCTCCAGAATGCGCGCGACGGTGTAGCGGGACGCGAGCTTGATCATGCCGTCGGCGCCAAGGGGCATCGACCATTCGCTGTTGTAGCGGATTTCCGTCTTCTCGCGGTCGAGCACCAGCGCGGCCTGCTCGAAATACGTCTTCGCATTCGATTCGATCTGCTCGCGCGTGAGCGGCGGGCGCGTTGCGTTGCGGCCGGACGGGTCGCCGATCAGCGACGTGAAATCGCCAATCAGGAAGATCACCGTGTGGCCGAGATCCTGCAACTGGCGCATCTTGTTCAGCACGACGGTGTGGCCGATGTGGATGTCGGGCGCCGTCGGATCGAGACCGAGCTTGATGCGCAGCGGCGTGCCCGTGGCCGCGCTCTTCGCGAGCTTTTGCGCGAACTCCTCTTCGATCAGCAGTTCGTCGACGCCACGCTTCGTGACTTCGAGCGCGTGGCGGACTTCGTCGGTGATCGGGTACGCGGAATTGGGCTTGGCGGTGGACTCGGTGCTCATGCTGGAACGGGAGATCGCAAAAAGGGAGATTGTCCCATAGTTGAGGCGCATTGCGCCCTGATCTCACGTGAAACGCGCGCCAACGCGCAGCCGCGTAGGACGCGCACGGCGATTGCGAGCCATCGTGCGCGCTCGCGCTGCTCGTTTCGTCCATTGTTTCGCGGCGTGCCGATGAGCGACAATCGTCGTCAACGAGGCGCCAAAAGCATCACGAGGCGCGACGAACGACGATCAGAGGAGCGAAGCGTGGCCAAAGACACGGCAGACGGCGTGTATTTCGGGTTGATGTCAGGTACGAGCATGGACGGCGTGGACGGCATCGCGGTCGAATTTGCGAAAGGCAAGGCGCCCGTCGTGCGGTCGCAGGCGTTCGTGGGCTTCTCCGAGGGTCTACGCGACGCGCTATTCGCCCTCCAGCAACCAGGCGACAACGAAATCGAGCGAGAGGCGCTCGCGGCGAACGCGCTGGCCGCGCGCTATACGGTGTGCTGCCACGAGTTGCTGCGCTCGGGCAACCTGTCGGCCGCGGATGTCCGCGCGATCGGCGTGCACGGGCAAACGGTGCGGCATCGGCCGGAAAAGGGCTACACGAAGCAGATCAACAATCCGGCGCTGCTGGCCGAAATGATGCACATCGACGTGATCGCCGATTTCCGCAGCCGCGACGTCGCGGCGGGCGGCCAGGGCGCGCCCCTCGTGCCGGCCTTCCATGCGACGGTTTTCGGCGCGAAGAACGAGACGCGCGTGGTCTGCAATCTCGGCGGAATCAGTAACATCACGATCCTCTCGGCGAACGGCGCGGTGCGCGGCTTCGATTGCGGTCCCGCTAACGCGCTGCTCGACGAATGGGCGCACAGGCATCTGAACAAGCCATTCGACGAGAACGGCCAGTTTGCGGCGTCGGGCCAGGTGCATCGTCCGTTGCTGAACGCTTTGCTCGATGAGCCGTTTTTCGAGGCGCAGCCGCCGAAAAGCACGGGCCGCGACCTGTTCAACCCTGAATGGCTCGACGCCCGGTTGCAGGAATTCACCAACCTCAGCCCCGCCGACGTCCAGGCGACGTTGGTCGCGCTGACAGCCGTCACCGTCGCGCGCGAGGTCGAGCGCCATGCGCCCGATTGCAAGGCGGTTTACGTGTGCGGCGGCGGCGCACGCAACCCGGAGATCATGAAAGCACTGCAGGGCGCCCTCGCCGAAAGCGGCTGCAGCGGCGTGCCCGTCATGACGACGGAAGCGCTCGGCGTGCCGCCGCATCAGGTGGAACCGCTGGCGTTTGCGTGGCTGGCCATGCGTTGCGTTGCACGCGAACCGGGGAATTTGCCCTCGGTGACGGGCGCGGCGGACGAGCGCGTGCTTGGCGCGATTTATCCGCGCTAATACGGCATGCGAGCTTCGCGTGGAAATAAAAACGGGGCCGAAGCCCCGTTTTTGCTGCAACTTAAGCGAAAAAGCCGCGCTTACACCGAGAACGACGAGCCGCAACCGCAGGTGGTCGTAGCATTCGGGTTCTTGATGACGAACTGTGCGCCGTTGATGTCGTCCTTGTAGTCGATCTCTGCGCCAACCAGATACTGGTAGCTCATCGAATCGATCAGCAGCTGGACGCCGCTTTTGTTCATCACCGTGTCGTCTTCGTTGATGGCTTCGTCGAACGTGAAGCCGTACTGGAAGCCCGAGCAGCCACCACCCTGCACGAACACGCGCAGTTTCAGCTCAGGGTTGCCTTCTTCTTCGATCAGTTCCTTGACCTTGCCAGCCGCTGCGTCGGTGAAGACGAACGGTGCCGGCATCTCGGTCACGGGGGTGTCGGTCACTGCGTCCATGCGAACTCTCCAAAATAGCTTCTACACGCTATTGTATTGCTGTTCCCGATATCGTGCTGAAGCCCATGAAATCAATAGGTTCTTATGCAGACCGGCTGACTCCCGCCGCCACGAAAGGTGTCTACGATGTCCTCGTACACCTGTCAGCGATGTCCACATACGGATCGACAATGCAGCACGACAAATAAAAAAGCCGCCTTCGCAGATGCGTTGGCGGCTTTCTGCAGCAAGCCCTGCCTGAAACAGAGCCAGCCCGAAACGATTAACGCTTCGAGAACTGCTTGCGGCGACGTGCCTTGTGGAAACCGACCTTCTTACGCTCGACTTCACGTGCGTCACGCGTCACGAAGCCTGCGTTCGACAGTGCCGGCTTCAGCGTTGCGTCGTAGTCCATCAGCGCGCGGGTGATGCCGTGGCGAACTGCACCGGCTTGACCCGTTTCACCGCCGCCCGTCACGTTGACCTTGATGTCGAACGTGGCAGCGTGGTTCGTGAGTTCCAGCGGCTGACGCACGATCATCAGCGACGTTTCGCGCGAGAAGTAGTCAGCGATGGGCTTGCCGTTGACGACGATCTCGCCCTTGCCTGCCTTGATGAAGACACGAGCAACGGCGCTCTTGCGGCGGCCCGTACCGTAATTCCAGTTACCGATCATGTGGGCTCCCCTTAGATCTCGAGCGCCTTCGGCTGTTGTGCCGAATGCGGATGCGTTGCTTCGGCGTAGACCTTCAGCTTCTTGATCATCGCGTAGCCGAGCGGGCCCTTCGGCAGCATGCCTTTGACCGCTTTCTCGAGCGCGCGGCCCGGGAAGCGTTCTTGCATCTTGCCGAACGTCGTCTCATAGATACCGCCCGGGTAGCCCGAGTGGCGATAGTACTTCTTGTCCGTGGTCTTGTTACCCGTGACCTTCAGCTTGCCGGCGTTGATAACGATGATGAAATCACCGGTGTCGACGTGCGGAGTGAATTCAGGCTTGTGCTTGCCGCGAAGACGGTGTGCCACTTCGCTGGCGACACGCCCGAGAACCTTATCCGTCGCGTCAATCACGTACCATTCGCGCGTAACCTCATGGGCTTTTGCGGAAAACGTCTTCATGATCGATCCAAAAAATAGTGCTGCGCCCTGTGTTTTTTCCTGCTTGTATGTGCGCTTCGAGGCGCGTGCAGGCTCTCCCTGGTTCTTCCTCCGCGGGCGCGACTGCGGAAAAGCCCTGAATTATAAAGGAATTTGCGCTTAGTAGTCAAAGCGCCCGAACAACGGAAAGCTGAGGACGAAAAAAAGCCCGAACTAGCGGTTCGGGCTTAATCCACCTTTGGAGGAGGGTGGAGGAGACATGCGGAGATTGTCGAACTGCGACAACCAATGAACTGATTATATGGCTGCTGCTTGTGCAACGCAAGAACATTTGCAATGTGAAATCTAATTTCATTATACGAAAAGCATCTTGCCGCTTCCTCGATCCCGGCTAACTCTTTCGAGAACAATGGCTTAGCGTGCGTGGACAGGACAACCACTGGAGTCGCCCTAGAGGTTCGCACCTAAAATCGTCCGTGCTATCCCTTATGCGCGGAACATGCCGCAGCGCAGCACACGAGGCACAATCCGCATAACCGGCCGCCGGTGTCGCCCCGGGCGAGCCATCATCCGTCGGGCTACAATGCGCATCTCGAATTCAAGCATGTGAGCGGAGTACAGGAATGGAATGCAAAGTCAGCTGGATGGGTCAGGATGGCATGGCGTTCGCCGCCGAAACGGGCAGCGGCCACCTCGTCGCGATGGACGGCGCGCCTGAAGGCGGCGGCCGCAATCTGGCGCCGCGTCCGATGGAAATGGTGCTGCTCGGCACGGGCGGCTGCACGGCGTACGACGTCGTGATGATCCTGAAAAAGAGCCGTCAGGAAATCAGCGGCTGCTCGGTGACGCTGAAAGCCGAGCGCGCGAGCGAGGACCCGAAGGTATTCACGAAGGTCCATTTCCATTTCACGGTGACGGGCAAGAACCTGAATCCGTCGACGGTGGAACGCGCGATCAATCTGTCGCACGACAAATATTGCTCAGCGTCGATCATGATCGCGAAAACGGCCGAGCTCACGCATTCGTTCGATATCGTTGCGGGCTAACGCCGCCTGACGCGAAGCGAATGCAAAAAATGCCGGCGTCCCATTGGGACGCCGGCATTTGTCATTTGAGCGGCAAAGCAGGCCGATAAGCCGGATTTTGTGCACGCAACGCGCCCGAAAGCGCGCCACGCGTGGCAGTCATTCCTCTAGGCGCGCCATTGCTGACGCGCTCAAGCTTCCTACCCGCTGACGTGACGGGGGCCCCGCCCTGCATCTCGAAGATGCTAGCCAGCCTACTTGGAATTGCTCCGGGTGGAGGTTACCGTGCCGGTCTGCCTCGCAGCAGCCGCGGTGCGCTCTTACCGCACCGTTTCACCCTTACCTGATCCCGGCTTGCGCCGGGCCATCGGCGGTTTGCTTTCTGTTGCCCTGTTCCGCGTGTCACCACGGATGGCCGTTAGCCATCACCCTGCCCTGTGGAGTCCGGACTTTCCTCGCCCTCGCCGGCCGAAACCGCCGAGGCCGCGACTGCCTGGCCTGCTTTGCTGATGGACATTTTAACATCTGGCGTTCCGCGAGACCGCCGCCCGCTGCGAAACACAGAGGCATCGTCGTAGAAAGACGGCGCGTCGTTCGCTGCCCACCAGTCGGGAATGCCCAGCACGGGTAGCGGCGCGAACATCCGGGCGCTGAAGCTCGGCGTATCGAGCAGCGTGCGGGCGATGGTTTCGTCCAGAAACGCGTCGCGCGAAATACGGGGCCATGAGAAATAGGCAGACGGCACCTCGACGATCCACGCGTGTGCGGTACACGCCTTATAGGGCGTAACGAGTTTTTCCAGCAGCGCGTGCCCGAAGCAGCGCACCTCGCAGCGCTCGCCCCACGCCGCTCGCCGGTCGACGAACAGCGTTTTCCAGTCGAACGAGCGCAGTGCGGCCGATACCGACGCGTCCGCACACGCGAACAGCACGGCGTTCTCGTCGAACAGTGTGAGTGCGTCGCGCGTGCCGCCGCGCGTCGGGCCGATGCCGAGAACATCGACAGCCGCCGACCCGCGCGCGCTCAGCGCCGCCTTGATACGCGGAAACTGAAACCACATCAGCGCGTTGAAGAAATCATGCAGATTGTGGCGTGTCGGCACGCAGCCTGATGCGGCAATATGCGCTTCGTACGCGGTGCCGGGCGGCAATGCGTCCTGCGGGATAAAGGCGAGCTGCTTTCCGCGTCCCGTTGTGACGACGGCGGACGCGGCATCCGCGTTCATCTCGCGCAACTGATCCGCCGCACTGCGCAGCGCAGCCTGTTGCCAGCGCACGCCGCGCGTCGCGACCTGCGCGAACCACGGCATCGACCAGTCGATATCCGCGAAGCCCGTTGCAGCGCGTTTCAACACGCCGCCCGCGGAGCCGATATTGCGCGACATTCGCTCAGCAAGCGCTCAAACGAGCTTCCAGCCGATCGTCTCGCCGCCGCGCAACGGCACGACGGGCGTATCGCCTGCCGCGACTTCGGCAGGCAGCGTCCATTCTTCCCGGCGCAGCGTGACCTTCTCCTCGCTGCGCGGCAGGCGGTAGAAATCGGCGCCATGGAAGCTCGCGAAGCCTTCGAGCTTGTCGAGCGCGCCCGCCTTGTCGAACGCTTCGGCGTACAGCTCGAGTGCATGCAGCGCTGTATAGCAGCCCGCGCAGCCGCACGCATGTTCCTTCAGGCCCTTCGGATGCGGCGCGCTGTCCGTGCCGAGGAAAAAGCGTGGATTGCCCGACGTGGCCGCCTCGACGAGCGCCACACGGTGCGTCTCGCGCTTCAACACAGGCAAGCAGTAATAATGCGGACGGATGCCGCCCTGGAAAATCGCGTTGCGGTTGTACAGCAGATGATGCGCAGTGATCGTCGCGCCCAGCAGTTCGGGCGGCGCGCCCGCGTCACGGACATAATCGGCGGCGTCCTTGGTGGTGATGTGCTCGAACACGACCTTCAGCGCCGGGAAATCGCGGCGCAGCGGCGTCATCACGCGGTCGATGAACACTTTCTCGCGATCGAAAAGATCGATCGAGGAATCCGTCACTTCGCCGTGAATGAGCAGCGGCATGCCCGTTTCCTGCATCATCTCGAGCGTTTTCGCGCATTTGCGGATGTCGCTGACGCCTGCGTCCGAATTCGTCGTCGCGCCCGCCGGATACAGCTTCACGCCATGCACGAAACCGCTTTCGCGGGCGCGGCGGATCTCTTCGGGCGGCGTGTTGTCGGTCAGATACAGCGTCATCAGCGGCTCGAACTTCACGCCGGCCGGGATCGCCGCGACGATCCGCTCGCGGTAGGCGCGCGCCATCTCGGTCGTCGTGACGGGCGGTTTCAGGTTCGGCATGATGATCGCGCGGCCGAACTGGCGCGCGGTGTGCGGCAGGACGGCGGCAAGCATCGCGCCGTCGCGGACGTGCAGATGCCAGTCATCGGGACGGGCGAGCGTGAGGGTATCGACGGAAGCAGCGGTAGATGCGGTCATGGCGGGGACTCACGAGCGTCGAGCAAGCGGCAGATTGCATAACTGACGAGGCTAATCCACAAATGCAGCCAAAACACCCGTCAATTTTGCTTTTTGCCGTTTCTGGCTCGGTGATATGCTTGGAAAATCATCATTGTAACGGGTCGGCCCATGCGGGCTCATACCCCGTTAGAAAGGCTTGTCTTCCGCATCATGTGCCAACTACTCGGAATGAATTGCGCCGCGCCCACGGACGTCACGTTCTCGTTCACCGGCTTCGCGGCGCGCGGCGGCGTCACCGACCACCACTCCGACGGCTGGGGCATCGCCTTCTTCGAAGACAAGGCCTGTCGCCTGTTCATCGATCATCAGTCGTCGGCCACCTCGCCCATCGCCGAGATGGTCAAGCGCTACCCGATCAAGTCGAAGAACACGATCGCGCATATCCGCAAGGCGACGCAAGGGCATATCGTGCTCGAGAACTGCCATCCGTTCATGCGGGAGTTGTGGGGACGCCACTGGATCTTCGCGCACAACGGTGATCTGCAGAATTACAGCCCGGTGCTGTCGGGCGTGTACCAGCCCGTCGGCAGCACCGATAGCGAGCTGGCGTTCTGCGCGCTGCTGCAAGGGTTGCGCAAGGCGTTTCCTGGTTCGCAACCGCCGCTGAACGAACTGTTCGCCGCGCTGGAAACGTTGACCCGCGAAATCACCCAGTTCGGCGTGTTCAATTTTCTGATGTCGAATGGCCAGGCGTTGTTTGCGCACTGCTCGACGCATCTTCATTACCTTGTGCGCAGCTGGCCGTTTTCGACCGCGCATCTGGTCGACGCGGACGTATCGATCGATTTCGCCAAGTATACGACGCCCGAAGACCGCGTCGCCGTGATCGCCACGCAGCCGTTGACCGACAACGAAATATGGACCGCTTTCGAGCCGGGCGATCTACTGATGTTCCAGCACGGCGAAGTGATCGCGCGCGCCAACGTGCCCGTGCCGCCGGCCGTGCTGGAGAAGGCGCGCAATCCCGCCTGTGATCGCAGCGCTTCTGCGAGCATGCTGCCCGTCGCGTCTGTTCTCGATCTCGAATCCGACGACGCCGCCGCGTACGAATCCTGATCGCCCGATAGCCGCCTTCGCGCTAGTCCCGTCGCTCGCGGGCGGTGTCGCTACTGGCGTGCGCTCGCTGCAAGACCGTCTTCACCCGCGCTGACGCCGCCTTCTGTCTCGTGCGCCGCAGCGCTTCCACACAAGAACTGGCGCAGCGCGGGATGACAACGCCAGCGTTCCGTTTCGTGCACTTTCTGTGGATTGCCGGGTTCAAGGCGATGGGAACAGCAATCGCACAGCTTCCTGCGACAGACCTCGAGGCTTGCGGCAAGTGCGCTCGCACTCAGCGGATCTGCGTAGTTGACGGCAGGAATAGCCAGCAGGAGAGCTTTCAGACGCGAATCCGATCCGTCAGCTATCGCGTCGTTCATCAGACGCCCGGCGATTTGCTCCGCCTCGTGTTGAAAGACTTCGAGCATTCTTCTGGATAACTGATTTTTTTGCCCATGACGAGAAATCCACATCTGCGCCGACTCCGCGAACTGCGCAGCGGTCAGCCATTTGCCTTCCAGCTGCATTGACACTAACTCGTGAACGACCAGGTCGCTCATCAAAAACACTTTCATGGATTGTCTCTTGTCGATCGAAAACGAATGAGTGCGACGCACCCCGCTCACCTCATCACGTTTCGCCGGGAAGCTTATGCGCATGCCACCACAAGTTACATGAGACGATTCCGATTAACACGCATCCTTAATAAGCAATACTCCTAATTTTATATATCGTTCTATTTTTCGAAAGCCGCACGAAAGAATAAATAAAAAGAGAGATAAAAAAAAGCCGCCCTGATGGAGCGGCTTTTTTGCTTCTACAGCCTGCTTTTAATGCAGGATCTTTGCGAGGAAATCCTTCGCGCGATCCGATTTCGGATTCGCAAAAAAGTCTTCCTTGCGGTCGTCTTCGACGATGAGGCCCTTGTCCATGAAAATCACGCGATGCGCGACCTTCTTCGCGAAACCCATTTCGTGCGTCACGCACATCATGGTCATGCCTTCCTGCGCAAGTTCGACCATCACGTCGAGCACTTCGTTGATCATTTCAGGATCAAGCGCGGAAGTGGGTTCGTCGAACAGCATCGCAATCGGGTCCATCGACAGCGCCCGCGCAATCGCCACACGCTGCTGCTGACCGCCCGACAACTGCCCAGGATACTTGTCCGCGTGCGCGCGCAAGCCGACGCGATCGAGCAGCTTGAGGCCCTTCGCAGTCGCTTCGTCCTTCGAGCGGCCGAGCACCTTGATCTGCGCGAGCGTCAGGTTTTCGGTGATCGACAGATGCGGGAACAACTCGAAGTGTTGAAACACCATGCCGACCTTCGAACGCAGCTTCGACAGGTTTGTCTTCTTGTCGGTGAGCGACTGGCCGTTGATCACGATTTCGCCTTTCTGAAACGGCTCGAGCCCGTTGACCGTCTTGATCAGCGTCGATTTACCCGAACCCGACGGGCCGCACACGACGACCACTTCGCCCTTTTTCACTTCCGTCGTGCAGTCGGTCAGCACCTGGAACTGACCGTACCACTTCGACACATTCTTGATAGAGATCATCTTGCGACCTTTTTCTGAAGACTTTTGACGAGGCTCGACGCGACCACGCACACCACGAAGTAACACGCACCCGCGAACAGTACCATTTCGACGTTCGTGCCGTCACGGTCGCCAATATTCGTGGCCGTGCGGAAGAAGTCGGCGAGGCTGATCACGTAGACGAGCGACGTATCCTGAAACAGCACGATGGCTTGCGTGAGCAACAGCGGCACCATCGCGCGGAACGCCTGCGGCAGCACGACGAGGCGCATCGCCTGCGCGTAGCTCATGCCGAGCGCGTACGATGCGTTCACCTGGCCGCGCGGCACCGCCTGAATGCCCGCGCGGATGATTTCCGAGTAGTACGCAGCTTCGAACAGCGAGAACGCGACCATCGCCGACGCGAGCCGGATGTCGATGTCGGCGGAAAGGCCCAGCACGTTCTGCAGCAACTGCGGCACGATCAGGAAGAACCACAGCAGAACCATCACGAGGGGGATCGAGCGGAAAAGCGTCACGTAGATCTTCGCGAACCACTCGAACGGCTTGAACGACGACAGCCGCATGATCGCGAGCACCGTGCCCCACACGATGCCGACCACGATCGCGAGAATCGTGATCTTGAACGTGACGACGGCGCCCGTCCACAGCGTCGGCAGTGCGCCCGGAATACCGCTCCAGTCGAAATGATGCATCACTTGCCTCCGATATAGCCAGGCAACCGGCTCTTGGCTTCGACGATGCGCATCAGCGTCATCACAATCAGGTTGATGAGCAGGTACGCGACCGTGACGGCGATGAACGACTCATAGGTCTGCGCCGTGTAGTCGACGAGCTGGCGCGCCTGAGCGGACAGATCCAGCAGACCGATGGTCGATGCAACGGCAGAGTTCTTGAAGATGTTCAGGAACTCCGACGTGAGCGGCGGCACGATGATCCGGTACGCGACGGGCAAGAGCACGTAACGATACGTCTGCCATTGCGTGAAGCCAAGCGCAAAGCCCGCGCCGCGCTGGCCGCGCGGCAGCGCGTTGATGCCCGAGCGGACCTGCTCGCACACACGCGCGGCGGTGAACAGCCCGAGACAGATGATCGACGACGAGAAGAACTGCGCGCCAGGCGGCAGCTGCTTGAACCATGTGCCGATCGAAACGGGCAGCAGCTCGGGTATCACCAGATACCAGATGAAGAACTGAACGATCAGCGGAATGTTACGGAAGATGGCGACGTAGACGGTGCCGATCGCCGCGAGGCGCGGGTTCTGGACCGTGCGCAGCACGCCGAAGAACGACCCGACGATCAGCGCGATCACCCACGCGCACAGCGAAACGGTGACCGTCACCCAGAGACCGGACAGCAGCCAGCCGAGATAGGTGGTCGGCTCGCCGGTGGAAACCGGACTCAGCAGAATGCCCCAGTTCCAGTGGTATGACATGACGAAGACTCCAACAAAAAGAAACGGAAGAAGCGCTTGCCCCTTCCGTTCTGTTCAACACGTTGACTGTTCAGCTAACGGTTGTTCGAGGGTTAGTCGATTGCCTTGTCGTTCGGCGCCTTGTACAGCGCCTTGATATCGTCGCTTTCCGGGAAGGCCAGGTTGAGGCCCTTCGGCGGGATCGGCGATTCGAACCACTTCTTGTAGATCTTGTCCGCTTCGCCCGACGTTTCGACCTTGGCGATCGCGTCGTCGACGACCTTCTTGAACTCCGGATCGTTCTTGCGCAGCATGCAGCCGTAAGCTTCATGCGATTGCGGCGCGCCGACGATGATGAAATCGTTCGGCGTGTTCGACTTGGCGCGCTCGCCGGCGAGCAGTGCGTCGTCCATCATGAACGCGGCAGCGCGGCCCGTGGACAGCGTCAGGAACGACTCGCCGTGGTCCTTCGCGCTGATGATGTTCATGCCCATGTTCTTGTCCTGGTTCATCTTGCGAAGCAGGCGCTCGGACGTGGTGCCAGCCGTCGTGACGACGGTCTTGCCCTTCAGGTCCGCCCAGTCCTTGACGCCGGAATCTTTCTTCGTCATCAGGCGCGTGCCGATCACGAAAATCGTGTTCGAGAACGCGACCTGTTGCTGACGTTCAGCATTGTTCGTGGTCGAGCCGCATTCGAGGTCGACGGTGCCGTTCTGCACCAGCGGAATACGGTTTTGCGACGTGATCGGCGTCAGCTTGACCTTCAGGTCCGGCATGTTCAGCTTCTGCTTGACGGCATCCACGACCTTCAGCGCGAATTCCTGCGAGTAGCCGACCACGTTCTGCTTGTCGTCGTAGTACGAAAACGGAATCGACGATTCGCGGTGGCCCAGCGAAATAACGCCCGTGTCCTTGATCTTCTTCAGCGTGCCGGCGTCCTGCGCTTGCGCGCCTACCGTGAACAATCCCAGAGTCGCGAGAAGCAGCGCAGCTTTTTTAACCTTCATTTGTGATCTCCTTGGCAAGAACCGGCGCCAGTGTATCTCAGTAATTATTCTGAAAGTATGGTTGTTAACCATGTTCCGCGCGCAGTGTTGCATAAAGCCACCAATTTGCGCGGTGCGGCGCCAGTATTGGCTTACAGCGCCTTCACCGGAGCGATGCAAACGTGATCGGATGCGTCGTTTTTGCCGGTTCGGGTGCAACTTCAACTGCACAAAAGCGGACGGCACCCGAAGATGCCGTCCGCCCGGTATTCTGCGCGAGTCCGTCGATTCGCGCTCGCGAAGCGTTGTTGCGTGGCGCCCGCCTGCCGGCCGGGCGCCAGGTCCGTCATGTCTGCGGCCGTGTATTGCCCGACGGCCGCGCTGTATCAGGGATACAGACCGCGCATTTCGCGCGCCTGAAGGATGCGTTTGCAAGCAACGATGAACGCCGCCGTGCGCACCGACACCTTCTGCTCGCTCGCCACCTGCCACACGGCCGCGAACGCTTCGCGCATCACGCGTTCGAGGCGCTCGTTGATCTCGTCTTCCGTCCAGAAGAAGCTCGAGAAATCCTGCACCCACTCGAAGTACGACACCGTCACCCCGCCCGCATTCGCGACGACGTCGGGGATCACGAGGATGCCCTTGTCGTGCAGGATGTCGTCGGCGGCCGTTGTGGTCGGACCGTTCGCGCCTTCTACCACGATCTTCGTACGAATTTTGCCCGCGTTCTTCTCGGTGATCTGGTTTTCCAGCGCAGCCGGGATCAGGATGTCCGATTCGACCGTCCAGAAGTCTTCGTTCGCGATCGTGTCGGCTTCGGCGTAACCGCCGACGCCGCCGTGCTTCGCGACGTGCTCGAGCAGCGCAACGGCGTCGATGCCCGATGCCTTGTACAGCGTGCCCGTGTGATCCTGCACGGCGACGACCTTCGCGCCTGCTTCCTGATACAGACGCGCCGCGATGCCGCCGACGTTGCCGAAGCCCTGCACGGCGATGCGCGCGCCTTCGATATCCATGCCGATGCGGCGCGCCGCTTCGCAACCGACGACGAACACGCCGCGGCCTGTCGCTTCACGACGGCCGAGGGAGCCGCCGAGCGTGATCGGCTTGCCCGTCACGACGCCCGTGGCCGTTTGGCCCTGGTTCATCGAGTACGTGTCCATCATCCACGCCATGATCTGCTCATTGGTGTTCACGTCCGGCGCGGGGATGTCGGTGTTCGGTCCGATGATGATGCCGATTTCGCTGGTGTAGCGGCGCGTCATGCGCTCCAGTTCACCACGCGAGAGCTTGCGCGGATCGACGCGGATACCGCCCTTCGCACCGCCGTACGGCACGTTCACGGCCGCGTTCTTCACCGACATCCATGCCGACAGCGCCATCACTTCCGACAACGTCACGTCCTGGTGATAACGCACGCCGCCCTTGCCCGGACCGCGCGACACGTTGTGCTGCACGCGATAGCCTTCGAAGTGCGCGACGGTGCCGTTATCGAGTTCGATGGGCACGTCGACGACGAGAATGCGCTTCGGCCGCTTGAGCGTTTCCAGCCAGCGCGACAACGGGCCGAGATACGGCGCGACGCGATCGACCTGACGGAGGTAGTTGCCCCAGGGGCCGAGAT